>DATJXR010000028.1:0-120149 GCA_035499995.1 Rhizomicrobium sp. | reverse complement strand
GGCGAAGATCCCTCCCGCGCATGCAAGCCGTGGAGACTCCACACGGGCGATGCGGCTGACGGCCTAGCCTCCGTCACGCCGCCGGCCCAAGGGAGATCACATCCAGCCCTGGCCATCGCGATGGTCCAGGGCTTTGGTGTGTCTTGCCTTCTCCTTCTCCGCCGGCGCGGGGAAGGAACGAACGGCGAGAACTCCGCTCAGTGCGCGGGTGTGGCGGGGCCGAGATTGGACCAGGGGGTGCTGACGGTGGCGTTGCCCTGGCCGGTGGCGACGACGGTCTTGTTCGCGGTGTTGACCGTCATCTGCCAGACATAGCGCGTGCCCGGCGCTTCGACGTTGCGCACCACCGCGCCCTTGCCGTCGAAGGTGACGAAGGCGAGCGAAACGCGGTTGTCGATGTAGCTCAGCGCCCAGGTGGTGTAGTTGCCCACCTTGGCCACCGGGCAGGTGGAGCCCGGTTGCAGGCTCTGGCCGTTGACCATGCAGGTGACCTTGAGACCGGACGGCACCGACGGGATGGAGTTCGACGCCACCGCCACGACGGTGGGCGGCGGCACCAGGTCGCTCCAGTTCAGCGTGACGTACTGGTTGGCCTGGCCGAAGGCCTGCACCGTCCTGGTGTTGTAGCTGGAGATCATGTTCCAGACGTAGCGCGCGCCGTCCTTGTTCTGGTTGAGCACCACGTTGTTCCTGGAATCGTAGGTCACGAAGGCGAGCGAAACGCGGTTGTCGATGTAGCTGTAGGCCCAGGTCGTGTCGCCCAGGTATTTGAGCACCGGGCAGGTCTTGGCGGACTGCAGCGTGTTGGGGCCGTTCATGCAGGTGACCTTGAGGCCGGCGGGCGGCGGCGGGCTAGAATTGGCCGGAACGTATTCGACCTGCGGGCCCTCGTTGGATTTCGCGGCGAGCGCGCCGAACGAAATCACCAGCCCCGATGCGGCGATGGCGGCCGCGGCGATCGCGGCGCTGCGGAAACGGAACGTCATGATGTCCTCCCCGGCGGGCGGACCGTGCCGCGCGTTCTGCGCGCCATCCGCCGCCCGTCACAGGGGCAGCATAGCAGCCGGGCGCGTCCGTTCAATGAAGCGGAAAGAAACCGCCGAGTGATGCTTGGGGTATGTCTTGGATCAGCCAGTCCTCAGCCCGCGAAAGACTTCAAGCCCCAAGTCCCTGATCTTCTTGCGCAAAGTATTCCGGTTCAACCCCAGGAGGTGCGCGGCGCGGATCTGGTTGCCCCGCGTGGCGGCGAGGCAGAGCGAGAGCAGCGGCCGCTCCATCTCCTCCAGCACCCGGTCGTAGAGCCCGGGCGGCGGCAGGGCCTCGCCCGCTTCCGCGAAGGCGCGGGTGAGATGGCGCTCGATGGCGGCCGACAGCGTGTCCTCCGCGCCGGCGGACGCGGGCCGGGGCGGCTCCTTCAGTTCCGCCTGGATGGCGGCGGCCGTGATGACGTCGCCCGACTGCAGCACCGCCATGCGGCGGATGAGGTTCTCCAGCTCGCGCACGTTTCCCGGCCAGCGGTATTGCCGCAGCAGATCCATCGCCTCGCCGTCGAGGCGCTTGTGCGGCAGGCCCTCCTCCTCGGCGCGCGCGAGGAAGTGGCGCACGAGGTCCGCGATGTCCTCGCTGCGCTCGCGCAGCGGCGGCAGGCGCAGCGGCACCACGTTCAGGCGGTAATAGAGATCCTCGCGGAACAGGCCGTGCTGGATCAGGTGGCGCAGGTCGCGGTTGGTGGCGGCGACGATGCGCACGTCGGTCTTGATCGCGGTGCGCCCGCCCACCGTGGTGTATTCGCCCTGCTGCAGCACGCGCAGCAGCCGCGTCTGCGCCTCCATCGGCATGTCGCCGATCTCGTCGAGGAACAGCGTGCCGCTCTCGGCCTGCTCGAAGCGGCCGATGCCGCGGTTGGTGGCGCCGGTGAAGGCGCCGCGCTCGTGCCCGAAGAGCTCGCTCTCGACGAGTTCCTTGGGGATCGCGGCCATGTTGACGGCGACGAACGGGCCGTGGCGGCGCTTGCCGTAATCGTGCAGCGCGCGCGCGACCAGCTCCTTGCCCGTGCCGCTCTCGCCCATGATCATCACGGTGAGGTCGCTCTGGGTGAGCCGCGCGATGACGCGGTAGATCTCCTGCATGGAGGGCGAGCGGCCGATGATCGGCAGCTTGTCCTCGCCGTGCTCGCGGATGGGCGCGCGCCTGCCGCGCGGCATGGCGAGCGCGCGCTGGACGACCGCGATCAGCTCCTTCAGGTCGAAGGGCTTGGGCAGGTAGTCGAAGGCGCCGCGCTCCGCCGCCGTGATGGCGGTCAGGATAGTGTTCTGCGCGCTCATCACCACGATCGGCAGGTCGGGGCGGATATGCTTGATGCGCGGGATGATGTCGAAGCCGTTCTCGTCGGGCAGCACCACGTCGGTGATGACGAGCTGGCCCTCCCCGCCCGACACCGCGCGCCACAGTCCCGCGGCCGTGCCGGTGGTGCGCACGTCGTAGCCGGCGCGGCCCAGCGCCTGGGTCAGCACGGTGCGGATCGCGGCGTCGTCGTCGGCGATGAGGATGGTGGCGACCATGGCTCAGTCCCCGGCCTTCGGAAGCAGCACGCGGAAGACCGTGCGGCCCGGAACCGAGTCGCACTCCACCACGCCGCCGTGATCGCCCACGATCTTGGCGACGAGCGCCAGGCCCAGCCCGCTGCCGCGCGGCTTGGTGGTCACGAACGGATCGAAGATGCTGGGCCTGAGGTCGGCGGGGATGCCCGGTCCGTTGTCGCGCACCGTCACTTCCAGCGGCAGGCCGGTGCGCGCGCCGGAGGCGCCGGCGCTCACCTTCATGCCGGGACGGTACGCCGTGGCCAGCACGATCTCCCCGCCCCGTTCGGGCACGGCGTCGGCGGCGTTGCGCACGAGGTTGAGGAACACCTGCACCAGCTGATCGCGGTCGCCCAGCACCTCCGGCAGAGAGGGATCGAACGCCTCGACGATGGCGATGTCGCGGGCGAAGCTCGTGTCCGCCACCTTGCGCACCCGGTCGAGCACCTCGTGGATGTTCACCGCGCCGCGCGGCCTGGCGCGGGTGTCGCCGAACACCTCCATGCGGTCGATGAGGGCGGAGATGCGGTCGCTTTCCTGGCAGATGAGCTGGGTGAGCCCGCGCTCGCCTTCGGGCACGCTGTCCTCGAGCAGCTGCGCCGCGCCGCGGATCCCGGCGAGCGGGTTCTTGATCTCGTGCGCCAGCACCGCCGCCATGCCGTTCAGCGAGCGCACGGCGCTGCGGTGGTGGAGCTGGCGGTCCAGCCGCTGGGCGAAGCCGCGTTCGTGCAGCACGATGAGCACCGCGCCTTCCGGCTCGCTCACCGGCGTCGCGGTCACGTCGGCGATGCGCTCGCCGTGGCGCGGCATGGAGAGATCGACGTCGCGCTCGCCCACCGAGGAACCGCGCCCCCGCGCCTGGTCCAGCGCCTGCACGATGGGGCTGCCGAACGGCACGATGTCCGCCAGGCTCTGGCGCATGAGGTGGCCGGCGCCCGTCTCGAAGAACTGCTCCGCGGCGGGGTTCACATAAAGGATGTGCCGGTCCGCGCCGATCAGCAGCATCGGCGTCGGCAGAGCCGACACGATCTGCGAAGGCGTCTTGTCGAAGTTCTCCGCGCCCACCTGTTGCCTATAAGTTGTGCACTCCCGATAAATGATCATACCCTAGGCATAGGCGATGGCAACGATCTTTTTGCGGTGCAGCATAAGCCCGCAAATGCCATAAGGCGCCAGCATGACGCGCAAACTCCGAATTGCCGCCCTGATCGTCGCCGCCGGCCGCGGCGCGCGCGCGGGCGCCGGCGTGCCCAAGCAATACCGGCCGCTGGCCGGCCGGCCGGTCCTGCGCCAGGCCGTGGAGGCGTTCGCGCGCCATCCCGCCGTCGCGGCGACCCAGGTGGTGATCGGCGCCGGCGATCACGAACGTTACGTCGCCGCGACCGCGGGCATCGACCTGCTCCCCCCGGTCGCCGGCGCGAGCACGCGCCAGCATTCGGTGCTGCACGGGCTGACGGCGCTGTCCGCGCAGTCGCCCGACCTGGTGCTGATCCACGACGCGGCGCGCCCCCTCGCCTCGCCGGCGCTGATCGACCGGGTGATCGCCGCGCTCGAGGGCGCCGACGCCGCGATCCCGATGCTGCCGGTGGCCGACACCCTGAAGCGCGAAACCGAGGGCACATGGACGACCGTTCCGCGCGACGGGCTGATGCGCGCCCAGACGCCGCAGGGATTCCGCTTCGCCGCGATCCTGGAGGCGCATCGCGCCTTCGCCGGGCGCGGCCTGACCGACGACATGGCGCTGGCGGAAATCGCGGGATTGAAGATCGCCGCGGTGACGGGCGAAGATACGAACATGAAGATCACCACGCGCGCCGATTTCGCCGCCGCCGAACGCCTGCTCGGCAGCGGCGCGGAGTTCCGCACCGGCATGGGCTTCGACGCGCACCGCTTCGCGCCGGGCGATCACCTCTGGCTGTGCGGCGTGAAGATAGCGCACGACCGCGGCCTCGAGGGCCATTCGGACGCCGACGCAGGCCTGCACGCGCTGACCGACGCCATCCTCGGCGCCATCGGCGCGGGCGACATCGGCCAGCACTTCCCGCCATCCGGTCCCGAATGGAAAGATGCGCCCTCCGGCCGCTTCCTCGCCCACGCGTTGAAGCTCGCAAAGGAGGCGGGCGCCACCATCGCCCATTGCGACGTCACGCTGATCTGCGAGCGGCCCAGAGTATCGCCGCATCGCGAAGCCATGCGCGCGCGCATCGCGGAGATATTGGAGATCGAGGTCGGCCGCGTCAGCGTCAAGGCGACCACGACCGAAGGCATGGGCTTCACGGGACGCCGCGAGGGCCTCGCCGCGCAGGCCGTCGCCACGCTGCGCTTCGCATGAGCGACCCGCTCTACAGGAAGGAACTGCTCCGGCTGGCCGCGGACGCGCACGGTGCGGGCCGCCTCGACGCGCCCGATGCCGCGGGCGACGCCTTCAACCCCGCCTGCGGCGACAAGGTCCACGTCGAATTGAAGCTGCAGGGCGGCCGCATCGCCGGCATCGCGCATGACACAAGGGCCTGCGTGCTGGCCCAGGCCTCCGCGTCGATCCTGGGCCAGGCGCTGACCGGCGCCAGCGAAGCGCAGGTCGCGGCGCTGGCGAACGAGATCGCATCCATGCTGATCGAAAAAGCGGCGGCGCCTGCCCCGCCGTTCGACGCCTACGCCGTGTTCGAAGGCGCGACACAGCATCGCAACCGCCACCGCTGCGTGCTCTTGCCCATCGAGGCGGTGCTGGCCGCGTTCGCGAACGCAACATGATGGCGCCTTTGCCAGCCTCTCGTCTTTCGACCTAAGCTCGATTCGACAAAGAGGAGGATGCCTTGAAAAAGTTTCTGCTTGGCGCGGCTGCGTGCGTTTCATTGCTGGGTCTTTCCACCGCGAATGCCCAGGACGCGACCGCGAGCTTTTGCGGCACGGTCGTGAAGGTCCACGCCTCGGAATGCATCGTCGTGAAACCGGCGAATGCGGGCGATACGACCTACGAGGTCTCCAAGGCGCAGCCGAAGCCGATGCTGGGGCAGATGATCGAAGGCACCGGCACCCCGGGCGACTCGAGCAGTTGCCCCGCGGGTTCGACACATCTCACCGCGATCAGGTGGCACCCGGTCTCCACCTGTCCCGCCGCCAAATCGCCCTAAAGCCGGCCGATCCAGGCGGCGTAGGGCCCCAGATGCCACGCGCCGCCTGACCGTCGCGCTTCGCCGCAGGAAATCGTTTCGGTCCCGCCCGGTGCATCCGTGGTCGCCACGCCCGCGCTCATGTTGAAGAGACAGAGCGTGCGCGCGGCCTCGTGGGTGCGCGTAAAAGCCAGCGCGGGCGCGGGCACGTCGAGGAATTCGATCTCGCCGAGCCGCAGCGCCATGCTCTCGCGCCGCGCGCGGAGAAGCGCGCGCGCGAACCCAAGCGTCGAACCCGCTTCTTTCTCCTGGCACGAGACGGCAAGCGGACGATGCAGCGGCGAAACCGGAAGCCACGGCGCGCCCGCCGAGAAGCCGAGATGGGGCGCATCCGCATCCCATGGCATCGGCGTGCGGCAGCCGTCGCGCCCGCCGGTGTAGGGATAGTAGAGGTCGCCGACGGGGTCCCTCAGCTGATCGCGCGCGAGGCTCGCCTGCGGCAGGCCGAGCTCTTCGCCCTGATAGATCAGCGCCGTGCCTTTGAGCGAAAGCAGCAGCGTCAGCATCAATTTCGCCAGCGCGGGTGGCGCGTCCGGGCCGCCGAAACGCGTCAGCGTGCGCATGACATCGTGGTTGCAGAACGCGATGGCTGGCCAATGCCCCGGATGCCGCGCCAGCATGGCGAAATGCCTGCGGATGAAATCCGGGCCGAGCCTGCGCGCGTCCAGCAGCGGAAACGAGTAGCCGGAGTGCAGCCCCTTGTCGGACGGCGCGAAACAGCCGCAGCGCTCCGGCTCCTCGGAGAACTCGCCCATCACGAAGCGGCCCGGATGGCGGTCCACCGTGCGGCGGATCTCGTCCAGCGCCTCGATCTCCTCGACGAGGTTGGAGTCGTGCCAGTGACGCTGGAGGTTCGGCGCATGCATCCAGCTGTGCGCGGTGCGCTCGCTTTCGGGCACGGACGGATTGTCCGTCAGCGCGTCGTCATGGAGATAGGCGTTGGCGACGTCGAGGCGGAAGCCGTCCACCCCGCGCTTGAGCCAGCGCTCGAGCACGGCAAGCGCGGCGGCCCTGGCCTCCGCGTTGCGCCAATTCAGCTTCGGCTGCTGGCGCAGGAATTTGTGGTGATAGTATTGCCGGCGCATCGGCTGATAGGCCCAGGCCGGCCCCGCGAATGCGGACAGCCAGTTGTTCGGCGCCGTGCCGTCGATCCTGGGATCGCGCCACACATACCAGTCCGACTTCGCTCCGCACTTCAGGCTGTCGAGGAACCAGGCGTGCTCGTCGGAGGTGTGCGCCAGCACCTCGTCGGTCATCACCTTCAGCCCGCGCCGGTGCGCCTCCGCGAGCAGCCGGTCGAAATCGGCGTCCGTGCCGTAGTCCGGATGGACGCCATCGTAGTCGGAGACGTCGTAGCCCCAGTCCCGGTTGGGCGAAGGATGAATCGGCGACAGCCAGATCGCGTCGATGCCCAGCGATGCGAGATAGTCGAGCTTTCCGATGAGCCCCGCGAAATCGCCCTGCCCGTCGCCGTTCCCGTCCGCGAAGCTGCGGACATAAATCTGATAGATGACGGCGCCGCGCCACCAGGGGGCGCCAGCCGAGTGCGTCGCAAGCTGGGAGTTCGCCATGCGCCCCGGAAGACAGGCCACGGAATACGGGGATCAGGAACAATCGTCGATCCGATGCCTGTATTCCGTGCTCCGTCCCTCACACCTCGTCCGCGCGGTTCACGATCCTGGAGACGATGCCATAGGCTTTCGCGGCCTCGGCGCCCATCCAGAAATTGCGCTCGGTGTCCTTGACGATCTTCTCGTAGGGCTGGCCGGTCTCGCGCGCGATGACGCGGTTGATGCGCTCGCGCATCTTGATGATCTCCTCGGCCTCGATGGAGATGTCCGAGGCCTGGCCGCGCACGCCGCCGAGCGGCTGGTGCAGCAGGAAGCGGGTGTTGGGCAGGCAGTAGCGGTTTTCCTTCTCGGCGCCCAGGTAGATGTGCGCGCCGGCGCTCGCCACCCAGCCGGTGCCGATCATCTTCACCCGCGGGCCGACGAAGCGCATCACGTCGTGGATGGTGTCGCCGGACTCCACGTGGCCGCCGGGCGAATTGATGATCACGCGGATGTCGCTATCGCCTTCCGCCGCGTGCGCGAGCAGCTGCGCGGTGACGCGCTCGGCGAGCTTCATGTCGATGTCGCCGAAAATCAGCACCGTGCGGGATTTGAACAGGGCCTTGGCGACCGGGGATTGCGCGAGCTCCGGCGCGGCGCTGTCATTGCCTTTTTCGTCGTCTTTTTCCTCGTCGAGGCGGAACACGGGGGACTCCTGGCGTGCGGTCGAATCGGGCCGATACTAGCCATGCCGAGCATGGCGACAATCGAATTATAAGGCGTTAACAGCCTCACGCATGGTGGGGCCAATTTCATCATGCAGGACGAGGTCGGCGTAGTCGTCCTGCTCGGTGGGCTCGCGGTTGACGATGACAAGCCGCGCCCCGCCCCGCTTGGCCATCAGCGGAAAGCCGGCCGCCGGGTAGACGACCAGCGAGGAGCCGAGGACGACGAAGAGGTCGCATTCGCGCGTGGCCTTTTCCGCCCGGATCATCTCCGGTTCCGGCATGGCCTGGCCGAACGAAATCGTGGCGGTCTTGAGGATGCCGCCGCAGGCCCCGCAATCCGGCGGCTCGCCTTGTGCCTCGAAATGGGCACGGATCGGCGCGAGTTCATGGCGTGCGCCGCAATCCAGGCATTTGGCGTAGCGTGTGTTGCCGTGCAACTCGATCACCCGCTCGCCGGGCACGCCGGAATCCTGATGCAGGTTGTCGATGTTCTGGGTGACGACGTGGCCGACGGTGCCGCGGCCCACGAGTTCGGCCACGGCCTTGTGGCCTTCGTTCGGCCTCACCCTGGCGAACGTCTCTTCCATGGCGAAGCGCCGCCGCCAGGCTTCCTTGCGCATGGCGGCGGACGCGACGAAGTTCTGGAAGTCGATCGGCGCCATCTTGGTCCAGATGCCGCCGGGCGAACGGAAATCCGGGATGCCGGATTCCGTCGAGATCCCTGCGCCGGTGAAGACGACGGCGCGGCGCGCGTCGCGCAGCAGCGCGGCCAGCGCGCCCGCCCCACCGGCCGGCGGCTCAATGGCCAACGTTTCCGCAGCTGGCCGAAACCCAGCGGCCCTCGAAATTGTTGGTCATGGTGGTGGGATGGCCGTGCGACATGCCGGAGAATGCCATCGAGCCCGCATAGTGCGAGTCGCTGTCGTAGGTCACCTGGAAGTGCCCGTTGCCCTGCATCTCGGGGCCCTTGCACACCATCTCGGCGCTGAACGAATTGCCGCTCTGCTTCATGTCCTGCATGGAGCAGTCCTGGTTCTGCTGCATCTGGGGCGGCTTGTCGGCCATCACCTCGGCTTCGGTCATGCAGTGCTGCACGGTCATGGTGTTGCCGTTGGGCACGCTCACGCCCATGGCCTTCATCTTGGCGAGCTGGTCCGGGGGGATCTGCGGCATGTTCGGCATGCTCATCCGCACGGTGACGTCCCACAGGCCGGCCTTGCCGTGGCCGGCCAATGCCGGTCCCGCGACGGCGGCGGCGGCGGCCAAGAGCCCAACGGCCCAATAACGCATGCTCATACGATCCTCCTCGCACCCACGAATGCCGCGCCTCGCGGCCCCCCGACTGTGCACATCGGGCCGGGCGCCGAAAAGGGGAAACCCGGCAGCCCGGTTGCCGCTGGCGGCGCCTGTCTGTTATAGCCGCCGCCCCTGGGCCACGTGGCGGAGTGGTGACGCAGCGGACTGCAAATCCGCGTACCCCGGTTCAATTCCGGGCGTGGCCTCCAGTTTTCACAGAAATGTCAAATGTTTAACGCCGGATCTTCCGGCCTGGCCTCAAGCCTGCGAATTGCCCGAACGCGCAATGCGGCGCGCCAGCAGAATTGCGCGTCGATCGCCGATCATCGCGACGGCGTCCGAACAGGCCTGCGGTCCCTCGCCCGACCTTTACGACTACGCGCAGACGAAAGCAGCGACGATGAATTTCGTGAAGTCGCTCGCCAAGGAGCTGGCCGGGCAGGCATCCGCGTGAACGGCGTCGCGCCGGGACCGATATGGACGCCGCTTCAGTCGGTGGCGGAACCTCGATGGCGAAGCTCGAGCACTTCGGAAGCCAGACGCCGCTCGGCCGCCCTGGGCAGCCCGCGAAGACCGGCGCCGTTCCGCGGACTGCGTGGCCTTCCGGCCTCACCGCGCGATTTTCCCGCCCGGCCTGCTGAGCTGGCCCGGCCGCGATGTTATTATCGGTGGTCTGGGCGAGTGGCAGTCATGCGTTTCTTGATTGGAGCGGCAGCCGTCGCGGCGGGCCTGATCTGTTGGCCGGCGCCGGTTCCGGCGTTGGCCGGCGACCCGCTTCAGCACTTTGAATTCCCGGAATATTCCGTGGATCTCTGGCTGGAAGATACCGATTCCGGCTGTATCCTGGCCAATGCCCAATTGAACAATTTCAGCGCGCGCGATCTCGGCAAGGTCGAAATCGACGTCCATGCCGATTTCGACACCACGCCCGTCGGGACCATGGTTATCGATTTCCCGCCCACGGGAGCGAAGACCGACACCGCGAAGAGTCTCAATTCGCCCGTCGGGCCAAGGTCGTGCAGCGACTACACCGTCCGGGTCGAGGGGACCGTCGGATAGCGCCACATCTGGCATGGTTGATTCGGGTTACCCCTAATCTTTGTACCCGGCGTTAAGGTTTTATTAACCTTGTGCTGGCATCCTCCCCAGCGTCTTCCCTTGAAGACACCCCACCATTACCCAACGCCTTGGGGCCGGGCTCACACCCGGCCCTTTTTTCACGGCGGGGCGACTTGCCTATGGCGCGGCCGTATTTGCTGCGCTAGACAGCCCGCCCCTGATCCGCGGTAGCTCAGTGGTAGAGCAGCCGGCTGTTAACCGGCTGGTCGTAGGTTCGAATCCTACCCGCGGAGCCAGCTCTCCCGAAAAAGCGAACAAACCGCGTTCCGAGCCCGCGCAGGCACGCCCGAAACGTGAATCGCGCGTTGTGAACGAGACCCACAAGAATTTTTGGATCGCTCCGGCCTGGGTCAACGTGGTTTCAAGATCTGTTTGGCCAGAACACTTTGAGTGGAATCCGATGTTCCACAGCGCTTGAAGGGCCAACCCCGCGCCACTAGGTTCACCGGGCAAGCCATTCCAGCTGTCCATGGACATCAAGCACGATGCCCTCGCCGCGATCGGCAACACGCCGCTCATCCGGCTCGGGCGCGCCTCCGCGCTGACCGGCTGCGAGATCCTGGGCAAGGCGGAATTCCTCAACCCCGGCCAGTCGGTGAAGGACCGCGCCGCGCTCTTCATCGTGCGCGACGCCGTCGCGCGGGGGCAGCTCAAGCCCGGCGGCGTGATCGTGGAGGGCACGGCGGGGAACACCGGGATCGGTCTGGCCGTTGTCGGCAACGCCATGGGCTTCCGCACCGTCATCGTCATCCCGGAGACCCAGAGCGAGGAGAAGAAGGATGCGCTGCGCCTTTTGGGCGCGGAGCTGATCGAGGTGCCCGCCGTTCCCTACAAGAACCCGAACAATTACGTGAAGCTTTCGGGCCGCCTGGCCGAGCAATTGGCGCGCAGCGAGAAGAATGGCGCGGTCTGGGCCAACCAATTCGACAACGTCGCCAACCGCAAAGCCCACATCGAAGGCACGGCGCAGGAAATCTGGCGGCAGACCGACGGCAGGCTCGACGGCTTCGTCTGCGCCGTCGGCAGCGGCGGCACCCTCGGCGGCGCAGCCATCGGGCTGAAGGAGCACGACGCGAGGATCCGCATCGCCGCCGCCGATCCGATGGGCGCGGCCATCTACGCCTGGATCAAGCATGGCACGCTGGAGATGGAAGGCTCCTCGATCACCGAGGGCATCGGCCAGGGCCGCGTCACCGCCAACCTCGAAGGCGCTCCTATCGACGACGCCTACCGGATACCGGACGAGGAGGCCCTGCCCATCCTGTTCGACCTGCTGGAGCATGAAGGGCTCTGCCTCGGCGGATCGAGCGGCATCAACATCGCCGGCGCCATCCGCATGGCGAAGGACATGGGTCCGGGACACACCATCGTCACCGTGCTGTGCGACTACGGCAACCGCTACCAGAGCAAGCTCTTCAATCCGCAATTCCTGCGAGCCAAAAACCTGCCGCTGCCGCCGTGGCTCGCGAAACGGCCGGCCCCGCTCGAGGTTCCGTACGAGACATGAAACCGCCTTCGCCGCTCGTCTCCACCGAATGGCTGGCCGCGCACCTGGCCGCGCCGGACGTGCGAATCGCCGATGCGTCCTGGTACCTGCCGCAGGCGGGGCGGGACGCGAAGGCCGAATATGCGTCGGCCCACATCCCGGGCGCGGTGTTCTTCGACATCGACGATCTGTCGGACGAGCGCTCCGCGCTTCCCCACATGCTCGCGCCGGCACCGAAATTCGCCAGCCGCATGCGCAGGCTCGGCCTGGGCGACGGCAACCTGATCGTCGTTTACGACGGCGCCGGGATCTATTCCGCGCCGCGCGCCTGGTGGATGCTGCGCGCGATGGGGCATGAGGAAGTCAGCGTGCTCGATGGCGGCCTGCCGAAATGGCGCGCGGAAGGCCGCCCCGTCGAGGACATGGTCCCCCACCCCTATCCCCGCCATTTCACGCCGCGGCCGAACAATGCGCTGGTGCGCGGCTTCGAGCAGATGACCGCCAACCTGTCGGCAAAGGCCGAGCAGGTGGTCGACGCGCGCGGCGCCGCGCGCTTCCTGGGCCGGGAGCCCGAGCCGCGGCCCGGCGTGAAGAGCGGTCACATGCCGGGGAGTGCCAACGTTCCGTATACGGAGCTCGTCGCGGCGGACGGCACGCTCAGGCCCCGCGACGACCTCGCAGCGCTCTTTGCCGCCCGCGGCATCGACCCGGCCAGGCCCGCCGTGACCACCTGCGGCTCCGGCGTGACCGCGGCCATCGCGCTCCTGGCGCTGACGGTGCTGGGCGCGAAGGACGCCGCGCTGTATGATGGTTCCTGGGCCGAATGGGGCGCGCGCGGCGCAGTCGAGACATGAGGATCGTCAGCGGCGGCAAGCGGGTGCCCATGGTGGTCACGTTCCTGGAGATGACGTCCAGGCCGTCCGCGCTTCCGCCGCCGCAGCCGCGCGGCAAGGTCGCGATCCTGAAGGCGGAGAAGCCTCCGCTCCATTTCTACCGCTACCTCTACAACACCATCGGCGACGCCTATAAATGGGTCGACCGGCGCAAGAAGAGCGATGCGGAGCTCGGCCCCATCGTCCAGGATCCGCGCAACGAACTCTATGTGCTCTATGTCGAAGGCTGCCCCGCCGGCATGGCCGAACTCGACATGCGCGACGCCGCGGTCGCCCAGCTCGCCTATTTCGGACTGATGCCGGACTACGTCGGCCGGCATTTGGGCTACTTCTTCCTCTACCATGCCTGCATGAACGCCTGGTCGCGGCCCATCTCCAAGCTGCTGGTCAACACGTGCACGCTCGACCACCCGCGCGCCCTGCCCCTCTACCAGCGCATCGGCTTCAGCCCATACAGTCGCGAAGACCGTTACATCGAGATGCCCTGACGGCGCCGGAGAACCGGCCCCTTCCCTTCGCCGGGCGGCACGGGCACACTCCGGCCGCAAACACAAGAATCGCTGGGGCAACAAGGGGATGGCTACTGCAGGGATGCCCGCCAGGCGCGGACCGGAACTTTTCGGCCACCCGCTGGGGCTGAGTTACCTGTTCACCACGGAGATGGCCGAGCGCTTCTCGTATTACGGGATGCGCGCGATCCTGGTGCTCTACCTGACGGACTATCTGCTGCTGCATCCGGCCGTCGACCATGTCGTCGGTTACGGCGCGGTCAAGCATGCCCTCGAGCTGATCTTCAATGCGGGCCGCCCGCTCGACACCCAGCCGCTTTCGTCGGACATCTATGGATCCTACACGGCGCTGGTCTATCTCACCCCGTTCTTCGGCGGCATCGTCGCAGACAACTGGATCGGCCAGCGCTACAGCGTGATCATCGGCGGCGTGATCATGGCCATCGGCGAGTTCACGCTGATGCTGCCGCAGATGCTGTTCGTCGGGCTCTTGCTGCTGATCGTAGGCAACGGCTTCTTCAAGCCGAACATCTCCACCCAGGTCGGCAACCTCTACCAGCCGGGCGACGCGCGCATCGACCGCGCCTATTCGATCTTCTACGTCGGGATCAACGTGGGCGCATTCTTCTCGCCGCTGATCTGCGGCACGCTGGGCGAATCCATCGGCTATCAATGGGGCTTCTTCGCTGCCGGCATCGGCATGGTTGTCGGCCAGATCATCTACATGATCGCGCTGCGCACGCTGCCGCCCGATCGCGTGGCCCGCGTCAAGAAGCAGACCGAGGCCAAGAAGCCGCTCACCGGGCAGGACTGGAAGGCGGTCATCGCGATCATCCTGTTGTGCATCCCGGTGACGTTCTTCTGGGCGACCTATGAGCAGCAGGGCAACACGATCAACCTGTGGGCCCAGAACTTCACGGACCGCCACCTGTTCCCGGGCTCCGGTATTGAAATTCCCGTCACCTGGTTCCAGGCCTTCAACCCGTTCATGATCTTCGCCTTCACGCCGCTGGTCGTGGGTTTCTGGTCCTGGCAGGCGCAGCGCGGCAAGGAGCCGTCCACCGTCACCAAGATGGCGCTGGGTCTGTTCATGCTGGCGCTGTCCTATGTGATCATGGCAGTGGCGGCCTATGCCGCACCGGCCGGCGGATCGAGCTGGCTGTGGCTGTTCGCCTTCTTCGCCGTGATCACGATGGGCGAGCTTTATCTGTCGCCCATCGGGCTCGCGCTGGTGGCGCGCGTCGCGCCGCCGCAGATCCTGTCCGCGATGATGGGGTTGTGGTTCATCACCAGCTTCACCGGCAACGCGCTGCAGGGCTTCATCGGCAGCTTCTTCAGCCAGATGGACAAGGTGCACTTCTTCCTGCTCTGCGCGGCGATCGGCGCGGCCGCGGGCGTGCTGACCTGGTTGTTCAATTTTCCGCTCAAGCCGATCCTCGAAAAAGCGCCGGTGCCGAAGCCGGTGGTGGGCGAGCCCTGACAGAACCGTGAGCGACGAGAAGAAGCCGCGCAGCAAGGATACCATCGCCACCCATGCCGGGCGGATGAGCCTGGAGCACTATGGCGTGGTCAACACGCCGGTCTATCGCGCCTCCACGATCCTCTACCGCGATCTCGCGTCGCTGGAAGCGGGCGACGTGCCCTACTTCTACGGACGCCGCGGCACGCCGAGCTCGGCGAGCTTCGAGGAGGCGGTCACGGCGCTGGAGGGCGGCGCGCGGACTTTCGTCTGCCCGTCGGGGCTCGGCGCCATCGCATTTGCGCTCGAGGCTGTGCTGGGCGCGGGCGATCACCTGCTGATGGTGGACAGCTGCTATCACCCCACGCGCCTGCTCTGCGACCGCACGCTCGCGCGCTACGGGATCGAGACGACGTACTACGATCCCCTGGCCGGCGCGGACATCGCGAAGCTCTTCCGGCCCAACACCCGCGCCGTGTTCTGCGAGTCTCCCGGCTCGCTCACCTTCGAGGTCCAGGACGTGCCGGCCATCGCGCGCGAGGCGCATGCGCGCGGCGCCGCAGTGCTTCTGGACAACACCTGGGCGACGCCGCTGTTCTTCGATGCTTTCGCCCACGGCGCCGACCTGTCGATCCAGGCGGCCACGAAATATGTCGGCGGCCATGCGGACGTGATGATCGGCTACGTCACGGCCAACGAAGCCTGGAAGGCCCGCCTCGCCCAGGCGCATGCCGATCTCGGCCTCTATGCCAGCGGCGACGACTGCTTCCTCGCGCTGCGCGGCCTGCGCACCATGCCGGTCAGGCTGGCGCGGCACCAGGAGACGGGGTTGAGGCTCGCCCGCTGGCTCGCCACCCGGCCCGAAGTCGCGCGCGTGCTGCATCCCGGCCTGGAGACCGATCCGGCGCACGCGATCTGGAAGCGGGATTTCACCGGCGCGAGCGGCCTGTTCGGCGTGGAACTAAAGCCCGTCGCGCACGGGAAATTCGCAGCCTTCATGGACAGCCTGACACTCTTCGGCATGGGCTATTCCTGGGGCGGCTACGAGAGCCTCATCGTCCCCGCCCGGATCACCCGCACCGTCAGGCCGTTCGAGGCGGCGGGTCCGCTCGTCCGCATCCATGCCGGGCTGGAAGACGCGGACGACCTGATCGCCGACCTCGAACAGGGCCTGGCGCATTTGAAATAGACGCGGGCGCTGCCTATCGTCTGCACATGAGCGAGACACTCACCCACGCGGACTTCCTCTCCGCCGTCGTCTTCAACGCGGACGGGCTGGTGCCCGTCGTGGCGCAGGACCGCAAATCCGGCGCCGTGCTGATGCTGGCGTGGATGAACCGCGACACGCTGGAGACCACGCTCAAGACCGGCGACGTCACCTACTGGTCGCGCGCGCGCAACCGGGTCTGGCGCAAGGGCGAAACCTCCGGGCACACGCAGAAGCTTGTCGAAGCCTGGCTCGATTGCGACGGCGACGCGATCCTGGTCAGCGTCGACCAGACCGGGCCCGCCTGTCATACCGGCTCTCCGGTATGCTTCTTCCGTCGACATTCACGTTGATGACGAGCTTGCCGTTGCGCTCGCGCGGGTCGAGATCGTGCGGCCAGGCGCGCAGGAACACCAGCACGAACACGCCCGCGAGCGCGCCCATCGCCGCGCCGAGGAGATAGTTCTCGTCCACGATGAAGAAACTCGCGAACGCGCCCGAAAGCGCGGCAAAGCTCAGCATCCATAGGCGCCGCCGCATGGCCCGTCTCCCCTGGTGAGACCAAGTCTCACTCAAATATAGCCGCCAGATGCGGATTCAAGAACTTCCCCGCGGGGTCGATTTTGCGCCGCACGGCCCTGAAAGCGCCATATTGCGGGTAGAGCGACTCCACCTCCGTGGCCGTCCGCGTGTGCCGCTTGCCCCAGTGCGGGCGGCCGTCGTAGCGGCGGAAAATCGCCTCGCAGGCCGAGAACAGCCGGGCCGTGTCCACGCGGTGGTACTGGTGCACGGCAATGGTGGCGCTGGGGCGCTGGTAGAAGGGGCTGAGCCAGACATCGTCCGCCGCCACGCTGCGGTATTCGATGGGGAACCCGGTGTTGATCCGGTCGCCGCGGATCTTCGCCACGATCCCGCGCACGCAGTCCGGGCCCTTCGCGTAAGGCACCGCGTATTCCATCTCGTTGAAGCGCGTGGTGCGCGGGCTCGGGAAGATCTCGTGGCTCCAGCGCACCTTGCCCTGCCCCGGCATCAATTGGGAGAACAGCCGGTGCGCTGGCCCGAGCAGGAACGGCGCGTAGGGCAGCACCTCGTTGATCGCGGCGAAGGCGATGGCGCCGGAGCCGCCCTTCTCGCCGCGCTGGCGCATCGCCTCGGCGTCGCGCGGATCGGGCGCGGGCCCGTCCGTCTCGTTCAGGGATTTGCAGACGCAGACGTCGGCGTAGGGAAACCAGAAGAACTCGAAATGCCGGTTGGAATTCACCAGCATGTCGAGCTGGGCGAACAGCTCGTCCGGCGGCATCAGGAAGTTCTTTTCGATCAGCTTGTAGGCGGGGCGCACGAACATGGAGATTTCCGTCATCACGCCCATCATGCCGAGCGAGCAGCGGCCGGCGGCGAAGACGTCCGCGTTCTCCGTGGCCGTGCAGTCGATCACGCTGCCGTCCGCCGTCACCAGCCGGAATCCCGCGACCTCGGCGGAGAACGATTTGAGCGTGGGTCCCGTGCCGTGCGTGCCGGTGCCGACGACGCCGGCCAGCGTCTGCCGGTCGATGTCGCCCATGTTCTTGAGGCCGAAGCCGGCGCGGCAGAGGAGCGGCCCCACCTCCCAGAGCGGCGTCGCGGCCGCCAGCGTCGCCACCTCGCGCCCGGGATCCATGCCGCGGAAACCGGTGAAGGCCGAGAGGTCGATCAGCGTTCCGTCCGTCGCCGCCACGGGTGTGAAGGAGTGGCCCGTTCCCGGCACGCGCACGGGGCCTGAGGATTTGCGCACGGCGGAGGCGAGTTCCACCTCGTCCTTCGGCGCCACGATCTCGCGCGGCGACGACGTCACGCCCCCCGACCAGTTCGACCACTTGCCGCCCACGATCTTCATGCTGGCTCCGCGTGTTCCCTCAGGCGCCCGCCGAGTCGGGCGGACGCGTGTGGTTCACTAGGAAATATGCTCCGCAAGAACAAGCTCGACGCCCGCACCCCAACCTGTCATCCCGGCCGAGCGCGGCGAGAGCCGGGACGACAGGCCAATTGAAGGTCTGCGCTCAGATGTCCGCGAAGCGCGGCGGACGCTTTTCCAGGAAGTGGGCCACGCCCTCCTTGAATTCGGGCCCGGCGAGGCTCGTCTTCATCTCGGCGTCGGCGGTGGCGAGCGCCTGGTTGAAGTCCTGGAAGTTCGCTTTCCACACCTGCGCCTTCATCACCGCCATCGAGCGAGGCGACACGGTCTCGGCCAGCGTGCGCGCATAGGCCATGACGTTGTCCATGAACGCATCCGCCGCGAACACCTTGTTGACCAGGCCGAGCCGCAGGGCCTCATCCGCCCGGATCTTGCGCGCCGACAGGAGCAGGTCGAGCGCGTTCGCCTGCCCCACCAGCCGCGGGAGCAGCCAGGAGATTCCATGCTCCGCGATCAGCCCGCGCTGGGCGAACGAGGTGGTGAACACCGCATTGTCCGCCGCGAAGCGCATGTCGGCATAAAGCGTCATCACAAGACCGATGCCCGCGACGGGGCCGTTGATCGCGGCGATGATGGGCTTCTTCGTCTTCGCGAAATAGCCGAAGCGCTCCGCATCCGCGAACTCGTGGCCGAGATCGGGGCCGAGCGGGGAGTTGAAATCGTCGCCGGTGCTTTCCGCCGCCGCGCGGCCCGCGCCGCCCGCGGCGGAGACGCCCGAAAGCACGTCCATGTCGGCGCCCGCGCAGAAGCCGCGGCCCGCGCCGGTGAGCACGATGACGCGCACCTCAGGGTCGCTCGCCGCCTTCGCCATGGCGGCCTTGATGCCCGCGGCCATGTGGCCGGTATAGGCATTGAGCCGGTCCGGCCGGTTGAGCGTGATGGTCGCCACGCGGTCCTTCACGCCATAGAGAACGTCGTCGCTCATGGGTCCCGTCCTTGCGATGCTGCCGGGCGCATGATCCCATGTCCGTCCACGCCCGCCAAGCGGAGACCCCATGGCCTATCGCGACATCCTGTTTGACGTTCCGGAACCCACGATCGCGCTCGTCACGCTGAACCGGCCGGACAAGATGAACGCCTATACCGGCGCCATGTGCGACGACCTGGTGGACGCGCTCCATCGCTACGAGGAAGACGACGGCCTGCGCTGCCTGGTCGTCACGGGCGCCGGGCGCGGCTTCTGCTCCGGCGGGGACGTGAGCGGCTCCGATCCCGACCGGCCGGACTACAGGACCAAGCAGCTCGGCTACGGCCATGAGATGCGCGTGGGAATGCACCGCGTGGTGACGGCGCTGCATCGCATCGACAAGCCCGTGATCGCGATGATCAACGGCGCCGCGGTGGCGGGTGGGCTGACGCTCGCGCTGGCCTGCGATTTCCGCATCGCGGCGGACACGGCAAAGCTTGGCGACACCTCCGGCAAATTCGGCCTTTTGCCGGATGAAGGCGGCGCGTGGTTCTTCCCGCGCGTCATGGGGCTCGACCGCGCGCTGAAGATGACGCTGCTCGCCGAAGTCTATTCCGCCGCCGAGGCGCACAAGCTCGGCCTCGTGACGGAAGTGGTGCCGGCCGCCGCGCTGCGGGAACACAGCTTTGCGTTCGCGCGCGCCATCGCGGAGAAGGCGCCGCTGGCCGTGCGGCTGGCCAAGGGCATGATGCGCCACGGCCTCGACTCCACGCTCGAGCGCGCGCTCAACGATGCCGCCATGGCCGTGATGATCGCCAATCCCAGCGCGGATGCGCGCGAGGGCGTGACGGCGTTCTTCGAGAAACGGAAGCCCGAATTCAAAGGCCGTTGACGCCACCATACCCGCAATACGAAACTCCCCCGGGCCATTTGCCGGGAGGACGACCATGACCGAATTGCACTGGACACGCCGCACACTGCTCGGCACGAGCGCGGCCCTGGCCTTGTCCACGACCGTGCCTGCGCCTGCCGCGACGGCGCCGGGCCCGGCGGTCGGCACCACCAACGGCCCGGTCACCGGCGTGGCCGGCGACGGCGCGACGGCGTTCAAGGGAATCCGTTACGGCGCCCCGCCGACCGGCGCGCTGCGCTTCCTGCCGCCGCGCAAGCCGAAGCGCTGGCGCAAGCCCATGCCCGCCACCGCGTTCGGCGCGCCCGCGATGCAGATGCCCATGGGCACCGCGGGGCAGGAACCCAGGACCGATCTCGCGAAGGCGCTCCAGGCCGTCTATCCGACGCTCGAGGAGTGGAAGGACAACAGCGAAGACTGCCTGTTCCTCAATGTCTGGACGCCCGCGCCTTCCAGGGACAGCAAGCGCCCCGTCATGGTGTGGCTGCACGGCGGCGGCTTCGCCTACGGCTCCGGCTCCTGGCCGATGTACGACGGCGCCAATCTCGCCAGGCGCGGCGATGTCGTGGTCGTCACGCTCAATCACCGCCTCAACGCCTTCGGCTATCTCGAACTCGCCGAGGTGTTCGGCCCCGCCTACGCGCAGTCCGGCAACGCGGGAATGCTCGACATCGTCGCCGCGCTGGAGTGGGTGCGCGACAACATCGCGAATTTCGGGGGCGATGCCGGCAACGTCACCATTTTCGGCGAGTCGGGCGGCGGCGCGAAGGTCTCGACCCTCATGGCCATGCCGTCGGCCAACGGGCTCTTCCACAAGGCCATCGTCGAGAGCGGCCCGGGCCTGCGCGGCGTTCCCAGGGCCAATGCCACGCAGGATGCGAAGGACATTCTCGCCGAACTCAAGATCACCGGCGTCAAGGCGCTCCAGGCCGCGCCCGCTGCCGATATCGTGAAGGCGTGCTTCGCCGTCGCCGCGCGCCGCGGGCCCGGCAGCGAGATCCGCTTCCTCGGCCCGGTGGTGGACGGAACGGTGCTGCCGTCCAACCCCTTCGATCCCGCCGCGCCCGCGCAATCCGCCGGCATCCCGCTCATCATCGGCACCAACAAGGACGAGATGACGTTGTTCGTCGCCGGCCAGCCCTGGTTCGGCAAGCTGACCGACGACCAGCTCGCCGCGCAGGCCGGCGCGATGGCGGGCCCGAAAGCGCCCGCCCTGATCGCCGCCCTGAAGAAGGCGCATCCGGATTATTCGCCGAGCTACCTGATGGCGGAACTGATGACCACCACCTTCATGTGGGGCGACTCCATCACGCTGGCCTCGCGCAAGGCCGCGCAGAAGGCGCCGGTCTACATGTACATGCTCCAATGGGAGACGCCCGTCGGCAACGGCGTGTTCAAGACGCCGCACACGCTGGAGATTCCGCTGGTGTTCGACAATGTCGAGAACTCGCGCCCGCTGGTCGGTCCCGGTCCGCAGCCGCAGGCGGTGGCCGACCAGATGTCGTCCGCCTGGATCGCGTTTGCCCACACCGGCAATCCGAACAACGCCCATATCCCGGACTGGCCCGCCTACGACACGGCCAGGCGCGCCACCATGATGTTCGACGTCAAGAGCGGCACGGTCGACGATCCGTATGCGGAGGTCCGCGCGGTGCTGGAGGGGTAAGCGGCCGCGCTACCGCGGACGCGCAAGTCGCGCATGCCGGGCGGCGGCGTGCGCGTCCTCCCAGGCGATGCTGTCGTCGCCGGAAAGCGCCGTCAGGCGCCGGGGAGCCGCGGTTGCGATGGGGGCGTTGGCGGGAACCGCGCCGGCGCCGTCATCCAGATCGGACATCCTGCCTTCCGCCGCCGCGTTGCCGACGGTCCGCGCGGCCACCGACACGCCGGCCACGACGCCCGCCGCCACGGCCGGCGTGACGGCGGCGACGAAAGCGGAGATCGCGAATTGCGTGAGCGCGCGCCGCCAGTGAGCCTTCATGACCGTTCCCCATCCAGCCGCTTCGGATGTCCCCGTCGCGATAACGGGCGGTGGGAGGAATGTTTCCGCCATATTGCATTAATTTCGGAATCGATCCGTTCATTTGCGGTTCAGCCGCGCGCGCCACAATCGCGCCCACAACGGATCGCAAGGACGGATCACTGGAGGGTTCCCGCGCGTTCCCTGCGCATGTCCGGCCCGCGAACCGTGCAATTCAAGGAAGCCAAGATGAAACGAGTGACAGCGTCAGTCCTTGCGGTCTCGATGGCCGCGCTGCTCTCCGGCTGCGCGGAGCAGCCCATGGGCCCCACGGTGCCGGTCATGCCCGGCGCCCACAAATCCTTCGCCGAATTCCAGTCCGACGAGGCGGCCTGCGAGCAATATGCGGGCGACCGCGTGGCCGGCCGCGTGCAGCGCTCCAACGACAAGGAAGCGCAGGGCACGGTGCTGGGCGCCGCGCTCGGGACCGCGCTCGGCGCCGCCGCCGGCAACACCAAGGGCGCCATCGTGGGCGGCATCGCCGGCGCCGCCATCGGCAATTCCGCGACGGGCCCCGGCTACCGCCAGGCGGGCATCCAGCGGCAGTACGACATCGCCTACGCGCAATGCATGTCCTCGCGCGGCAACCAGGTCCCGCCCGAAGGCCCGCCGCCCGGCTACGGCCCGCCTCCCGGCTACGGGCCTCCACCGGGCTACGGCCCGCCGCCCGGCGCCAACGACGGCCCCCCGCCACCGCCGCCTCCGGGATATTGAGGAACCGTTTTCAGACGACCAGCCCAGGGGCCGCGAGCCATCGCGGCCCTTTCGTCATGCGTGGCGGCCCGCCGGGCGAAGCTGCGCGGAATCCCGCAATCTCCCGGCACGCCCCGCCAGCTTCGGGAGCTCCCTTTGCCGCTCGCGCCGCGCGGGAGCGGCCCCGGCAGGAATCGAACCTGCATATCGCAGCTTAGAAGGCTGGTGCTCTATCCATTGAGCTACGGGGCCGGAGCCAGAAGACGGAATGCAGCGTACAGGGACCGGATTGCAAATGCCGTCCGACACCTGTTCTCCGTATTCCGTCCTGCGTCAATGGCTCCAGGGGACCTTGCGGTCGAAGCGGAAATTGTCGGCGTAGGATTTGGGACGGGGCCGGGGTCTGTGCGCCTCGAACACCTGGAAAGGGATGCCGTTCTTCTCGGCATAGGCCACGGCTTCCCCGGCGGTGTCGAACTCGATGGCCAGCTGCTGGCGCATGTCCGACGAGCTGGTCCAGCCCATCAGTGGATCGGGCTCGCGCGCCCGCTCCGGCTCGTATTCCAGGAGCCAGCGCCTGGTCTGCGCCCTGCCCGACTGCATGGCGTTCTTGGCCGGCTGATAGATCCTCGCGCGCATCGCTGCTCCTGTCGGCCGGATGGTCGGGGCGGCGTGATTCGAACACGCGGCCCCTAGCTCCCAAAGCTAGTGCTCTACCAGGCTGAGCTACGCCCCGGAATCCGGCCGTGCTCCCTTACAGTAAGCCCATTCGCCGTTCAACGCCGGGCCCCCGGCCATGGCCGCATCACGGTTTGGCGGCATTGCCGAACTCCCTGGCGTGCACGATGTCGCCGGGCACGATGCCCAGCGCCTCGGCGCGGCCACCGTTCAGCTCCAGCACCGCGCGCACCGGCTCGGCGGAGGGGATTTCCTGCGTCGAAAAGGGCGTGGCATTGGGCGCGATGGAGGAGATCGTGCCGTCGCCGCGGATGAAGATCATGTCCAGCGGCAGGATCGTGTTCTTCATCCAGAACGCCACGCCCACGTCCTGGTGGAAGTCGAACAGCATGCCGTGATCGGGCTCCATGGCCTTGCGGTACATCAGCCCGTTCTCGCGCGACTTGTCGTCGGCGGCGATCTCGACCTGGAAGCTCTGCGGGCCCTTCTCGGTGTCGATGGAGATGGTCTCCATCGGCAGGCCGATGGGCGAGGTCTCGGCGGACGGCCGCGAGCATCCCGCCGCGGCGAACACGGCAAGCGCGGCAACGAACACATGCAGGCGCATGGCGATCCCCAACGAGAGATGCAGGCGGCGATGTTTATTGCGCGCCGCGCCGCCGCGCGCCAGCCCCGCCCGCCTTACAAGGCCGAAATGACCTCAGGGCTCCAGCACGTCGATCTCGGCGGCGAGCTCGCCCTTGGGCCCGTCTCCGGTGCGCACGCGCACGCGCTGGCCCTGCCTGAGCTCGCGGATGCCGAAGCGGCGCAGCGTCTCCATGTGGATGAACACGTCCGGCGTGTTGGGGCCGCGCGACACGAAGCCGTAGCCCTTGCCGCGGTTGAACCACTTCACCGTCGCGTCGAAGGGCGGGCCCTTGGGCTCGGCGGTGAAGCGGGCGGAGCGAAGCGCGGCGGCCTGCGGGGACGCCGTGGAATTGTCCAGCGAGAGCAGCCGGCGGGCTTGGAGGCCCTTGGGGCCCTGCACCGCCTCGCACACCACGCGCGCGCCTTCATAGGCGGCCTTGAAGCCGGACTGACGCACGCAGGTCTGATGCAGGAGAATGTCGCCTTGCGGGCCCTGGGACGGCTTGATGAACCCGTAGCCCTTGGAAAGATCGAACCACTTCACAAGACCAGATACTTCGAACGCCGCTTCGCCGGGCACCGGCGCCGCCATCACACTGGTTTCCATCCCCTCAACCCCGATACTCAGATTATGGTAAACGTATGGTTAACATAATTGTCGCACAGAGAAAAGTGGAACTGCGGAAGAATATATCTCAGGTTGCACCGGGCACCAACAGATTCGTTAAGTCTTTGTTTTGGCTTTGAAACGTGCAAACTGCGCGAATCATGGATTTCTCCGGCCGCTATACCATTCCTGCCCCGCCCGACGCCGTCTGGACCGCGCTGAACGATCCGGAGGTCCTGCGCGCCTGCGTGCCGGGCTGCCAGTCCCTCGCCAAATCGGGCGAAGACCGTTTCGACGCGACCGCTACGCTCAGGATCGGGCCGGTGAAAGCCACGTTCAAGGCCGGCATCGTGCTGTCGGAGATGGACCCGCCGCGCCGCTGCGTGCTGAAGGGCGAAGGCCAGGGCGGCGTCGCGGGCTTCGCGCGCGGCGAGGCCGAGGTGCTGCTCGCGCCGGATGGCGACGGCACGGTGCTCGTCTACACCGCCAAGGCCACCGTCGGCGGCAGGCTCGCCCAGATCGGCCAGCGCCTGATCGACGGCGCGGCCAGGCAGATCGCGGACGAGTTCTTCTCCAAATTTGCCGCCCGGCTCTCGCCGCAGGTGGCGATCGAGGCCAGCGAGGCCGAGCGCATTGCGGCGGCGCCCCAAATGGCGATCCAGAGCGAGCCCGCCATGCCCGTTTCGGATACGCCCGTCGCGGAGGGCCGGCGCGAGGGCGTGGCGCCCGAAATCTGGGTGATCGGCCTCATCGGCGTGATCGTGATCTTGCTGCTGCTTTTCGGGGTGACGCTTTAGCGCCGGAACTGGGGTTGGCCGCGGGCTTCGCGGCGGCCGGCTTCGCAGCGGGCCGCTCCGGCGGCTTGCGGAACAGCGCTTCGAGGTCGTAGGCCATGGTCTCGGTCTTGCCGCGGTCGCCCTGCAGCTCGCCGCCTTCCGCCCAGTTCTCCGGCGCGTATTCCTCGATGAGGACCACGACGGAGGTGTGGGGCGCGGCGAGCGTATCCGACACCGCCATGGTCACCGCGCGCGCGAGCTTGCGCTTGATCTCGCTGCCCGCGCCCCGCAGCATCCGCACCGTGACCACCGCCATGGACGTCTCCCTGCCATTCGCGTGGAGATTCTACGCCGCGCCGCCGGCCCGCTCCACCCCTTGACCGGCGCGGAGCCGCCGCAGAAACTTCCCGCAACCATCATCATTCACCGGAGTGCTTCATGACCGTCCTCTCCCTGACGGTGAACGGCAAGACTGTTTCGAAAGACGTGGAAGACCGCACCCTGCTGGTGCATTTCCTGCGCGAGGATCTGCGCCTCACCGGCACGCATATCGGCTGCGACACGAGCCAGTGCGGCGCCTGCGTGGTGCACCTGAACGGCCGCGCCGTGAAGGCCTGCTCGGTGTTCGCCGTGCAGTGCGACGGCGCGGACGTCACCACCATCGAGGGCCTGGCCAGGGACGGCGCGCTGCATCCGGTGCAGGAGGCGTTTCGCGAGAACCACGGCCTGCAATGCGGCTTCTGCACGCCGGGCATGATCATGACCGCCGTCGACATGATAAGGCGCAAGCCCGTGCTCGACCGCCGGACCATCCGCGAGGAGCTCGAAGGCAATATCTGCCGCTGCACCGGCTACCACAACATCGTCTCCGCCATCGAGGACGCGGCGAAGAAGATGGCGGCGCGATGATCACCTATCCTTTCAGCTATCACCGCGCGAAATCCGTCGCCGAGGCGGAGGCGCTGCTGGCGGGCGCGGCGGACGGCAAGCTCCTGGCCGGCGGCCAGACCCTGATCGCCGCCATGAAGATGCGCCTGGCGCAGCCCTCGGACCTCGTGGACATCTCCGGCATCGCGGAGCTGTCGTTCGTCCGGCGCAGCGGCAACGCGCTCGTCATCGGCGCCGGCACGCGGCATGCCGACGTGGCCGGATCGGCGGATGTCGCCGCCGCCATTCCCGCGCTCGCCGCGCTGGCCGGGAGCATCGGCGATCCCGCCGTGCGCCACATGGGCACGCTGGGCGGCTCGCTCGCCAACAACGATCCCGCCGCGGACTACACCGCCGCCGCGCTCGCGCTCGGCGCCACGATCAGGACCAGCCGCAACAGCATCGCGGCGGACGAATTCTTCACCGGCATGTTCTCCACCGCGCTCGAGGAGGGCGAGATCGTCACCGAGGCCTCCTTCCCGGTTCCCGCGCGCGCGGGCTACGCCAAGTTCCCCAACCCCGCCTCGCGCTACGCCATGGTGGGCGTGTTCGTGGCGCAGTTCGCCGATGGCGCGCGCGTGGCCGTGACCGGCGCGGGGCCTTGCGTGTTCCGCGTGCCGGAGATGGAAGCCGCGCTCGGCGCGAAATTCGCGCCCGATGCCGTCGCGAAGATCGCGGTGCCCGCGGACGGCCTCAACGGCGACATCCACGGCTCGGCCGGGTATCGCGCGCACCTGGTGACGGTGATGGCGAAACGCGCGGTGGAAGCGGCGCTCGAATGAACGAAGACGACGTCCTCGAAACCGCGCAGGCGTGGCTCGCGGGCGGCCACAGGGTGGCGCTGGGCACGGTCGTGAAGACCTGGGGCTCGGCGCCGCGCCAGGCCGGCAGCCAGATCGCCGTGCGCGCCGACGGCGCCTTCGTCGGCTCGGTTTCCGGCGGCTGCGTCGAGGGCGCGGTGATCGAGAGCGCGCGCGAGGCGATGGCGGACGGCAGGGCGCGCCGGCTGGAGTTCGGCGTCAGCGACGAGCAGGCGTGGTCCGCCGGGCTCGCCTGCGGCGGCCATATCGAGATCCTCGTCGAGCCGGTGTCGTGAAGCGCGAAACCCTCGACGCGCTCAACGCCGCCCGCCGCGAGGGCCGCGCCGTGGTGCGCGCCGTCGAGCTGGAGACCGGCGAGGAAACGCTCATCGATCCGTACACGGACGATAGCGGGCTGGCGGCTTTCGCGCGGCAGGCCGCGCGCGACGACAGGAGCGGTCCCGCCGAGATCGGCGGCCACACCTGGTTCCTCACCGTCTACAATCCCCCGCTCGACCTCGTGATCGTGGGCGCCGTCCACATCGCCCAGCCGCTGTCCCGCATGGCAATCCTGGCGGGCTACGGCGTGCGGGTGCTGGACCCGCGCACCGCTTTCGCCACGCAGGAACGCTTTCCCGGCATCACGCTGGTGCATGCCTGGGCGGACGAGGCCTTGCGGGACGCGCCGCCCGGCCCGCGTAGCGCGGTGGTGGCGCTGACGCACGATCCCAAGCTGGACGACCCGGCACTCGGCGCGGCGCTGCGCTCTAACTGCTTCTATATCGGCGCGCTCGGCTCGAAGAAGACCCACGCCGGCCGCCTTGCCCGCCTGAAGCAGTCCGGCTGGTCCGACGAGGCCATCGCCCGCATCCACGGCCCCATCGGCCTCGATATCGGCGCCAAATCCCCAGCCGAAATCGCCGTCGCCATCCTCGCCGAGATCACCCAGGTCCTCCGCACGGGCCGCGGCACCCCACGCGCGGCGCCATAAGATCACCTGGCATTAACTGCTTCCATCCGTCATGGCCGGGGCAAGGGCGGACATGACGGGTTCGTTCGCCGGGCCTCGCCCGAACCGCCAAATCCTCAATACGTCCGCCGTCCTCTCGGTGCGCCGCGGCGGGATGAGAGTTCGTCGGCGGTGATGACGCCGTCGCCGTTCCTGTCGAGGCGGGCGAAGTATTTCTCCTCGCGCGCGGCGAATTCCGCCAGGGTCAGCTTGCCGTCGCGGTCGGCGTCGGCGCGGGCGAACATGCGGCCGGCGACGTCGCGGTAGCGCGCGGCCATGATGCCGTAGAATTCGTCCGGCGTGAGCGAAGCGCCGCGCCCGGCCGTCGTGTAGGTGGCCGCCACCGCCTTGTCGAGCTCGCCGCGCGTGAGCTTGCCGTCTTCGTTAAGGTCGTTCCTGGAGCACAGGTTGCCCCGCCCGCGGAAGCCGCCCAGGCGGCGATGCGAGAAGCCGTTCTGGTCGACCCTCTCGGGCGCGGCGCCGCCGCTCCACGATGCCTGCTGCTTCAGCGCGCAATCGACCGTGCCCGAGCCGTCGCGGTCGGCAAGCTCGAAGCGCGCGCGCGCCGGCGCCAGGAATTCGTCCAGCGACACCCGCCCGTCGCCGTTCCAGTCCAGGCGGCGGAACATCGCGTCGCTTCGGGCGCGCACGTCCTTCAGGTGGGCCGCGACGAATTGATCCTCCGTCACGTATCCCGCCTTGCCCGCGATCTGCTGGAAGTGCGCGGCCAGCGTGCGGTTGAACTCGTCGTGCGTGACCTTGCCGTCGCGGTTCAGGTCGAACTCCGCCAGGAAGCGGTCCGCGAGCCGGCCCGCGGGGCGCTCGCTCGGGCCCCCCGGCATGTCCGGCGGCGGCGGATCCTCGATCTGGGCCAAAGCGGCGCCAGCGCAGATCGCAAGCACCGCGCCGCCAAGCAATGCAAACCGGAAGCTCTTCTTCATGTGGGTCTCCTCCAGACTATGCGGGCCTGATACAGCCGCCCCGGGCCGGAGGTTTGTCCGGATCGTGGGGCCCGGTCGCAAATCGGGCCGCGACCCGCGCGCGGGCGAAGATTTGCGACAATTTTGTTTGCAGACGGCGCGGGGCCGCTTCATCTTTCCGTCCATGACGAAGGAAGAGACCAAGCCCCACGTCCTGATCGTCGAGGATGCGCGCGACATCCGCGAGCCCCTGGCGCGGTACCTGCGCGAGCACGGCTACCGCACCACCACGGCGCAGGACGCGATCACGGCGCGCCGGGCCATGAAGGGCGCCGCCATCGACCTCGTCGTGCTCGACATCATGATGCCAGGCGAGGACGGGCTCTCCCTCTGCCGCTCGATTCGCGAGACCTCGCAGATCCCCGTCATCCTGCTCACGGCCCGCAGCGAGGAGGTGGACCGCATCATCGGCCTGGAGATGGGCGCGGACGACTACATCGCCAAGCCCTTCTCGCCGCGCGAGCTGGTGGCGCGCGTCACCGCCGTGCTCCGGCGCACGCAGGCCCTGCCGCCGCGCCAGCGCCCGCCCGAAGCCGAGCAGATCCGCTTCGGCGACTGGATGCTGGACACCGCCCAGCGGGAGCTCGTCGGCGGCGACGGCATGGCCACCGCGCTGTCCAGCGGCGAGTTCAGCCTGTTGCGCGCCTTCCTCGAGCATCCGCGCATAGCGCTCACCCGCAACCAGCTTCTCGACCTCACCAAGGGTCGCGACGCGGAGCTGTTCGACCGCTCCATCGACAATCACGTCAGCCGCCTGCGCAAGAAGCTCGAGCCCGACCCGCGCAATCCGCGCTACATCAAGACGGTGTGGGGCGGCGGCTACATGTTCGCGGTCGATCCGGAAGGCGCATGAAGGCCGCGCCATGAGAGTCATCCCATGAAGGCGACCGCATGAAAGTCTGGCCGCGCACGCTCGGAGCCCAGCTCATCGTGGTCACGGCGCTCGCCGTCCTGATCTCCAACGCCGGCGTGGCGATGTGGTTCGCCGCCACCCGCGAGAGCGAGACCCAGCGCGCGCAGGTGGAGCGCCGCCTCGACCGCGCGGTGTCGGTCGCCACGCTGCTGAGCAGCATTCCCGCCAAGGAGCGCGAAACCGCCGCGCGCACGATGAGCGTCGGCCTGTGGCGTTTCCGCCTGCGCTACGGAAAGCTTCCCCCCGAGCCGATGACGCAACGCGAGCAGGCGCTGGCGGAGCGCGTGCGCGCGCTGCTTCCGCCCGAGCGCGCCAGGCAGCCCGTCGCCGTGCATCTGCGCATGGCTCCGATCGGCGACGAGCATCTGATCAGGCTGCGCGGCGGCCAGCGCGTGGGGCCGGTAATGGAGATCGTCCTTCCGGTGGTGCGCAACACCGATCTCGTCGTCACCTATTTCGTGCCGCCGCCCGCGCCGTGGCCGTTCCAGATCGCCATCGCGGCCATCGCGGCCATCGTGCTGACCTCGCTCGCCGCGGCGCTGGTCGCAAGCCGCATGACGCGCCCGCTGCGCGAGCTGGCCGCCGCGGCGTCCGTCGCGGCGCGCGGCGGCGCGGCCCATCATGTCTCCGAAGTCGGCCCGGAAGACATCCACCGCGCCGCGCACGCCTTCAACGCCATGACCGACCAGGTCCGGCGCACGCTGGAAAGCCACCGCCAGCTTCTCTCCGCCGTCGGCCACGACCTGCGCACGCCCATCACCGCCATGCGCATCTCCACCGAATTCGTGGAGGACGCGGAGGTGCGCGAGCGGCTGGAGAAGAACCTCACCGAGCTGCAGGAGCTCACCGAAGCGGTGCTCGAGGCCGCGCGCGGCGCCGGCTGGGAGCAGATGCGCAAGATCGACCTCGCCGCGCTCATCGAAAGCCTCTGCGCCGATCTGGAGGAGATGGGCAAGCCCGTCACCTGGACCATCCATGCCGCGGCCCCCCTGACCTGCCGGCCCAACGAGATCCGCCGCGCCGTGCGCAACCTGATCGAGAACGCCATCGCCTACGGCAGGACCGCCGATGTGCGCCTCAATGCCTCGCCAACCGCCTACGAGATCGTCGTCGACGACCAGGGCCCCGGCATCCCCGGGCCCGACCTTGCCCGCGTCTTCGAGCCGTTCGTGCGGCTGGAGACTTCGCGCAGCCCCGAGACCGGCGGCTCCGGCCTCGGCCTCACGCTGGTAAAGGCCATCGCCGAAGGCCATGGCGGCAGCATCGCGCTGGAGAACCGCCCCGAAGGCGGCCTGCGCGCGCGCCTATACCTTCCGCGGGAAGCATGAGCCTCACCTCCCCGCGCGCCGGATGATATGTCTCGCTCATGAAGTTCGGTCCGGTTCCCGTCGGCGAAGCATTGGGCGCGATCCTGGCGCATGGCGTGCGCGCGGGCGAGCAGCGCCTGCGCAAGGGCCGCGTGCTTGCCGCGCCCGATATCGAGACGCTGAAGGCCGCCGGCGTCGCGGAGATCGTGGCCGCGCGGCTCGAGGCGGACGACGTTCCGGAAGACGAGGCCGCCGCGCGGCTGGCGCGCGCCTGCGCGGGCGCGAACGTGCGCGTGGGCGCCGCCTTCACGGGCCGCGCCAACCTTTATGCGGAACGGCGCGGCATCGCCGTCATCGATGCCGCCGCCATCGCCGCGATCGACGCCGTCGATGAATCGATCACCGTCGCCACCCTGCAGCGCTTCAGCAGGGTCGAGCCCGGCGCGATGCTGGCGACCGTCAAGGTCATTCCCTTCGCCGCGCCGCGCGCCGCGCTCGTCCGCGCCGAAGCCATTCCGGGCGGCGAGGCCGTGAGGGTCGCGCCGTTCGTGCCGCACCGCATCGGCCTGATCTCGACGGCGTTCGGCGACACCAGGTCCGCCCTCCTGGACAAGAACCGCGCCGCGCTGGACGCGCGCGTTGTCGCGCTCGGTTCCGCCATCGCCTTCGAGCGCCGCGTGCCGCACCGCCCGGCCGAGCTGGCGGCGGCGATTTCGGAGATGAAGGCGCGCGGCGCCGATCCCATCCTCGTCTTCGGTGCGAGCGCCATCACCGACCGGCGCGACGTGATCCCCGCCGCGATTGAACAGGCGGGCGGACGCATCCTGCGTTTCGGCATGCCGGTCGATCCGGGCAACCTGCTGCTCCTGGGCGAGATCGATGGCGCCGCGGTGGTCGGCCTGCCCGGTTGCGCCCGCTCGCCCAAGCTCAACGGATTCGACTTTATCCTCTGGCGCTTGCTGGCCGATCTTCCGGCATCGGCTGAGGAGATCGCCGCCATGGGCGTGGGCGGATTGCTGGCCGAGATCGCCACCCGCCCCCAGCCGCGCGACGCGCCCCTGGCAGAAGCGCCACGCGCGCCCCGGATCGCGGCCGTGGTCCTGGCCGCCGGGCTCTCCTCCCGCATGGCATCGAACAAGCTGCTTGCGCCGCTGGACGGAAAGCCGCTGCTGCGCCACGCGGTGGAAGCCGCGGTGGCCAGTGCCGCCGAGCCGGTCATCGTCGTCACGGGCAAGGACGCGGAGGCGGCGCGCGCCGCGCTCGACGGCCTTTCCGTCCGCTTCGTCCACAATCCGGATTTCGCCGGGGGCCTCTCGACCTCGCTCAAGGCCGGTATCGCCGCCGTGCCCGAAGATTGCGACGGCGCAATGATCCTCCTGGGCGACATGCCTGGCGTCTCTTCCGCGCTGATCGACCGGCTCATCGCGGCGTTCTCGCCCGAGGACGCCCGCGCCATCTGCGTCGCCACCCATGCGGGCAAGCGGGGCAATCCGGTGCTCTGGGCGCGGCGCTTCTTCGCCGACATCGCGGCGCTGACGGGCGACGTGGGCGCGCGCCATCTCGTCGCCGTCCACGAGGAGCTTGTGCGCGAAGTGGAAGCGGGCGACGATGCGCCGCTGGCCGATATCGACACGGCCGAAGCGCTCGCCGCCTATCGCTCACGCCGAAGCTGAGATGACCGCCAGTTCCAGCACCCCGCCACCGGGCGCGCCGCAAGCCCCGCCGCAAGCCCCACCGCAGGACTGGCCGCGCACCATCGCCACCGTCTTCGGCATCGGCTTCACGCGCGTGGCGCCGGGAACGGTGGCGAGTATCGCGGCGCTCCCCATCGCCTGGCTGGTGGTGGCCCTCGCCGGCCGCTGGTGGCTGCTCGTGCTGGCCGTGCTCGTCGCGGCGCTGGGCGCCTGGGCGTGCGAGCTCTATTCGCGCGCGAAGATGGATCCCGACCCCTCCGAATGCGTGGTCGACGAGGTGGCGGGCCAGCTCCTGGTCTGCGCCTTCTGCCCCGCGCCGCCGGCGATCGTCCCCTATCTCATCGCCTTCGTGCTCTTCCGCGCCTTCGACATCACCAAGCTCTGGCCGGTGAGCGAGGCGGAGAAACGCATCCCCGGCGGGCTCGGCATCATGGCCGATGACATCGTGGCCGCGGCGATGGCCAGCGTCATCATCGCGATCCTGGCGCATCTGGGGATCGTCTGATGTTCCCCAGCCCGCTCCTGTCGCTCGCCCAGCTGATCCTCGCCGACGCGCGGGCGGCCAGGCTGCGCATCGCCACCGCGGAGAGCTGCACCGGCGGATTGATCGCGGGCCTGCTGACGGAGATCCCCGGCTCGTCGGACGTGTTCGACCGCGGCTTCGTCGCCTATTCCAACCGCGCCAAGTCCGACCTCCTCGGCGTGCCCGGCGACCTGATCGCGGACATGGGCGCGGTGTCGGAGCCCGTGGCCCGCGCCATGGCCGAGGGCGCGGTGGAGAATTCCAACGCCCACCTCGCCGTCGCCGTCACCGGCATCGCCGGTCCCGGCGGCGGCACGCCGCTCAGGCCCGTCGGCCTGGTCCACATCGCCGCCGCCCGCGAGCGCCGCTCGATCCTGCACGAGGCCCACCGCTTCGGCGACATCGGCAGGAGCGAGGTGCGGATGAAAACCGTCGAGGCGGCGCTGCTGCTGTTGCAGCGGATGCTGTAACCGCGCCGTCAGCGCTTCGAGAGCTTCCCCGCCCGCTCCTCGAACGCGTGCGTCATCCGCGCGATGACCAGCAGGAACGCGCCCGAGGCGACGGCGGCGAGCATGCGGCTCTTGAATTCATAGTCGATGGCGAAATCGATGCGGCAGGCGGGGCGTTCCGCCGGCCCCTGCGGCGCGAACCGCCAATGGGTCTGCAGCCGGCGGAACACGCCCTCCACGTGCTCCACGTCGACGCGCATGTCGCGGCGGTTGAGCGTGGCGCGGCTCTGGTAGCGCTCGCGCAGGCCCCGGAATCCCACCACCGTCTCGCACAGCAGGATCTCGCGCGGCCCCACCGTCTCGCGCTTGAGCACGCGCTGCGCCGCGCACCACGGCACGAATTGCGGATAGCGCTCCACGTCCGACACGATGGCGTACATGAGATCGGCCGCATACGGAACAATGCGCGACTCGCTGTGGGCGGGCACGTCAGCGTCCGCGGTCCGCGCGCGCGGCCTGCATCTGCGCGAAATCGGCGTCCGCGTGGTAAGAGGAGCGCGTCAGCGGCGAAGCCGAGACCATGAGGAAGCCCTTGGCGCGGGCGATCGCTTCCAGGCCGGCGAATTCCTCCGGCGTCCAGAAGCGCTCGAGCCTGGCATGCTTCTTCGTCGGCTGGAGGTACTGGCCGATGGTGAGGAAGTCGACATTGGCCGCCCGCAGATCGTCCATCACCTGCATGATCTCTTCGCGGCTTTCGCCCAGGCCCACCATGAGGCCGGACTTGGTGAAGCCGGTGGGCACCAGCGCCTTCGCCCGGGCCAGCAGCTGCAGGCTCGCGAAATAGCGCGCGCCCGGCCGCACCATGAGATAGAGCCGCGGCACGGTTTCGAGATTGTGGTTGAAGACGTCCGGCCGCGCCGCCATCACGACGTCGAGCGCCCCGTCCTTGCGCAGGAAATCGGGGGTGAGCACCTCCACCGTCGTGCCTGGCGAGTGTTCGCGGATGGCGCGGATGGTCCGCGCGAAATGCTCGGCCCCGCCGTCGGCGAGGTCGTCGCGGTCGACCGAGGTGATCACCACGTGCCTGAGGCCGAGCTTGGCGACCGCCTGGCCGACATGGGCAGGCTCATCCGCATCGAGCGCGCCCGGCAATCCGGTCTTGACGTTGCAGAAGGCGCAGGCGCGCGTGCAGGTGTCGCCCATGATCATCATGGTGGCGTGGCGGTGCGTCCAGCATTCGCCGATATTGGGGCAGCCCGCCTCCTCGCAGACCGTGTGCAGGCCGTGTTCGCGCACGATCGCCCTGGTCTCCGCGAAGGCCCGCCCCACCGGCGCTTTGACGCGGATCCATTCCGGCTTGCGCAGCACCGGCGTATCGGGCCGGTGGGCCTTCTCCGGATGACGCGGCTGGTTGCGGCCGAGGACGACGGTCATGGCGGAGATATAGGCCCGAACCCGCCCGGATGCCACCGCCGCTTGACCGTGGGCGCGGAAGCCTCGAGCATTGCGCCAAGACCCATGCCGACGACATGAACATGCTCGCCGACCGCATCATGCGTGCGATCGAAACCGGTGACCGGGAGGCGGTCGCAGCGTGCTACGCCCCGGGCGCCCGCATCTGGCACAATTTCGACGGCGTCGAGCAGACGGTGGAGGAGAATCTCCGCGCGCTCGCCTGGGTCGAGAAGCGGCTCGGCGCCCGCAAGTACCGCATCGTCGCCCGCCACGCCTTCGACGGCGGCTACGTGCAGCAGCATGAGCTCACGGGCACGCTCGCGAATGGCGAGGCCTTCAGCATGCCGGCCTGCCTCGTGGTCCAGGTGAAGGACGGCAGGATCGCCCGCCTCGACGAATATCTCGACACCGCGCAGAGCCGGAAGCTGCGGCTTCACAAGGCGCCTTAACTTTTAACCCAGATAGTCATATGTTATCGTGGTAAGCGCCTCAACAATGAGATTGCCCTGAATTTCTTTTGGAACAGCTTTCGCGCTGCCTACGCCGGCTTTGCTAAGTGGATTGGTATCGCACTCGGCGTCATCGCAGCCACGAGCTGGTTCGTGCGCATCTTTCATTTGGCACTACGCAATTGGCTGAGCGAATTCATAAATGACTATCGCGCTATTTTCCATCCACCGATCGACTTTCTCTTTTCCTGGCTGCATTGGCGCATCTCAAGCGAAGCGAGGACCGCATATTCGTACTTCGCCGAGGTGGGAGAGATGGGAGATGTAATGGACGAGTGGGATGCCGCCATAGCGTTCGTTCACGAAAGCAGATACGCCAAAACTGGCTTCACCCTAGTAAGCTTTTTACTTTGGCCGATTGTGATTCCATTGCTTTTTCTCAAACCCGTTGTAGCGTTGAACGATGGAGAATTGGTTCTCAGCACAAATCGTAGGGGCATCGCCAAAGTGCGCCGGCAACTCGATCCAGAGTCCGACGGCGATTGCTTCCATGGATGGACAATTCTAGATCTGAGGTTGGTACTGATACTCCAGATGATCGCCGTGCTCGGCGCAATGGCTGTTCTGGTTGTCAGCGGCTCCGTGTTATCCGTGAACAAATAAGCTACGCGGCCATGTGTCCGCAGTCGATATTGGGGTAGCTGGGCTTCGCCGCAGCAATCCCCCGAGCCGGCGCGGGCGCTTTCTTGCCACGCGGCGCGGACGGGCGCTAGGCTTGGCCCGCAAAGCCGGCCCAAGACCGGACTCGCAGACCGGCCGCCCCGGGGAGAGCGCCCTTGACCCTTGCCACCGTCGCCGCGGCTTCCGGCGAAGAGATCGTGCCGTTCGACGTGACGCGCGCGGAGCAGCCGGTGTTCCACGCGCTGATGGGCGCCAGGTCGCAATATGGCGGCGCCCGGCCCGCCATCGTGGACGGCGACGAGCGCGTGCTGACCTATGACGAGATCGTGCGCGCGTCGCTGGCGCTGGGCCATGCGCTGAAGCGCGGCACCAGGTCCGGCGAAGCGGTGGGAATCATGCTGCCGTCGGGCGCGGGCGCGGTGATCGCCTTCTTCGCGGTGTCGGCTTATGGCCGGGTGCCGGCGATGCTGAACTTCACCAGCGGCACCGCCGGCCTCAAGAGCGCGCTGCGCACCGCCGAGGTCAAGCGCATCGTCACCGCCAGGCGCTTCATCGACCTCGCCAAGCTCGATGCGCTGATCGCGGAGCTCGCGGGGGATTACGAGATCGTCTACCTGGAGGACGTGCGCGAGAAGCTCAATCTCGCCGACAAGATCGCCGCCGCGCTGGGCCAGTACGCGCCGTGGCTCGTCACCTCGCGGCCGCCCGCCGACAGCCCGGCCGTGATCCTGTTCACCTCCGGCACCGAGGGCGAGCCCAAGGGCGTGGCGCTGTCGCACCTCAACATCCTCGCCAATGTCGAGCAGGTGCGCTCGCACATCGCGCTCTACCCGAGCGACATCCTGTTCAATCCGCTGCCCACCTTCCATTGCTTCGGTCTGACGGTGGGCTCGCTGATGCCGATGCTGCTGGGCCTGAAGGCGGTGTTCCATCCCACCCCGCTGCAGCCGCACGAGATCGTGCGCCGGATCAAGGCCACGGGCGCGACCATCCTGCTCTCGACCGACACGTTCATCTCGCAATACGCCCGCGCCGGCGAACAGGGCGACCTCAACTCGCTGCGGCTCGCGGTGTGCGGCGCCGAACGGCTGCGCGACGAGACGCGGCAGCTCCTGCGCAAGAAATATTCGATCGAGCTGCTGGAAGGCTACGGCGTGACGGAGGCCGCGCCCGTCGTCGCCGCCAACCAGCCGGGCGCGAACCGGCCCGGCACGGTCGGCCGCCTGATGCAGGGCATGACGGCGCGCACCGAGCCCGTCGAGGGCATCCCAAACGCCGGCCGGCTCTTCGTGAAGGGCCCCAACGTGATGATGGGCTACATCAAGCCCGAGCGTCCGGGATACATCGATCCGCCGCCGGGCGGCTGGCACGACACCGGCGACGTCGTCGCCATCGACGAGGACGGCTTCATCGCCATCAAGGGCCGCGTGAAGCGCTTCGCCAAGATCGGCGGCGAGACGGTCTCGCTGGCGGTGGTCGAGAGCATCGCCTCGGCGCTGTGGCCCGATTTCTCCCATGCCGCCGTCTCGATCCCGGACGGGCGCAAGGGCGAGCAGATCGTGCTCGTCACCACCATGAAAGGCGCCTCGCGCCACGACCTCATCGGCTGGGCGAACAACCACGGCGTCCCCGAACTCGCCGTCCCCCGCCGCATCCTCGAAGTCGACGCCGTGCCGGTGCTGGGCACGGGCAAGACGAATTACGGCGTGGTCGAGAAGATGGTGAAGGAAACCGCTAGCTGACGGCCGGCTTCTGCGCCATCACCGCCTCGTGCCGCTCGACGATCTTCGGCCACAGCGCCGCCACCTCCGGCACATCCAGATCGAAATCGCGCTTCAGCGCCGCCACGAGTTCATCGGCGCCCTGGAGGAGCGTGTCCGACACGCCGTCCGGCGTCACGCGCCGCAGCACGCGCCCGCGCAGCACGAGCAGCCCGCCCGGCACGAAGCGCTGCGCCACCAGGTTCTGCACGAAGGGCGACATCGGCGAGGTCTGGAGGAATTCGCACTTCTCGCTCAGCAGCGCCTCGCTCGCGCGCTCCAGGTGGAAATCGAAAGAGGGCGCCCCGCCCCATCGGTGATTGCGCAAGCGCCACCAGCCGGGATCGGCCTTCTCCAGACCGAAGGAGAATCCGCCCGCCTCGAACGAGCCGGGCGTGATCCGGATGGGATCGAGCGGCCCGTCCCCGAAGCCGACATCGGCGAGATAGAGCCCCTCCGGCAACTGGACGCGCAGGACGAGGTGGTTGCCCTCCATGGCCTGCCCCGCGATCTCGCGCACCACCGCGCCCGTGGCCCGCGTCACGTCGAACCCCAGCTCGCCCAGCGCCCAGCCGAGCATGCCGTTCATCTCGTAGCACCAGCCGCCGCGCCGCCGGTCCACGATCTTGCCGTAGATGGCCGGGATGGCGGTCGTCACCTTGCGGCCGAGCTGCACGTCGATGTTCTCGTAAGGGATCGCGCGCAGATGGGCGCGATGCAGCGCCGTCAGGCCCGCGAGATCGCGCGCCGGCCGGCCCGAAAACCCGATCCGGTCGAGATAGGCGTCGATCTGCATCCTCCTCCCTTTCGCTCTTGCAACGCGCGCCGCCGCTGTCATCATCGCGTCACGCTCGCGGTAGTCTAGTGCGTGCGCCGGACACCGTTCAAACGCTGGGGCCTTTCATGACATTCGATAGACGCCGGGTGCTGTCGCTCCTCGGATTGTCCGCCGCTGCGCCGCTGGAGGCCGCCGCCAGAACCAGGCCCGCGGCAAATGTTGCGGTCACTTTCGAGCACGGCGTCGCCAGCGGCGATCCCCTCGCCGACCGCGTCGTGCTGTGGACGCGGGTGACGCCCGCCGGGACGGCGTCTGCACCGCTGCCGGTGATCTGGGAAGTCGCTCACGATGCGGGTTTCAGGAAAATGGCCGCACACGGCGTGACCGCCGCAAGCGGCGACCGGGACTGGACCGTGAAAGTCGATGCCGCCGGGCTGAAACCGAACACCGGATATTTCTACCGTTTCCGTTGCGGCAAGGCGGTTTCACCCACCGGCGGGACAAGGACGCTGCCCACCGGCCCGACGAGCGACATCGTTCTCGCCTTCGTCACCTGCTCGCTCTACCCGGCGGGGTACTTCAACGCCTACGATCACATCGCCAGGCTCGACCGCGTCGACGCCGTCGTGGAGCTGGGCGACTACTATTACGAATACGGCGCCGGCGAGGACGATTACGGCATGAACATCGGCCGCAAGCTCGGCCGCATCCCCCAGCCGCCGCACGACGCCGTCACGCTCGCCGATTACCGCACCCGCCATGCGCTCTACAAGCGCGACGAGGACCTGCAGGCCGCGCACGCCCGCGCGCCGTGGATCTGCGTGTGGGACGATCACGAGACCGCCAACGATTCCTGGGTGGGCGGCGCGGAAAACCACAATCCCCGGACCGAGGGTCCGTGGATCGTCCGCGAGCGCGCCGCGCTGCGCGCCTATTACGAATGGATGCCGATCCGCGAGCCGGAGCCCGGCCGCGCCTTCGAGGCGATCAACCGCTCCTTCCGCTTCGGCGACCTGGCCACGCTCATCATGGTGGAGACGCGGCTGGTGGCGCGCTCCTGGCAGCTCGAATATTCCCGCCCGCAGGATATCCCCTGGGCGGTCTATGATTCCCGCGATCCGAAAACGCGCCGCAAGGTCACCGATCCGGATATCATCGCCAACGTTTTGGCGGCGGTGAAGGACGTCGGCAAGGCCCCCGCGCCCTATGCCGTCGGGCCCGATCCGGAGAAGCTCAAGGCCATCCTCGCCGATCCCGAGCGCCAGATGCTGGGCGCGCGGCAGGAGGAATGGCTGAAGCTCGAAGTCGCCAAGTCGGTCGATTCCGGGCAGCCCTGGCAGATCTTCGGCAACCAGGTCGTCATGGCCCGCACCCGCGCGCCGGATATCCGCGCCGCCATCGGCCAGGCGAAATGGGACACGCTGGTGGCCGCGGCGCCGGAACGCCTGCGCGAGCCGGCCGAGCGCATCGGCGATCTCTACAGTTTCGACATCCCCTACGATCTCGACGGCTGGGACGGCTATCCCGCCGCCCGCGAGCGCATGTACGACGCCATCAAGGCCTCGAACGCCAACGCCGTCATCGTCTCCGGCGACAGCCATGCCTTCTGGGTCAACCAGCTCTACGACGACGCGGGCGATACCCGCGTGGCCGCGGAGTTCGGCACCAGCTCCATCACCAGCCCGCAGATGGGCGATTACTTCACCGGCGTGGATTGCGGAAAGATCTTCATGGACGAGAACCGCGAAGTCCTGTTCTGCGACCAGAACCGCAAGGGCTACACGCTGGTGACCGTCACGCGCGACCAGGTGGCCGGCGAGCTCGTGGCCGTCGACGTGCTCGCCAAGCCCTACAGCGCCAAGACCATTGCCCGCTTCACGGTGCAGCCCGCCCCGGGCCCGGGGATCGGCGAGATCCTGAAGGCCTGACGGGCGAAGAGCGCGGCCGGATCGCGGGAGGCGCCATATCCAAGTTCTTGATTTGTGCCAATACGGGTGTGCCCGCAGTTGACAATCATTCTCACTCGCAATACCTGATAGGCGAACTCCGGGACGTCCTTGGATGATCGTCTGCGTCTGCAATAGGCTCAACGAAGCGCGGATTCGCGCGGCCTGCGAGGCCGGTCCCCGTCATGCCTCGGAGGTTTATGGTCTCTGCGGCGTGAAGAGGAACTGCGGCAAATGCCAGGATATGATCGCCGGAATGCTGGACGAGACGCGCGCGGCGCAGGCCCGGCGCGAAACGGCGGCGTAGGCCTCTCCCCCATCGCGTCCCTGCCCGGCGATGCCGAAGTCATCCGGCACCTCAACCAGGTGCTAAAGAACGAGCTCACGGCCATCAATCAGTACTTCCTCCATTCGCGGATGCTGGCCGATTGGGGCCTGTCGGTCCTGGCGAAAAAGGAATACGCGGAATCCCTCGACGAAATGAAGCATGCCGACCGGCTGATCCAGCGGGTGCTGTTTCTCGGTGGCCTGCCCAACCTCCAGGATCTCGGGAAGCTCCTCATCGGCGAAGACGTCCGCGAGATCATCGGCTGCGACCTCAGGCTGGAGCAGCGCGCCCATCCCGATCTCAAATCCGCCATCGCCCATTGCGAGAAAGTGCGGGACTACGTCAGCCGCGAACTGTTCGTGCATATCCTGGAAAACGAAGAAGAGCATATCGACTGGCTGCAGACCCAGCTTCGCCTGATCGGGCAGATGGGGCTGGAGAACTTCGTGCAACTCCAGACCGCGGCCAACGAGAGCGGCGCGTCTTGAGCCTCGCCGAAACCGGGCGGCTCGCGCTGCGCGAACTGGACCACGGCGACGAGCCTTTCATCCTCGAACTCCTCAACTCGCCCGGCTTCCTCCGCAACATCGGCGATCGCGGCGTGCGCACGCTCGACGGCGCGTGGGGCTACATCGCCAACAGCGCGCGCGCGAGCTACGCGAAGAACGGCTACGGCCTGTGGCGCGTGGCGCTGAAGGACGGCGACGTGCCCATCGGCATTTGCGGGCTGGTGCGGCGCGAAGGTCTCGGCGGCCCCGATCTGGGCTTCGCGTTCCTCGAACGCTATTGGGGCAAGGGTTTTGCGGTGGAGTCCGCCGCGGCCGTGCTGGACCATGCGCGGGGCGGGCTGGGCCTGAAACGGCTGCTGGCGATCACCGCCCTCGACAATGCCGGATCCATCGCGGTGCTCGGGAAGCTCGGCTTCGCCTTCGACGGCATCGTCCGCCTGCCCGCGCACGCCGCCGACAGCCGGCTGTTCTCCCTGGGGCTTTGAACAAGCGCGGACGGCCGCGCCGAGCCGGCACCGGCCGTCGCGCGCAATGGTGTCCTTCAGCTGCTGGTCTTGCTTCCCGGCGCAGGCGGCGTCGCGGGCGTCATCGGCATCGCCTGTGGCGCCGGCGACGGTGTCATCGGCACCTGGTAGGCGTTCGGATACTCGTTCATGGCGCCGCTGGCGGCGTCCACGCCCACACCGATCACCCCGCCAAGGATTATGTTGCCCAGCGTCCAGCCCTGGAAGTTGGACGGGATGGTCGCGTCGGCGTCCTGGTATCCGTCCTTGGTGCAATGGATGAGGATGTCTTCCTTGCTCTTGTCGACCGTGACGGCGCCCGGCGACGTGACGTTCCAGGTGCCTTCCTTGCTCTTGAGCGTGCAGTTCGCGCCCTCGACCGGCGGCGTGGTGATGGCGATGGATTGACTGGTGCCCTTGATGACCGTGGCACAACCGGAAAGCGCAACGCCCGCAAGCGCGAGCGCCGCCAATGATGACAGTTTCATTAGATTCCCCTTCGGAGGCGTCCCCTTTGAAACTCCACCATAGTCACTGGAGCGCCTTGGTCGATAGCCATGAATTCCGCATAACCCCAGGACTTGCGCTCCTGCGGCGCATGGACCCTTGGCAACCGCCAGTGTTGTTCCTATAATGTGCTCAACTTGGTGGCGTGGTAGCCTCACGAGCTTGCGCAAATCGAGGTTCAATTCCGCAATATTATTTCGCAGGAGATGCACACACGCAGAGAACCGCAATTCAACGTCCCCGGAATTGCGGGAAAAAGCCGAATGTGGGGCCGGACAGGGCTGGAAACCCGCATTTCCTTTCCCATGTCAGGTGTGTCGATATTCAGGCGCCGGACCGCTAAAATCCCTTGGGACCGAAAATAATTGAACGTCCTCTATAGGGCACTCTTGTATAGTACGAACTCCATGCTAGATAGGAGTTCGTAATAGTAAGGGAGGCGGAAGAACTGCGTCGTGCCACCGGACACCGACTACACGCGCAAATTCCGTAAAGAACTCATGGCAGGGCTGTCATCGCTCGTGCTCCTGGCCGTGCTCGCTCGCGCGAACCGGGAGATGTATGGCTACGAAATCGCCAAGGCCGTGAAAGCCGAAGGCGAAGGCGGTTTGATCTTCAAGCAGGGCGCCATCTATCCCGTCCTGCGGTCCCTGAATTCGCTGGGCCTGCTCGACAGCAGGGTCGAGGCCTCGGCCTTCGGCCCGCCCCGGCGCTACTACAACATCACCGACGAAGGCCGCCGCGCGCTGAACGACTGGCAGGGCGCGTGGAAGGATATGCGTGAGTTCGTAGACGACGCGCTGCAAGCGCAGGGAGCCACGTATGAACTCCGGCCGTCAGCCTGACACGGTCAAGGAATACCTGTCCGCGCTCACGGGCGCGCTGAAGGCGCTGCGCTGCCCCGCCGGCCTGATCAGCGACGCCGTGAGCGACGCGGAAGAGCATCTCAACAACGAAATTGCCACTCATCCGGAACAGTCCGAGGCGGAGATCCTGGCGTCCGTCGTCGCGACCTACGGGACGCCAGAGGAAATCGCAGAGGAGTACAAATCCATGGAAGCCACCCTCTCGGGACCCTTCCCCAAATCCGACGAGCCGGAGAGCCGTCATTACGGATTCTTCGGCATCGTCATGGATCCGCGCGCTTACGGCGCGCTGATGTACATGCTGTTGTCGCTGGTCACCGGCATCGTCTACTTCACCTTCGTCGTCGCCGGCATGGCGACGAGCCTCGGCCTCATCATCACCATCATCGGCATTCCGCTCGCCATCCTGGTGATCGGCGTGTGCCGGCTGCTCGGCCATGTCGAGGGCCGCATCGTCGAGGGCCTGCTCGGCGTGCGCATGCCGCGCCGCCTTCCGCCCGAGACCGCGGCGGACGAGACCGTATGGACCCGCATCAAGGACGTGCTGATCGACGTGCGCACCTGGTCGACGATGTTCTACCTCCTGCTGATGCTGCCGCTGGGCATCCTCTACTTCACGCTCGCGGTCGTCGGCATCACCGTGCCGCTGACGCTCGCCGGCGGCTCGATCGCGGGCCTCGTCACCGGCCACAGCCACGTGCAGATCGACGAAGTTCCCTGGCTCGAGCATCTCTTCAACACCGCGCCGGGCCTGATCCTCTGCCTGCTCGTGGGCCTGCTTCTGTTCTTCATCACGCTGCACATCGCGCGCGGAGTCGGCTGGATCCACGGCCGCATCGCCGAAGTGCTCCTGGTAAGGCTGTAGAAAGTTAAGCGCCATTCCCCGCCCATGAAGAGTCGCGGGCGGGAATGGCCCCGAACTTGCGCATGAGCCGTCCAATACCGCGCGCGATTCCCTGAATCGGTCAAGGCATCGTTAACGCGCCGGTAAAGGTTGACGGCTCTAATGAGCTTCGGGCTATATGGCGACGCGCCCCGCTTCGGCCGGGCCTATCGACGGGCTGGGACTCGTCCCATAACAGCAACAGCAGGTGTCGAAGTGCGCGGCCGTTACAGCACGAGCTTTGCCAAATTCCTGACCGACTGGCGCCGCTCCGCGCGCCACACCGCCAAATCGCTTTCCACCACCGACGGCCGCTGGGCCATCGCCTCGATGTCGGTCACGGCGCTGGTCGCCGGATCGATCGCCTGGCTCGCCGCCGGCACGCTGCCGGGCGCCGGCGCGCACACCATGTCCGCGAGCGCCGAGCGCTCGCTGATGCCCTATCAGATCTTCCTGCAGCTCGCCGCGCAGAGCAAACCCGGCGGGGCAAGCTACGCGAGCCTGGCGCCCGGCGCCGTGGTCGACGCCAGGCCCAGCGCCCAGCTCACCCCGCCGCTGGACGACACGCTGGCGTCGGAGAGCCTGAACGACGACAGCAATTCGCCCGCGCCCGGCGTGGACGCGCACAGCATCACGCTCGATTCCGGCGACACGCTCGCCGGCGTGCTGGTCGATGCGGGCGCCACGCAGCCCGACGCAGCCGCCGCCGTCGCGGCGCTCGGCAAGATTTACGATCCGCGCCAGGTCCGCGCCGGCATGACGATCAACGTGACGTTCGAGGCGGTGAAGCAGGCGCCCGCGCCGATCGCGCAGATCACCTACACCCCGCCCGCCGGCGCCAACGACGCGGCGGATGACGACGATTCCGACGACACCGGCGACGTGCAGCCCGCCGCCGCCGCGCCGGTCGGCAAGCTTCTGTCGGTGAGTTTCTCACCCACCATCGGCCAGGACGTGACGATCGCCCGCGACGCCAGCGGCGCGTTCAGCGCGAACGCCCAACAGCAGACGCTGGAGGCGCATTATCACCGCGCCGGCGCGAAGATCGATTCCAGCCTCTACCTCGCCGCGATGCAGGCGGGCATCCCGGCCAAGGTCGTGGTCGAGATGATCCACATGCTGTCGTACAAGATCGACTTCCAGCGCGACATCCATCCCGGCGACACCTTCCAGGTGCTCTATTCCTATTACTACACGGCCAAGGGCGAGCCCGCGAAGGAAGGCAACATAGACTACGTCACGATGAAGACCGCGGACCGCACCGTCACCCTCTACCGCTACCAGCCCAAGGGCGACGCCGTCGATTACTTCGACGCCAGAGGGGAAAGCGCCAAGGGCATGCTGATGAAGACGCCGGTGGACGGCGCGCGCATCACCTCCGGCTTCGGCATGCGCTTCCACCCGGTGCTGGGTTACAGCCGCATGCACAAGGGCATCGACTTCGGCGTGCCGGTCGGGACGCCGGTGATGGCGGCTGGCTCCGGCACGGTGATGGCGGCCGGGCGCAAGGGCGGCTACGGCAACTTCCTGCTCATCGACCACGGCAGCGGCTACGCGACCGCTTACGGCCACCTCTCCCGCTTCGCAGCCGGCATCCATCCGGGCAGCCACGTCCATCAGGGCCAGGTGGTCGCCTATAGCGGCAACACCGGGCTTTCGACGGGCCCGCATCTGCACTACGAAATCCGGATCAACGGCGTGCAGGTGAACCCGCTCAAGGTGAAGGTCGCCACCGGCCGCCGCCTCGCCGGCCGCGACCTGCGCGATTTCCTCAACCAGCGCATACACGTCGACCTCGAGCTCGCTTCGATGCCGCTTGAAGGCAAGGTCGCCGACAGCGCCGCCGCGGACCTGCGGGCGGCGAAGGACTGAGGTCGCGCCTTCGGGACCGGCCTCATGCCGCGACAGCGGCGAGAGGCGCATCGCACGCGCGTCAGTGTATCGCCCTGCTCGGCGCCTCGAATTCGATTTCGTCGCCGGTCGCCGCGAATTCCTGGCCGTTGAGGGTGAGGCCGTTCTTGCCGGCGCTGACCTTCACGGTGTCGCCCTCGCCGATCCTGCCTTCGAGCAGCATCTGGGCCAGCGGGTCCTGCAGGCGGCGCTGGATCACGCGCTTGAGCGGCCGCGCGCCATAGACCGGATCGTAGCCGGCGCCGGCGAGCCATTCGGTGGCCTTCTTGTCGAGATGGATCGCGATCTTGCGGTCGGCGACCAGCTTCTGCAGCCGCGCGATCTGGATATCGACGATCTTGTCCATGTTCGCCCGCGACAGGCGGTGGAACAGGATGATCTCGTCCAGGCGGTTGAGGAATTCGGGCCGGAAATGCGCGCGCACGGCCTGCATGACCTGCGCGCGGGCGGCCGGAGTCTCCTCGCCGGCGAGGAACTCCGTGCCGAGGTTGGAGGTGAGGATGATCACCGTGTTGCGGAAGTCGACGGTGCGGCCCTGGCCGTCGGTCAGCCGTCCGTCGTCCAGCACCTGGAGCAGCACGTTGAACACGTCGTGGTGCGCCTTCTCGACCTCGTCGAACAGGATCACCTGATAGGGACGCCGGCGCACCGCTTCGGTGAGCACGCCGCCTTCTTCGTAGCCGACATAGCCGGGCGGCGCGCCGATCAGGCGGGCCACGGAATGCTTCTCCATGAACTCGCTCATGTCGACGCGCACCATCGCGGTGTCGTCGTCGAACAGGAATTCCGCGAGCGCCTTGGTGAGTTCGGTCTTGCCGACGCCCGTGGGGCCCAGGAACAGGAACGAGCCGATGGGCCGGTTGGGATCCTGCAGTCCCGCGCGCGCGCGGCGCACGGCGTTGGACACCGCGCGCACCGCCTCGTCCTGGCCGACGATGCGCTTCTCCAGCGCCGCTTCCATCTTGAGCAGCTTGTCGCGCTCGCCCTCGAGCATCTTGTCGACGGGGATGCCGGTCCAGCGCGAGACCACCTGGGCGATGTTCTCCGGCGTGACCGCCTCCTTCACCAGGTCGCCCTGCTGCTTCTCCTCGATCTCGCGCAGCTGCTTCTCGAGCTGCGGGATCTCGCCATAGGCGATTTCGCCGGCGCGGCCGAGGTCGCCCCTGCGCTGGGCGACGTCCAGCGCCATGCGCGCGGCGTCCAGCTTCTCCTTCAGGCTCTGGGCGGACTGGACGGACTTCTTCTCTTCCAGCCACTTGGCCGTCATCGCGTCGGCCTTCTCCTCGATGTCGCCGATCTCGCGTTCCAGCGCGACGAGGCGATCCCTGGAGGCCTTGTCGGTCTCCTTCTTCAGCGCCTCGCGCTCGATCTTGAGCTGGATCAGGCGCCGGTCGAGCTCGTCCAGCTCTTCCGGCTTGGAATCGATCTGCATGCGCAGCCGGCTGGCGGCCTCGTCCATCAGGTCGATGGCCTTGTCGGGCAGGAAGCGGTCGGTGATGTAGCGGTGCGAAAGCGTGGCCGCGGCCACGATGGCGGAATCCGTGACTCGCACGCCATGGTGGACTTCGTACTTCTCCTTGAGTCCGCGCAGGATGGAGATCGTGTCTTCCACCGTCGGCTCGCTCACGAAGACGGGCTGGAAGCGCCGCGCAAGTGCCGCGTCCTTCTCCACGTGCTTGCGGTATTCGTCCAGCGTGGTGGCGCCGATGCAGTGCAATTCGCCGCGGGCGAGCGCCGGCTTGAGCAGGTTGGACGCGTCCATCGCGCCGTCGGCCTTTCCGGCGCCCACGAGGGTGTGCATCTCGTCGATGAAGAGGATGACCTTGCCCTGCGCGGCGGTGATCTCGTTGAGCACGGCCTTGAGCCGCTCCTCGAACTCGCCGCGGAACTTGGCGCCGGCGATCAGCGCGCCCATGTCCAGCGCCATCAGCCGCTTGTCGCGCAGGCTTTCCGGCACGTCGCCGTTGACGATGCGCAGCGCCAGGCCCTCGGCGATGGCGGTCTTGCCGACGCCGGGTTCGCCGATCAGCACGGGATTGTTCTTGGTGCGCCGGGAAAGCACCTGGATGGTGCGGCGGATCTCCTCGTCGCGGCCGATGACGGGATCGAGCTTGCCGTTGCGCGCGGCCTCCGTCAGGTCGCGGGCATATTTCTTCAGCGCGTCGTACTGGCTCTCGGCCGTGGCGCTGTCGGCGGTGCGGCCCTGGCGCACATCGGCGATGGCCTTGTTCAGCGCCTGGGGCGTGACGCCCGCGTCCTTCAGGATGCGCGCGGCATCCGTGCCCTTCGCCATGGCGAGCGCGAGCAGGAGGAACTCGGCGGTCACGAAGCTGTCGCCGGCCTTCTTGGCGGCCTCCTGGGCGGCGTCCAGCAGCCTGGCCGTCTCGGGGCCCAGATAGACCTGCCCGTTCGAGCCCTCGACCCGCGGCAGCTTGGCGAGCGCCACCTCGGTCTCGCCCAGCGCCTGTTCGGGGCGGCCCCCGGCGGCGCGGATGAGCCGCGCGGCCAGGCCTTCCTCGTCGTCGAGCAGCACCTTGAGCAGGTGCTGCGGCGTCAGCTGCTGGTGGTTGGAACGAAGCGCAAGCCCTTGCGCGGACTGGATGAAGCCGCGCGCGCGCTCGGTGAATTTCTCGATGTCCATTTCTGCCTCTCAAGCCCACGGCCGCCGCCCCTTGGGGCCGTCGCGCCGAGTCTCATGCGGAATAGAATACCGCCCCGGATGGGCGCGGTTCCTTGATCTATTTGGGTTCCCGGTCCGTGCCGTTCAAGGCCGTTCCTCGGGCGACGGACCCATCGTCAGGCGATTTCGCGCAGTTTCCGCACCGGCGAGAACAGCAGGAGGGAGACCGACGCCACGATCCCGGTCACGGAGATGGAGAGCACCTCCCGCAGGCCCAGCATCTCGCCGAGGAAGCCGCCCGTGAGCGCGCCTGTCACCGTCATCGCGCCCGTGACGGCGCCGAACACGGCGGCCGTGCGGCCAAGCATGGCGCGCGGCAGCATCGCCTGGCGCAGCGACGTCATGGGGACGATCGCGGCCATGGCGAAGGCGTCGCCGCAGAACTGCGCGATCATCAGCATGGCGGTCGCCAGCCACAGCGGGCCGTGCGCCAGCGGCACCAGCGCCAGCGCCAGCGCGTAAGCGAAATAGCCGCCCACCATGGTCGCGCCCGCGCCCAGCCGCCGCACGAGCCTGGTCGAAAGCCCCGCGGCGGTGAGCGCGCCCACGCCGCCCATGGCGATGGTCAGCCCCATGAGCCAGGGAGAAAGCCCCAGCATCTTCAAGCCGTAGAGCAGATAGAGCGGCCAGAAGAACGCACCGAAGAACGTCGAGCCGACGGTCATCCAGAACAGCGGCCTGACATATGGCTGCGCCAGGATGGCACGGAGCCCGTCGCCCAGGTCGTGATACCAGCGGCGCTTCTGGGTCGACGGCCCGGGCGGCAGGGCGCGCGCCGGAACACCCCACAGGAGCAGCGCGGAGACCAGGTAGGTGAATGCCGTGCCCAGCATCGCGAAAGGCGCGGTGAAGAGCTGGAACAGCGTTCCCGCCAACGCCGGCCCGCCGATCTCGGCCAGCGACTCCGTCACGCTGAGCTTGGCGTTGCCGTCCAGCAGGAAGTCGCGCTCGATGAGCTCGGGCAGGAACGCATGGTCGGCGATGTCGAACAGCACGCCCGCCGCCCCCACAAGCGCCGCCACGGCGTAAAGCTGCCCCATGGTGAGCAGGTGAATCCACGCCGCGACGGGCACGGTGAGGATGAGCGCCGTCCGCGCGAGATCGCTGGCGATCATCACGCGCCTGCGGCTGGTGCGATCCACCATGCCGCCCGCGAACAGGCCGACGACGACGCCGGGCCCGCGCGCGAGCGCGGTCAGGATTCCGAGTTCGGCGGGCGCGGCATGGATCGACAGGATCGCCGCCATGGAGAACCCCTCGCGCGCGATGCGCGCGCCCAAGGACGATACGGCCTGGGCTGCCCACAGCCGCAGGAATCCGGCATGCCGCCACAGCGGCCCGGACGGAAGAAGATTCCGCAAAGGATGAAGGTCCCCGTTGAACAGGTGATCGCGAGCGCCCGCACGGAAATGCGGACGCGTTCAGGTTCGAGCCGCCGGGCAGGCGGAACGAACTAGCGGATGATGAGCCCCCTCATGGCGGCATCCTGTTCTGCCGGACAGCACCGGCGTTGAGGAACCAGTACGCGCGGCATACAAGCGCTGCGCGATTTTGGCAAGCTATTCGGCGGCGTCGGCGTCGTCGCCTTCGTCATTGCCGTCCTGGTCCGCGAGCGAGAAGGACGGCCCCTGCGCCTGCTGCGGATAGGGCTGGCCGCCGATGCCGCCATTGTTGCCGTTGTAGTGCGGCGACGGCTGTTGCTGCTGCTGGTACTGCTGCATCTGCGCCTGCTGGGCGGCCATGATGCGGTAGTAGTGCTCGGCATGCTGCAGGTAGTTCTCGGCCTGCACGCGGTCGCCGGCGGAATTGGCGTCGCGCGCGAGCTGCAGGTATTTCTCGTAGACGTGCGATGCCGAACCGCGGATCTTGATCTCGGGACCCGAGGAATCGAACGTGCGGTTGGGATTCATCCCGCCGCCGCCGCCACCGCCGTTGTTATGCTGCGGCCTGCGGCCGCGTCCGCGTGAACGTTTCACTGTGACCCCTTTGCCAAAAATCGGCACGGATACGTGGCCGCCATGGCCGCGTGCAAGTCCGTCTGTCGATCCGCGCTTTTCGTCTTTCGCTTGCTTTCCCGGGAACCGGCGCCGAACGCCTCGGCTGCCCCCGCAGCCTCCTGAACCCGCAAATACAGCGACTCAGGTGGGGTTCCCTGATCCCCACCGGGAAACTACAGGCTCGGCCCACCCATTCCAAGGGCTTTTTCAGGCCCGAGGGCTTTTCGGTCCGACCCGTTAACAGTTGCCACGACACAACGGGGGATACCCGAAAGGTCGGGTACGATCCGGACGGTTTCAAGCCCGGCCCCGGAAAGAATGGCGCGCACCGCCTCGCCCTGCCCCTGTCCAATTTCGAGAAAGGCCGTGCCAGCGGGCGTCAATCGTGCCGCGATCAATGGCGCGAGCGCGCGATAGGCGTCCAGGCCATCACCGCCGCCGACCAGCGCCTGACGTGGCTCGAAAGCGAGTTCCACACCCACCTCCTCCGGCCTGAGGTAGGGCGGATTTGAGGCAATGACGTCGAACCGTCCCTCCAGCGAACTCCAATCGCCCAGCTCAAATGTTGCACGGGCCTGCAATCCGAACTTCCTCGCGTTCCGCCTGGCGATCTCGAGCGCCGCCCCGGAACTGTCGACGCCCGCCCCTGCCGCAACCGGGAACTCCTTCAGCAGCGCCAGGAGGATCGCGCCGGAGCCGGTCCCGCAATCAGCAATGCGCAACCGCGCGCTTCGATCCGGGAACAGCCGAAGGATCTCCTCGACCAAGGTTTCGGTCTCCGGCCTGGGAACGAGCACGCCGGGGCCGACATCGAATTCCAGGCTCCAGAATTCCTTCTTGCCGGTGATGTAGGCGACTGGCTCTCCGGCGCGCCGCCGGGCAATGGCCTGGTCGAACCTTCCCAGTTGCGCTTTGGTTGGCGCGGCGCCGCCGATCAGTTGGGACGGCGCCAACCCCATCGCGTCCGCAAGCAGGATCCGCGCCTCCGCCCTCGGCGAGTCGACCCCGGCATCGGACAAGGCTTTCGCGCCTCGCGCCAGCGCCTCGGACAGTGCCGTCACCCTTCCTGCTCCAGCTCCGCCAGCCGGCCCGCCTGGTCCTCGGCGACCAGGGCATCGATGATTTCGCCCAGGTCGTCGCCGGAGATGATGCGATCGAGCTTGTAGAGCGTGAGGTTGATGCGGTGGTCGGTCACGCGCCCTTGCGGAAAGTTGTAGGTCCGGATGCGCTCGCTGCGGTCGCCCGAGCCCACCTGCCCCTTGCGCTCGGCCGCGCGGGCGGATTGCCGGCGCTCGCGCTCCATCTCGAAGAGCTTGGCCTTGAGCAGCTTCATCGCCTGGGCCTTGTTCTTGTGCTGGGATTTCTCCGTCTGCTGGGCGACTGCGATGCCGGTCGGCAGGTGCGTGATGCGCACCGCGCTCTCGGTCTTGTTGACATGCTGTCCGCCCGCGCCGCTGGCGCGGAACACGTCGATGCGCAGATCCTTGTCGTCGATCTGGATGTCGACGTCCTCCGCCTCCGGCAGCACCGCCACGGTGGCCGCGGAGGTGTGGATGCGCCCGCCCGCCTCGGTGACTGGAACGCGCTGGACGCGGTGGACGCCGCTCTCGAATTTCAGCTTGGCGAAGGCACCCTGTCCGGCGACTTCCAGCACCGCCTCCTTCACGCCGCCCAGGTCGCTCTCGCTCATGTCCATGAGCTCGGTCTTCCAGCCCTGGAGCTGGGCGTAGCGCTGGTACATGCCGAGCAGGTCGGCCGCGAACAGCGCCGCCTCGTCGCCGCCGGTTCCGGCCCGGATCTCCACGATGGCGGAAGAGGAGTCCGCCGCGTCTTTTGGCAGGAGCCGGACCTGCAGGTCGCGCTCGAGCTTCGCGAACCGCTGTTTGAGCTGGGCGCGCTCCTCCTCGGCCAGGCCGCGCATCTCCGGATCGCCCTTGGGATCGGCGATGAGCGCCTCGGTCTCCTCCAGTTCCTTCGCCGTGCCGCGATAGGCCTCGATCGCCGACACCACGGGCGCGAGCTCCGCACGCTCCTTGGAGAGCTTCACATAGACCGCCCCGCCCGCGCCCGAAGCAAGCTCCGCCTCCACCGCATGAAAGCGGTCCACAAGGCGCGCGAGCTTGGCGGGCGGAATCATGGCGGCAGCTTATAGACCCGGGAACATTGCCGTCGGAAGCGTCACCGGTAGGACGGCAGCGAGGCATGCACGTCGTAGCTCAGGACGGCGAGCGCGGCCGCCAGGCCGATATAGAGCGTGCCGTAGCCGATCTTGGTCGCAAGGCTGGTCCCGTAATAGGCGACGTTCTCCGGCGCCCTGGGATCGTAGCGGAGCGCACGCATGACCTGCGGCGCGGCGAGGATGGCGATCAGGATGAGGATCGGGCTTCGCCAATAGTAGAACAGCGCCAGCAGCAGCGGCGCACCCAGGAGCCAGACCCTGGGCGACACGATTGCCGTGATCCGGCCGCCATCGAGCGGCGAAACCGGGATGAGGTTGAACAGGTTGATGATGAACCCCGAATAGGCCAATGCGAGGAGGAGGTCGCTGCCGTAGTAGCCGCCGAGGAAGAGGCAGGCGACCGCGCCCAGCGTGCCCGCGAGCGGCCCGGCGAACGCGACGTAGGACTCCGTCTCCACGTCCATCGGCGTTTCCTTGAGATTGATCCACGCGCCGACGAACGGGATGAAAGTGGGCGCGCCGACGTTGAGGCCCTTCTGGCGGGCGGCGACGTAGTGGCCCATCTCATGGATCAGGATCAGCAGCACGAAGCCCGCGGCGAACCGCCATCCCCAGATGAGACTGTAGACCCCCATGGAGACAAGCATGGTCCCCACGGTGAGCAGCACCTTGGAGGCCTTGAGGGCCGCGACGCCCATCACCACGGCGGAGCTCAGGAGATTTTCGCGCTTCGCCGTCACGGATCGAACGAGAACCTGAAGCCTTCGTAGATCGCAATGCCATAGAACACGATATCCATGACTCGCGAGATGCCCTTCATCAGCGCGAACAGGAGATCTGGCGTGGCGTGCGCGACCACGTTCATGATGTCGAGATGCTCCTGCTGCGCGAAGATCCCGATCGCGCTGAACAGGTTACCAAGCAGGCAGCCGAAGAAGGCGCAGGCAGCGCCGAGCATGCCGAATTTCTGGGACCGGCCGTGTCCGACCGCCTTGATCGCCCGGCCGACCGCGTAGCCGACCGCGAGGGCCATGATGCCGATCTGGAAATTTGTGACGACAGTCACCACGGCCCAGGCCAGCGCCCCCGCGACCGCGACGGCCAGGCCGACGGGGATGGCCAGCACGAAATTCTCCGGCGCCGCGGGCATGGCGGCGCTTCTGCCTTGGATTTCGGACATCACGTTCCCCCTCGAAACCATGGGCGATTATTGCGCCGCGTCGGACACGGGCTCGCGGCCAGCCTCGATCTCCGCCGCCTTCTTCTCGCACAACTCCACGACGTGGTCGACGAGTTTGGCATTGTCGAGCTTGTAGGCCGGTTTGCCGTTCAGATAGATCATGCCCGCGGTGCCACCGGCGCCGCCGCCCGTGAAGCCGAGATCGGTCTCGCGCGCCTCGCCCGGGCCGTTCACCACGCAACCGATGATCGACAGCGTCATGGGCGTGGAGATGTGCTTGAGCCGGTCCTCCAGCAGCTTCACCGTCTCGATGACGTTGAATCCCTGCCGCGCGCAGGACGGGCACGAGACGATGTTGACGCCGCGGTGGCGCAGGTTGAGCGATTTGAGGATGTCGAAACCGGCCCGGACCTCCTCCACCGGATCGGCGGAAAGCGACACGCGGATGGTGTCTCCGATCCCGCTCCACAAAAGCATGCCCATGCCGATGGAGGATTTGACGGTGCCGCTCATCAGCCCGCCGGCCTCGGTGATGCCCAGGTGAAGCGGGTAGTCGCAAGCTTCCGCCAGCCCCTGATAGGCCGCGACGGCCAGGAATACGTCCGAGGCTTTCACGCTGATCTTGAACTCGGTGAAATCGTTGTCTTCGAGGATCCGGGCGTGGTTCAGCGCGCTCTCAACCATGGCCTCGGGGCACGGCTCGCCATAGCGCTCCAGCAGCTCCTTCTCCAGCGAACCGGCGTTCACGCCGATGCGCATGGAGACGCCATGGTCCTTGGCGGCCCGCACCACCTCCTTGACACGCTGGGCCGAGCCGATGTTGCCCGGGTTGATGCGCAGGCACGCCGCGCCCGCCTCCGCGGCCTCGATGGCGCGCTTGTAGTGGAAGTGGATGTCGGCCACGACCGGCACCGTCGCGGCCTTGACGATGGCCTTCAAGGCCTTCGTGGAATCCTCGTCCGGGCAGGAGACGCGCGCGATGTCGACACCGGCTTCCTCGAGCGCGCGAATCTGGTCGATGGTCGCGCGCGCGTCGGCGGTGACCGTGTTGGTCATGCTCTGGACGGTGATGGGCGCGTCGCCGCCCACTTCGACCTTGCCGACCCGGATCTTGCGGGACTTTCGGCGCGCGATATCGCGGTAGGCTCGAACGCTCATCGGAACGCGGCGCTCAGTTGGCGCCCCCATTGGCCCGGTCCGCGACCGCCTGCGGATCGAGCGACAGGCCTTCGGCCACTTTCGACGCTTTTCCCGCGAGCTCCATCAATTGCCCGTCGAGTTCCAGCGCCACCGCGCCGCCGTCCTGTGCCGTCAGGGTCATGCCCACGCGGTCTGGCACACGGTAGGAATCGCCGGGATGCAGCACGCGGTTGATGTAGACCGTTCCGTCGTTCGCCTCGACCAGGATGCGCGTGGTCTCGCGGATGTGCAGGATCACGCGTGCATCTTTGTTCTGGGTTCCGAACGCCTCGCCCGGCGGGAGCGCCGCGATGCTCTCCGCCAGCGTTTGCGGTGGCGCGGCCTGGGGTGGCGCAAGCGCGGCCTGTTGCCGGTCCGCCGGCGAGGCCTGCCCATTCTCATCGGCCGCCTGCTGGCTCGTGCGCGCGACCGGCTGTGGCGCGACGGGCTTGATCGTGGGCGCGGGCTTCGGCGCGGGCACCCTGGTGGCGACCTGCGTGGGCGCCGCCGCGGGCTTGAGCAGGCTGTCCGCCGTCACGGCCAGGTGATAGATGCCGTACAGGATCAGCGCGACGACGACGCCCGCGATGACGATCCAGCCATGCGGCAGCCTGCGCTCCTCGATCTCCGGCGCGAAGGACCCGCCGGCAGGAAGCTCCGCGCCCCGCCCGGCGATTTCCCGCTTGAAGCGCTCGACACACTGGACGGGATCAAGCCCCAGGTAGTCGGCATAGGCGCGGACGAAGCCCACGGCATAGGTGCGGCCGGGCAGCGCCTCGAATCGGTCTTCTTCCAGGGCTTCGAGGTGGTCCTTGCGAATCTTGAGGACCCGCGAGACGGTCGCGAGGTCGTCGCCCCGGCGCTGGCGGCCGGCGCGGAGGTCCTGGCCAACGGTCTCCAGCGGGCTGTCGGCGTCGCCGGAAATCTCGCGCAGGTGAATACGGCGCCGGTTGAGCCCGCCGCCTTCCTCCAGCGTGAGATGGGTAACTTTGGTCATCGCGTAAGCAATACCCCGTCCGGCCGGGTCTAGCCAGCCGGAACGGGGCCTCGCATCAACAATTCACGCGATATGCAGCGGCATCCGGCCGCAAGGCGGTTAGTGTCCGCCGCCCGTGATCTTCGCGTTGCGGTCCGAGTCGAGCCTGTTCTGCATGTTGTTCAGGCTCTCATTGGCGTTGCGCTGAAGCTGCTCCCACTCCAGGCGGGTGTGGCAGATCGGCGGGCCGGGAAAGCGGGAGCCGGTGACGACTTCGCCCCGCTTGCAGACCATCTCGTTCGGATCGGCGGCGGGCTGCGCCGCCGTGCCGGTGTTGCCGTTCGGTGTGTCGGCGAATGCCATGCCGGTACCGGCGGCCAGTGCGGTCGCGAGCAGCGCCGCCAAAGCCAAATTACGCATCGTTAAGCTCCCCTTCAGTCGCGGTTTCGCGATTGTGACCATTGTGTGGCGCGTTAGCAAGTGCCGCAAAACGGGAAAAAATCGCGAAAGAATGTGTCGCCGCGAGAAGCATTTAACAGGCCAGCTTGCGGGATTGCCCGGTCCGCCCGCCGCGCTCAGTGATTCATCGAGGCGCTGCGCAGCTGCTGTTCGCGGAACCATTCGCGGGAGTAGTTGGTCACGCCGGTCGGGTGCTTGAGATGGCAGACGACCGGACCATTGGCCGTGAGCAGCACTTCCCCGTCGTGATGGCAATGCGCCTGGATGGCGGCCTGGATCTGGTCCGCGGCGGGCGGCGGCGTGGCCGGCTGCGCGGGCGTGTCCTGCGCGGCGGCGGCCGTGACGAAGATGGCCGAGGCGGCAAGCGCGAGTCCGAACAAGAGCTTCATATGTCCCCCCGAAGCACGCCGGCGGCTACATGCGCCGCCGGCGTCTGGCCGATCACTGGTTGGTGGCGGCGGCGCGAGCGCTGACGCCGGCGAACCAGTCGCGCGACTTGAAGTGCACGCCGCTCATCGGGCGCAGATGGCAGACCATCAGGCCCTGCGGAGTCTGAATCACTTCTCCGTCATGATGGCACGTCGTCGACACCGTCGAGATCGGCTGGGCCATGCCGGCGGGCGCGGAGGCGCCGTTCTGGGCGAGGGCGAGCGAGCCGGAAGCAACCAGGGCGGCGCTGGAGAGGAAGGCGAGAGCGAGTCTGGACATTTCATGTCTCCCACTTGGATGCAACTTGGACGGTACGCTAGGAAACGCGCGCCTTGCGGGCAAGTAACATATGCGAGAACGCGCGCCGAACGCCGCACGCAACGGCCGTGTCACGGCTATTTAAGGACGATGCCGCGCTCCGCCGCGAAGGCCTGAAGCCGCGTACGCAGCGACTGATCGGTGCGTCCGCAAAGCTGATCCACGAACGGCGCGAGTTCGCGCGTGTCGAGGCTGCGGATCATCATCTTGACAGGGCCGATGTTGGCCGGCGCCATCGAGAGCGTGCGCAGGCCGACGCCGATCAGCGCCATCGCATCCAGCGGCTTTCCCGCCATCTCGCCGCACAGCGAGACCTCGCCGCTCGCCTCCTTCGCGCTCCTCACGATCTGCCGGAAGATCGTCAGCGACGCCGGATTGAGCGCGTCGTAGCGCTTGGAGACGCGCGTGTTCGTGCGGTCCACGGCGAACATGAATTGCAGCAGATCGTTCGAGCCGATGGAGACGAAATCCGCGCTGCGCAGGATCTGCGGCAGCATGAACATCAGCGCGGGCACTTCGAGCATGGCGCCCACCAGGGTCTGCGTCGGCAGCGGCAGGGCGAGCTGGCGCGCCCGCTCCAGTTCCCGGTCGATCAGCGCGCGGGCGAGATTGAACTCCGCCACATGGCTAATCATCGGCAGGAGGAGCCTGAGCGCCCGGCCGGCGGACGCCGCGAGCAGCGCGCGCACCTGGTAACGGAGCAGCGCCGGCCGGTCGAGCGCGATGCGGATGGCGCGCCAGCCCAGCGCGGGGTTTTCCTCGCGCTCCCAGCGGCCGTAAGGAAGGATCTTGTCGCCGCCCAGGTCGAGCGAGCGGAAGACCACGGGCCTGTTCCCGGCGGCGTCGATGATCTGCTTGTAGAAGGCAATCTGGTCGGGCAGCCGCGGCATGGTCTCGCCGATCATGAACTGCAGTTCGGTGCGGAAGAGCCCGATGCCGTCCGCGCCCGACTCCTTCAGATGCGGCATGTCGATCAGCAGGCCCGCATTCATCATCAGGTCGATGTGGACCCCGTCCTTCGTCACGGCGGGCAGATCCCGCACCTGGGCCATCCGCGCCACGCGCTGCGTGCGCAGCGCCCGCCGTGCCTCGAACACCGACAGGATTTCCGCCGGCGGGCGCAGATGCGCCTCGCCCGTCTCGCCATCGACCGCGATGTCGTCGCCGCCGCGCGCGGTATCGACGATGCCTTCCACGTCGCCGACCAGCGGCATGCCCATGGCGCGTGCGACGATGACGACATGGGAGGTCGCGGCGGCGTCCTCGAGCACCAGCGCGCGGATGCGGTCGCGGCCGTAGTCCAGCAGTTCGGCCGGCCCCATGGCACGGGCGACGAGGATGGCATCATGCGGGAGCTCGCGGTCCGGGCCTTCGCCGCCATCGCCGCTCAGATGCTTCTGAAGCCGCCGCGCAAGGTCTTCGAAATCGTGCAGGCGCTCGCGCAGAAATGTGTCGCCCATGCGGATGATGCGCGCGCGCAGCTCGTCCTGCACGCGCTCGACCGCGGCTTCGGCGGTGAGACCCGTGCGCACGGCATCGCGCAGCTTCTGCCGCCAGCCCTGGTCCTGGACGAAGAGGCGGTAGGCTTCGACCACCTCCCGGCTCTCGCCCGTCAGGTCGAGTTCACTCGAATCCAGCATCTTGTCGACCGCCTCGCGCATTTCGCCGAGCGCGTCGTCGAGCCGCTTCAATTCCGCGGCCGGGTCGTCGGCGATGAGCCGCTCCACCCGCACCCGCGGCTCATGCAGGACGACGCGGCCGATGGCGACGCCCTCCGCGAGCCCCTCGCCCTGGAACGCGCGCGGCCGGTCGGCCCGCAGTTCCGGCTCGTCGAGTTCGGCGATGTCGAACAGCGCGCCATGGGCCACGACCTCGGCCAGCACCATGGCAACGGTCTGCAGGGCCTCGACTTCTTCCTCCTCGTACTGGCGCGCCGCCTTGTTCTGCACGGTGAGCACGCCGTAGACCTGCCCGCCGCGCACGATCGGAACGCCGAGGAACGAACGGAACGGATCCTCGCCGGTCTCCGGCCGGTAGGCGAAACGGGGATGGCCGGGCGCGTCGCTGAGGTTCACCGGCTCCGCGGTCTCCGCCACCAGGCCGACCAGGCCCTCGCCCTCGCGCAGGCGCGTGCGGTGCACCGCTTCGCGATTGAGGCCTTCGGTGGCGAAGAGCTCGAAGGCGCTGCCGGCGCGGCGCAGATAGATCGAGCACACCTCCGCCACCATGTTGGCGGCGATGACCATCACCAGGCGGTCAAGGCGCGTCTGCGCGCTCACCTGCTCCGCCATGATCTCGCGAAGACGGCGCAGCAGGGCTCTGGGACTGCCGACGCCGACGGATGGCATCAGATTGGCTCCCTCATGCCGCGTCCAGCTCGTAAGCCGAATGCAGGGCGCGGACCGCCAGTTCCACGTACTCCTCGGCGATCAGGACACTGACCTTGATCTCCGAGGTCGAGATCACCTGGATGTTGATACCCTTCTCCGCCAGCGTGCGGAACATGGTCTGCGCCACGCCGGGATGGGCCTTCATGCCGATGCCGATGATGGAGATTTTCGCCACATCCGCCGCCGAGGTGATGTCGCGATAGCCGATGGTGGCCTGCGACTCCTCGATGGCCTTGAGCGCGCGCTGAAGCTCGCCGCGGGTGACGGTGAAGGTCAGGTCGGTCTTCTTGCCGTCCGGCGACACGTTCTGGACGATCATGTCGACATTGACGCCCGCATCCGACAGGGGGCCGAAGATCTTGGCCGCGATGCCGGGCTGGTCATCGATGCGATGCAGCGTGATCTTCGCCTCATCGCGCGAATAGGCGATGCCGGTGACGGGTTTCTTTTCCACGATGTCTTCCTCGTCGCAAAGCAGCGTTCCGCCCGCCTCCGGGTCGAATGTCGACAATACCCGGACGGGCACGCGATGGAGCATGGCGATCTCGACCGAGCGAGTCTGCAGCACCTTGGCGCCCAGCGAGGCCATCTCCAGCATTTCCTCGAACGCCACGCGCTGCAGCCGCCGCGCCTTGGGCACGATCCTGGGATCGGTCGTATAGACGCCGTCCACGTCCGTATAGATGTCGCAGCGGTCCGCCTTCAGCGCCGCCGCCACGGCCACGGCGCTGGTGTCGCCGCCGCCACGGCCGATGGTGGTGATGCGGTTGTCCGGCGCGACGCCCTGGAAGCCGGCCACCACGGCCACCTGCCCTTCGGCCAGCCGCTCGTTGAGGATCCCCGCCTCGATGCCCTCGATCCTGGCCGAGCCGTGCATCGCCGAAGTCCGGACAGGGATCTGCCAGCCCATCCACGAGCGCGCGCTGACGCCGATGGCCTGGAGCGCGATGGCGAGCAGCCCGGCCGACACCGTCTCGCCGGAGGAAACCACGACATCGTATTCCCGGGCGTCGTGCAGCGGCGACAGCTCGCGCGTCCAGGCCACCAGCTTGTTGGTCTCGCCCGCCATGGCCGAGACCGTCACGGCGACCTGGTTGCCGCGGTCGACCTCCCGCTTCACCAGCGTGGCGACGTGGCGGATGCGGTCGAGATCGGCCACCGAGGTGCCGCCGAACTTCATCACGATCTTCGCCACGGGCCCAATCCTGCTCGATACCTGCTATGCTGCGCTGGTTCCTACATAAACGGGCCCGGCCCCGCGCTCAACGGCAGGATTTGTCCCATGGCATCGGCTTCGACGGTGGACACAGCGGAAGTGGCCAAGTTCTCCGCCATGGCGGCCGAGTGGTGGGACCCCAACGGCAAGTTCGCGCCACTGCACAAGTTCAACCCCGTCCGGCTGAAATTCATCCGCGAAACGGCGGCCGGACACTTCCGCCGCGACCCGGGATCGCTCCGGCCGTTCGACGGCCTCAGCCTTCTCGACATCGGTTGCGGGGGCGGGCTCCTTTCCGAGCCGATGGCGCGGCTGGGCTTTGCCGTAACCGGCGCCGACCCGTCCGAGAAGAACATCGGGACCGCGCGCGCCCATGCCGCGCAAACCGATGTCGCCGTCGAATATCTGGCGACCGAGGCGGAGGCGCTGGTGGCCGAGGGCGCGACGTTCGACGTCGTGCTCAACATGGAGGTCGTCGAGCATGTGACCGAGCTTTCCGCCTACCTCACGGCCTGCTCCGCCCTGATCGCGCCGGGCGGACTGATGTTCGTCGCCACAATCAACAAGACGCTGAAGGCCTTTGCGCTGGCCAAGATCGGTGCGGAGTACGTGCTGGGCTGGCTGCCGCGGGGCACGCACGACTGGAACAAGTTCGTGGAGCCGCCCCGGCTTCGCGCGATGCTTGAGGAAAGTGGCCTCAACGTCCTGAAAACACAGGGTATCGTCTTCGACCCGTTCAGCTGGGACTGGCGGCTGTCGGGCGATACGGACGTGAACTACATGGTGGTGGCAGGCAAGGCGGTCTGATCATTCCCGTCCACGACCGACGAAATCGGCGACGGAGCAGTCATCGAGCATGTCCGGCGGGCCGGACATCGGAGCCAGGACGCTCAGTGCCGCCAGCATGGCTAGTTGGCTTCGTTCATGTCGGGCGGCAGCGGTGCCACGTCGATGCCCTCTTCTACCAGCTCCTGCGCGTCGTGCACCGACGCTTCGCCGTAGATGTGGCGTTCCTCGCTCTCGCCATAGTGGATCTTGCGGGCCTCTTCGGGGAAGTCCTTGCCGACGTAGTCGGCGTTCTCGACGATGTGTTTCCTGAGCCCGCTCACGAACTGCCGCATCTGGCGCATTTCGCCGGGCGTCGGCGCGGATTTCTGCTTGCCGACTTCGCCCGACAGCGCCGGCGCCATGATCGCCTTTCCGACGTTGCGCGTCTCGCAGACAGGGCAGACGAGCTTTTTCGCCGCCGCCTGCGCGTCGAACGCGGCGCTATCGCGGAACCAGCCCTCGAATTCGTGGCTGTTCTTGCAGCGGAGATTGTAGACGATCACGCGGGTTGCCCGGTTGCCTTCTCGGTCAGCTTACAAAATGGGGGTAAATCCGCGGTTTCGCAACCGATCCGCAGGAAAGCGCCGCCCGGTTCAGCCTGCCAGCACCAGCCAGGCGCCCATGGTCGCGAGCTTTTCATCGGCGGTCCAGGGCGGGCCCAGCGCTCTTCCCATCTCCACGAGCCGCGCCTTGAGCTCGCCCTCCGGAATGCCCAGGCGCGAGGCGGTCCATGAAGCGGCATCCCGTTCCCCGAGCCTGCCGGCCTTGACGTTCAGCTCGCCGCACGCGCGCGCCAGCGCATCGCGATAGAACTCGCCTTCCGCCGTGTGGATGAGGGCGTGAGAAGCGAGTATCGCGCGCAAGTCCGGCAGCGGCCGCCCCGCGGCGGCGAGGATGCAGGCGCCGCCCGGCGCGGCGCCGTCGCTCGCTGTGACGAGCGCGGCCACGGACGACCGCGCCAACGCGTCCGTCGATTTCGCGCATCGCGCGATGAAATCCTTCGCCTTCGGGAACGGCATCGGTTCCGCGTGGTGGAAGGGCTGCTTCGATCCCTCGATGGACGGATCGCAGAGCTCGATGCGGCGGCGAAGGGCGATTCTCGGGTTCTTCGGCGTGCCCGTCAGGACGATGGCCGCCGCCCAACCGGAATGCGTCCGGAATCCGAGCGCGGCGCGCCCCTCCGGCCGCGACGATCTAAGGGCCCTCGAAGTTCCGGTCATGCCGCAAGCTTGGCACGCGCTGACGCGCGGAATTGGCAGCATCGGGATCGATCTCGGCCACGATCACCCCGGGCTCGGTGCCCGCTTCCGCCAGGATCTCGCCCCAGGGCGCCACGATCAGCGAATGGCCGTAGGTCGCCCGCCCGTTGGCATGCAGCCCGCCTTGCGCGGGCGCGAGCACGAACGCGCCGTTCTCGATGGCGCGAGCGCTGAGCAGCGTGTGCCAATGCGCCTTGCCTGTCGTCTCGGTGAAGGCGCTCGGCACGGTGAGAAGGAACGCGCCCGCCTGGGCGAGCCTGCGATAGAGCTGCGGGAAACGCAGATCGTAGCAGATCGTGAGTCCGATCTTGCCCCACGGCGTCTCCGCCAGCACCGCACGGTGGCCGCCTTCGACGGTGTTGGACTCGCGATAGGTCTCGCCCGCGCCGGGATCGGTGTCGAAGAGATGGATCTTGTCGTAGCGCGCCGCGACGCGCCCCTTCGGGTCGATGAGGAACGAGCGGTTCGCCGTCTTGGTATCGCTGACCTTGATCGCCAGCGAACCGGCCAGAAGCCAGATGCCGAGCTCCTCCGCCAGCGCGGAGAACGCCGGCAATGCCGGATCGCGGTCCTCGGGAAAGCTGCGCTCGAGCTTCGCGCCGGCATCGGGCGCCATGATCGTGGTATTCTCCGGCGTACCTACGAAGACGGCACCCTTGCCCTTCGCTTCGCGGATCAGCTCGGACGCGGTGCGGATGTTCTCGCCCACATCGTCGGACGAGCGCATCTGCACGCAGGCGGCGCGGAAGCCCGTCATGCGCCGGCCAGGAGAGGATCGAGACGGCCCGCGCGGTCGAGGGCATAGAGGTCGTCGCAGCCGCCGACATGGGTGTCGCCTACGAAGATCTGCGGCACAGTGCGGCACCCGCCCGACTTCCGCTCCATCTGCGCGCGCGCGTCCGAATCCATGAATACGTCGATCTCCTCCACGGCCACGCCCTTCTTCTTCAGGAGATGCTTGGCCCGCACGCAATAGGGGCAGATGGGCGTGGTGTAGATCGTGACCTTCGGCATACGCGGGGACTCGACGCATTCCTCAAGCTTTATATAGCTATGTTCGCCCCCCGGACAACGCGCGCCACCGTCAGGACATTTACGCTGCGGGCGCCGGCCCGCTTGAGCGCCCGCGCGCAGGCCGAAGCCGTCGCGCCCGTGGTCAGAACGTCATCGACCAGGAGCACGTTGCGCCCCCGGACAGCCTGCGGCCGCGCGACCTTGAAAGCGCCGCGGACGTTGCGGCGCCTGGCCTTGGCGGAGGGCATCTCGCCCTGACTGGGCGTCGGCTTGATCCGGACCAGCGCCAGCGCGTCCACGGGCTTGCTGGTCAGCCGGGATATCCGGTGCGCCAGCAACGCCGCCTGATTGTATCGCCGCTGCCAGAGCCGGCGCCGATGCAGGGGAACCGGCATGAGGACATCCGCCTCCGCGACCAGTTCCCGCCCTGCCCGCTCCAGCCAGCGCGCGAAGGCCGGCACGAGGTCGTGCCGGTCCGCCCGCTTGAGCGCCAGGATCGGTTTCTTGCCCGCGTCGTCGTACCGCAATACGGAGAGCGCCCGGTCGAAGGCGGGCGGCTCGGCATGGCAGGCGGCGCAGAGCGTGCCCGGGCCTGGATCGACCTCGAACGGCGCGCCGCAGCGGGCGCAGGCCGGCCCGTCCAGGAACGCAATCTCGCTCCAGCAGGCCGGGCAGAGGGCATGCGCCTCCGACACGGGCTTGCGGCAGATGGCGCACAGAGGCGGCAGCAACAGGTCCAGGACGCCGCGCACGGCCTTGCGAAGGCCCGCCGCCCGTGCGCCGCTCTCGAATGTCGCGGTCATGGGGCATAGGTTATGCCGGACGCACGCCGAAATCGAACCGCCCTTGAACGCTCCCCCCAGGATTTTCGACCGCAAGGCCCGCAGGCTCCGGCAAGCGCGGGCGCGCCGCATGGGCGGAGACAGCGTGCTTCTGGCCGAAACGCAGCAGGGCCTGACGGAACGGCTGTCGGCGGTGAACCGGCGTTTCGGCCGCGCGCTGGGCATCGGCTGCCACCCTCCGGGTCCGCTGGCACCGTTTGCGGCAGCCTGGACACATTCGGAATTCCGCGAGGAAAGGTTGGAAGCGCAGCCGGAGAGCTTCGATCTTGCCGTCAGCGTGCTCGCCCTGCATGCCGTCGACGACGTGCCGGGCGCGCTGATCCAGATACGGCGCGCGCTCAAGCCGGACGGATTGTTGCTGGCCGCCCTGTTCGGCGGCGAGACGCTCAGGGAACTGCGCGATGCGTTCGCCGCCGGCGAAAGCGAAACAACCGGCGGCGCCAGTCCGCGCGTGGCGCCGCTCGCCGACGTGCGCGACCTGGGCGCGCTGCTGCAGCGGGCGGGATTTGCGCTGCCGGTCGCCGATGTCGAACGGACGACCGTCCGCTATCGCGAATTCGCGACGCTCGTTTCCGATCTGCGCGCGCTGGGCGAAACCAACGCGTTGGCCGAGCGCAGCCGCCGCTTCCTGCGCCGCGATGTGCTCGCGGCGGCCCTGGCGCGCTACGGCTTGCGGCACGCCGAGCCCGACGGGCGCCTGCGCGCGACGTTCGACATCGTCTATCTGGCCGGATGGGCGCCGCATGAAGGCCAGCAGAAGCCGCTACGCCCAGGAAGCGCCAGGGCACGCCTCGCCGACGCGCTGGGCACGGCGGAGCGGCCCGCGGGCGACAAGGCCGAGCCTATTTGATGACGTCCGCCAGCTTGTCGAAGAATTCGGATTTGACGTTGGCACCGAGCAGGTCAACCGCGGTGACGATGAACACCGACAGGAAGCCCGCGATCATGGCGTATTCGATCGCGGTGGCGCCGCGGATGTCGCTCACAAAAGATCGCGCAGCATGGGGATGAGCGGCAGGTCGGCTTGCGGCATGGGGTAGCCCGCCATGTCTTTCGGGCGCATCCATTTGATCGCCGCGTGCTCCAGTGCCCGCGGCGTTCCCTTCCAGCGGCGGCACACGTAAAGCGGCATCAGCAGCGAGAACGTCTCGTAGCGGTGTGAGGCGAAGGTGAAGGGCGCGAGGCAGGGCTCTTCGACCGTGATGCCGAGCTCCTCGTTGAGCTCCCGGATCAGCGTCTCCTCCGGCCGCTCGCCAGCCTCGATCTTGCCGCCTGGAAATTCCCATAGGCCCGCCATGCTCTTGCCCGGAGGCCGCTGCGCCAGCAGCGCGCGCCCGTCGGGATCGATCAACGCACAGGCGATCACGATAACAAGCGGCGGCTTAATAGCTTCCAAATCCGGTCACCGTGGTGAAGCGCGTCTTAACGGGCTGGGCCAAGTCATAGCCCAATTTGACACAACCGGCGACGTTCAGCTGCGGTATGAGCCGTTGATGTCGATGTAGCCGTGCGTGAGGTCGCAGGTCCAGACGCGGGCGGCGCCGGTGCCGATACCGAGGCCGACGGCGATCTGGACTTCGCGTCCGCTCACCGCCCTGGTGGCGGCGGCCTCGTTGTACTTCGCCGCCCGCTCGCCGTTCTCCGCCACCACCTGGCCGCCGAAGCTGATCTTCAGGCGGTCGCGATCCGCCTTCTCGCCCGCCTTGCCGACGGCCATGACGACGCGGCCCCAATTGGCGTCCGCGCCGGCGATGGCGGTCTTCACCAGCGGGGAATTGGCGATGGAGAGCGCGATGCGCCTGGCTGCCTCGGCACTCTCCGCGCCGGTAACGTCGATGCGGATCAGCTTCTGCGCGCCCTCGCCGTCCTTCACCACCTGCAGCGCGAGATCGAGCAGGACGGCGTCGAGCTTCGTCTTGAAATCGGCGAGTCGCCTGTCGCCGGCTTTGACGATCGGCGGATGGGCGGCGCCCCTTCCGGTGGCGAACAGGAGCAGCGTGTCGCTGGTGGAGGTATCGCTGTCCACGGTGATGGAATTGAACGAACCCTTCACGCCGGACGAGAGCAGGTCCTGCAGCACGCCGGCAGGCAGGTTTGCGTCGGTGAACACGAAGCTCAACATGGTCGCCATGTCGGGGGCGATCCTGCCCGAGCCCTTGGCGATGCCGTTGATGGTAACCTTCCGGCCCTCGATCTCCGCGGACGCCGTCGCCATCTTGGGATAGGTGTCCGTGGTCATGATCGCTTCGGCGGCGGCGCGCCACCCGGAGGCCGAGCCGCTGGCCGCGAGCTCGCCCAAAATTCTCGTAATGCGCTCCGCCGGCAGCGGTTCGCCGATGACGCCGGTGGAGGCCAGCATCACTTCGCGCGCCTGGCAGCCGATCGCCTCGGCCGCCGCCTCGGCCACGGCACGCGCGCCTTCCATCCCGGCCTTGCCCGTGAACGCATTGGCGTTGCCGCTGTTCACCACCAGCGCACGGGCCGATCCCGGTTTGAGCTGGGCGCGGCACCAATCCACTGGCGCCGACGCGGTCTTGGACCTGGTGAATACGCCGGCGGCCTGGGTTCCCGGCGCCAGCGTGACCATCAGGACGTCCGTACGGCCCGCGTAGCGCACGCCGGCGGCCCCGGAGGCCAGCCGCACGCCCGCCAGCGGAGGCAGCTTGGCGAGGCTCCTGGGGGCCAGAGGAGACACGGCATGCGCCGCCCTGGCACCCGCACCCGCCTTGCCTGTCGATTTGGCCATGCTGCCCCCCGCTTTCGGCGGCGCGGATTAGGCAGGAAAACCTTGAATTGACAAGGGGGAAGCCCGTTCTTATCTCTCCCCAGCCTGTCTTCGGCCGGTTCGGCCTCGTAAGGCCCAACCCGTCAGAGGAATTCATGCTCGGCCTGGAACGTTTTTTCGGCTCCGCCAACGACCGCAAGCTCCGGCCGTTGCAGAAGCGGGTGCCCGCCATCAATGCGCTCGAGCCGGTCTACGAGCGGATGAGCGATGCCGAACTCAAGGGCCAGACCGAGGTGTTCAAGGGCCGCCTCGCGAAGGGCGAGACGCTGGAGGACGTCCTCGAGGAAGCCTTCGCGGTGGTGCGCGAGGCGGCCAAGCGCACCCTCGGCCAGCGGCATTTCGACGTGCAGCTCGTGGGCGGCATGGTGCTTCATGGCGGCAACATCGCCGAGATGAAGACTGGCGAAGGCAAGACGCTGGTCGCCACCCTGCCCGTCTACCTCAACGCCCTCGCCGGCGAAGGCGTGCATGTCGTCACCGTCAACGATTACCTCGCCAAGCGCGACTCCGAGTGGATGGGGCAGGTCTACAATTTCCTCGGGCTCAAGGTCGGCTGCATCATCCACGGCCTGACCGACGAGCAGCGCAAGGAAGCCTACGCCGCCGACGTCACCTACGGCACCAACAACGAGTTCGGCTTCGACTATCTGCGCGACAACATGAAGTACAGCCGCGCCACCATGGTGCAGCGCGCACATTCCTACGCCATCGTCGACGAAGTGGATTCGATCCTGATCGACGAGGCGCGCACCCCCCTGATCATCTCCGGGCCGACGGACGACCAGAGCGAGACCTACCGCCTGGTCGACGTGCTGGTGCCCCGGCTCGAGAAGGGCGATTACGAGCTCGACGAGAAACAGAAGACCGTCACCCTCACCGAGCAGGGCAACGAGAAGATGGTGGGCTGGCTGAAGGAAGCCAACCTCCTGCCGCATGGCGACCTGTATGACACCGACAACATCACGATGTTGCATCACGTCAACCAGGCGCTGAAGGCGCACACCCTGTTCCAGCGCGACCGCGACTACATCGTCAAGGACGGCCGGGTGGTCATCATCGACGAATTCACCGGCCGCATGATGGAAGGCCGGCGCTATTCCGATGGCCTGCACCAGGCTTTGGAGGCCAAGGAAAACACGGTCATCCAGCCGGAGAACGTTACGCTCGCCTCGATCACCTTCCAGAACTACTTCCGCCTTTACGACAAGCTCGCCGGCATGACCGGCACCGCGCTCACCGAGGCGGCGGAATTCATGGACATCTACAACCTCGACGTCTTCGAGGTGCCGACCAACCGGCCGATGCAGCGCGACGACAAGGACGACGAGGTCTACCGCTCGCTGGACGAGAAGAACGAGGCCATCGTCAAGCTGATCATCGAATGCCAGCAGCGCGGCCAGCCCGTGCTCGTGGGCACGACCTCGATCGAGAAGTCGGAACAGCTTTCCGACCTCCTCAAGAAGCGCAAGATCAGGCACAACGTGCTCAACGCGCGCTACCACGAGCAGGAAGCGATGATCGTGGCGCAGGCGGGCGTTTCCGGAACCGTCACCATCGCCACCAACATGGCCGGCCGCGGCACCGACATCCAGCTCGGCGGCAACGCCGACATGCGCATCCGCAACGAGCTCGCCGGCATCGTCGATTCCGCCGAACACGAGACCCGCGCCTCCCAGATCCGCGCCGAAGTCGCCGCCGACAAGGAACGTGCACTGAAGGCGGGTGGCCTCTACATCGTCGGCACCGAGCGCCACGAGAGCCGGCGCATCGACAACCAGCTGCGCGGCCGCTCAGGCCGCCAGGGCGACCCCGGCGCCTCCAAGTTCTTCCTGAGCCTGCAGGACGACCTGATGCGCATCTTCGGCTCGGAGCGCATGGAGGCCGTGCTCTCCCGCCTCGGGCTCGAGGAGGGCGAAGCCATCGCCCATCCCTGGGTCAACAAGGCGCTGGAGAAAGCGCAGCAGAAGGTCGAGGCGCGGAACTTCGAGCTGCGCAAGAACATCCTGAAATACGACAACGTGCTCAACGACCAGCGCAAGGTGATCTTCGAGCAGCGCAAGGAGATCATGGGGGCCGACGATGTCGCCGATCAGATCGCCGATTTCCGCGAGCAGGTGGTCGAGGAACTCGTCGCCGCCCACATCCCCGAGAAGGCCTATGCCGAGCAGTGGGACGCGCCCGGCCTGCAGAGCGAGGTCGAAGGCATCTTCGGCGTCAGCCTGCCCATCGTCGACTGGACGAAGGAGGAAGGCATTGCCGACGAGGAGGTGCGCGACCGCATCATGAAGGCGGTCGAAGCCCGCGCCGCCCAGCGCGCCGCCGGCTCTGGGCCGGACATCTGGCGCTTCGTCGAGAAGACGCTGCTGCTGCAGACCCTGGACCACCATTGGCGCGAGCACATCATCAATCTCGACCATCTGCGCCAGTATGTCGGCCTGCGCGGCTACGGCCAGCGGGACCCCCTGAACGAATACAAGAGCGAGGCCTTCGAGCTTTTCCAGGGCCTGCTCACCAAGCTGCGCACCGAGACCGTGCGCCAGCTCATGCACGTCCAGGTCAATATCGGCGAGCAGCCGCAGCAGATTCAGCAGCTCCAGCCCCTGCGCCCGCAGCGCATGGAGGCCCACCACATCAATCCGCTGACCGGCGAGGACGAAGGCGATGGCGGCGCGGCGGCGCTTGCGGCCGACGGGCCCGTCAACCCCAACGACCCGCGCACCTGGGGCAAGGTCCAGCGCAACGCGCCCTGCCCTTGCGGCTCCGGCCGCAAGTTCAAGCACTGCCACGGGGCGCTGGTGTGACGCCTACCAGTGCGCCGCGATCTGGCCGTTCCGGCGGTAGACGACACCGCCCTTCATCACGAACCGCATGTGCTCGAGCAGGGTGACGTCCCGGGTCAGGTCGCCGTTGACGGCCACGATGTCGGCGTAACGGCCGGGCTGGATGCTGCCGATGTCCTGCTTCGCGCCACGACGATCCGCCACGGCCGGAATCGCGCCGCTGGCGGGGCGCACCCGCAACATCATACGTTTACGTCCGCGACTCGGCGGGAGATCGACGCGCATGCTGCTCACCTACCCCGAAGACGCCGGTCCCGGAAACGCAGGCCGGGCGTCCCTCAAGCGGGCGACATGGATAGACCTCTACAACCCCACGGTCGAGGAGACCGACGCGGCGGCCCGCGAGTTGGGCCTGTCCGTGCCGACCCGTTCCGACCTCGACGAGATCGAGTCCTCCAGCCGGTTGCAGTCCGAGGACGGGCGCATCCTGATGAGCCTGCCGCTCTTCGCCCACCCCGAGGACGACGGCCCCAGCCCGCTCGGCTTCGTCCTGGCGCCAGGCTATCTCGTCACGGTGCGCTTCACCGAGATGCGCAGCTTCGCCTCCGTCGCCAAATTCCTGCACAAGCAGAAGGATGCCTGCTCGAGCGCCGAGATCTTCGCCCTGATCGTCGAGGCCATGGTCGATTTCACCGCCGACATGCTGGAGAAGGCCGGCGCGGAGCTGAACGGCGTGTCGCGGCAGGTGTTCCGGCGCTACGGCAACGAGCGCCAGCACAACATCGCCCGCTCCAACCGGCGCATGCGCGAGACGCTCGTTGCCGTCGGCGGCACGGGCGAGACGCTTTCGCAGGTGCGCGACAGCATCCTCGGCCTTCAGCGCATCCTCCCGTTCGCCGCGGACAAGGGGAAAGACTGGCTGGGCGACACGATCCAGGCGCGCCTCAAGGTCGTGGTCCAGGACCTGCAGTCGCTGAGCGATTTCGAGGTGCACCTGTCCAACAAGGTGCAATTCCTGCTGGATGCCGTGCTGGGCTTCATCAACACCGAGCAGAACGACATCTTCAAGGTACTGACCATCGCCTCCGTCGTGGGCATCCCGCCCACCTTCATCGCCAGCATGTATGGCATGAACTTCCACAACATGCCGGAATATGGCTGGGCGTGGGGCTATCAGTGGGGGCTGTTGCTGATCTTCCTGTCCACCGTGCTGCCCATCGTCTGGTTCAAATGGCGCGGCTGGTGGTGAGCCTTCACGCAAAGTAGGACAGGAGCACCAGCGTGGCGTTGTAGGACATGTGAAGCCCGGTGGGCATCCACAGCGAGCGCGTGCGCAGGTAGAAGATCGCATTGAGCAGGCCCACGGTGGCGATCACGCCGGAAAGCACCCAGCCTTCCGCGCCGGGGTGCATGGCGTTCTGGTAGTGCACGGCGGAGAACATCGCCGCGTCGGCCAGCGCCGCAAGCGGCACCCACAAGCCGCGGCGCAGCCAGGCGAGAAGGAGGCCGCGGAAATAGACCTCCTCCGCGATGGGACCGATGAGGCCGATGACCGATAGCGCCAGCGCCAGCTGGCGCGGATCCCGCGCGGCCGTCAGCACGTCCTCGGCCTTGTTGGTGTCCATCGAAACGATGTGCGACCTGTCAAGCCAGGCGAGCCCCGCCGAAACGCCCACCGCCAGGAGCGCACCGATGATTGCGCCGCCCAGGAACTGGCCGCCGCTGAACCGGCCGTAATAGCCCGTGAAGGTCGCCGGTCCCCGCCGCCGGCAGATCGCGACCAGAACTGCGATCATCACCAGGTACAGCACGCCCGTCGTGATCACGACGACGTAGAGGTTGGTGGGGAGGGTCTTGACGAAGGCGTCGACGTCCCAGTGCGGCATCCCGGCCTTGAGGACGACGAGGGCCACGATTCCCGCCAGCACGGCCACGGCCACGCCGAAGACGATGACCATCTGCGGTGCGACGATCTCCCACACGCGGACGGGCAGCCTTCCGCCGGGTACCGGTTGCGCCGTGTCTGTCATATGCTCCGCCCTCGAACGCCATTCTCTGCAACCGCTCCCGAAAGGAACAGTCGTGCCCGCGCCACAGCCCTTCAAAATCGACGTGCCAAAGAACACCCTCGACGCCATCCGCGCCAGGGTGCGCGCCTATGAATGGCACGAGATGCCGCGCGGCGACGGCCTCGAAGGCACCTGGGCCTATGGCGCCAATCTCGACTACATGAAGGCGCTCTGCGCCCATTGGGCGGACGGGTACGACTGGCGCAGATGGGAAGCGGAACTGAACCGCTTTCCGCAATTCATCGCCGATGTCGACGGGCTCGGCATCCATTTCTACCGCGAGAACGGCTCGGGGCCCTCGCCCACGCCGCTGATCCTGAGCCATGGCTGGCCGGGCTCGGTGTTCGAGTTCCTTCATGTCATCGACAAATTGGCCCATCCCGAGCGGCACGGCGGCGAGGTCCGCGACGCCTTCACCGTGATCGTGCCCTCGCTCCCGGGCTACGGCTGGTCCGGCAAGCTGCGGCGTCCCATCGGGCCGCGGACGGCGGCGAAATACTTCGACGGGCTGATGACGAACGCGCTCGGCTTCAGGGACTACATCGCCCAGGGCGGCGACTGGGGCAGCGCGATCTCCGGCTGGATGGCCTACGACAGCCCCAATTGCCGCGCCTGCCACCTCAACATGTTCGGCTGGCGGGCGCCGGGCGTGCATCCGGTGACGCAGGAGGAGAAGGACTACGCCACCCGCGCCGCCGCGCTGTTCCAGATGGAGGGCGCCTATTTCCAGGAACACGCGACGAAACCGCAGACGCTGTCCTACGCCATGATGGACTCGGCAGTGGGCGCCTGCGCCTGGATCGTGGAGAAATTCCACGGCTGGTCTGACACGCGCAAGGGATTCGAAAAAGTCTATTCGATGGATCAGCTGCTGACGAACGTGATGATCTATCTCGTCACGAGGAGCTTCAACACCGCGACCTGGATGTATCGCGGCCTGATGGAGGACCATGCGGGCGCGCCCGTGCCCGATGGCGCGCGCATCGAGAAACCCGTGGGTATCGCCAACTTCCCCGTCGACCTCATCCCCTTCCCGCCGCGAAGCCTGGTCGAGCGCCACATGAACGTGACGCACTGGAGCGACTTCCAGGAAGGCGGCCATTTCGCCGCGCTCGAACGGCCGGACGATCTGGTGGCCGACATCCGTGCATTTGCCAGGACGCTATTGCCTTAGTCGTTCCCAAATTCGTCAGGGCCGTGCTCGTTCCGGCCATGACGGTGGAGGGGTGCGTGGCGGGATCGCCCACATAACGCGGGCGATGACACGTATGGGAGGGTCACCTCCTAAGCCAAATTCCGGCCCATCGCGAGGTACTTCTCCCGCCGTTGCCTGCGCACTTCGTCGGCGGTCATTCCGTCCATGTCCTGCAGCGCGGAGGCGATCTGGTCGCCGACGGCTTCGATGGTGGTTTGCGGGGCGCGGTGGGCGCCGCCGGGGGGCTCGGCGATGATGCCGTCGATCACCTTCAGCTCCAGCAGATCCTGGGCGGTGATGCGCAGCGCGGCGGCGGCGTCCTGCGCCTTGTCGGAGCTGCGCCACAGGATCGAGGCGCAGCCTTCCGGCGAGATCACCGAATAGATCGAATGCTCCAGCATGTAGACGCGGTTGGCCACCGCGATGCCCAGCGCGCCGCCCGACATGCCCTCGCCGATGATGGTAGCCACGAACGGAACGCCCAGCGCCAGGCATGCCTGCGTCGAGCGCGCGATGGCTTCCGCTTGTCCCCGCTCCTCCGCGCCGACGCCGGGATAGGCGCCCTGGGTGTCTGCGAAGGAGAGCACGGGCAGCCTGAAGCGGTCGGCCAGATCGAACAGGCGCTGCGCCTTGCGGTAGCCCTCCGGCATCGCCATGCCGAAATTGTGCTTGAGGCGGCTCTTGGTGTCGTTGCCCTTCTCGTGACCCACGATGGCGACGGAGCGGCCGCGGAAGCGCCCAAGCCCCGCCACGACCGCCCGATCCTCGCCGAACAGCCTGTCGCCGGCGAGCGGGGTGAACTCGTCGATCAGGACCTCGAGGTATTCCGACATGTGCGGCCGCGCGGGATGGCGCGCGACCAGCGCCTTTTGCCAGGGGGTGAGCTTGGCGTAGGTCTCGTTGATCAGGCTCGACGCCTTGGTCTGCAGGCGGGCAACGTCGTCCTCGATATCCACCGACGGATCGGCGGCGGCCAGCTGCCTGAGCTCGACGATCTTGCCCTCGAGCTCGGCGATGGGGCGTTCGAATTCCAGGTAGGCGTGTACGGTCATTCGCGGGGCGTGTCCGAAGGGGGCCGGACCCGGTAGTTTGCCTGGGATAAGTGGCAACTACCCCCCGGGCTGTCAACAAAATCGGCCTTGTCCCAGACTGCCGGGGCCATGCGTCTTAAGCTCGATGAGGGAGGCGTCACCATGATTTCCCGCTGGGTTCTGGCCCTTTTGGGCCTGTTCCATCTGGTAAACGGGTTCTCCATGCTTCTGGCGCCGGATGCGTGGTACGCGGCCGTCCCCGGCGTGGCGCAGACCGGGCCGATCAACCATCACTTCATCGCCGACATCGCGCTGGCGTTCCTGGCCAGCGGCGGCGGCATGCTGTTCGCGCTCCGCGCCGGGCGCGCGGCGGCGAGCTTCGCGCTGGCGGGTTCGGTGTGGCCGGCGCTGCATGCGCTGTTCCACATCTGGGGCTGGATCGCGGACCATGCCCCACGCACGCCCCAGATGTGGCTGTCCGAGGCGCTGGGCGTCGTATTCGTCGGCTTGTTGGGCGTGACGCTGGCGGCGATGCGCTTCCGGCAGGGAGACACGCGATGCTGAAACCCATCTTCCACTGGTACCTGCGCCGCATGGAGCGGCGCTATGGCTACGACGCGACCTATCTCCACGAGCTGGCGGACATCTCCGAGACCGCGTTCCGCCGCTATCTCAGGGCGCAGACGGCCGCGCGGTGGCAAGGGCCCGCGCCGCGCGATGCGTGGCATGCCGCGGCCATCGCGGGCGCGCTGGTCGAGGATTGCGGCCCTTGCCTGCAGATCGCTTCGGACCTCGCGCTCGAGGCCGGCGTGCCGGGCGCCACGATCCGGGCGCTGCTGTCGGGCACGCCCACCGATGCGGGGGCGCAGCTCGGCTTCGACTATGGCCGCGCGCTGCTGACGAGCTCGGAGAACCTCGACGAACTGCGCAAGGAGGTCGAGCGGCGCTGGGGCCGGCCGGCCCTGGTGGCGATCTCGCTCATGGCGATGTATTCGCGCAATTTCCCGGTCCTCAAGCGCGCGCTGGGCCACGCCAGGGCGTGCCAGCGGGTTCGCATCGGCGATTCCGAGGTCGTGGTGGCGCCGCGGCTCAAGGCTGCCTGAGCGCGAACGATGAGCGACACCGCGACCTTCGAGCGCCACCGCCCGCACCTGCTCAACATCGCCTACCGGATGCTGGGCGAGATGGCGGCGGCGGAGGACGTGGCGCAGGAGGCGTGGCTGCGCTGGCGGCGCGTCGAGCCGGGCGAAATCCGCGATCCGCGCGCCTGGCTTTCGGCGGCGACCGTGCGGCTGTCGCTGGACGCGCTGCGCCGCGTCCGCGCGCGGCGGGAGAGCTATGTGGGGCCGTGGCTTCCCGAGCCGATCCTGCCGGACGACGCTCGCGCCTTCGCCGCCGACGCGGCCGCGGCGCGGGCGGAGCTCGCTTCGGACCTGTCGCTGGCGCTGCTGCACGTCCTGGAGCGCCTTTCGCCCGAAGAGCGCGCGGCACTGATCCTCCACGACGCCTTCGATTGCGATTATGGCCAGATCGCCGCCACGCTGGAGAAGAGCGAGGACGCCTGCCGCAAGCTCGTCCAGCGCGCCCGCGCGCGCGTGCGCACGGGGAGGCCGAAACACAATGTCACGCCGGAGCAGCATCGCGACCTCGTCGCGCGCTTCGCCGCCGCTTCGCTGTCGCCCGATCCCGCCAAGCTCGAGGCCCTCTTCGCGCCGGACGTGGTCGCCTATACCGACGGCGGAGGCCGCGTCGCCGCGGCGCTCAATCCGATCTACGGCGCCGGCAAGGTGATCCGGTTCTTCATCGGCATCGCCCGCAAGAATGCTCACAAGGGCGCTGCACGCTTTGCGCCGATCGACGTCAACGGCGAGCCGGGACTGATCCTCACCCTCGGCAACGACATCTTCGCCGTCTTCACGCTGGAATGCGACGCCGGCCGCGTCACCGCCATCTACGCGGTGCGCAACCCGGAGAAGCTCGTGCGGATGGCGGGACAAGCCCGGCCATGACCAGAACGGATGTTACTTCGCCCCGCTCCGGATCATCTCCATCTGCCCCACGATCACCTGGGCCTGGCGGATCGACGCCGCGTCGATGAGGACGCCGTTGAGGGCGACGGCGCCGAGGCCGTTCTCCTGCGCGTCCTTCATCGCGGCGATGATGGCCTCGGCGCGTTCGACTTCCTTCGCGGGCGGCGTGTAGATCTCGTTGGCGAGCGCGACCTGGCTGGGATGGATGGCCCATTTGCCTTCGCAGCCCAGGATCGCGGTGCGGTTCGCCTGGACGCGGAAACCGTCCGCATCGGAATAGTCGCCGAACGGGCCGTCGATGGGCACCAGCCCGTGTGCGCGGGCGGCCTGGCAGAGCCGGAACAGCGGGTAGTGCCAGAGATCGTTCCAGTGGCGGTCGCGCGCCTGGCCGGGATGCTGGTCCGTCAGCATCACGTAGCCGGCGTTGCCGCCGCCGATGTTGGTGGTGCGCATGCCCTGGCTGGCGGCGAAGTCCGCGGCGCCGAAATGCAGCGTTTCGAGACGCGGCGACGCCGAGGCGATGGCGTCGATATTGGTGAGGCCGGAGACGGTCTCGATGATCGCTTCCAGTCCGATCCGCTTCTTGCGCTTCACGAAGCTCGACGCCTGGGTGATCAGCATGTCGACGGCGTAGACGTCCGAGCCGTTGCCGACCTTGGGGATCATGATGGCGTCGAGCCGCTCGCCGCCCTTCTCCACCAAGGCCAGCGTGTCGCGGTAGCAGAAATCGGTGTCGAGCCCGTTGATGCGCACGGTGACGATCTTGTCGCCCCAGTTCACCTCGTTGAGCGCGGCCACGATGTTGTCGCGCGCCTTGTCCTTGTCGGCGGGGGCGACGGCGTCCTCGAGATCGAGGCAGACCACGTCCGCCGCGCTCGCCGCCGCCTTCTCGAACAGCGCGGGACGCGAGCCCGGCACGAACAGCTTGGAGCGGTAAAGCCTCGGCGGCACGCGCCGGACGACGGGAGTGAAGCTCACGGATCAACCTTTCGGGCGTTTGGCGGTCCTGGAGAGAGGATGCGCGGACTCGACCGTCGCTTTCAACCGGTCCCGCGCGACGTGCGTGTAGATCTGGGTGGTGCCGATGTCGGCATGGCCGAGCAGGGTCTGCACGCTCCTGAGATCCGCCCCGCCTTCGACCAGATGGGTCGCGAAGGCGTGGCGCAGGACGTGGGGCGAGAGCTTGTCCGGATCGACGTCGGTCCTGCCTGCCAATTCCTTGAGCAGCTGATGGCAGCGCCGCCGCGTCAGATGACCCTCCGCGCCGCGCGAGGGGAAGAGGAACGGGCTGTCCTTGCCCGTGATGAAGCCCGCGCGCACGTCCAGCCAGGCGCGGATCGCCGCCCGGGCCGACCTGTTCAGCGGCGCCAGCCGCTCCTTGTTGCCTTTGCCGCGGACATAGAGGAAATCGCTGCGGCCCTTCACCGCCGCCAGCTTCAGCGTCACCAGCTCGGACACGCGCAGGCCCGACGCATAGAGCAGCTCCACCAGGCACGCCAGGCGCAAATCCTCCGGCGAGGGCTCCGGCTTGCGCGCCGCCCTCAGGAGCGCCGCGACGTCCTCCTGCGTCAACACCTTCGGCAGGGGCCGCCCGCGCCTGGGCGCCTCGATGGCGCTGGTCGGATCGTCCTTCCGCCAGCCTTCGTTGTAGGCGAAGCCGTAGAACTGCCGCAGCACCGACAGCCGCCGCGCCTGCGACGACGGCTTGGCCGACGGGAAGCCCTTCAGGTGGCGCCGGATGTCTTCCCGCGCCGCCGACTTGATGTTGCCGCCCCATCTGGCGAGGTCGGCGGCGAGCGCCAGAAGGTCGCGGCGATAGGCATCCAGCGTATTGCGGCCGGCGCCCCGCTCCGCGCTCATCATGTCGAGGAAGGCTTCGATGGCGTCGCGACCGCTCACGCCCGCCTCACTTGGGGCTCATGGGCCGCTCTGCGGCACCGGCACGCTCTCTTCATAGAGGCGCTGGGGCGGCGGCTTGCTGCTCTCGTAGAGGCCGAGCGCGATGGCGCCCGCGGCCAGTATGACGATGACTGCGATGACGATGCGCGCCGTCCAACCCATCTGCGAAATCCACACTCCAGAGCGGCACCCCGAGGGCCGTTGTGGCCGAAAGCCGGGCGCCGATGCAAGCCCGCTGGCGGCGCGGCGAATTGGCGTGTAATCGAAAGGCCATGGAACGCCTCAAACGCACGGTGGTGCTGGTGGGCATGATGGGCGCGGGCAAGAGTTCCGTCGGCCGTCGCCTCGCCGCGCGCCTGTCCGTGCCGTTCCGCGACGCCGACGGCGAGATCGAATCGGCGGCGGGCTGCACCGTCGCCGAAATCTTCGCGCGCTTCGGCGAGGGCGAATTCCGCCAGGGCGAGCGCAGGGTGATCGCCCGCCTCCTGACCGAGCCCCCGCATATCCTGGCGACCGGCGGCGGGGCCTTCTGCGATGCCGAGACGCGGGCGCGAATCAAGGATGGCGCGGTCTCCATCTGGATCAAGGCGCCGCTGGAGGTGCTGGTGGCGCGCACCGGCCGCCGCGACACCCGCCCGCTCCTGCGCACCGGCGATCCGCGCGAAATCCTCCAGAACCTGCTCAAGGTCCGCGAGCCGCTCTACGGCGAGGCCGATATCGCGGTGGACAGCGAAAACGGTCCGCATCAGGCTTCCGTCGAGCGGATCGTGGCGGCGCTGAAGGAGCGCGGCGTGGTGGAGGCGGCATGAGCGAACGCGTCACGGTGGAGCTGGGCGAGCGCGGCTACGACATCCATATCGGCGCCGGGCTGCTCGCGCGCGCGGCGGAGCTGCTCAAACCCTTCGCCCGCGGCGTCACGCCCGTGGTGGCGGACGAGAACGTCGGCAAGCTTCATCTCGATCCCCTGGTGGACGCGCTGCGCGCCGGTGGCATCGACGCGCGGCCCGTGCTCATGCCGGCGGGCGAAGCCACAAAGAGCTTCGCTTCGCTGGAGAAGCTGGTGAACGCGCTGCTCATCATGGGCGTGGAGCGCGACGGGCTGATCGTGGCGCTGGGCGGCGGCGTGATCGGCGACCTGACGGGCTTCGCGGCCGGCGTCACCAAGCGCGGCATCGGCTTCGCGCAGGTGCCCACCACGCTGCTGGCCCAGGTCGACTCCTCCGTCGGCGGCAAGACGGCGATCAACACGCCGGAGGGCAAGAACCTCGTGGGCATGTTCCACCAGCCGCGGATCGTCATCGCCGATGTCGGCGTGCTGTCGACATTGCCCGAGCGCGAGTTCCTCGCCGGCTACGCGGAGGTCGCGAAATACGGCGCGCTCGGCGACGCGGAGTTCTTCGCCTGGCTCGAGCAGCACGGCGAAGCCGCGATCGGGGGCGATCTTGCGGCGCGCACGCATATCGTGAAGCGCTGCTGCGAGATGAAGGCACAGATCGTGGCGCGCGACGAGCGCGAGACGGGCGAGCGCGCCCTGCTCAATCTCGGCCATACCTTCGGCCATGCGCTGGAAGCCGCTACCGGCTACTCCGACCGGCTGCTGCACGGCGAGGCGGTGGCCATCGGGATGGGCCTGGCGTTCCGGCTCTCCGCGCGGCTCGGGCTGGCGCCGGCGTCGGACGCCGCGCGGATCGAGGCGCATCTGCGCAAGGTCGGGCTGCCCGCCGCGCTCCCGGATCTCTCCGGCCCCCGGCTCAGCGCGGGCGTGCTCATCCGGCACATGATGCACGACAAGAAGGCCAGGGACGGCAAGCTCACTTTCATCCTCGCGCGCGGGATCGGGCGCGCCTTCGTCACCGGCGACGTGCGGATGGACGACGTCCAGGCGTTGCTGGCGGGATAGGACCATGGGAACGACAATCCTCGTATCGATCGGGACGCTGGCGGTGCTCCTGGTCGCATCCGGCTTTTTCTCGGGCTCGGAGACCGCGCTGACCGCGGTCTCGCGCGGGCGCATGCACCAGCTCGAGAAGGACGGCTCGCGGCGGGCGGCGGCGATCAACCGGCTGGTGGAGAACCGCGAGCGGCTGATCGGGGCGCTGCTGCTCGGCAACACCTTCGTCAACATCCTGGCCTCTTCGCTCGCCACCGACGTGCTGGCCGTGCGCTTCGGGCAGACCGCCGTCATCATCACCACCATCGCGATGACGCTGCTGGTGCTGATCTTCGCGGAGGTCCTGCCCAAGACGCTGGCCATCGCCCGCACCGACCGCTTCGCGCTGGCGGTCGTGCTGCCGGTCCAGTTCTTCGTTTCGCTGCTGGCGCCGGTGGTGGGCGCGGTGCAGGCCGTGGTGTGGTGGGTGCTGAAGCTGTTCGGCTTCCGGCCCGATCTCAGCGGCGACATCGTGGAGCCGCATGAGGACATCCGCGGCACCGTCGAGGTCTACCACCAGGAGGGCGACGTCGGGCGCGCGCATCGCGACATGCTGACGGGTGTGCTCGACTTGCGCGAGCTGCAGGTGTCCGACGCCATGATCCACCGCCGGTCGGTCGTCGCCGTCGAGGCGGATTTGCCCGCCGAAAGGCTGTTCGACGCCATCATCTCCTCCGGTCATGGCCGCGTGCCGGTATGGCGCGACACGCCCGACAACATCGTCGGCGTCATCCGCGTGGGCGACGTGGTGGGCGAATACGTCCGCCGCCACGGCTCGTTCGAGGGATTCGACATCCTTTCCACCATGCTCGATCCGTGGTTCGTGCCCGACACGACGACGCTGGAGGAGCAGCTGCGCGCCTTCCGCTACCATCGCTCCCATTTCGCGCTGGTGGTGGACGAGTACGGCACCTGGCAAGGCATCATCACCCGCGAGGACATCCTGGACGAGATCCTGGGCGACATCCCCGACGACAAGGAGACGGGCGACCGCGGCAGCGTGCGCCGACAGAAGGACGGCTCCTACGTCGTCGACGGCACGGTGCCGATCCGCGACCTCAACCGCGAGCTCGACTGGAACCTGCCGGACCACGAGGCCACCACCGTCGCCGGTCTGGTCATCCACGAGGCCCGCGCCATCCCCGAAGCGCGGCAGCGCTTCGCCTTCCACGGCTTCCAGTTCGAGATCCTGCGCAAGCAGCGCAACCAGATCACGGCCCTGCGGATCACCCCGCCGGAGAAGCAACCACCCTCCCCTTGAGGGCCTCAGGGAGAATGCGGATGTTCCCCCGGCGCCTTCGCGGTCAGCGCGAGCGCGTGCACGCGATCCTTCATTTCGTCCGCCAGCACGGCATGGACGCGGCGCTGGCGTTCGACGCGGTTCATGTGGCGGAATTCCTCCGACACGATGCGGACGCGGAAATGCGTCTCGCCGCCGGGGCGCGCGCCGGCGTGGCCGGCATGTCTGGCGCTCTCGTCCTCGATCGAAAGTTCGACCGGCGCGAAGGCGGCCGTCAGCTTGTCGCGAATGCGTTCGGCGACCGACATGGGATTACTTCGATCCGATCAAATCCGCCTGTCAAGCACTTCGTTTTCTTGAATTTTCATACTTCGTCCCCATAATCGCGAAATGGCCAGAGCCCAGTACACGCCGCGCTTCGGCAAGGACATGCGCATCAAGCCCGATGTGCAGCCCGCACCGGTGAGACGCGTGCGCGCCTGCGAGCAGGCGGGCTGCGCGGGCGAAGGTGGTTACCGCGTGCCGCGCAGCCGGACCGATCTTTCCGACCACATGTGGTTCTGCCTGGAACATGCCCGCGCCCATAACGAGAAGTGGGACTACTTCAACGGCATGAGCGAGGCGGAGATCGAGGCCTTCCGGACCGACGCCGTCACCGGCCATCGCCCGACCTGGCCGCTCGGCAAGCGCGCGGCTCGCATGCGCGACGGGCATGACTCCGGGCCGCGGTACGACGACCGCTACGGCGTATTCGGTGACGTAGCGGAACAGCCCCGCAGGCCGGAGCGGCGCCTTCTGCGCCCGCAGATCGTGGCGCTGGAGACGCTGGGACTGGAGCAGACCGCCACCTTGCAGGAGATCAAGGCGCGGTATAAGGAACTCGTGAAGCGGTATCATCCCGACGCGAACGGCGGCGATCGGGGCGCCGAAGAGCGTCTGAAGCAGGTTATCAAGGCCTATGGCGTGTTGCGCGCCTCCGGGCTGACCTAACGCTAAGGGGCGCGGCGCCCGAAGACCAGGCGGCGGACACGCTGCTCAGAGTCTAAACGCCGGATACCTTCCCGATGAACATGAAGCCCCAGGACCTCGACCCGTCGGGCACGCCCGACAAGCCGATCGACATCAAAGCCGAGTTCGGCTTCGACGCCAAGATGAAGGTGCTCGGCTTCAAGGAGCCCGCCGAGCGCGTGCCCGACCGCGACGACGCCTACCGCTTCGACCGCGACACCACGCTCGCGATCCTCGCCGGCTTTCAGTTCAACCGCCGGGTGATGATCCAGGGCTATCACGGCACCGGCAAGTCCACGCATATCGAGCAGGTGGCCAGCCGCCTCAACTGGCCCTGCGTGCGCATCAACCTCGACAGCCACATCAGCCGCATCGACCTCATCGGCAAGGACGCGATCGTGCTGAAGGACGGCAAGCAGGTCACCGAATTCCGCGAGGGCCTGCTGCCCTGGTGCCTGCAGCATCCGGTGGCGCTCACCTTCGACGAATACGACGCCGGCCGGCCCGACGTGATGTTCGTGATCCAGCGCGTGCTGGAATCGCAGGGCAAGCTCACCCTGCTCGACCAGAACAGGGTGATCACGCCGCACAAGGCGTTCCGCCTGTTCGCCACCACCAACACCATCGGCCTGGGCGACACCACCGGCCTCTATCACGGCACCCAGCAGATCAACCAGGGCCAGATGGATCGCTGGAACATCGTCACCACGCTCAACTACCTGCCGCATGACGAGGAAGTCGACATCGTGCTGGCCAAGGTGCCGGACTACGACAAGAAGCAGGTTTCCGCGATGGTGCGCGTGGCGGACATGACGCGCAACGCCTTCATGAACGGCGACCTCTCCACGGTGATGAGCCCGCGCACCGTGATCACCTGGGCGGAGAACGCCAGGATCTTCAACGACCGCGGCTTCGCCTTCCGTGTCACCTTCCTCAACAAGTGCGACGAGCTGGAGCGCGCCAGCGTGGCGGAGTTCTACCAGCGCGCCTTCGGCGAGGAGCTGCCGGAGTCGGCGGCCAAGGTGCTGGTGGCGTGAAAGCGATTGAGTAAGGAATAGTGAGTAGAGAGTAGGAAGGCCAGTCGGACATGTTGTTGCTACTCCCTATTCACTACTCACTACTCACCCAATCCATTGCGCGGAGCGGCGCATGAAGCCCGAGAACCCCGCCGAACCGTTCAAGCGCGCCGTGGGCACCGCGGTGCGGGCGCTGGCGGGGGAGCCGGAGCTCGAGGTCAATTTCTCCGCCGAGCCGCCGTCGCTCAAGGGAATGAAGGCGCGGCTGCCGCTGCCGTCGCGCAACCTGCCGCCCAACGAGATCGCCATCGTGCGCGGCCAGGGCGATGCGTATGCGCTGCGCCGCGCCTATCACGAGGACGTCGTCCACGACCAGTTCCGCCCCCAATCGGCCGACGCGGCGGCGGTGTTCGAATCCGCCGAGCAGGCGCGCGTGGAGGCCATCGGCGCCAACGCCATGGCGGGCGTGGCGGCCAACCTCACCGCCAATCTCGAAGCCAGGCTGACGGCAAAGGGCCTCGCCAAGGCGCGCGACAAGGCGGAGGCGCCGCTGGCCGACGCGCTGGGCCTCATCGTGCGCGAGAAGCTCACGGGCGCCGCGCCGCCGGAGAGCGTCAAGGCGGCGGTCGATCTGTGGCGGCCGTGGATCGAGGAGAAGGCCGGCAAGGATCTGGTGAAGCTCAACAACGCCATGCGCGACCAGAAGGCGTTCGCGCGGCTCACCCGCACCATCCTGCGCGACCTCGAGATGGGCGAAGACGCGGGCGACGAGGCCGAGAGCGAAGGCGAAAGCGAGGACGGCGAGCCCGAGCCCCAGAACGAGGAAGGCGGCGAGAGCGACAGCGAGAGCCGCTCCGAAGCCGCCGAAGCCGAACTCTCCGAAAGCGAGGGCGAGGAAGGCGAGGACGTCGCCGCGGAGATGCAGTCCGACCAGATGGCGGAAGCCTCCGAGCAGGAGAGCGACGACGGCGCCAAGCCCTGGCGTCCCGAGCAGCCTTTCTCCCACCAGGACGAGTGGGGCTACAAGATCCACACCGCCCAGTTCGACGAGATCGTCTCGGCGACCGACCTCTGCGATCCGGACGAGCTGGGCCGGCTGCGCAACTTCCTCGACCAGCAGCTCCAGGCGATGCAGGGCGTGGTCGCGCGGCTGGCCAACAAGCTCCAGCGCCTGCTCATGGCGCAGCAGAACCGCTCGTGGGAATTCGACATCGAGGAGGGCCTGCTCGACACCTCGCGCCTGCCCCGCATCATCATCGATCCGATGTATCCGCTGTCCTACAAGCGCGAGAAGGACATGACCTTCCGCGACACGATCGTGACGCTGCTGCTCGACAATTCCGGCTCCATGCGCGGGCGGCCGATCATGGTGGCGGCGATGTGCGCCGACATCCTGGCCCGCACGCTGGAGCGCTGCGCGGTGAAGACCGAAGTGCTGGGTTTCACCACCCGCGCCTGGAAAGGCGGCCAGTCCCGCGAGAGGTGGATCGCGGACGGCAAGCCGCCCCATCCCGGCCGGCTGAACGACCTGCGCCACATCGTCTACAAGGCGGCGGACGAGCCGTGGCGGCGCGCGCGCAAGAGCCTGGGCCTGATGATGCGCGAGGGCCTGCTCAAGGAGAACATCGACGGCGAGGCGCTGATGTGGGCGCATGGCCGCCTCGCTACGCGGCCCGAGCAGCGCAAGATCCTCATGGTGATCTCCGACGGCGCGCCGGTGGACGATTCCACCCTGTCGGTGAACGCCGGCAACTACCTGGAGCGCCACCTGCGCCACGTCATCGAGGACATCGAGGGCAAGTCGGCGGTCGAGCTCGTCGCCATCGGCATCGGCCACGACGTCACCCGCTACTACCGCCGCGCCGTCACCATTGTCGACGCCGAGCAGCTCGGCGGCGCCATGACCGACCAGCTGATCTCCCTCTTCGTCGAGGAGAAGGCCCACCTCCAGCATCCCGGCCACCACCGGCCCGGACCGCGGCGCGCCAGAGCGGCGTAAGCCCACTTAACCTCCCCATCGGGGGGAGGTTGGTACTCGTCCTATACTTCCCCACTACTTCGATTCGCCGTCGAATATTTGGGGGATACAATGGCCGGAATATCCGCTCTCAGCCGCCGCGCGTTCCTCGCGACCGCGTCGGCCACCGCGCTCGCGCTTCCCGCGACCGCGAAACCGTTGGCCCGCCGCGCGCCCCTGCCCCGCGCGCCCCTGCCCCGCGCGCCGTCGCACAATGCCTGGGCGGAGCTGGCGCGGCGGCTGCGCGGGCCGGTGGTGCGGCCCTGGGACCCGGATTACTACCGCCTCGCCCTGCCCGATAACCTTCGTTACGCCACCACGCTGCCCGAGGGCATCGCGCGCTGCATGAGCGACGAGGACGTCGCCGCCGCCATCGGATGGAGCCGCGAGAACGAGATCCCGCTGATCACCCGCTCCGGCGGCCACTCCTATGCCGGCTACTCGACGACCACCGGCCTGATGATCGACATGAAGCTGATGCACCGCATCGCCTTCGACGGGGCGAGCGGCATCGTCACGCTGGCGGGCGGCGCGATCAACGACCACGTCTACGAGGCGCTCGCCGCGAACAACGTCACCATCACCCATGGCCGCTGCCCGAGCGTGGGCGCGGCCGCGTTCCTGCTCGGCGGCGGCATCGGCTTCAACATGCGCGAATACGGGCTCGCCTGCGACCAGGTCGTGGCCACGCGGCTGGTCAAAGCCGACGGCGGACTGGTCGAGATGAAACGGGGCGACAACGACCCCTTCAGGCGCGAGCTGTTCTGGGCGTGTCAGGGCGGCGGCGGCGGCAATTTCGGCATCTCGACCTCGTTCTCCATGAAGACGATCCCGGTCGCGCCCGGCGACATCACCGTGTTCAAGATCCAGTGGACCTCCAGGCCCGAGGAGGTGGCGGCGGCCCTGATGCGGACGCTGGAAGGCGCGCCGTCGAAGCTCGGCAGCCGGGTGTCGCTGGGCGCGGTGACGCCGGAGCAGTTGCGTGCCGGCAAGGACGTGACGGTCAACCTGCTCGGCCAGTACAAGGGGCCGGAGGCGGAATTCCTGGACATCATGAAGCCCGTCTATGCCGTGGCGGCGCCCGACAACGCGGCGATCGAGGAGATGCCGTATTGGGAGGCGCAGGAGACGTTCCTCGCCGAACCTCCCGATCCGACCTTCTACCAGGAGCGCTCGGCCTTCATGGTCGACAGGATCTCCGACGCCGCGATCAAGGCCGGCTTCCGGCATCTCCGCGAATGGCCGGGCACGACGGGCTATTGCGACCTGCGCTTCTTCCAGACCGGCGATGCGGTCAACAATGTGGGGCCGACCGACACCGCCTTCGTCCATCGCGGCAATCAATGGCTGATGGTGGTCGGGCTCTATTGGGGCTGCGCCGACGATTTCAACAAGCGCAAGATGGCGGCCAACCACGCCTGGCAGAACGATTTCTACCGCGCGATGCTGCCGTATTGCGGCGGGGGCGCCTACCAGAACTTCCCCGACCCGTCGCTGCTCGACTGGCGGCGCTCGTACTACGGCGAGAACCTGAAGCGGCTGGTCGACATCAAGACCGCCGTCGATCCCACCCGCGTGTTCAACTTCCCGCAGGCGATCTGATTCTTCCTCTCCGCGGGGGAGAAGGATCAGTACCCGTTGAAGCCCGACAGCGGCTGCACGATCGGGCGGAACAGCCAGTAGGGGATAAGGAGCGCGACGGCGGCGGCGGCGGCGAGCCAGAGGTTGACGAACATCTGGTTCACCCAGTCGGCGTCGGTGCCGGCATAGGCCGCGGGATAGGCGACGAAGCAGAGCACCGCCGCGCCCCACAGCGAGCCGAACAAGGGGCCGCTCCACCAGCGCGGGCCGCGCGTGCGATCGAAGACGAACACCGCGGCGAGCTGGGCGGCGAGGAGCCCGAGGCTGAAGCCGATGGCCTCGCGCGTGGCGGGCAGCGCGACGCCGGCGAACTGGGCCAGCTGCGCATGCACGAACTGGAACACGAAGCCGCCGAGGATCCAGGTCGCGATCACCTGGGCGAAGGCATAGCCGGGGCCGTAGCGGCGGTTGGTGAGATGCACCGCGAGGAAGGTGAGCGGCAGCAGCGCCTGGCCCATGGTGAGCCAGCCGTCGCCGGGACCCACGATCCAGCTGACCGGCACGTTGCTGTAGAGAAAGGCCGCAAGCCCCGTCACCGCCAGCAGCACGACCGGCAGGATCAGCCGCATCGCGGCACCTGCCACCGCCAACACCTGCCCCGTTACGGTCGCTTCGCGCCCGGCGGCCAGACCCGGCAGCCGCGCGATACCGGCATCCGCTGCCGAATGCCTCACGCCAATCCGCGGATTGGCGGGAACTCCCGATTCGAATACAGACACGACACCCCTACCCCCGCGCCGGCCGCTTATCCACAGGCCTGGCACAAATTGAAACATTACAGGAGTTTAGGTGCAGACGCCATGCCTCGATTCGGCCCCGAGGCTGAATTTTCAAGGTAACGGTCGTTAAGCTTGCCGGATTTCACCGATCCGTCATGGCGGATGTGGGGTGTGGGCCGGCGCCGGAGAAACCCAGGCAGAAATCTAGGCAGCCCTGGTCTTCTTTGCGATCAGGCGCTTGAGGCGCAAAGCTCGCGTGGAAAGCATGGAATCCCGGGTCTTCAGGAGATAGCTGTCGATGCCGCCATTGCGATCCACCGAGCGCAGGGCGTTCATGGACACCTTGAGCTTGTAGGAATTGCCAAGCGCCTCGCTGGCAAAGGAAATGTCCTGCAGGTTGGGGCGGAACACCCGCTTGGTCTTGTTGTTGGCGTGGCTCACATTGTGGCCGACCTGAAGGCCCTTGCCCGTGAGTTCGCAGCGGCGTGCCATGGCTCATTTCCCGGTAAAAAAGAGGGGCCCTCATAAGGAAGGCCCCCGCCCCGGTCAAGCGGTCCGCTCGCCCGGTCCGGCCGGGCGCCCCGGCTGGGCGGGCGCGACGGCCGGCCAGATGTCCACGGCGGCCAGGATCATGGAGATCCCGTCCGGCTCGCCCAGGGGGGCGATCAGGGCCTCGGTCGCCAGGTAGTCGCGGCCGCCGAAGGACACCCGGGTGGAGATGCGGATGGGCGCGCGGGCCTCGAGCATGGTGTCGAAGATGATGCGCCAGCGCGCCTCGATGCTGGCCGGCAGGAATTCGCTCAGCGTCTTGCCGCCGATCGAGCCGAAGACGTTCTCCACGATGCCGCCGGCGATGCGCACGGCGTAGGTGGGCGAAAGGCGGCCCGGGCGCACCTCGATGAGGCCGATGTGCTTGACGAAGTCCTTCATGCCCCGCGGGCTGATGTCCTTGCGCGAGGGCCAGGGGCGATCGCCGGTGACGGATTTCCAGTAGCCGTACGCCTTGCGCGTCGCATCGCGGGTCAGCGAGACGCTGCGGTCGAACTCAATCTGCGGGGCGCCCGCGCGCGAAAACGTGTCGATCGTGGACGGGGACATCAGCCTTTCCAGTCAGGGCTCGCGGCGCGCGAGAATCTCCAGCGGCGCGGCGAGGCCGGGCTGATAGGACCGCCGAACGTTACGGTCAAGCGACAATAATGCGGCGGAAAAGTGTCCGCGCCGCCGCAAACGGCAGGATGCGGCCTTCGACGATGGCGCGCTCCAGCTTCGCCGCCTCGGCCGCGATGTCGCGGCGGCCGTGCAACTCTTCGTGAAGCGCGCTTTCGAATTCGCTCCAGAACCAGCGGCGGAGCTGGCTTTCGCGGAGCGCGCGCAACTGCCCGCCCCGGCGGAGCGACTCGTGCAGGCGCGCCATCGCGGCCCAGGCTTCCGCAACGCCCGTTCCCTCCAGCGACGAGACCTTGAGCACATCGACGGCATGGCCCGCATGCTTGGGCCGCATCAGATGCAGGGCCGCCCGATAGTCCGCCGCGGCGCGGTTGGCGGGCTTGAGGAGATCGCCGTCGGCCTTGGTGATCAGGATCAGGTCGGCGAGCTCCATCACGCCGCGCTTGATGCCCTGCAGATCGTCGCCGCCGCCGGGCGGCACCAGCAGCACGAAGAGATCGGCCATGTCGGCGACGGCGGTTTCGGACTGGCCGACGCCGACGGTCTCCACCAGCACCACGTCGAAACCCGCGGCCTCGACGAGCAGCATCGCCTCGCGCGTGCGCCGCGCCACGCCGCCCAGCGTCTCGCCGGCCGGAGACGGGCGGATGAAGGCGCGTGGATTGCGCGCCAGCGTCTCCATCCGCGTCTTGTCGCCCAGGATCGAGCCGCCGGAGCGGCGCGAGGAGGGATCGACCGCCAGCACGGCCACGCGCTTGCCGGCCTGCGTCAGATGCCGGCCGAAGGCCTCGATGAAGGTGGACTTGCCCGCGCCGGGGCTGCCCGAGATGCCGAGCCGGATCGCCTGGCCCGTGTGCGGCAGCAACGCGGCGAGCAGGCTTTCGGCTTTTTCACGATCGGGCGCCCTGGTGGATTCCACCAGCGTGATGGCGCGGGCCAGCGCGCGCCTGTCGCCCGCCCGGATCGCGTCCGCGAGCGGCGCCTGCCCCGCCTTTACCTTGCGTTCGTTCATGTTTGGACCGTCATGGACGGCCCCTTATAATGGGCGGGCGCGAGGGGCGTCGCGCCAAACTGGCAAATCGGTTCGGGAGTGCCTCATGCCGGAATTCCGTTTCGGAGGTCTTGTGTTGGCCGCGCTGGTGGCGGCGGTCGCGCCGCTGCCGGCGGCGGCCCAGGATCCGCAAGCCCCGAGGCCCACCACGCTGGACGTGGGCTATTCCATCGCCTTCTGGGGCATCGCCTTCGGCCACACCGACTACGACGGCAAGTTCGCCGGCGGCGCCTACGACTCCAAGAGCCATTTCGAGACCTCCGGCATCGTCTCCGTGTTCTGGAACTCCACCATCGACGCGGTGGCCAACGGGCGCGTCGGCGCCCATTCCATCGCGCCCAATGTCTATGATTCCTATTCGCAGGACCACAACTCCAAGCGCCAGCGCGTGAAGGTGACCTTCGAGGACGACGATCCCACCACCTTCGCCGATCCGCCCTACAACACCACGAAATATCCCGTGAGCGAGGAGCAGAAGAAGGGTGCCGTCGATCCGATGAGCGCCATCACCACGATCCTCGCGGGCGTCAAGGCGGATACGAAGAACCCCTGCGGCGCGGGCGTGCAGGTGTTCGACGGCCGGCGGCGCTACGACGTGACGTTCACCTATCTCGGCGACGAGAAGGCGAGCGTGCCGGGCGTCTGGTCCGGCAACGTCCACAAATGCCAGATCCACTACAACCAGATCGCCGGCTACAAGCAGAAGATCGTCAAGGAAGGCAAGGCGCTGCCGCCGATGTTCGCCGACTTCGCCGACGTGCCCGCGGCCGGCGCGCCCAACGGCCGTTTCGTCGTCGCGGTCAGGCTGTGGAGCGCGCTCTCCTGGGGCACGGTGACGGCGACGATCGACCAGCTGAAGGTGGACGGGGCGGCGGCGAAGTCATGATCCGCGATCCGTGACCTCCCGCGCACGATGGATAGCGGGTGCGGAAGCCCTCGCGGCCACCATCGCCGTCGTCGGCGACAATCTCTGCCACCTGTTGCCCAATTCGGTATTCGTGCTCGTCGCCATGGCGCTGATTTCCTTCCGGCTGCGCGAAGGCCGCTGGACCGTGATGGGCCTGGATTCGCCGAAGTCCTGGATGCGGACCATCGCCATGGCCGTGGCCGCGGCCATCGTCCAGCAGGCCGTCGGGCAATGGGTGGTCGATCCGCTGACGCAGCCGGTTCTCCATTATTCCGCGGCGGCCAATCCCCTGCAGGGCTCGAAGGGATTCCTCGCGGTGGCGCAATGGCTGGGCATCATCTGGACCTATGCCGCGTTCGGGGAGGAGATCGGCTATCGCGCCTATGTGCTGAACCGCGTCGCCGAGTTCGGCGGCGGCACGCGCGCCGCGCTGGTCCTGGGCCTGATCTGGTCGAGCATCCTGTTCGGCACGGCACACAGCTACCAGGGGCCCGCCGGAATCGTGAGCGGCGCCGCCAGCGGCCTGATATTCGGCGCGGCCTATCTCCTCGCCCGGAGAAACCTCTGGGTGCCGGTCCTGGCCCACGGCTTCAGCGACACGCTGGCGCTGGTGCTGAGCATCCTGGCTGGATAAAGCGGGTTGCGATCGTTTGGATTGACACACAGCCGTGTCATGGCCCGCGCGCGCGGACCATTACAGGGAGTATGGGCGCGACGGCCGCCACGCTTCCTCCCCCGCTTTGCGGGGGAGGGGGACCGGCGAAGCCGGTGGTGGGGGTGGCGGCAGCGGAGAGGAACTGTCGCCGTTCCTCACACCCCTCCGTCTGCCGCGCGAAGTGCACGGCATCCGCCTCCCCCGCAACGGCGGGGGAGGAAGGTGGGGAAGCGCACCGTCTTTCCTACTCGCTCTCGCGGGGAAGGAAGCTCACTCCGCGGCCGCGTCTATCTTCCGTGTACGGATCAGCCGGAGAACCTTGCGCGCGGCTTCCGGAATGTTCGTGCCTGGGCCGAAGATGGCGGCGACTCCCGCCTTCTCCAGGAAGGCGTAGTCCTGCTGCGGGATGACGCCGCCGGCGACGACGAGGATGTCGCCGGCCTTGTGGGCCTTCAGCGCCTCGATGAGGAGCGGGACCAGCGTCTTGTGGCCGGCGGCCTGGCTGGAGATGCCGATGACGTGGACGTCGGCGTCGATGGCGTCGCGGGCGACTTCGTCCGGCGTCTGGAACAGGGGGCCGATGTCGACATCGAAGCCGAGGTCGGCGAAGGCGGTGGCGATGACCTTGGCGCCGCGATCATGGCCGTCCTGTCCCATCTTGGCGACGAGGATGCGCGGGCGGCGGCCCTCCTCCTTCGCGAACTGCTCGACCTCGCCGCGGATGGCGGCGAATTCGTTGTCGCCTTCATAGGCGCCGCCATAGACGCCGGAGATGGCGCGGATCTCCGCGCGGTGGCGGCCGAAGACGTTTTCCATGGCCTGCGAAATCTCCCCCACGGTGGCGCGCGCCCGCGCCGCGTCGACGGCGAGCGCCAGCAGGTTGCCGTTGCCGCGCGCGCCGGCTTCCAGCGCGTCGAGCGCCGCCTTGAGCTTCGCCGGATCGCGGCGCGCCTTCACGTCCTTCAGCCGCGCGATCTGCGCCTCGCGCACCGCGGTGTTGTCGATGTCGCGAACCTCGACCGCGTCGGCGTGCTCGGGCTCGAAGCGGTTGACGCCGACGATGACATCCTCCGCCTTGTCGACGCGGGCCTGGCGGCGCGCCGCGGCCTCCTCGATGCGCAGCTTGGGGATGCCGGCCTCGACCGCTCTGGTCATGCCGCCCATCGCTTCGACCTCGTCGATGATGGCTTGCGCGTGGGTGGCGAGCGCGTGGGTGAGCGCCTCGACGTAATAGGAGCCGCCGAGCGGATCGACGGTGCGCGTCACCTGGCTCTCGTGCTGGAGGATGAGCTGGGTGTTGCGCGCGATGCGGGCGGAGAACTCGGTCGGCAGCGCGATGGCCTCGTCGAAGGAATTGGTGTGCAGCGATTGCGTGCCGCCGAGCACGGCGGCCAGCGCCTCGATCGTGGTGCGCACGATATTGTTGTACGGATCCTGCTCGGTGAGCGAGACGCCCGAGGTCTGGCAGTGGGTGCGCAGCATCAGGCTCTCGGGATTCTTCGCCCCGAACCCCGCCATGATCTTCGACCACAACAGCCGCGCGGCGCGGAGCTTGGCCACCTCCATGAAGAAGTTCATGCCGATGCCGAAGAAGAAGCTGAGCCGCGGCGCGAACGCGTCCACGTCCAGCCCCTTGGCGAGCGCGGCGCGGACATATTCGATGCCGTCGGCCAGCGTATAGGCGAGCTCCTGCACCGCGGTCGCGCCGGCCTCGTGCATGTGGTAGCCCGAGATCGAGATCGAATTGAATTTCGGCATGTGCTTGGCCGTGTACTCGATGATGTCGGCGACGATGCGCATCGAAGGCGCGGGCGGATAGATGTAGGTGTTGCGCACCATGAACTCTTTGAGGATGTCGTTCTGGATGGTGCCCGACAGCTTCTCCGGCGGCACGCCCTGCTCTTCCGCCGCCACGATGTAGTCCGCCATCACCGGGATGACCGCACCGTTCATGGTCATCGACACGCTCATCTTGTCGAGCGGTATGCCGGCGAAGAGGATCTTCATGTCCTCTACGGAATCGATCGCCACGCCCGCCTTGCCGACGTCGCCCGCCACGCGCGGATGGTCGCTGTCGTAGCCGCGATGGGTGGCGAGGTCGAAGGCGACCGACAGGCCCATCTGACCGGCGGCGAGGTTCTTGCGGTAGAAGGCGTTGGATTCCTCCGCCGTCGAGAAGCCCGCATACTGGCGCACCGTCCAGGGGCGGCCCGTGTACATGGTGGCGCGCACGCCGCGGGTGAAGGGCGCAAAACCCGGCAGCGTGTCCGCCTCCAGCCCTTCCAGGTCCGCCGCGGTGTAGAGCGGCTTCACCGCGAAGCCCTCCGGTGTGTGCCAGGTGAGGCCGTCGAGCGGCTTGTCGCGGAGTTCCTTCGCCGCGAGCTTGGTCCAGTCGGCGGGGGGCTTGTCGGTCATGGCATTACCTGCGCAAGGCGCTGGCCAGCAGCGGGTGCAGCGGCGATCGGAACGGATTTGCGACCGTAACGCCATTCCAGACGAAACCGTCCTGAAAATCCTCGGAGATGAGCAGCACGCATCCGGCTTCCGCCGCAGCAGCCAGGATGACAGCATCCCAGACTTTGAGCCGATGCCGCTCGGCAAGATCGAGCGCGGCATTCATCGTGTCGGATGTTGTCATCATGGCGGGGATCGACGTTTGCCAAGTTTGCACCGCTGCGCGCGCCTGCGCGCGAGGCATGCCGCGCCGCCCGAGGACATTGTACATTTCGCCCAAAACTTGGACCGAGATCACAAGGTCTTCGCGCGGCAAGCGGCCCAACAATGCTTCCGCCGCAGCCTGGCGCTGCGGATCGTCCACGCCCTCGGCATAAACGAGAAGGTTTGTATCCAACGCGATCTTCATAAGTCGTCATCGTGAGCTTCATCGCGTGACCACTGGCCTGAATTCATCGCAGGTTGACTGCGCAGGCGGGCCAGGAGCGCTTGCCAGGCAGCATCGCGCCGGACCTTCTCGCTCTCGCGCGTTTCCTCTCCAGCGGGCACGATACGCGCGACCGGCTCGCCATGGCTGGTGACGGTGTAGCTCTCGCCCTTTCGAACATCCTTCAACAACCGCGAGAACGCACGGTTTGCCTCTGCGGCCGAGATTGTCTTGTCCATGGCGGACTCCAAAGTAGTGATTTTCACTACTCGCTTCTGCGCGGTTCGGCAACGCGTCCGCCAGTTGCCATTCCGCCAGGCAGGCGCGGGCCTCGTCCATGACGAGGCGGGCGCGGCGGCGGAGCTCGCGGACCCGGCGGCGGCGCGCGACCGCCCTGGCCGCGTAGCGGCCATGCTTCAGGCGATTGGTGTTGCCGGCCGGGGCTCCGCGGAGGTAGGGCAAGATTATTGCGGAATTGAACCGCGATTTGCGCGCGGGGGCGAAGCCTCGAACCGGTTGATCATGCCGGCGAGCTGGGAGCTGGTGCGCATCAGGTCGGTCATAGGCCGAAGCAGCGTGCGGTCCTTGAACGCATCCGCCATCCAGTCCCGCAGCAGGCCCGTGCACTCGTCGAAGACGCCTTCCAGCGCCTGGGCGACGCGGGCGATTCGCTCCACGCGCCCGTCGGAAGTATTCTCCATTTGTTCCATCCATGTCTGGCGCCCGGACGGATTCCGGGCGCAAGGAACACTATCGCAGATTGTAAGACGATTTGCAACCCTGAAATGAATACTTGCCCCTCCCGTTCCACATGGGCGGACCGACCGACAGGATCGTGAGTCGGCGCGACTCGGGGACTCGAATCCTCGCCCCAATCCCCAGATGTAGTGGTCTATCTCTCTTGACTTTCTCCTAATTGTATGAGAACAAAGGACGATACTGAGTCGGTTGGCGATTCGGCCCTGATTCGGACAGGGTCCGTTCATGCCTGTTAACCGGGTATCCACAAGCTGTGGACGTGGTGCCGCACGGCGCTTTGTCTTGCAAGCCCCGACCCCAGCCACGATGTTGCCCGCATGAGCACACGGCACCCGGCGGACAGGGCCGGTTCCTCCCGCACCGCCGCCATCCTGGGCCCCACCAACACCGGCAAGACCCATTACGCCATCGAGCGGATGCTGGCGCATCGCACGGGCATGATCGGCCTGCCGCTCAGGCTCCTGGCGCGCGAGGTCCATGACCGCATCGCCCGGCTGCGGGGGCCGCAGAGCGTCGCGCTCATCACCGGCGAGGAGAAGATCGTGCCGCCCGAGGCGCGCTGGTTCGTCTGTACCACCGAGGCGATGCCGCTCGACCTGCGCACCGCGTTCCTGGCGGTGGACGAGATCCAGCTCTGCGCCGATCCCGAGCGCGGGCACGTGTTCACCGACCGGCTGCTCCACGCCCGCGGCGAGGACGAGACGCTGTTCATGGGCGCGGAGACCATGCGCGGCGCCATCCAGCGCTTCGTGCCGCAGGCGCATTTCATCGTGCGGCCGCGCTTCTCCGACCTCGCCTACACCGGCCACAGGAAGCTCACCCGCCTGCCCCGCCGCTCGGCCATCGTCGCCTTCTCGGCCGACGACGTGTACGGCATCGCCGAGCTGGTGCGCCGCCAGCGCGGCGGCGCGGCGGTGGTGCTGGGCGCGCTCAGCCCGCGCACGCGCAACGCCCAGGTGGCGCTCTACCAGTCGGGCGAGGTGGATTTCCTGGTGGCGACGGACGCCATCGGCATGGGCCTCAACATGGACGTCGACCACGTCGCCTTCTCCGCGCTGGAGAAGTTCGACGGCGTGGGCACCCGCCCGCTGCGCCCCGAGGAGATCGGCCAGATCGCCGGCCGCGCCGGGCGCCACATGAACGACGGCACCTTCGGCGTCACCGCCGAGTCCGGGGCGCCGGAGGACGAGACCGTCAGCCGCGTGGAGGGCCACCGTTATGAGCCGGTGCGCGTGCTGCAATACCGCAATTCGGCGCTTTCGTTCCAATCGCTGGAAGCGCTGATGGCGAGCCTGGAGGAGCCGCCGCCGTCGCGCGGCCTCGTCAGGGCGCGGCCCGCCATCGACCTGGAGTCGCTGCGCATCCTTTCGGGGCAGGAGGAATTCGCTTCCATGGCGCGCGCGCCGGCCGCCGTGCGCCGGCTGTGGGGCGCCTGCCAGCTCCCGGATTTCCGCAAGCTCGCCATCGACGAGCATGTGAAGCTGGTGGCGCAGATCTTTCGCTTCCTGATGAGCGAGGAAGGCGCGATCCCCGAAGACTGGTTCGCCCGCCAGGTGTCGCGGCTGGACGAGGTGGAGGGCGACGTCGCCACGCTCTCCGGCCGCCTCGCCCAGATCCGCACCTGGACCTACGCCACGCACCGGCCCGGCTGGCTGCGCGACGCGGGCCACTGGCAGGAGCAGACCCGCGCCATCGAGGACCGGCTGTCGGACGCGCTGCACGAGCGGCTGACGCAGCGCTTCATCGACCGGCGCACCTCGGTGCTGATGCGCCGGCTGCGCGAGGAGGATGCGCTCGACCTCAGGCTCGACGATTCCGGCGCGGTGTCCATCGGGGGCGAGACCATCGGCGAGCTGAACGGCTTCCGCTTCGCCGCGGACCCGCGCGCGGAGGGCATTCATGGCAGGACGTTGCGCGCCGCGGCGCTGAAAGGGCTCGAAGGCGAGTTCCAGGCCCGCGCCCGGCGCTTCGCCAACGCCGCCGTCACGGACGTGACGCTGAGCGAGCACGGCAAGATCTGGTGGGACGGCGCCATCGTCGGCCGGCTCGAAGCCGGCGCCGGCGCGCTCGCCCCCCGCGCCGTGGCGGAAGCCGACGAGCAGTTGCGCGCCGACCTGCGCGGGCAAATCCAGGACAGGCTCGAAAGCTGGCTCGCCGCGCGCATCGCCGCGCGGCTGGAGCCGCTGATCGCCCTGCGCAACGCGGCCGACGCGAGACCGGGCACGGCGGAGGCGCTGCCGGCGGACGCGCGCGGGCTGGCGCATCAGTTGTGCGAGAATCTCGGCTCGCTCGATCGCGGGAGCGCCACGCTGCCGCCGGACGAGCGCGCGGCATTGCGGGCGCTGCGGCCCTATGGCGTGCGCTTCGCCCGGCGCTCGATCTATCTGCCGAAACTGATCCGCCCCGAGGCGGCATCGCTGCTGGCGCTGTTGTGGGCGGTGAAGCACCGGCTGACGAAGATCCCGCCGCCGCCCAATGCCGGCATCACCTCCTTCGAGGCCGACGACGCCACGCCCGGCGGCTTCCTCGCCGCCGCCGGCTTCCGCCGCATCGGCCCGCGCGCGATCCGGCTGGACATGCTCGACCGCCTCGAGCAGGAACTGGAAGCCGCCGCTGCGGCGGGCACCACCGCCGACGCGGCGATCCCCAAGCTGGTGTCGCTGATCGGCAGCGACCGCGCGACGCTCGACATGGTGCTGGCCGCGCTGGGCTGGGAGCGGGTGGAGGTCGCGGGCGCGGAAGCACCGGCCGCCGTCTGGCGCCACGCCCCGCAGCCGCGCCGTCACGAACGTCACAAGGGCAAGCCGCGCCACCGCAAGCCGCGCGCGCCGGAGACCGTGGTGCGGAAGGACTCGCCGTTCGCCGTGCTGGCCGCGCTCACGAACAAGCGATGAGATGTCCCGCCCGGGATGACAGCAAGAGCGCCGCGATGACCTCCCGCCTGCGCATCGACAAGTGGCTCTGGCACGCGCGGTTCTACCGGACGCGGGCGCTTTCGCAGGCGGCGGCGCGGTCGGGCGTGATCCGGCTCAATGGCCAGCGCGTCGGGAAGGCGGGAACGGACGTCAGGCCGGGCGACCTCCTCACCCTGCCCCGCGGGCCCGGCGTCATCGTCGTGCGCATCCTCGCCTGCGGCACCCGCCGCGGCCCGGCCGGCGAGGCGCGGACCCTGTATGAAGAGGTGACGGGCTGAGCGCGACCGCCCGATTGCGCCGCACGCTCCGGCGGCGGTTCAGCCGTGCGTGGTGAAGTTGGCGGTGCTCAGCGCGGCGACGTCGGAGGCGCCTTCGAGGCGGACGACCAGGTCGCTGCCGGACTGGTAGCCCGCGGTGCCGTTCTGGTCGATCACCAGATACCAGTCGAGCACATGGTGCGGATCGCCCTGGTCGACCACCTTCACGATGGCGGCGGCTTGCGGGCCGAGCGCCGACAGTTCGGGCACGCCCGAGATATCGCCGGTGTAGTTCTGGCCGATCGCTTGCGGATCGACATGGGCGACAATCATGGGATCGACTCTGGTCACCGGATGGGACGCGGAGACCTCGATCTTGTCGAACTTCGGGTTAAAGTTATCGATGACGTCGTAGGCCGAGCCGGTCGAATCCGACGCCGCGCCGTAAGAGAAGGTCACGTGGAAGTGGCCGACAGCCTTTAACTGATCCGAACCAGCACTTCCGATAAGCTTGTCCCCGTTGTGGCCTTTCAGGTTGTCGTCACCTGCCCCACCAATGAGCTTCAAATGGCCCAGAATGTGATTCGAAGTGGCGGTGAGTGTTTGCGTAGAATCGAGTTTTGAACCGTCGATTACCAGCGTGTGCCCCCGCTGCGCATCTGCCTTCACGTCGATCCGATAGTCTCCCGCTGACAAGTTTATCTTCTCAACCCGTGATACTCGTGAAAATGATAGAAGGTCAGCAGAGCCGCCCGAGATATACATGGCGTCTTGGCCATTGCCCCCGTCGACTCGGCAATCGTGGTAGCCGAAATTGAACAGAAACCTGTCGTCGCCATCTCCTCCACTGTAAACCGCTCCCCGCGGCATCCCGTCGTCGAAAAACTTGTCGTCACCGCCAAAGCCTTCAAATTGAACAATGCGCGCTTCCGCAACGAAACGATCATCACCATTAAAAAATAAAGCATTCAGCGCATTTTTTGCATGATTCTGAATATCAGCCGCAACAAGAGAGGCCGAAAGGCTGAGGCCTCCGATGTGAAGAGCTGTCGAAGGTCCGACTCTAACGCGTAAAAACGTGATTGTTCCGGACGTGGGAATCCCGGAGCTTAGGCTGCTTCCTAAATCGATTCCGCCGAAAGTGAAGCTCGTACCTCCGTTGTGCACGGTCGCACTCCCGGGGCCACGGTCATTCCCACCCGGAGAGACAGAAAAAATTTGGCTAAGACGACCCCCGCTGAAGTCTGTCGGAACGTCCCAGCGCGAAAAAGCTTTTATTGTCGCCATGACTTCTGTCTATTTATGAAACAATATTGCTGAGGTTCAGCTAACCGCCATATTGACTAGGTGTCAAGACTTCGGGGTGAGATCGCGAACATCTTATGTTATGGCGACCTGCAAGCCATGCTGTGCGGCAAGCGACTATCCTGTTGCAAGATATTGCCGCCGAAATTGCCCGCCAGACGGGTGGCGAAGACTGAGCCCCGATCCGGCAACCCCGCGCGGAGCGCGTGGAATTGCCGGAAAGGTGAACTAATACGCTTCGGCCATGCCCGCCTGGACTTCGGCGATGGCGGCGTTGGTGAGGCGCAGCGCCTCGACGCGGTGGCCGCCCTTGTTGTGCGAGGACTGGATCAGCTCGCTGCGCGCGGACTGAAGGTCGGCCAGCGCGGCTTCCATGTGCGGCTGGTTGGCCAACGCCTGGCCGATGAACACGCCCGTCGTCAGCGCCGCCGCCAGCCCGCCCGCGAGCAGTGCCGGCTTCAGGCCCGTCTTCAGGCCCATCTTCGGGCCCGTCGTGATATTCGTCTGCATGTCCTGGATCTCCCATCGAGGCGGCCCCGTCGCCGCCGGTGGCGGAGATGGTAAAACGAAGCCCGCCCCCCGCGACAGGCGGGCGCCCCGTGCAAGCGTGAACTTTTCGCAATACAACGGGCGCATGCCGCGCGATGGCCCGCGATGGGAGGCGATCGTACCGAGCCCTGAAGGAGACCCGCATGGCGCAACCCCCGTTTTATTCGCTGTCCGACATGCCCGGGCCGGAGGTGGCCACGCCGCTGGAATGGGAAGACCTCGTGCTCGACGCCGCCACGCGCCGGGACGTGGAGGAGATCGGGACCTGGCTCCGGCGCAGCTCCTGGCTGATGGACGACTGGCGGCTGGCGCGGCACCTCAAGCCGGGGTTCGCGGCGCTGTTCTGCGGCCCCTCGGGCACGGGCAAGACGCTGGCGGCCGCGCTTATCGGCAAGGCCGCGGGGCGCACGGTGGTGAGCGTGATCGCCGCGCGGCTCCAGTCGGACTCGCCGGGCGGGCTGGAGCGCAACGTCGACCGGCTGCTCGCCGAGGCCACGAAGAACGACTGGATCCTGCTGTTCGACGACGCGGGCGAACGCGTCCCCGGCGACCGCGCGCCCAACCGGCATGTCGGCTACGTGCTCCAGCGCGTGGAGGACTATCCGCTGGCCGTCATCGTCGCCACCAACACCCGCTCGCACATGGACGAGGCGTTCGCGCGCCGCTTCCAGTCGATCGTCCATTTCGCCATGCCCGGCCCCGCCGAGCGCGCGGCGCTGTGGCGCAACGCGTTCGGCGGCATGTCCCTGGCGGACGATGTGGATACCGCCGTGCCGGCGGAGAAATACGCGATGAGCGGCGGCGAGATCGTCGCGGCCGTGCGCCACGCCGCCACGCGCGCCGCCGGGCGCGGCGATCCCGCCGTCAGGCTGGAAGACGTGCAGAGCGCGCTGGCCGCCTGGCAGCGCCGGCGCGCATGGACGCAAGGCCCGGGCGGCGCTTGATCCGCGCCCGGCCTCGCCTTAAGTGACGCTGCAAAGGGAACCGAAATGACCTACGTCGTCACCGACGCCTGCATCAAGTGCAAGTACATGGACTGCGTGGAAGTCTGCCCCGTGGACTGCTTCTACGAGGGCGAGAACATGCTGGTGATCGACCCGGAGGTCTGCATCGATTGCGGCGTGTGCGAGCCGGAATGCCCGCCCGAGGCCATCAAGCCGGATACCGAGACCGGCCTGGAGCGCTGGCTGACCCTCAATGCCGACTACGCCAAGAAGTGGCCCAACATCACCGTCAAGGGCGATCCCCCGCCGGACGCCAAGGCGCATGATGGGGAAGAGGACAAGTTCGAGAAGTACTTCAGCGAAAAACCCGGCGCCGGCTCGTAGAATTGACGCTGGCGGGGCGGTTCCGGCGGCCCTGATTCACGGAAAATGTCGTCCTGTGAACCGGAAAAGCATGACAATTTCTCATCCAGTTTTAGATAAATCATTGTATTTCAAAGTCTTGACATATTAGACCTTCCCTTTTGCGAGAACGTGTGATATACACCCCACACTCGGCAAAGGCAGAAAGGCATCCCGGCAGTCGCATTGACCCTGCCTCCGCGTGATCTGGACAGATTTGGCCCAAGCCGTGCGCCCCCGACGGTGCGGCCCGCATGTCCGGACGGATGCCGAGCGTTCAAATCGGGGAAATTGAAGACATGCGCCGCAGCGCAAGCTTGGACTTGCGCGCCCGGCGGAAAACGGACGGAAAGATGACGACCACCACCCTCGCACCCAAGAATGCTGCTCCCAAGGCCCCGGCTCCCAAGATGATGGCACCCCCCAAGAAGAAGGTTCCCGCCAACTCCAACCGGAAGCTGGAGTTCAAGGCGAACGACCACGTCGTCTACCCCACCCACGGCGTCGGCAAGATCGCGCGCGTCGAGGAGCAGGAAGTCGCGGGCATGAAGCTCGAGCTCTTCGTCATCACCTTCGACAAGGACAAGATGACGCTGCGCGTCCCCACCGCGAAGGCCAAGGCCGTGGGCATGCGCAAGCTGTCCTCGCCGGACATCGTGGCCAATGCGCTCAACACGCTGAAGGGCCGCGCCCGCATCAAGCGCACCATGTGGTCGCGCCGCGCGCAGGAATACGAAGCGAAGATCAATTCGGGCGACCTGGTGTCGATCGCGGAGGTCGTGCGCGACCTGCACCGCGCGTCCGGCCAGCCCGAGCAGTCCTACTCCGAGCGCCAGCTCTACGAGGCGGCGCTCGCCCGCATGGCCCGCGAGGTCGCCGCCGTCGAGAAGACCGACGAGCCCACCGCCGTCAAGCGCGTGGAGACCATGCTCTTGAAGAAGGCGGCGTAAGGCCGGCGAAGGATCTGGGTTGGCGGGCGGCAAATCGTTCGCCGGCCCAAGCAAGGACAAGGCCCGGTGGCGACACCGGGCCTTTTTGTTTTCGGGCCGGAGATTGCCGACATTACCCTTATAGGGTACAATGCCCGGGCATGGAGAAGCGAACGCCGCACTACGAGCTGGCCGCGATCAAGATCCGTGTGGAGGAGATGGGCGCGGCCGCGTTCACGAAAACGGCGCTGGATGGCGGCCGGGCGCTGGGCCTGACGTTGCCTGACATGCTGGCCGTGATCGCGGCGCTCGCACGGCGGGATTTCTACAAGTCGATGACCGTGTTCGGCGACCATCGCATCTGGCAGGACGTCTACCATGCGCAAACGCCGCCCGGAAAAATCGCCTACATCAAGGTCACGATGCGCGACGGCGCGGTCGTGATCCAGTTCAAGGAGAAGTAGATGACCAGAAAGTGCGCGGACTGCGGCAAGGCCATGCGCCGCTTCGAGAACGAGACCTTCACGGTCTCCCACGCGGGCGCGCGAACGAAGGTCGAGGGGCTTTCCGGCTGGCGGTGCGGCGCGTGCGGCGAGGTCGAGTTCGATGCGGCAAGCGCGCGCCGCTACGCCGCTGCGGGCGACGCACTTGTGCTGCGCGCGCGCCGGCAGCAAAGCGCGGAAATCAGGCGAATCCGCAAGAAGCTGGGCCTCAGTCAGGCCGAGGCCGCAAAACTGACGGGCGGAGGACACAATGCGTTCTCGCGTTACGAGCGCGGCGAGGCGACGCCGATGCCCGCGGTGGTCAACCTTTTCCGGCTCCTCGACAAGAATCCAAAGCTTCTCAAGGACCTCGTGGGGTGAGGTTGGCCGCCCGCGGGCGGCCGCTCGCGCGGGGACGCGCGCTAAGGGTTCGTGACTTCGATATCCTCCGGCACCGCCGCCTCGATTTCCGGGCCGTCGCGCCATTCGAGCCAGCCGCGGACGCGGACGGTCTTGCCGGCATAGTCGCGCGGGTCGATGCCGCGGGCATGGAAGGCGGCCATGTCGGCGGGGGAGATGACGACGGTGAAATCGGTCTTCCAGTCGGCCCCGAAGTCGAGGAAGGCGCGGCCGTCCTTCAGCGTGGCGGTGAGCACCCTGCCCGCCACGATCTGGAACGTGCCCATGTCGGCGCGGCCCACGGCGGAGGCCGCGCGCACGGCATAGGCGGGGTTCGACCAGATGCCGTAGCGCGCCGCGCGCGCCTGCGCTTCGGCCGCGTAGAGTTCGCCCGCGCATTGCGCGCGGTCCGGCGCGATGGAGACGCGCGCCAGGCCGCGCTTCAGCATCGCGACCTGGATCCACGAATCCTGCGCGTTGTCCGGCGCGAAGACCTGCGCGCGCAGCCGGCCGTAGCGGTCCTCCTTGGGCGGCGTGGCGGTGAGCGTGACGCCGCGGCCGTGCGTGAGCGTGGAAAGCGTGTTGAGCGCCTGGCCCGCGAAATAGTCCGGCGCATGGTCGGCCGCGCCCGCGGGCAGGAGCACGCCCTCGACATGGATGGCGCGGCCGTCGGTCAGGATCAGGGCGCCGTTCTTCTCCACCCGCGAGACTTCCACGCCCGCCGCCTCGATGCCGCCGGCGCAAGGCGGAAGCGGCGTGGCGCAAGCGCCCTGCGCGGCGCAGGCCAGCGCCAGCGCCGCCGCGAAGCCCGTTTTCATTGGAATGCCCTTCGTGTGTGCGATTGCCCGCCCCGCCCAACCTGCGCGAACCGCCATCGTTTCACATTATCATACGTGAATCTCCGGAGTTTTGAGGGGCAAATCGTTCTCGGGGGCCTGGCTCCGTCCCCGGGGACCCGAGGGCGGCGCGGTGCTGCGGCGTGGCGGCGACGCACCCGATCGCGATCCGCGGCGCGTCCCTTTCCGACTTTTCACGTCCGCACCCGCGCCGGCTGGACAGCGCGCCACCCATCGGCCGAATCGCCGGCGTGGAGATGGGGCCGGCGAATCATCGCCGCCGCGCGCTCCGCGTATGCGCGACACCCCGGCAGCTTCCCGGGCATGAACGCAATCGGGAAATACGCCGTTGTTCCTGTTGCAGAATGGCGGGGGACGCGCGCCGGCCGGTTCGGCGCGCCGGTGCGCTGTGCGGGCTTGTCGCGAAAGCTTTGCAGGCGACGGAAATCCCGCTGCCAATCCCGCGTCGGGCCGCGGCGGAGCGCCCGGAACCGGCGGGCGAAAAAAACCGCCGCTAGTGCGGATTTCCAATAGCGGATTCGCCCAAGATTGGCCGCAATCGGCGTCTTGGGTAAGCTTCGGGGTGGGAGGCGGCGATGGAGCGGCGCTACTACGCATTGAAGGCTGGCGTGATCGTCATGGCCCTGGGCTTCGCGGCCTTCGGCTATGCCTTCGGCTCGGCCAATGTCGGGCGCACCTACGAGCGGTCCCACTATTCCGCCGCCACCACCGTCCAGGTCACCGCCGCCAAAATGGGCGCCGCCGTGGGCCACGCGATCCTGCGCATGGTGGAGTTTTTCCACGGGTAGCGGTTGGTTCGGCGATGCCATCGTTGACAGCCCCAACCGCCAGGGCAGCGCCACGGAGGCCCATTTTGGATCGGTAGCTCAACCGTCCTGCGGCACGGACCTCGCACCATGCCTCCCCGGTCGCTCCCCGATGTTCCAAAATCGGGCAGCCGATCAAGCAAAATGGCAACGCGAGGCAGCAATGAGCAGCACGGTCACGATCGGCAACGGAAATGGCTTCAGCCTGGGCGATGCGTCCAACTACGCCCTGATTGCCTTCAACCCCCACAATTTCCAGGGCACCGCCGATAGCCCCATCCATGGCTGGGTCGGCGTCGGCGCTTACAGCGGCATCCAGCTCGCGAACGACACGATCTACGGCAACCTCGTCACCACCGGGGCCGCGCCGTCCCATACCGGGGGCACCGTGACCGGCTCGATCTACGGCGGCAATGCCAAGCTCGCCGCCGACATCTCCGGCCTGCAGGCCCTTTCGCAGGCCGCAGCGCATGAAGCGGGCACCAGCCTGACCCTGCACAACGGCCAGACCGTGCAGGTCTCGTGCGGCACCTGGGATTGTCACGGCAATCTCGTCTTCAACGCCACGAATTGGGCCGACAACGTGACGCTCAACGGCAATAGCTGGGAAACCGTCATCATCAACGTGCCCCAGGGTGCCCATTTCAAGCTCGACAACCTGCACCTGACCGGCGGCCTCACGGCGGATCATGTGCTCATCAACTATCTCGGCACCGACGAACTGCATGGCGTCAACAAGGACACGTTCGAGGGAACGGTCCTCGTCCCGAATGCCAAGGTGAACGTGGACGGCGTGACGCTGGACGGCCATCTCTATGGCGGCGCGGCCGGTCAGGATTTCCAGTGGGTCTCAAACGCGACGGTCAACATCCCGTCCTACGATGTGCCGTGCTCCACCCATTCCATCTCGGCGGACCTTCACTCTCTCGCGGTGGAGCATGAAGCGACCGCCCATCTCATGTCGCGGCCCTTCGACTTCGATCATTTCCTGTAGGATCGAAAACGCCGGCGGCGGCCTGGAGCCATTTTCGCGCCCTTCGTCCCGTTGGTCCGCGGTTCGGTTCGGGTAGCGTCTCGAGCGGGCCCTGAATGACGGGATTCTTCCTTCCCCGCTCTGGCGATGGGGGAAGCTACACCCTCTTCAAGCTCACGCCCCTGGGCGGCGGGATCCCGTCGGGGACGAAGAAGTCGGGCATCAAATCCATCGTGGGATCGACGCGGTATTTGTCGAAATCGCTGACGCCCTCGCCCGCGAGGAACGTGTCGTCGATGAGGAAGTTGCCGGTGAAGCTCTTCGCGGGCTTGTTGAAGATGGCGTAGGCCGCGTCCGACAGGATGTCGACGGTGCGGCAGTGCCTCATGCCCTCATCGCCCGCGAGCGCGTTGCGGATGGCGGCGGTGGCGATGCCGGTGCGCGGCCACAGCGCGTTGAAGGCGATGCCGTCGTCGGCGAACTCCGCCGCCATGCCGAGCACGCACATGCTCATGCCGTACTTCGCCATGGAATAGGCGGTGTGGCCCTTGAACCATTTCGGGTTCATGTCCAGCGGCGGAGACAGCATCAGCACATGCGGATTGGCGGCGCGCTTCAGGTGCGGGATGCAGGTGCGGCTGACGAGATAGGTGCCGCGCGCGTTGATGCCGTTCATCAGGTCGTAGCGCTTCATGTCGGTGGCGAGGGTGCCGGTGAGCTGGATGGCGCTGGCGTTGTTCACGCAGATGTCGATGCCGCCGAACGTCGCCGCCGCCTGCTCCACCGCCGCCTGGACCTGGTCCTCGAAGCGGATGTCGCAGACGAGCGGCAGCGCCCGGCCGCCGGCCTCCTCGATCTCCCTGGCGGCGGTGTAGATCGTGCCCGGCAGCTTCGGATGCGGCTGCGCCGTCTTGGCGGCGACGGCGACGTTGGCGCCGTCCCGCGCGGCGCGCAGCGCGATGGCGCGGCCGATCCCGCGCGAGGCGCCGGTGACGAAGAGGGTTTTGCCAGTGAGGGACATGACCGATCCTGCCGGGAGGGGACGATGGCGGCGCGCAGCTTAGCACGCCCTTCACGGCACGGCAGTCCCGCGCGTCATGGGAAGCCACGAATTCGAAGCGAACCATGACCAGGGCTTACGTCGTCTTCAACGACTCCAACAACCTCTATTTTCCCGTAAAGGCCGCGCTCAATCCTTATACCGGCGAAGAGGCCTATTGCGGCGGTCTGCCGCAATTCTTCGGCGGCAAAGTCGACGCGCAGGAAACCAATCCGGACGCGGTGCGCCGCGAAGTTGCCGAAGAAAGCCACCTGACCTATCTGCTCACCGCGAAATCGCTCCTGCAGGTCATGCAGTCCACGATGGCGATCGACGAGAAGGAAGAAAAATTCGAGGACTGGTATTTCTATCTGACGGACAAATGGCGGAAGCCGACGGAGCACAAATGGCCAGAGACGCTCCAGACCTGGAGGATGTGCCCGGCGAAATTCCGCGAAATGTGCTTTGTGGCGAGCGCGCCCATCGGCAAGCTTCTGGGCGCGCTCGGATTGAAGGAAGGCGACGAACTCGACACCGCGCCATGGCTTCTCGAGAAACTGCCCAAACTGGCCGATGCGCTGGTCGAAGCCGCGCTCGGCACCGCGCCCAGCTGGGCGAAATCCATGCTCGAGACCCAGCCGACCAAGGACTTCCTGCAATCCGAAACGCTGGACGGATTTGCCTGCGCCGTTTGCACATTTCTCTGATGCGCGCGCCGATCGCCCGCTGACGCCGCGCCATGGCCTGCAAATGCGTTCACGGCCGGGTGGCACCGCATTCGTCGCGGCCTGGAAAAAGGGCGCCGTGTGAAATCCGCCGCCGGCGCCCGGTTTCGGCCGCCGCTCATGGCGGCGCGGGGCTTCTGCGGATGCCGAACCTGAGCTTGCGGCGGGCGCGGGTGCGGTGCGAGCCGGCCAGCAGCTGGGCGATCCATTCCAGGCCCTCGATGTGCTGGCAGACGATGCCGAGCGCGCCCGTCAGCGGCACGGCGAGGAACAGCCCGCCCACGCCCCACACCAGCCCCCAGAAGGTCAGCGACAGGATGATGGCGAAGGGACTCAGGTCGAGGGTGCGGCCCAGCATCAGCGTCTCCACCACGTTCGTCAGCACGAAGTGGGTGGCGAACAGCACCGCGGCGATGACGATCGCGGGGCCCGGCGAGCCGAACTGCGCCAGCGCCATTAGCGCGGGCAGCAGCACCGCGATGCCGCCCACCGTGGGGATGTAGGTGATGAAGAACATCGCCAGCGCCCAGAACGCCGCGAAATCGACATGCATGACGCTCAGCAGCGCATAGGTGACGATGGCCATCACCACGCTCGCCAGCGTGCAGACGCCCAGATAGGCCTGCACCTGGTGGCTGATGGCGCGCACCACCTGCTCGCCTTCCTTCTCGCTGCCGTCCTGCTGCAGGCGCGCGATCTTCTCGGGGATATGGTCCTGCTCGGCGATCAGGAAGCCGACATAGACGATGACCAGCGCCAGATCGAGCAGCACGCCGCCGGCCGACGCCGCGGTGCTGGTGAGGAAGCCCGCGACGCGCTCGTCCCTGAGCAGGTGATCGACGTCGGGCATCGGCAGCGAGACCGGAATGGGCACGTTGGCGCGCCACATCTGCTCGAGCCTGCCGATGTCGTGGGGCCCCGCGGCCACGATCGCCGCGGCCTGGCCGATCAGCACCACGGCGAAGAACCACAGCGACAGCCCGATCAGAAGGAACGCGGCCGCCCAGGCGAGCCATCCGGGAACGCGCATACGGTGGAGGAAGCCGACGATGGCGTTCAGGACCGCCCACATCAGGAGCGCGAACACCAGCGGCACGAAGAATTCCCGCCCCACCGCCATGAGCACGAGGATGGCCAGCAGGCTGACCAGCCAGTTGGTGACGTTCTGACTGCTAACCTTCATGCCGCGCCCCTGCCCGCTTCAGTCCAGGCCCATCTCCTGCATCTTCTTGCGCAGGGAAAGCGGACGCATGTCGGTCCAGACTTCCTTGATGTAGTCCAGGCACTCCTGCTTGGTGCCGGTCTTGCCCGCGTCGCGCCAGCCCAGAGGATTTTCCCTTTCCGCCGGCCAGATCGAATACTGCTCCTCGAGATTGATCACGACCTTGTAGATCCGGCCGTCCGGCTCGTCGTTCCAGCCCATGGCGGAATTCCCTCAATATCGACCGGCAGCATAGCGTCCTTTTCGCCCCGATCCCAAACCCGGGCATGGGACCGTTCGACCGCGTCCTCCCGGGGGAAGCGACTACACCGTTTCGTACCAGTCCACGCCGCCGGCGTCCGGCTTGCGGGCGATCCGGCCGCGGGCGATCAGGCAGTTGAGGTGGGCGAGGCTTTCGCCCGTCGCCATGCCGAAATTGCCCGAGGTGATGCGGGAGCGGAACAGCGCCGGGAATACGTCCACGGCGCGCCGGGGTTCGCGGCAGAGGTCGAGCAGCTTTTCGAGATTGCTCTCGTGGCCGTCGATGAGGTCCTGCAGGCGCTGATGCGCGCCCCTGAACGGCTCGTTGTGCGACGGCAGCACCAGGACGCCGGCCGGCAGCAGCGCCTTCAGCCTGGCGCAGGAATCCAGCCAGTCCTTCAGCGGATCGGCTTCCGGCTCCGTCGGGAACAGGCTCACATTCGAGGAGATGCGCGGCAGGATCTGATCGCCGGAGATGAAGAGGTTCTCCGCGCGGCACCACAGGCAGGCGTGCTCCGGCGCATGGCCGCGGCCGACGACGATCTCCCATTGGCGCCCGCCGATGTCGATCACCTCGCCTTCCTGGATGCGGCGGAAGCCGCCCGGCAGCTTGTAGACGCCCTTGCCGAAGCCGCCGAAACGCGTGCGGTAGATCTCGAGCTGGTCTTCCGGGAAGCCGGCGGCGCGATAGAAGCGCACGCCCTCCTCCGGCGCTTCCTGCCCGGTGTCGGCCGCGAGGTTGCGGCAGAGCAGATAATCGGTCCGCGTCATCCAGAGCTGCACGTCGAAGCGGCGCACCAGCCAGCCGGCCATGCCGACATGATCCGGATGCAGATGCGTGACGATCACGCGGCGAACGGGGCGGCCGCCCATCGGGCCGTCGAACAGGAGCTTCCATGCCTCGGCGGTCGGCTCGTCGCGGATGCCGGTGTCGACCACGGTCCAGCCGTCGCCGTCCTCCAGCAGCCACAAATTGATGTGATTGAGCTGCATGGGAAGGCGCATGCGCACCCAGAGGATGCCTGGCGCGAGCTCGATCGCCTCGCCCGGTTCCGGGCGCGTATCGAACGGGTAGTCGAGGTTGCGGCCCCGGTCCGGCGCGTTCAACGAAGTATCCTCTGTGCAATGCCTGTGCGGCGAATCTTCGCAACTGCAACATGATGGCGTCAAGCGGGAATGAATCGTCGCGGAACGCGGTTATTTACCCAGCGTCATGCCCGTATAAGCTCTGCCCGCGCCCCGGAAAGGACTCCATGGCCGACGCCCGCAACACCACCCTGCGCTACGGCACCGTGGCGATGGCCCTGCACTGGCTGATCGCGCTGGGCGTGATCGCCAACATCTGCCTCGGCCTCTATTTCGCCGACATGCCGAACAGCGATCCCGCCAAGTTCGGCCTGGCGCAGACGCACAAATCGATCGGGCTGACCGTCCTGGTGTTGTCGCTGCTGCGGGCGGCGTGGCGGCTGATGAACCCGGTGCCGCCCCTGCCGCGCGGCATGAGCCGGGCGCTGCGCCGGCTGGCGCGCGCCAGCCATGTGCTGCTCTATATCCTCATCGTCCTGATCCCGCTCACCGGCTGGCTGATGGTCTCCGCCTCGCCGCTGGGGATTCCCACGCATTATTTCGGCCTGTTCAACTGGCCCGACATCCCGTTCTTCACGGACATGACGCTGGCGCAGAAGCATGTGGTGCGGGACAATTTCGGCGCCGCGCACGTGATCCTGGCCTGGAGCGCGATCGTGCTCGTGCCCATCCACATCGCGGGCGCCCTCTATCACCAGTTCCTGCGGGGCGACGACGTGCTGAGGCGCATGCTGCCCGGGACGAACGTGACGGACCCCGCGTGATGCGCGGGCTCCTCGCCGCGCTGGTGCTCACGCTTGCCGCCTCGCCGGCGTGGGCGGCGCACTGGAACGTGGACTACGGCAGGAGCCGCCTGAGCTTCGCGGTAAGCTGGTCCGGGCAGCCCTTCACCGCCGCGTTCAGGACATGGAAGGCCGATATCGCATTCGACCCGGCCGACCTCGCCCATTCCCGGGCCGGCGTGACGATCGACATCGCAAGCGAGGCTTCCGCCGATTCCGAGACCGACAGCGCCGTCAAGGGCGCCGAGGGCATGGCGGCGGACAGGTTCCCGCAAGCCCGCTTCGTCACCACCGGCTTCCGCTTCAAGGGCGGCAACACCTATGTGGCCACCGGCACGCTGTCGCTGCACGGCGTGACGCGGCCCGTGGTCCTGCCCTTCAACCTGGTCGTCGCCGGCAACATCGCCCACATGACCGGCGCCGCCACCGTCCTTCGCACCGATTTCGGCATCGGGGGCGCGGCCGCCGATGCCGTGGCGCGCGAAGTGACGGTGAACGTGGACCTCTGGGCGACGAAGGCGTAGGCGGCCGCGCCCTTGCGCCCGCCGCCGTGCTAAAAGCAGCCATGGCCGTTTCGGACACAGCGCCCATCGTTGCCGCCACGCCGGCCGCCGTCGCGCGGGCGGCGCGGCTGTTGCGCGGCGGCGGGCTGGTGGCGTTTCCGACGGAGACGGTCTACGGGCTCGGCGCCAACGCGGCGGACGACCGCGCGGTGGCGCGCATCTTCGCGGCCAAGGGACGGCCGAAATTCAATCCGCTGATCGTGCACGTGCCCGACGCCGCGGCGGCGGAAGCGATCGTGACGTTCGACGACGCCGCGCGCCGCCTGGCGCGCGCGTTCTGGCCGGGGGCGCTGACCCTGGTGCTGCCGCGCCGCGCCGGCACGGAGGTGTCGCTGCTGGTGAGCGCGGGGCTGGACACGGTGGCGGTGCGGATGCCGTCCGGCGAGGTGGCGCAGGCGCTGCTGCGCGCGGCGGGCGTTCCCGTCGCGGCGCCGAGCGCCAATGCCTCCGGCACGCTCAGCGCCACGACGGCGGCCCATGTCTGGGAAAGCCTCGCCAGCCGCGTCGACCTGATCCTCGACGGCGGGCCGGCGGCGAAAGGGATCGAGTCCACCGTGATCGGCTTCGCGGGCGGCCCCGTGCTGCTGCGGCCCGGCGCCATCGCGCGCGCGGACATCGAGGCGGTCGTGGGACCGCTGCGCGATCCCGGCGCCGGAACGCAGGGCTCGCCGGGGCGGCTGGAAAGCCACTACGCGCCGCGCAAGCCCTTGCGGCTCGACGCGACGGAGGCGCGCGGCGGGGAAGCGCTGCTCGCGTTCGGAACGGACGTGCCGCCCGGCGCGGCGGTCGCCGGAAACCTCAGTCCCTCCGGCGATCTCATCGAAGCCGCGGCGAATTTGTTCGCCATGCTGCGGGCGCTCGATGCGGGCGCCGCCGCCGCCATCGCGGTCATGCCCATTCCGGCGCACGGGCTGGGCGAAGCGATCAACGACCGGCTCCGCCGCGCGGCGGTCCGGCCATGAGCGACGCGATCGCGCGACTGAAGCAGGCGGTGGGGCCGCAGGGCTTTACGGAGGATGCGCGCGAGATCGCGCCGCGGCTGGAGGAATGGCGCGGCAGGTATCACGGCCGCGCGGCGCTCATGCTGAAGCCGAAAACGACGGCCGAAATCTCCGCCATCCTCGCCATCTGCAACGGGACCGGCACGCCCATCGTGCCGCAGGGCGGCAACACCGGGCTGGTGGGCGGGCAAATTCCTTTCCACGGCGAAGTGCTGCTGTCGCTGGCCCGCATGAACGCCATCCGCGGCGTGGATGCGGACGCGGGCGCAATGATTTGCGAGGCCGGCGTGATCCTGGCGGACGCGCAGGCGGCGGCGCGCCGTCACCAACGCTGCTTCCCGCTGAGCCTTGCGCCGGAAGGCAGCTGCACCATCGGCGGCAACCTCTCCACCAACGCCGGCGGCGTGAACGTGCTGCGCTACGGCAACGCGCGCGAGCTGGCGCTGGGGCTCGAGGTCGTGCTGGCGGACGGCACCGTGCTCGACATGCTGCGCACGCTCCGCAAGGACAACACGGGCTACGACCTCAAGCAGCTCTTCATCGGCGCGGAGGGCACGCTGGGCGTGATCGCCGCCGCGGCGCTGAAGCTGTTCCCGTTGCCCGCCACGCGGGAGACCGCGTTCGTCGCCCTGCCCGATCCGGCGGCGGCGATCGCGCTTCTCGCCGCGCTGCAGGAAGCGACCGGGGGCGCGGTGTCGGCCTTCGAGCTGATCCCGCGCATCGGGCTGGAGATGGTGCTGGCGCACATCCCGCAGACCGCCGACCCGCTGGCGAAGCCCTCGCCCTGGTACGCGCTCGCGGAAGCCGCCGGCGGCGCGGCGACGCCGCTGCGGCCGGCGCTGGAGGCGGCGCTGGCGCGCGCCATCGATCGCGGCGGCGCGGCCGATGCCACGCTGGCGGCGAGCGAGGCGCAGCGCGCGGCGCTGTGGCGGCTGCGCGAAGCCATGTCGGAAGCCCAGAAGCCCGAGGGCGGCTCGATCAAGCACGACGTGTCGCTGCCCATCCGGGCGATCCCGGAATTCCTGGCGCGCGGTGCGGCGCTGGTCGAAACGATCGTTCCAGGCGCACGGCCGGTGCCGTTCGGCCATCTCGGCGACGGCAACATCCATTTCAACGTTTCCGTGCCGAGGGGCGGCGGCAACGCCGCGTTCCTGGCGAAATGGGAGACGATGAGCCGCGCCGTGCACGACCTCGTCCATTCCCTCGGCGGCTCGATCAGCGCCGAGCACGGCATCGGCATCATGAAGCGCAACGAACTCCCGCGCTACAAATCCGCGGCCGAGCTGGCCCTCATGCGCACCCTCAAGCGCACGCTGGACCCGAAGAACATCCTCAACCCGGGAAAGGTGCTCACGGCCTGATCCGTCTTGTTCCGAACTATCGCCGCGCCCGCTTCTTGCATTGCAATAGTTCGACAATACTGCAGCGAATTCAAATCAATAGCGCCGCTTCTTCATGGCTGTAAATGCACTGCTCGCACGCTTGCCATGCCAGTACTTGCGCGGTCGGTCCCCGGCAATCGTCCCAAATGGACCTCAAGTCCTTATGCCTCTTTTGTTCCGGCATATACAGCAATCGGCAGATTTTCATGATGTGAAGAATCGGCAAGACTTCCAAAGTCGAGATCAGCCTTGGGGCGTCGCATGTTCGATCGGGCAACCCGTGCGCAATCGCGGACGCAATATTTCGGCCGGGACGCGTGGCGCCGGTTGGCGCGGACCTCGCTCGCCGCAAGCGCCGCGGTGCTGTGCCTGTCGATTCCGGCGGCCCGGGCATTTGCGGCCCAGCCGGCACCGGAAATGTCCGTCCCTGGCAGTGGCGCCGTATCGCCCTCGGGCGCCTTCACATACGTGATGCCTTTAAGGGTGCCGCCGGGAACGGCGGGAATGATGCCCACGCTCGCGCTCGCCTATTCGAGTCAGCTGGGAGATGGCTACGAAGGACTCGGCTGGTCGCTGACGGGACTGGCGTCGATCACGCGCTGCCCGCGCACGGTGAAGATCGATTCCGTGCATGGCGGCGTGAACTACGATTCCAACGACCATTTCTGCCTGGGCGGCGAGGAGCTGATGGCGATTTCCGGAACCTATGGCGCCGACGGCACGGAGTACCGCCTTCTTTCCGACAACTTCACGAAGATCATTTCGCACGGCACCGCCGGCAGCGGACCGGGCTACTTCACCGCCCAGCTTCGCAACGGCGCCACGCTGGAGTTCGGCAACACCACCGATTCCAAATTCAAGGCCCTGAAGGCGGACGGCAGCGGCGTCTCGAGCTCCGTGGCGATCTGGGGCGAGGACAAGATCACCGACATCCGCGGGAACTATCTCACGATCACCTATACCAACGATACGACGAACAGCCAGCTCTATCCCTCGCGCATCGACTACACGGGAAACGCGACGGCTTCGCTGTCGACCTACAATTCCGTTCAGTTCACCTACATGGACCGGACATACGACGTCACGCCGCAGTATCAGGCCGGAACCTACACCGAGGTCACGAAGCTCCTCACTCATGTAAAAACGTATAACGGCTCGACCGTGGTGACGGATTATCAGCTCGCCTACAACTACGCGAGCTCCGGCGCGAGCCACAACGAGCTGTCGATGGTCAAACAGTGCGACGCGAGCGGCACGACCTGCCTGGCGCCGACATCGTTCACCTGGCAGGGCTCGCGCGACGCGCCGAGCCTGAATTCCGGCGTCGACGTCGATTCCATTTCGCACGGGGTCACGGTGTTGCCGGGCGATTTTCTCGGTTCGTCCGCGAATGCGATCGACGGCCTGACCGACCTCGTGACGGTCGACCAGTCGGGCTGCCCGACCGGCGGCCACGTGTGGGCCGGCTCCCCCTCCGGTACCTTTGCCCGCTCGGGCATCGACGGCAGCTACAATTACTACCTGTCCGGCTCCTCGACCATGTACACCGCATCGGGCGACTTCTGCTTTTACGGGGGAGACGGACAGGTCGGGGACTTCAACGGCGACGGCGTCTCCGACATCCAGCTCAACGAGAACTACTACATCTATGATAGCGACGACCACTCCTGGATTCCCAATCCCTATTCGAATGTGCTGCTGAACGACAAGGCGGGATCGCTCACCCAGACTTCGAGCGCACGCGCCTGGCCCGCGGAAATGACCCTGGGCGACTTCAACGGCGACGGGATGACCGACGGGCTGGGATATTTCAGCAATGGAGACGGGACCTTCACGGCGGACAGCACGCACAGCGCGATGCTGACGGGCGCGACGCGCATCCTGACCGGCGACTTCGACGGCGACGGCTGCACCGACATCCTGACCCAGGGCACGACGAACGGCATCGGTTACTATTGCAATCCGGCGGTTTCGACGGCGACCGTGCCGGATTTCACCGGCTCGACGATCTATGTCGGCGACTTCAACGGTGACGGAATTGCCGATATCCTGGCCGTTTCGAGCACGTCCGCGTCGCTGTATTTCGGGACCGGCACCGGCCTTACCGCGGCCGTCAGCTTCAGCTACTCCGGCACGCCCTCGCTTTCAAACTGGCACAATTACTCGATCAGGACCGGCGATTTCAACGGCGACGGCAAGACCGACATCATGCTGGTCTCGCACGCCAGCGGCACGGCGCACGCCATCGCGCTGTCCACCGGCAGCGGATTCGTCCCGCTCACCACCATCTCCAACAGCGACACGACCGCCGTCGCGACGATCGCGGACTGGAACAACGACGGCGCCGACGACATCTGGCTCCAGAACACCTCCGCCACGCACGACAAGGAATACACCTTCGCCTTCACGCCCGAGCTCATCACGGGCGTCGACGAGGGCCTGGGCAGCACTTCGACTCCGGACGCGATCGCGGTCACCTACGACCGGCTCAACGAGAACGGGACGTTCTACACGAAGGGAACGGGCGCGTCGTCGGGCTATGCCGATCTCGACGGCGCCTTCTACGTCGTGAAGGAACTCGACACGCCGAACGCGGCCGGCGGCACCTACGCGCACACCTATGCCTATGCCGGCGCGCTGAAGGACATGACGGCGCCCCCCGTTGCCGGACCGCGATCGGACCTGCTGTCCGCCGGGTTCATCGGGTTTGCGAGCGTCGCCGTGAGCGACTCCCATCTCGGCACCGTTCTCACCTCGAGCTACCACACCGACATCCCCTATATCGGCTTGCCGTCGTCGCAAAGCGTCAAGCTCGGGACGCAGTCGCTGATGGAGCTCGACTACACCTACAGCTCCGTCAGCACGGGCGGCGGCGCGAATGCGCTTCAGCTCACGGAAACGGTGCTCACGCGGCATGACGTTACCGCGACGGCCTATCCCACCGTCACGACAGACTATACCTACGATTCCTACAACAATCCCCTCACCGTCACGACCAGCGTGTCGGATGGCTCTTCGGACACCGTCACCAACACCTACAACAACGACACGACGAACTGGATTCTCGGCCAGCTCGCGACCCGCAGCGACGAGCGCGTGGTCGGAACCTCGGACATCACGCGGCATTATTCCTTCACATACGGCACGTCCGGCGCCGGCACTCTGGGTCTGCTGACAGAATTCGACCAGGAGCACGGCACGACCTCGCTGGAGCTGGACGCCACGTTCACCTACGACACGTTTGGCAACCGCCTGACGACATATCTCGACGGCACCGGAGTTACAGGCCGCACAGCGGACACTTCGACCTATGACAGCCTGGGGCGCTTCCTTGCCACTTCGACCGACGCGCAAAGCCTCGAAACCTCGGTGAGCCGCAACGCCGATTTCGGCACGCCCGCGAGCGTGACCGATCCCGACACGCTGACCACCGGCGCGACCTACGATTCCTTCGGGCGCATCACCGGCGTCACCAACAAAAACGGCACGAAGGCCTCCATCGGCTACGTCTACTGCTCCGGCGTCAACGGCGGCAGCGCGTCCTGCCCGACGCATGGCGCGGTGGCGGTCACGGCCACGCCGCTGGAGACCGACGGCTCCACGCAGAACGGCCCCGAAACCATCCGCTACTACGACGCGCTCGGCCGCGAGATCGCGGCGGACATGCAGGGCTTCGACGGCAGCTGGATCCGCCAGGAGACGCAGTACGACGCTTATCTCAATGTCTCGCAGACCAGCCGACCCTACTTCCTGTCCAGCGGAACCCCGCAATGGACGGTCTATTCCTACATCTACACCGGGACCAGCCCCGATCCGTTTGGGCGCGTCTGGAAGATAACCGGCGCGGATTCGAGCACCACGACTTATGCCTACGACGCGCTCGCCACCACAATGACCGACGACAACGGCCATGCGACCAAGACGACGCTGAATGCCGAGGGCCAAATTGCCAGCGTCTACGATGCGCTGTCGCACACGACGTCCTATGTCTACGACGCGTTCGGCAACAAGACCAAGTCCACCGACCCGGCCGGCAACATCTCGACCGCGACATTCGACACCCGCGGACGCGAAACCGCGTTCTCGGACCCTGACCGCGGCAGCTGGTCGTTCACCTACGACGTGCTGTCGGAGCTGACCGGCTACACCGACGCCAAATCCCAGAGCTTCACCTTCACCTACGATCTCGACGGACGGCCCAAGCGCCGCACCGAGCCCGATCTCACCAGCCTACTTCTGTTCGACAGCGGCGGCAGCGGCGGCAGCGCCTATGGCCAGGGCCATCCGTGGCGCGACTGCAACGCCTCCACTTGCTCGAGTTCGACCTACCAGCGCACGTTCACCTACAACAGCCTCGGACAGATCCAGTCGGTCGCGATCAACAAGATCGACACCTCGACCTATACCTATTCGCTGACCTACGACAGCGCGAGCGGCCGGCTCTCGACCCTCACCTACCCGTCCGGGCTGGTGCTCAAATACGATTATAATTCCTACGGCTATCTCTCGGACATCAAGAACAATTCGACCAGCGCCGTGATCTGGACGGCGAATGCGCGCGATGCGGAACTGCATCTGACCGAGGCGACGTCGGGGCCATCGACCAAGCCGCTGGTCGCCCATGCCGATTTCGACGCCGAGACCGGCCGCGTCGAAAACATCCGCGCCTCCAACGACGGCACCGACGACGGCAGCGTGACCGACCTGTCCTACACCTGGGACGGCGTGGGCAATTTGGCGGAGCGCGACGACACCGTGAACGGCACGGCGGAAGTGTTCTCCTACGATGCCCTCGACCGCCAGACCCAGTCGCCCATCAACGGCGGCAGCACCCGGGCCACCGCCTACGACGCCGCCGGCAACATGACCAAACACTACGCGGTCTGCACCACGGCCAGCTGCATGACCTACGGCTCCGGCGCCGGCCCGCACGCGCTGACCGGCATCACCGGCACCTACAACGGCGTCACCAACCCGACGCTGACCTACGACTCCAACGGCAACATGACCGCCGGCGTGGGCGAGAGTTACGCCTGGACGAGCTACAACATGGTGTCGTCGATCACCAAGGGCACCTCCAAGATCGGCTTCACCTACGGGCCCGAGCACAACCGGCTCAAGCAGTGCATCGGCGACGTGTGCTCCGGCTCGCCGACCACAACACTGCTCTACCTCAACGACCCCATTACGGGTTCGGGCAGCGAAAAGTCCACCTCAGGCACGAC
>DATJXR010000027.1:0-159005 GCA_035499995.1 Rhizomicrobium sp. | reverse complement strand
GTGCCGAAGGCGAGCGCTTCGGCCGTCGCCCAGTCGAAGCCATCGCCGGTCTTGAACATCGCCTCCTTGGCTTCGAGATTGCGCGCCACCGTCTTGTGCAGATGGAAACCCTCCGGCACGCGCGTCAGCGCCGCGCCCACTTCGCGCACCAGGTCGAGCGGCACCGCGGTCTCGCCGCGCCGGTCGCCCTGCGTCGCCACGCCCAGGCCGAGCCAGCGGCCGTCGAGCCAGTCGGCATGCTCGGGCTTGTGGCTCTTGGACGCTGCCAGTTCGGAATCGAGCCGCGCCGAGAAGGCCTTGCTCATCGCGTCGGCTTCCGCCGCGCTGATCGTGCCCTCGTCGATCAGCTTGCGGGTGTAGAGCGCCAGCGTCGTCGGATGGTCCTTGATCGCCTTGTACATCAAGGGCTGGCTGAAGGTCGGCTCCAGCGTCTCGTTGTGACCGAAACGGCGATAGCACACCATGTCGATCACCACGTCCTTGTGGAACAGCTGGCGGAATTCCGTGGCGATGCGCGCGCAATGCACCACCGCTTCCGGATCGTCGCCGTTCACGTGGAAGATCGGCGCCTGCACCATCAGCGCCACGTCCGACGGGTAGGGCGAGGAGCGCGAATAGATCGGCGCGGTGGTGAAGCCGATCTGGTTGTTGACGATGAAATGGATCGTGCCGCCGGTGCGGAAGCCCTTGGTCCCGCTCATGGCGAAGCATTCCGCCACCACGCCCTGGCCCGCGAAGGCCGCATCGCCGTGCAGCAGCAGCGGCAGGACGCTGGCGCGCGACTGGGTGTCGCCCAGTTGCTGCTGCTTGGCGCGCGCCTTGCCGAGCACGACGGAATCCTCGGCTTCGAGGTGCGAGGGATTGGCGGTAAGCGACAGATGCACCCGCTTGCCGTCGAACTCGCGGTCGGAGGAGGCGCCGAGGTGATACTTCACGTCGCCCGAGCCTTCCACGCTCGAAGGCTGCGCCGCGCCGCCCTGGAATTCGTGAAAGATCTGGCGGTAGGGCTTGGCCATGACGTTGGCCAGCACGTTGAGCCGCCCGCGATGGCTCATGCCGAGCACGATCTCGCCCACGCCGAGCTGGCCGCCGCGCTTGATGATCTGCTCCAGCGCCGGGATCATCGCCTCGCCGCCGTCGAGCCCGAAGCGCTTGGTTCCCACAAAGCGGGCGCCGGAGAATTTCTCGAAGCCCTCGCTTTCGATCAGCTTGTTGAGGATCGAGCGCTTGCCCTCGGGCGTGAAGCTGATCTCCTTGTCGGGCCCCTCGATGCGCCGTTGCAGCCAGTCCTTCTGCTCCGGGTCGTTGATGTGCATGAACTCGTAGCCGATGCGCCCGCAATAGGTGCGCTTGAGGATCTGCACCATCTGCCGGGGCGTGGCGGATTCGAGGCCCAACACGCCGTCGAGGAACACGGGCGTGTCCATCTCCGCGTCGTGGAAGCCGTAGAACCCGGGCTCGAGCTGCGGCTGGGGCGGCCGCGGCACGAGCTTCAGCGGATCGAGGTCGGCGGCGTGATGGCCGATGATGCGATAGGCGCGCACCAGCTGGATGGCGCGGATGGATTCGCGCGCCGCGCCGCGCAGGTCGGCATCGCCCGCGGCGCCCTTCCTCGCCGGCCAGTCTCCGGTGAGCGCGCCGATGGTCTCGCCGCGGGGAAGCGCGAGCTTCGCGTCGCGCCGCCAGGCGGGGCCGCGGCCGAGCTGGGTGGGGCTGAGGCCGTCCTGGCCGAGGCCGGCGAAATAGGCCCGCCAGGAGGGCTCGACCGCGTCGGGATCGGCCTGCCAGCGGGCATAGAGCGCCTCGATGAAGGCGGCATTGGCGCCGGACAGGAAGGTGGTCGCCTCCAGGATTTCGTTGGAGGCCCGGTTGATCCGGTCGGACGGGGATTGGCTTGTCATTTCAGTAGCTTAAGGCGGCGTTGGCGGCCGCCTGTCCTGGGGCGCGCAAGCGAGGCTGCGCGTGTACCGCATCCCGCCCCGCAATGCACGGCATTTCCGGGGCAATTTGCGGACAGCCACGGTTAATATGGTGTTGAGGAATTACGGTTTCGAGACGCCGGCCGGCTTTTCCACCAGGCGGATTTCGACGCGCTGGGCGCCGCTGGGATCGGATTTGACGTTCACCCCGTCGGTCGTCTCCGAGGCCATGACGATGCGGTCCGCCGAGACGCCGTCGGCGACGAGCGCGTTCTGGACGAGCTTGATGCGCGGGGCGGCCAGCGAAGGGTCGTAGCCCGGCGCCACCCGAGTGGAAGGCCCGGTGATCTCGACCGTTTCGGTGGACCGCGCCGCGGCGGCGGAGGCGGCGTCGCGCACGATCTTGTCGCCATTGGCGGTGAGCGTCACGGTCCTGTCGGGGAAGAAAACGACGTAAACGGCAGGCCGGGGCGCGGAGGACCGCCACCCGAAACTGGCGCAGCCTGCAAGACACAACGCCGCCAGAACGATCGCGAATTTGCGCATCCAATCCTCCCCGTTGGAAGGAAAACGCGCGAACTCAGTTCCCGTTCAGCACGTCCACCAGCGTCGTTCCCAGCGCGGCGGGGTTGGGGGTGACGCGGATGCCGGCGGACTTCATCGCCTCGATCTTGGAGCCCGCGCCGCCCTTGCCGCCGGAGATGATGGCGCCGGCGTGGCCCATGCGCCGGCCCGGCGGCGCGGTGAGGCCGGCGATGAATCCCACCATCGGCTTCTTCACCCTGGCGTGCTTGATGAAGTCGGCGGCGTCCTCCTCGGCGGAGCCGCCGATCTCGCCGATCATGACGATGGATTTCGTCTCCGGATCGGCGAGGAAGAGCTCCAGCACGTCGATGAACTCCGTGCCCTTGACCGGATCGCCGCCGATGCCGACGCAGGTCGTCTGGCCGAGGCCCACGGCGGTGGTCTGCGCCACCGCCTCGTAGGTGAGCGTGCCGGAGCGCGAGACGATGCCGACCGAGCCGCGCTTATGGATGTGGCCCGGCATGATGCCGATCTTGCATTCGCCCGGCGTGATGACGCCGGGGCAGTTGGGCCCGACGAGGCGGGAGCGGGAGCCGCAGAGCGCCCGCTTGACCTTCACCATGTCGAGCACCGGGATGCCCTCGGTGATGCATACGATGAGCGGCACCTGCGCGTCGATCGCTTCCAGGATCGCGTCGGCGGCGAAGGCCGGCGGCACGTAGATCACGCTGGCATCGGCACCGGTGGCCGCGCGGGCTTCACGCACGGTGTCGAACACCGGCAGGCCCAGATGTTCTGTGCCGCCCTTGCCCGGCGAGGTGCCGCCGACCATCTTCGTGCCGTAGGCGATGGCCTGCTCGGAATGGAACGTGCCCTGGTTTCCGGTGAAGCCCTGGCAGAGGACGCGGGTGTTCTTGTCGACGAGGATGGACATGGAGGCTCGTTCAGGTATGTCGCGCGGGCCGAAACTGGCACGGCCAACCATCAGCGGTCCAGTGCTTTCAGGCTCCGCCGGCGCTCTTCCGTAAGGCGGGCGCGACGGGAGTGCCACCAATATGTGCAGGTCCCGACCGCGAATACGAAAGCGAAAACCACACAGACAAGACCGAGCGGCCACAACCAGTCCGTTGCGATCTGCAGATGCGACCGCGCCTTCCAAAGAATGGAAATCATGGCAACGATAAAGGAGAGAACGGCCGGGATCGCGAGCCGCAGGCTGTAACGCCAAAGGCCGCCAGATCTGAGGTCTTCTCCCTCGGCGAGAATTTTCTGATCGCGCTCCTCGCGCTCGGCGGATGTGAACGGCAAAAGGAGCTGCGAATAGTTGGCGCAGATGATGAAGAGGACCGGCCCGCCAAGGGCTATCCACCGAGGAAGCTCAAGCAAGAAGACAGCGAATACAATTGTGGCGCCGGCGACCAAGCCGCCGAGGCCGATCAGCAGACGCTGCAGATTTCTATCCAAGCCTGGGATCGAGCTTCTTGCAGGCGTCGATCAGGCCCTTCACGGAGTCGGCGGACTTCGCGAGCTGGGACTTCTCCTCGTCGGTGAGCGCCAGCTCGACGATGCGCTCCACGCCGTTCTCGCCGATCACCGCCGGCACCCCGACATAGAGGTCCTTGATGCCGTAGGGGCCGTTGACATAGGCGGCGACCGGCAGCACGCGCTTCTTGTCGCGCAGGTAGGATTGCGCCATCTCGATCGCCGCCGTCGCGGGCGCGTAATAGGCCGAGCCGGTCTTGAGCAGGCCCACGATCTCCGCCCCGCCGTCGCGCGTGCGCTGCACGATCCTGTCCAGCGTCGCCTGCTCGATCCATTTCATCCTGACGAGCTCGGTGAGCGGGATGCCCGCCACCGTCGAGAAGCGCGGCATCGGCACCATGGTGTCGCCGTGACCGCCCAGCACGAAGGCGGAGACGTCCTCGACGCTGACCTTCAGCTCCTCGGCGAGGAAGTGGCGGAAGCGCGCGCTGTCGAGCACCCCGGCCATGCCCACCACCTTGTTGTGCGGCAGGCCGGAGAACTGGCGCAGTGCCCACACCATGGCGTCGAGCGGATTGGTGATGCAGATGACGAAAGCGTGGGGCGCGTGATTCTTGATGCCGTCGCCCACCGCCGCCATCACTTTCAGGTTGATGCCGATGAGGTCGTCGCGGCTCATGCCGGGCTTGCGCGGCACGCCGGCGGTGACGATCACCACGTCGGCGCCCGCGATGTCGGCATAGGAGTTGGTGCCGCGCAGCACCGCGTCGTAGCCCTCGATCGGCCCGGCCTGCGCGATGTCCAGCGTCTTGCCCTGCGGCAGGCCCTCGACGATGTCGAACATCGTCACGTCGCCCAGCTCCTTGAGCGCGACGAGATGCGCCAGCGTGCCGCCGATCTGTCCGCCGCCGATCAGCGCGATTTTCCTGCGGGCCATGGGAAATCCTTTCGAGAAAAAGCCGGGCGGTGAGTATCGCGCGGCCCTCCGGGGCGCAAGGCGAGGCACAAGGTCGCGGGCGTCAGGCCGGGATTTCCCGGGCCGCGCCGGCCAGCTCCGCCTGCAACCGGCTGCGCGGCAGGGCGTGCGGGAATTCGGCCTGGGCGTAGGCGATCAGGCCCTCGCGCATCTGGCAGCGCAGGTCCCAGGCCTGGGAGGAATTGCGCGCGCTCACCAGCACGCGCAGCTGCAGCGCGTGCTCGCTCGTATCGGTGACCTGGACGTTGACGACCCTGCGGTCCCACAGCGGCGAGGCTTCGGCAAGCGCCGCGGCCCTGGCGCGGATCTTCTCCACCGGCACGGTGTAGTCGAACCACAGGATCACGCTGCCGATGATGGCGGAGCTTGCGCGCGTCCAGTTGGTGAAGACGTTCTCGAAGAAATAGGACAGGGGCACGATCTGGCGCCGCCAGTCCCACAGCCGGATCACCACATAGGTCGAGGTGAATTCCTCCACCCAGCCCCATTCGCCGTCGATCACCACCACGTCGTCGATGCGGATCGGCTGGGTCAGCGCGAGCTGCATGCCGGCGAAGAGATTGCTCAGCATCGGTCGCGCCGCCAGGCCCGCCGCGATGCCGGCGATGCCCGCCGAGGCGAACAGGCTGATGCCGAACTCGCGCACCGTATCGAAGGTCATCAGCGCGGAGCCGAGCGTGAGCACCACGATGACGATGTCGACGGTGCGCCCGACATAGCGCATCTGGGTGATGGCCTTGCGCGCGGCGAGATTGTCCTCCACGTCGAGCCGGAGCCGGCTCTTGTAGCGGTCGATCCAGATGTTGACGGCGACCAGCCCGATCCATCCCGCGAGCAGGATGAACCCGGCCACGAAGGCGCGGTGGATCGCGTCCAGCACCTGGCTCGGCAGCGGCACCAGCGGGATCGTCAGCGACAGCGCCAGCAGGAAGATCGCGAAGCGGCCCACGCGGCGGGTCTTGCGGACCATGTCGCGCGCCACGGTGGGCCAGCGCAGCGCCTCATGCTCGAGGATGCGGTAGGCGACGGCCTGGAGCGCGATGCCCGCGGCGAGGATGAGCGCGAACACGCTCGCCGCCCGCGCCCAGGCCGGCATGAATCCGAGCATCGCGGTGAAAGTGTTCCAGTGCGCCTGCAACGGTCCGCGGGGTCGAGAGTTTCGCCTTACGATACGAAAACGGCGCGCCGAAGCGCAAGTTCCGCGCGCTTGCACCGCGCTCCGCGTCGGCCCACGCGAGTGCGAAGGCGGCGAAGAAATCCCTGGCGGCGAAATTGCGATCGCTGCCGCCTTCGTCGATCGGGCGCGGGCGACAGGCGGCGCCGGTCCCGGGGCCAAGCGCGTTCGGCGTGAACGCGAAATCGCCGGGCGCGGCGCCGGCATCCTGGGTCGCCGCGGTCCGGGCCTTCGCGGGCGCCGTGAAAAAGAAACGGGCGGACCTGGCGTCCGCCCGTTTCCTTCAGGCCGGAAGATGCGGTCAGATCGACTGCTTCAGTTCCTTGGCGGCGCGGAAGGCGACCTTCTTGCTCGCCTTGATCTTGATGGCCTCGCCGGTGGCGGGATTGCGGCCCATGCGCGCGGCGCGCTTGCGCACCACCAGAATGCCGAGCCCGTTCAGGCGCACGCGCGCGCCCTTCTTCAGGTGCTTGGTGATGGCGGCGATCGCGTCGTCCAGATAGGCGAGCGAGGCCTTGTTCGACATGTCGTGCTTGGTGGCGAGCTGCACCGCCAGCTGGCGCGTGCTGATCGTCTCGGTTTTCGTCTTGGGTGCGGCAGCCTTGGGGGCGGCGGTTCCAGCCATTGCCATTGTGTTGCTCCTTATGGCGAATCAAAAAGATGCCCGATTCTACGGCACTTCCTTGACGCCATGCGAGAGGCAAGCGCGAAAAAGACCGATTTTTTGGGCGTTTCGCGACTTGTCCACAGCGGGCTGGCGGCGCAAGCCCGGGGGGAGCCATTGTTTCGGGAACGGCCCGGTTTTGGCATGGTGCGCGCATGAACAAGCCGGTGCGCCCATCCGACCGCGCCTTTGCTCTCGCCGAGCGATGGGCCCAGGCCGACGGCTATGAGTCCGTCGAGGCCTATGTGGACGCGCTCATTGAAAGCGACAGCGACGACGCCCCCATGCCGGGATGGATGCGCCAGCGCCTTAGTGACGGACTGGCCTCGCCCAGTGCCGGCGAGAGGACGCGGGAGAAGCTCCGGAATCTGGTGTCCGAAGGCGTGGCGCGGGCCCGGAAGGGATGACCTGTCGCCTGGCGACGACGGCACAGGCCGATCGGGATATCGCCGCCATTGCCGCGCGACCTCTCGATTCTTCCTGGCTGAGCTTTACGCCTCGGCGGCTTCCGCGGCCATGTCCTCGGCGGCTGTGCCCTGGCGCTCGGCGATGCGGGCGGACTTGCCGCGCCGGCCGCGCAGGTAATAGAGCTTGGCGCGCCGCACCTTGCCCTTGCGCACCACCGACACGGAATCGACCAGCGGCGAGTAGACCGGGAACACGCGCTCCACGCCCTCGCCGTAGGAGATCTTGCGCACCGTGAAGCTCTCGTTGATGCCCTGGCCCTGGCGGCCGATGCAGACGCCCTCGAAGGCCTGGAGCCGCTCGCGGGTCTTCATCTGCTTGGCCTTCTCGTCATAGCTCTGCTCGACCACCTTGACGTTGACCTTGAGCGTGTCGCCGGGGCGGAACGCGGGATGGGCCTTCTTGCGCAGGGCCTTCATCTGCTCGGCTTCGAGCGTTTGCAGCAGGTTCATCGTCGTCTCCGTCAGGCCCATGCGGTGTCAAAGAGCCGGGCCGTATAGCCTAAGGCTTCCGGTTGTGAAAGAGGGCCCACAGGTCGGGGCGCCGGGCCCTGGTCAGCGCCTCGGCCCGGGCCCGCCGCCAGCGGGCGATTTCGGCATGGTTTCCGGACGTTAGGACCTCGGGAATGGTCCGGTTTTCGAAACTCTGGGGGCGGGTGTATTGGGGGTATTCGAGCAGGCCCTGGCTGAAGCTCTCCTCGTCGGGCGAGGCTTCTGCCCCCAGCGTTCCGGGGATCAGCCGGACCACGGCCTCGATCAGCGCCATGGCGGCGATCTCGCCGCCGGCCAGCACGAAGTCGCCCAGCGAAACCTCCTCGAGGCCGCGCGCTTCGATCGCCCGCTGGTCGAGCCCCTCGAAGCGGCCGCAGAGCAGGATCGCGCCGCCCTCATCCCTGAGCGCGCTCACCCGCGCCTGGGTGAGCGGGGCCCCGCGCGGGCTGAGATAGATCGCCGGCACGTCTGGATTGGCGGCGCGGGCGGCATCGATCGCCGCGCAGGCGACGTCGGCCCGCATCACCATGCCCGGGCCGCCGCCGGCGGGTGTGTCGTCCACAGCGCGATGTCCGCCGATCCCATGCTCGCGGATGTCCCGGATGTCGAGCGACCACAGCCCCTTCTCCCGCGCCTTGCCGATCAGCGACACGCCGAGCGGGCCGGGGAACATCTCCGGGAACAGGGTCAGCACGGTGGCGCGCCAGGTCATTCGACGCTGCCTTTCTCCCGCGCTTCCACCTCTTCGGGCGCGGCGATGACGATGCGCCCGCCCGCCGCGTCGATCTCGCGCGCCACTTCGCGGGTGAAGGGCAGGAAGACCTCGTCGCCGTCGGCGCGGAGGATTTCAATCACGTCGCCGGCGCCGAAATTGTGGACCGCGCGCACCGTGCCGATGGCGCGGCCCTCGGTGTCCTCCGCCGCGAGCCCGATCAAGTCGGTGTGATAGAACTCGTCCTCTCCCGCGCCGGGCAGTTGCGCGCGCGCGATGAAGAGCTGCGCGCCCTTCAGCGCCTCGGCCGCGCCGCGGTCCGTCACGTCCCGGAACAGCACCACCGCCTCGCCCGCGCCGCTGTCGCGCACCGATTGCGGCACCAGCACGCGCCCGGCCCTGTCGTGCAGCGCGCCGTAGGCGCCCAGAGTCCGCGGGCTCGCGGTGAAGGTCTTCACCCTCACCGCGCCCTTGAGGCCCTGGGCGGCGATGACGACGCCCATGAGAACGTCGCGCGGCGTCATTCGGGACTACGCCGCGGCTTCGCCTTCGGCGGGCTTTGGCGCGTTGGCGGCCGCGCGCTCCTGGGCCTTCTTCTTGGGCTTGGCCTTCTCGGGATTGTTCTTCCTGAGCGGCTCGAGCACGCCGGCCTCGGCGAGGAAGCGGTGCACCCGGTCCGACGGCGTGGCGCCCTTCGCCATCCACGCCTTGGCCTTCTCCACGTCCAGCTTGAGGCGGTCGGCATGGTCCTTGGGCAGCAGCGGATTGTGGAAGCCGATCTTCTCGATGAAGCGGCCGTCGCGCGGGGCGTGCGAGTCGGCGATGACGATGGCGTAGTGCGGGCGCTTCTTGGTGCCGCCGCGCGACATTCTGATCTTCAGGGACATTGTCTTTGTCTTTCCTCTCTTGGAACCGGTGAACTATTTGCGCCAAATCATTTGCGGCCGAACATGCCGGGCGGCATCGGCGGCATCCCGCCGCCGAACATCCCCGTCAGGCCCTGCATTGCGCCGCGCCCGCCCTTGCCCATCTTCTTCATCACGTCGGACATCTGGCGGTGCATCTTGAGCAGCTTGTTGACCTCGGAGACCTCGACGCCGGCGCCCGCGGCGATGCGCTTCCTGCGCGAGCCGTTGATGATGTCGGGATCGCGGCGCTCGTGCCTGGTCATCGACTGGATGACGGCTTCCTGACGGGTGATGATCTTGTCGTCGAGCCCCGCCGCGGCGAGCTGGTCCTTCACCTTGCCTACGCCGGGCAGCATCGACAACAGGCCCTGCATCCCGCCCAGCTTCTTCATCTGCGCCAGCTGATCGGCCAGGTCGTTCATGTCGAAGGTGCCCTTCTTGAGCTTGGCGGCGACCTTCTCGGCCTTCTCCCTGTCGAAGCCTTCCGCCGCCTTCTCGACCAGGCTGACGACGTCGCCCATGTCGAGGATGCGCCCCGCCACGCGTTCGGGATGGAAGGCCTCGAGCGCCTCGAGCTTCTCGCCCACGCCCAGGAACTTGATCGGCGCGCCCGTCACCGCGCGCATGGAGAGCGCGGCGCCGCCGCGCGCGTCGCCGTCGGCGCGGGTCAGGATGATGCCCGAGAGCGGCACCCGTTCGTTGAACGATTTGGCGATGTTGACCGCGTCCTGGCCGGTGAGCGAATCCGCCACCAGAAGCGTCTCGTGCGGATGGGTGAGATCGCGCACGGTGGCGACCTCGATCATCAGCTGTTCGTCGACGTGCTGGCGGCCGGCGGTGTCCAGGATCAGCGCGTCGTAGCCGCCGACCTTGGCCGCGGCCATCGCGCGCTTGGCGATGTCGTAGGGCGTCTGGTTGGCCAGGATCGGCAGTGTCGCCACGCCCGCCTGCTCGCCCAGGATCCTGAGCTGCTCCATGGCCGCGGGGCGCGAGACGTCGAGCGAGGCCATCAGCACGCGCTTCTTCTCGCGGGTCTGCAGCATCAGGCCGAGCTTGGCCGAGGTCGTGGTCTTGCCCGAGCCCTGCAGGCCGACCATCAGGATCGGCGCCGGCGGCGAGCCAATGTCCAGCGAGGCACTTTCCTTGCCGAGCATTTCAACAAGCGCGTCGTGGACGATCTTGACGATCTGCTGGCCGGGCGTGACGGAGCGGATGACCTCCGCCCCCACCGCGCGCGGGCGCACCCTGTCGATGAAGTCCTTGACGACCGGCAGCGCCACGTCGGCGTCGATCAGGCTGCTGCGGATCTCCGAGAGGCCCTGCTCGACGTCGCTCTCCGAGAGCGCGCCGCGCCCCCGAAGCCGGTCGAAGGTCTCGCCGAGCCGTTTCTGCAGACTGTCGAACATGCCGTTCACATCCCAAGTTTCCGGATCGCAGGGGCGCTCCGGCGGCTCCAAAACACGAACGCCCCAGGGGGCGCACCCGCGCTGCCTGGGGTCGATCTTGGGCCGGGCCCAAGACCGGAGGGACTTGGCCTCTCCGGAATGGGGCGGGTTTTAGGCTGGTACTCTTTTTGGTGTCAAACTGTGAAGTATCTCTTGACATATGGAAAGTATCTCTTTACAAAGCTTCTGCTCGTGAGCGGTTTATCCGCGGCGGAACAACTCCGTACTGGCGCACGAGCTATCGGTGTGTGACGCATAGCGAAATGCGTCATGGCGGTGGAGTGTGCGCCCGTGATTCAGTCATTTGCCCACAAGGGCTTGAAGGAATTGTTCCAAACCGGCACGAGCCGCCGCGTCAGGCAGGACCTGACGAAGCGCTGCATTCAGATTCTCGACGCGTTGCATCGCGCCGAGACGTTGGATGACCTGAAGTTGCCCGGCCTGCGGCTGCATCCCGACAGCCGGTACAAGCCGGTGAGATGGCGAGTGGATGTCAATGGCCCGTGGCGCATCACGTTCGAGTGGAAAGATGGCGACGCGTACAAGGTCGACCTCGTCCAGGACCATTGAGCCCAATGCGGGCCGCCGTCCGACCCACCCGGGCGAGTTCTTCCGCGACATCGTGCTTCCCGAACTCGGCATGTCCGTCAGCGAGGCGGCGAGACAGCTGGCCGTATCGCGGCAGACCCTTCACGCCATCATGTCGGGCCGCTCGGCGGTGACCGCGGAAATGGCGCTTCGCTTCGGCCGCTTCTGCGGAAACGGCCCCGGCCTGTGGATGCGCATGCAGCAGGCATTCGATCTGTGGGAAGCGCAGACTCATCTGAACGGCGAACTGGACTGCATCCCCGTCCACAGCATCGCCGCAGAGTAGCGAGGGCGCACTTAGCAACCTCATCGTTCCGCCGCTTTCTTGTCATGGCCCGCGGCTGCGGGCCACTCAGGTGACGGTCGCACCGTTGTGCAGAACCGAACTGGGCGGCCCGCAGCCGCGGGCCGTGACAGCGTTTGTGTAAGTCACATCGACGGAAATTGGTCCGAGAGGATGCCGCGCCAACTTGGTTGCTCAGAGGAATTGCGCATCGACTGAGCAAGAATATTCCAATTCAGGTATTAAATTCGCACTTGATTTCTCCTAATCGTTCGATCTATGTTCCGTCGCTCAACCAGAAGGCGAATTTGGATGCGGATGTAGCGAGGGCGCAAGGACATACAGGCAAGGGCGCAAACTTGCGCGCGCCCGCGCCCCGCCACAATCGCGGAAGATCGCGACAGGCCTGTCGCTGTTCTCCTTGGGCGATTGTGGCGGGGCATGGCGAGCCGTGGGTGGTTGAAGCGAACGTGTTTGCCGGGGGCAATGCCGCCCGCCGGTATTCGGCAAGTAGCGAGGAACCGGACGGCCTTCGTGCTGCCTGGCCAGGCGGCGCCAAGGCCGTTCTTTTAGGTGGGTGCGCGCGTCGTAGCGTTTGCGTGCTTCGTGGCGTTGCTGCGCAACGCACCTCAGCATGACGCGAGCCGGGCCAGCGTCATCCTGAGGTGCTCGCGCAGCGAGCCCCGAAGGATCAGGGCAGCCCCAGCTTCTGCTTCAGGTAGACGAAGCTCAGCGCCCACATCTCGGCGGCCTGCTTGTGGTTGGCCGCCGCGGCGTGGCCGCCGTCGGTGTTCTCGTAGAACAGGACGTCGTGGCCCTGCGCTTCCATCTTCGCCGCCATCTTGCGCGCATGGACCGGCGTCACCCGGTCGTCGCTGGTGGCGGTGACGAAGAAGACCGGCGGGTATTTCACGTCCCGCTTCACGTTCTGGTACGGCGAATACTTGAGGATATAGGCGCGCTGGGCGGGATCGGCGGGATCGCCATACTCTCCGATCCACGACGCGCCGGCGCCGATATGGGTGTAGCGGATCATGTCGATCAGCGGCACCTGGCAGACCACGGCGCCGAACAGATCGGGCCGCTCCACCATGGTGGCGCTGACCAGCAGCCCGCCATTGGAGCCGCCCATGATGCCGAGCTTTTTGGGCGTGGTGATGCCGCGCTTGATCAGGTCCTCGGCCACGGCCTGGAAATCGTCATAGGCCTTCTGGCGGTTCTGCTTCAGCGCCGCCTGGTGCCAGGCCGGGCCGAACTCGCCGCCGCCGCGGATGTTGGCGAGCACATAGACGCCGCCCCTGCTGAGCCACAGCTTGCCGAAATTCGCGGAATAGACCGGCGTCTCGGAGATCTCGAAGCCGCCATAGCCGTAGAGCACGGCGGGCGCGGGGCCGGACAAGCTCTTCGGCCGCGTCACGAAATAGGGGATCTGCGTGCCGTCCTTCGAGGTCGCGAAGAACTGCTCGCTGGTCATCCCGCTCGCATCGAAGCGGGCGGGCAGCGATTTGATCGCCACGGGCTTGCCGTCGCCGGCATCGGCGTAGAGCGTCGTCGGCACCAGGAAGCTCTCGAAGCGGAACATCGCCTCGGGTCCCCAATCGTCCGCCGAGACGATGGAGGTCGAGCCGCCCTGGGGCAGGTCGAGCGTGGTGTCGCTCCAGCCGCCGCCGGCTTTGCGGAAGACGTGAATGGCGCCCGTCACGTTGTGATAGATCGAGGCATAGACGGCGTCGCGCCCGGTGGCGACCTCGTCCACGCTGGAGCGCGGATCCGGCGTGTAGAGCGCGGTGAACACGCCCTTGCCCGCCGCCAGCGCCTTCGCGTCGACGGCGATGAGCGAGCCCTGCCTGAAGCTTTCGGCCGCGCCCGGCGGCGTCCAGTCCTGGCGCAGCACGAAGACGAGATGGCCCTGCGACGCGCCCTTGAGGTCGGCGCCGAGCGGCAGGGCGAGCTTCGTCGTCGTGCCGTCCGGATTGACGGCGTAATACTCCGACTCGAAGAAGCTCACGCCCCGCTGCACCAGCGCGATGGTGCCGGAGGGTTCGTGGAACACGACCGCGCCGCTCGAGACGTCGCTGAGCTTGCCGGCGAAGATCGTCCTGGCGTCCGCCATCGGCGTGCCGCGCTTCCACAGCTTGACCACGTTGGGATAGCCGGACGTCGTCATCGAGCCGGGACCGAAATCGGTGCCGAACAGCACGGTGTCGTCGTCGAGCCAGGTGATCTGCGACTTGGCTTCGGGCAGCGCAAAGCCGTCCTTCACGAAGCTTTTCGAGGCGAGATCGAATTCGCGCACCACCACCGCGTCGCCGCCGCCGCGCGACAGGCTGACCAAGCAGCGGGTGAGGGCTGCGTTGCAGTCCGCGCCCTTCCACACCCAGTCCTCGTGCTCGTCCGCGGCGAGCTTGTCGAGGTCGAGCAGCACGGTCCAGTCCGGCGCGGGCTTGGCGTAATCGGCCGCGGTCGTGCGCCGCCAGATGCCCTTGGGGTGGCCCGCGTCCTGCCAGAAATTGAAGACGCTGCCCTGATCGAGGCTGCCGTAGGGAATGCGGTCGGTCGCGTCCAGCACCCCGAGCACTGAGTCGTAGTAGGGCCGGTAGTCCGCATCGGCCTCGAGCACGCCGCGCGATTTGGCGTTCTGCCCGGCCACCCAGGCGAGCGGCCTGGCGCCGTGCACGTCCTCCAGCCAGAGCCAGGGATCGGTGGTGGTCTTGCTGCTGCCGGTCACGCCGTTGGCTCCGAGCGCGGTGAAGGCCCCGGCCATGGCGCCCGCGAGCGCCACGCCCAAGGCCAGCTTGTGGAAGGTCATACCCGATACTCCGTCACTTCGCCCCAAGCCCCAGCTTCTGCGCGAAATAGGTGTAGGACAGCGCCCAGTACATCGCGGCCTCGGCATGCGTGGCGCCGGGGCCGTGCCCGCCCTCGGGGCTCTCGTAGAACAGCACGTCCTGACGATCGGCCTCCATCTTGGCCGCCATCATGCGCGCGAAGACCGGCGTGACGCGGTCGTCGCTGGTCTCGGTGATGAACAGCACCGGCGGATAGGTCACGCCCGTCTTCAGGTTCTCGTAGGGCGAGTATTTCAGGATCCAGGCGCGGTCCTTCGCGATCGCCGGGTCTCCGTACTCGCTGACCCAGGATTGCCCCGCGCCGTATTTGGTGTAGCGCAGCATATCGATCAGCGGCCGCTGGCAAACCACCGCGCCGAAGAGATCGGGCCGCTCCACCATGGTCGCGGAGACCAGCAATCCGCCGTTCGACGCGCCGACGATGCCCAGATGCTTGGGGTTGGTCACGCCGCGCCTGATCAGGTCCATCGCCACGGCCTGGAAGTCGTCGAACGCCTTCTGGTGGTTGGGACCGAGGGCCGCCTGGTGCCAGGCCGGCCCGAATTCGCCGCCGCCGCGGATGTTGGCGACCGCGATGGCGCCGCCCTTGGAGAACCACGGCACGCCGGGGAAGAGCGGGCGGTGGCCGTCGTTCCAGTACCACGGCGTCAGCGACAGCTCGAAGCCGCCATAGGAATAGAGGATGGTCGGCACCGGCCCCTTCATGTCCTTCCGGTGGATCAGGAAGTAGGGGACCTTGGTGCCGTCCTTCGAGGTCACCCAGAACTGCTCGGAGACCAGATCGGAGGTGTCGAAGCGCTGCGGCTGGGACTTGATCTCCTTCGCCTGGCCCGTGCCGTCATATTCGTAGAGCGTCAGCGGCTTGAGGAAGCTCTCGTAGCCGAAATAGGCCTCCGGTCCCCAGTCGTTGGTGGAGACGATGCGCGTGGAGCCGCCGGCGGGCAGGCCGAGATCCTCGTCGCTCCACGTGCCGTCGGGCTTCTGCCGGAAGGCGTGGATGCTGCCGGTGACGTTCTTGTAGATCGAAGCGAACACCGCGTCGCGGCCCGCGGCGGCGGAATCGATGGAGTCGTGCGGGCCTGGCGTGTAGATCGTCTCGAATTTCGCGGGCCTGCTCTTCTCGGCGAACGCCATGACGTTGAAGGAGACGAGCGCGCCTTGCGCGATCTTCCGGCCGCCCGGCGGCGTCCAGGCGTTGCGCAGGGTGAAGACGAGATTGCCGCCGGTCACGCCCGCGAGGTTGGCGCCCTTCGGCAGGGGCAGCTTCTTCGTCGTGCCGTCCGGCTTCACGTAATAGAACTCCGCCTCGAAGAAGCTGAGCCCGCGGATGACGATCGGCACGGTCCCATAGGGTCCGCGCTGCACCGAGAGGTTCGCCGCGATGTCCGTCGGGCTCGCCTCGAACACCGTCCTGGCGGCGGAAACCGGCTCGCCGCGGCGCCACAGCTTCACGATGCGCGGATAGCTCGACGTCGTCATCGAGCCCGGGCCGAAATCGGTCGCGAACAGGATCGTGTCCTTGTCGATATAGGCCGCGCTCATCTTCGACTGCGGCAGCGCGAAGCCGTCCTTGATGAAGGACTTGGTCTGGGGATCGAACTCGCGCACGGTCGCCGCGTCGCTGCCGCCGGGCGAAAGGCGGATGAGGCAATGATCATTGCCCGGCGCGCAATCCGCGCCCTGCCACACCCAGTTGGTCTTCTCCGCGGCATCGAGCTTGTCGACGTCGATCAGCACGTCCCAGTGGGGGGCGGGATTGCGGTAGTCGGCGATGGTGGTCTTGCGCCAAAGCCCGCGGGGGTGGTCCTTGTCCTGCCAGAAATTGTAGACGTCGCCGTGGTCGAGATCGCCTTCGGGGATGCGGTCGTTGGCGTCCAGGATCTCGAGCAGCGCGTCGTAGCTTTCGCTGTAGCGCGGATCGGATTTGAGCTGGGCGAGCGCCTTGGCGTCCTGGTCCTTGACCCAGGCGAGCGCCCTGGCGCCATGGATGTCGGCCAGCCAGAGCCAGGGGTCGGGCGAATTGGGCGTCAGTTCCGCCGCCAGCGCCACGCAGCCCGCCGTGGCCGCAAGCGCCATTCCCAAAACCCATTTCGCCAGCCGCATGAGCCACATCCTGCCTGGTTGCGGGGCGGTTTTGGAAACGTGCCGGCTCCAAGTCAACCCACTGGCCCGCGAGAGGGGTTGCGCCTATATACCCCCGGCATGACGGCATTTTTGAAGATGCACGGCCTGGGCAACGATTTCGTCGTCTTCGACGCGCGAAATCAGGGGCTTGCGCTCGATGCGCGCACCGCGCGCGCGGTGGCGGATCGCCGGCTCGGCATTGGCTGCGATCAGGTAATCGTGATCGAGCCCGCGGCGAATGGCGCCGACGCCTTCCTGCGCATCTACAACGCCGATGGCGGCGAGGTGGAAAGCTGCGGCAATGCCGCGCGCTGCGTGGCCCGGCTTCTGATGCACGAGAAGGGCCGGGACACGATCGAACTCGAGAGCAGGGGCGGGCCACTCGCCTGCACCTCGGCCGGCGCGCTGGTGAGCGTGGACATGGGCGTGCCGAAATTCGGCTGGCGCGACATCCCCCTCGCCGAGCCGCGCGACACGAAGTCCTTTGCGCTGGAAGTTCCCGGCTTCGACGATCCGGCGCTCAAATCCGCCGGCGCGGCGAATGTCGGCAATCCGCATTGCGTCCTGTTCGTTCTGGATGCGGCCCGCGCGCCGGTTGAGGCTCTCGGCCCCGCCATCGAACGTCATCCGCTGTTCCCCGCCCGCACCAACGTCGAGTTCGTCAGCGCGGCGAAGGACGGGGCGTTGCGCATGCGGGTGTGGGAGCGCGGCGTCGGCGTCACGCGCGCCTGCGGCACCGGCGCCTGCGCCACGATCGCCGCCGCGCGCCGCCGCGGCCTTTGCGGCGCGGACGCCGACATCGTGCTCGACGGCGGCGTGTTGCATCTGTCCTGGCACGGCGAGGGCACGCCCATCGTCATGACCGGCCCTTCGGCGCTCGCCTGGCGCGGCGACATCGATCTCGCAGCCCTGAATGCGGGGGCCCTGTGAGCCAGGCCGCGAACCGGATCGTCACGTTCGGCTGCCGGCTCAACGCCTGCGAAAGCGAGGCCATCCGCGCCCGCGCGCGCGAGGCGGGGCTCGCCGGCGCCATCATCTTCAACACCTGCGCGGTGACGGGCGAGGCGGTGCGCCAGTCGCGCCAGGCCATCCGCAAGGCGCGCCGCGAGAACCCCGCCGCGCGCATCATCGTCACCGGCTGCGCCGCGCAGACCGAGCCGCAGGCCTATGCCGAAATGCCCGAGGTCGACGCCGTGCTCGGCAATGCCGAAAAGCTGCACGCCCGCTCCTATCTCGAGCTCGGGGATACCGCCGAGCGCGTGCGCGTCAACGACATCATGAGCGTGCGCGAGACCGCGCCCCAGTTCGCCGGACGCTTCGAGGGGCACGTGCGCGCGATCCTGCAGGTGCAGAACGGCTGCGATCACCGCTGCACCTTCTGCATCATCCCCTACGGCCGCGGCAATTCCCGCAGCGTGCCGATGGGCGCGGTGATCGAAGAGGCGCGGCATCTGGTGGAAGCCGGCTCGCCCGAGATCGTGCTGACCGGCGTCGATCTGACGTCTTACGGCGCGGACCTGCCGGGCGCGCCGTCGCTCGGCACGCTGGTGCGCAAGCTCCTGAAGCTCGTGCCGGAGCTGAAGCGCCTCAGGATTTCCTCCATCGATTCCATCGAGACCGACGCGGAGTTCCTGGGCGCCGTGGCGGAGGAAGAGCGGCTGATGCCGCATTTCCATCTCTCCGCGCAATCGGGCGACGACATGATCCTCAAGCGCATGAAGCGCCGCCATGCGCGCAGGGACACCGTCGATTTCTGCGCGCGGGTGCGCCGGCTTCGGCCGGACGCCGCCTTCGGCGCCGATCTGATCGCGGGCTTTCCCACCGAGACCGGGGAGATGTTCGAGAACACGCTGAAGCTGGTGGACGATGCCGGGCTCTCCTACCTGCACGTCTTTCCCTTCAGCCCGCGCAACGGCACGCCCGCGGCGCGCATGCCCCAGCTCCGCCGCGAGACGGTGAAGGAGCGCGCGGCGCGGCTGCGCGCCCGCGGCGCCGAGGCGCTGGCGCGGCGTCACGAAAGCCTCGTGGGCAGCGTGCAACAGGTCCTCATGGAAGAGGACGGCCTCGGCCGCACGCCCTGCTTCGCGCCCGTGAGGGTGCCCGGCGCGGCCGGAACGTTCGTGACGGCCAGGATCGCGGGCGCGGCGCCGTCCCATCTGACCGCGGACGCCGCCGCATGAGGGATTTCGGCGAAGTTCCTCCGCCGCCCACCCTGTTCGAGCGGCTGAAAGCGGGCCTGTCCCGCTCGACCGGCTCGCTGGGCGACAGCCTCACCTCGGTCTTCACCAAGGAGAAGCTGGATGCGGCCTCCGTCGCGGAGATCGAAGAGGCGCTGATCCGGGCCGATCTCGGCGCGGGCCTTGCCGCGCGCGTCGCCGCCGCGGTCGCCAGGGGCCGCTACGACAAGCTGATCTCGCCGTCCGAGCTTCGCGCCGTGCTGGCGGAAGAAATCGCGGGCGTCCTGAAACCCGTGCAGAAACCCCTCGTCGTGGAGCGCGCGCGCCGTCCCTTCGTGGTGCTGGTCGCGGGCGTCAACGGCACCGGCAAGACGACCACCATCGGCAAGCTGGCCAAGCGGCTGGCCGGCGAGGGAGCCAAGGTCGTGCTCGCCGCGGGCGACACGTTCCGCGCCGCGGCCATCGAGCAGCTTCAGATCTGGGGCAGGCGCGGCGGCGCCGAAGTCGTCGCGCGGGCGCCCGGCGCCGACGCCGCGGGCCTGGCCTACGACGCCATCGTGCGCGCCCGTGAAATCGATGCCGATGCCGTGCTGATCGACACGGCGGGCCGGCTCCAGAACAAGGCCAACCTCATGGCCGAACTGGAGAAGATCGCGCGCGTCATCAAAAAGCTGGATGCGTCTGCGCCGCATGCCGTGCTGCTTGTGCTCGACGCCACCACGGGTCAGAACGCGCTTTCCCAGGTCGAGGCGTTCAAGGGCACGGTGCCGCTGACCGGCCTCGTCATGACCAAGCTCGACGGAACGGCGAAAGGCGGCATCCTCGTGGCGCTCGCGGACAGGTTCGCGTTGCCGGTGCATTTCATCGGCGTCGGCGAAGGCGAGGACGACTTGCAACCCTTCGACGCCGCGGCGTTCGCCAGGGCGCTGACGGGGGCGTCATGACGCGGCGGCGTCTTCCGCCACTCGCCCGCGCGGCGCTCGACATCGGGCCGCTCGTGCTCTTCTTCGCCGTGCTTGCGATGACCAACGTGTTTATCGCCACCGGTGCCTTCATGGCCGTGACGGTCGTCACGCTTGCGACGGGATACGCCTATGAGCGCCGCCTCTCGCCCATGGCGGCAGTGACCGCGCTCATCGTGCTGGTGTTCGGCGGTCTCACGCTTTGGCTGCACAACGATGTCTTCATCAAGGTCAAGCCCACGATCCTCTATCTGATCTTCGCCGCCATCCTCTCGGGAGGCCTCGTCACCGGGCGCAACCTGCTGAAGTACGTTTTCGACCAGGCCTTCCATCTCGACGCGCGCGGCTGGCGGCTGCTCACCTGGCGCTGGGCCTGTTTCTTCGTGGTGATGGCGATCGCCAACGAGATCGTGTGGCGCAATTTCTCCATCAAGGTCTGGGCCGGCTACAAGCTGTTCGGCGCCATCCCGATCACGTTCCTCTTCGCCATGGCGCAGGCGCCGTTGATCCTGCGCCACCACATCGAGGAAAAGTCCTCCGAAACAACGCTTTAGCGCGGGTTGGAAAACGGGGCGAAGACCTCTTTGCCCTCGACCTGGCGATGCTGGTCCAGGGCCCATTTCACGCTCGGGAACGCAAGCTCCGTCCACGGAATGTCGGCCCAATCGAACAATGCGACGTCGAGGCTTTCCGGGCCCGCGGAAAAATCCGGCTGCGCCAATCTGGCGCGGTACATGAGCTGCACCTGGCTGATGTGCGGCACGGCGTAGACGGCGAGCAGTGCATCGATCGCGATCTCGGCATTGGCTTCCTCGCGCGCCTCGCGGCGCGCGCCGTCCTCCGGGGCCTCGTGCTCCTCGAGGAAGCCGGCGGGCAGCGTCCAGAAATTCCTTCGCGGTTCGATCGCGCGCCGGCACAACAGGATGCGTCCCTCGTGTGCCACGACGGAACCCACGACGATCTTGGGGTTCGTGTAGTGGATGTGGCCGCAGCGCCCGCACACGTGACGAGCGGTTGTGTCTCCATCGGGCACGCGCCACTCGAAATGCGGCGCGGGCGGGGGCGGCGGCTTGCGCGATTGCGGCATGACACGGAACACAATGCATGTTTGCGGCAATGCGTCAAAGCATGTTCCACATTCGATCCGGCCACGAATGGAATTGAGTGGAATTTTCGCGAATCAAATTCTTGTCTCCGGTTTCGCGCGCGTCTAATGTCGCGCATGCGCGGTGGGGGACCGGCGTGCATCGCCCGGCGTTGAGCGGGTCGGTTGGTCCAGATCCAGCGGGCCGCACCGCCACACAAAACAAAATTTTGATTTCAGGGGTGTCTCCATGACGTCGAAGGGGCCGCGCAAGGCGAACGGGAGCTTTGAGCTCGCGGAATCGCCGGCTCATCTCATGCGGCTGTGCCAGCAATATTATGGCGATCTCTATGCGCGCGAGACCGGCGCGCGCGATTTGACCAAGCAGCAATTCACCCTGCTTTGCGCGCTCGAGCACAATGACGGGGTGAGCCAGACCCATCTCGTCGAGACGACGGGCATCGACCGCTCGACTTTGGCGGAGATGGTGCGCCGCATGCGCGAACGCGGCCTGCTGTCGCGCGAGCGCACGGAAGAGGACATGCGCGCCAACGCCGTCGCCATCACGCAGGGCGGCCGCAAGGCGCTCAAGTCCGCCCGCCAGGCGGCGGAGCGCGCGGAGCGCATGTTCCTCGAGGCGCTGCCGCCGCCGGACCGGCAGAAATTCGTCAGGCTGCTGGCCGCCATTGCCGCGGCTGGTGAACAGCTGGAAGGCGACGCCGCCCCCCGCGCGCGCCGCAAGCCCTTGCGGCGCCAGCGGAACTAGAGCGCAATCGGGCGAAGTGTGCAGCGGTTCGCCCGAAAAATTGCGCGTCAATCAAATACCTGGAGCGGGATCGCGATTTGAAAGAAGAGCGATCCTGCTCTAGGCGCTCCGTTCAGACGCGGATGTCCAGCATCGAACCCGGCCTCCGGGGCTGGGCGGCCGCTTCGGCCGATGCCGCTCGAGGCGGCCCGCCCGATGCGGCGGCCGGCTTCAGGGGAAGCGGCTCGAATGCCGGCGGCTGTGTCCTGGGGCTCGCCGCCGGCTGCGCCTTGAGCGCGTGCTGGGCGGCGATGAGCAGGCTGCTGGTGCCGATCTGCATCGCGGAAGTTTTTCAGGGAATGGTTTCCAGACCCTGAACGGCGCCCGTCATTCCGGATGCCGCGCCTGCGCGATCGCGGGGAGCAGAACGCTCGTCAGCGCATCGCCCACCAGCGGCCCCGCGTAGCGCAGGCGCACGGTGCCCTTGCCGTCGATCACGAACGTTTCCGGCACGCCGTAGACGCCCCAGTCGATGCCCGTGCGGCCCGTGGCGTCGAGGTCGATGCGGGCATAGGGATCGCCCACCTCGTCGAGGAACGCGCGCGCCCTGGCCGCGGTGTCCTTCCACACCATGCCGTAGAGCGCGACATTCTTCATTGCCCTGATCCGGGCCAGCGCCGGCGCCTCGGCGCGGCACGGCACGCACCAGGACGCGAACACGTTCAGCACCACCACGCGCCCGCTGGCGAGATCCGCGCGGCTGAAGGCCTGCGCCTTCGAATCCAGTGCGGGCAGCGCGATGCCGGGCGCGGGCTTGTCGACCAGCATGGACGGCAGCTCGCCGGGCGGCGGCGCCTCGAGGCTCGAATAGAACACCGCGATCAGCACGATGAAGAGCGCCGCGGGCAGGATGTAGAGAAGCCGGCGCAGGATCATTCTTCGCGCTCCAGGGCCGCGAGCCTGGCCATCGCGCGGGCATGGAAGAACCACGCCAGCGCCGCCGCGCCGCCCAGCCCCAGCGCCGTCACCGCGTAGGCGGGCCAGACGAACGCGGCATAGCCGCCCATGGCGAAGAAGCTGTTCATGCGCCCTCCCGCATCAGGATGGCGCGGGCGCGGCGCTCCAGGATCTCGGTGCGGATGCGCACGATCCACAGCGTGAAGAACAGCAGCGTGTAGCCTGCCGCCATCAGCAGCAGCGGCCACAGGAACACGCCCGCGATGAGCGGCCCGCCGGCGCGCAGGATGCTCTCGCCCTGATGCAGCGTGTTCCACCAGTCCACGGAGAATTCGATGATTGGAAGGTTCACCACGCCGACCAGCGCCAGGACGGCGCAGACGCGCGCCGCGCGCGTCTCGTCCTCGATGGCGTTCCACAGCGCGATATAGCCGAGGTAGAGCAGGAGCAGGATGAGGAACGAGGTCAGCCGCGCGTCCCACACCCAGTACGTTCCCCACATGGGACGGCCCCACAGCGAGCCGGTGATCAGCGCCAGCGCGGTGAAGAGCGCGCCCAGGGGCGCCACCGTCTTCGCCGCGACATCGGCCAGCGGATGGCGGTTGACCAGGCCGATCGCCGAGCACAGCGCCATCAGCCCATAGGCCATCATCGCCACCCACGCCGCGGGCACGTGGATGAACATGATCCTGACGGTGTCGCCCTGCTGGTAATCCGGCGGCGCGGTGAAGCCGAGCAGAAGCCCCGCCGCGAAATAGATCAGCGTCGCCAGCGCGAGCCAGGGCAGCATCCAGCCCGTGGCGTCCATGAACCGCTTCGGGTTTGCGAGCGCGAACATGGCGTTCCTCTAGGCGCTCGCGGGCGGGTGGACAAGCATGGTCACGATCCCAGATGCAGCCGCACGCAGGCCGCGGCGGCAAAGGGCGACAGCAGCACGGCCACCATCGAGAACGCGGCGACGAGCCACAGGGCGCCGTTGGCCGATCCGTCCAGCGCCGCCAGCACCGCGCCCGCGCCGAAAATGACAATGGGCGCCAGCAGCGGCAGCACGATCAGCGGCAGGATCAATCCGCCCCGGCGGATGGAGAGCGTGAGTGCTGCGCCCACCGCGCCGATGGCGCTGACCGCGGGCGTGCCGAGCAGGAGCGAGACGGCCAGCGCGGGATAGCCGCGCTCCGGCAGATCGAACAGAAGGCCCAGGAGCGGCGAGAGCAGGGTGAGCGGAAGGCCCGTCGTGAGCCAGTGCGCCGCGATCTTGGCGAAGGCCGCGGCCTCCAGCGAGCCGGGCGCGAGCGCGACGAGATCGAGGCTGCCGTCTTCGTAGTCGGCCTGGAACAGCCGGTCGAGCGACAGGAGCGCCGCCAGCACCGCCGCCACCCACAGCACCCCGCCCGCGATGCGCGCGAGCAGCCTGAGATCCGCGCCCACGCCCAGCGGCACCAGCGTGGCCACGCCCGCGAAGAAGGCGAGCGCGAGAAGCGCGCTGCCGCCGGCGCGGGTGGCAAGGCGCATGTCGCGGGCGAAGAGCGCGTTCATGCCGCCCCCAGCGCGAGCCGCGCGCAGTCCACGCCCAGCGGATCGTGCGTCGCCGCCACGACGATGCCGCCCGCGGCGCAATGGGTGGCGATCATTGCGCGCAGCAGGTCCTTGCCTTGCGCATCCAGCGCGGCGAGCGGCTCGTCGAGCAGCCACAGCGGCCTTGCGCTGAGCACGAGCCGCGCCAGCGCGAGCCTGCGCTTCTGGCCGGCGGAGAGATATTGGCACGGCAGCTCCGCCTGCCGCTTCAGGCCGACACGCTCGAGCAGGACCGGCGCGCAGGCGGCCACGCCGTAGAGCCGGGCGTGGAAATCCAGCGTCTCGCGCGGGGTGAGCTGGGGCTTGACCGCGTCCTGATGGGCGAGAAGGCCCACCAGCCGCCCGCGCTCCTCCGCTTCGCCGACCGCGCCCCGCGCCGTCTCGAACGAGATGTCGCCCGCCGCCGGCGCGAGCAATCCGGCGAGCATGCGCAGAAGCGAACTCTTGCCCGCGCCGTTGGGGCCTTCGAGCGACAGCGCGCGCCCGCTTTCCGCCCTGAGCGACAGCCCGCGGAACACCATCCGCCCTCCGCGCAGGCAATCGACGTTGAAAGCTTCGATGGAGGAGAGGGGTTCCACGCCTCAATACATATGCTGCCCGCCGTTTATCGACAGCGTGGAGCCGGTGACGAAGCCGGCGTCGTCGGCGACGAGGAAGAGCACGCCGCGGGCGATCTCGCCGGCCTTGCCGAGCCGGCCCACGGGGATGCGCGCCACGATCTTCTCCAGCACGTTGGCGGGCACGGCGGCCACCATGTCGGTGTCGATATAGCCGGGGGCGATGGCGTTGACGGTGATGCCCTTGGCCGCGCCTTCCTGGGCCAGCGCCTTGGTGAAGCCGTGGATGCCGGACTTGGCGGCGGCGTAGTTCACCTGGCCGTACTGCCCGGCCTGGCCGTTGATCGAGCCGATGTTGACCACGCGGCCGAAGCCCCGCTCCAGCATCCCGTCCCACACTGCCTTGCACATGTTGAAGCAGCCGCCGAGATTGGTGTCGAGCGTCTCGTCCCAGCCGGCGCGGCTCATCTTGCGCATGGTGGCGTCGCGGGTGATGCCGGCGTTGTTGACCACCACGTCCACCGGCCCGAGATCGGCCACCACTTTGGCCACGCCCGCCTGGCACGCCTCGAAGGAGGCGACGTTCCACTTGTAGGCGGGGATGCCGGTCTTCTCGGCGAACGCCCTGGCGCGCTCGTCGTTGCCCATGTAGTTGGCGGCGACCTTGAAGCCCGCGTCCTTCAGCGCCACCGAAATCGCCTCGCCGATGCCGCGCGTTCCGCCCGTGACGATCGCTACCCGTGCCATTGCCTTCGCTCCCGGAAATTCCGTTCCTTGTCGTTGGCCTTACCCTAAAACGAAAAGCGGCTCCGGCGCGAGCGCGGCGGCGAAGGCTTCTTCGCCGCACGCGATGCGCGGCCGGAACCGCCGCCGCTTCCGGAGCGAGAGCCGGCGCGCCCGCCGGAACGGGGGCTGCCCCGGCTTTCGCGCACTGTCGCGTCCGTCCCCGGGCCTGGCGGAACGCGGGCGGGCCCGCGGTTCCAGTCCGCGCCACATGCCTCGCACGCCGCCGGATTGCGCGCGAGTGCGCAATCCGCTTGGCCCTGTATGTCCTCGCGTCAACGTCGGATGGGTGGAAGGGGCATTCGGGCGCTCCTGGGGAATGGAAACAGGATATGAACTTAAAGTAGAAATATTCTCTGTTCAACCTCTGGATGTCGATTTAATGTGCCGGCAATCCTCGGCAAGTCGCGAGCGGCTTTACTGGATATTGCCTGGGATATGATATCATATATGATGTGAGATTGACGCTCGACACCAATGTCGTCGTGGCGGCCATGCGGAGCCCGGCCGGCGCATCGGCGCGGATATTGTCTTTCGCGCGGCGCGGCGCGGTCACGCTGGTCTCGAATGTTGCGCTCGCGCTGGAGTACGAAGCGACCTGCCTCCTGGCCGAACACCGGCTGGCGGCGGAGCTCACGCTGGAAGAGGCAACCCTGTTCGTGGATTCGGTGATCGCGATGTGCGATCCGGTCGGGAACAATTTTCTCTGGCGGCCGCAGCTGCGCGATCCCGCCGATGAATTCGTGCTGGAGGCCGCGGTGAACGGACAGGCGCGCGCCATCGTGACGTTCAATCGCCGCGACTTCGGCAACGCGGCGGCGAGATTTGGCGCCGGCATCTGGCTTCCATCGGAAACCCTGGGAAGGATCGGAAAATGAAGCAGGCACAAGCCACCTATCCCCTTCGCCTGCCGCGTTCGGTCAAGGCGGAAGTGGAGCGCCGCGCCCGCGAGGAAGGCGTGAGCGTCAACCAGTTCGTCGCCACGGCCGTGGCGGAGAAGCTCGCGGTCATGAACACCGCCGAATTCTTCGCCGACCGCCGCAACCGGGCCGACTTCGCGGCCTTCGACCGCCTGCTCAGCCGAAAGGGCGGCGAGAAGCCGCGCGACGGGGACGAGAGAGCCTAGGGACGGGACCGGCGAAACGAGCGCCGAACACCCGGAACAGGACTTGCTCAAAAGCGGCGAATGCCGGCGCCGATCGCCGAAGTGGCCGGATATGCATGCGACGATGTCGCGAGTCTCGATTCTGACGCTGTCGATGGCGGGCTTCCGCATATCCGCATCCGCCGATGCGCCGCTATCGCCCGGCGCGCCATCCGGCGGCGCATTGCCAGCCCGCGCGGCGGCCGGTAGCGTCCGCGCCGGTTCATCCTGGGGAGTTCGCATGAATTCGCTTCTTGCCGGCGCGGCATCTGCCGCGTCCCTGGCCGCGCCGTTCGCCATCTCCGCGGCGCTGCTCGCCGCGGCGCCCGCCTTCGCCGACGACATCATGGCCGGCTATTACGGCAACACCGTCGTCTCGACCGGCGGCGCGTTGGAGGCGCATACGCATTATCGCGCCGATCACAGCTTCGATGTTTCGGCCTCCATGCTGGGCATGAGCAGGAGCTTCAAGGGCACCTGGGCGCTGGACGGCAAGGGCAATGTCTGCCGCACCTTTGTCGGCGATCAGCCGCCCGGCATGACGAGCCCCAATTGCGGCCCCATCGCCGCGCATAAGGTCGGCGACAGCTGGGTCGTCACCAAGGACGGCAAGACGCGCAACTTCACCCTCGCCGCGGGCGTGGAATAGCGCCGCCGCGCGAGCGGCGAAGATCACGCCGTCCGGATCGCGGCGGCGAGCTTGAGGTTGAGGCGCGCGAGCTCCCGGCGCTCGGCGGGGCTCCAGTCGGACAGCAACGGGCCGAGCAGCCTGCGCCGCGCCGCGGTGACGCGCGCGACCGCCTGCCGGCCTGCCGCCGTGATCGCCACTTCGTTGACGCGCGCATCCCTGGGACGGATGCGGCGGCGCACAAAGCCCAGCGCTTCGAGCTGCGCCACCTGGCGGCTGATCGTGGAGTGATCGCGGCCCGCCTGGTCCGCCAGCGCCGTGACGGCCGCGGCGCCCGCCGCACCGATCCGCACCAGGAGCGGAAACAGCGCCCGCGGCAGCGCGACGCCGGCTTCCGCCATCAGCACCTCGTCGCGCCCCGGACTGTTGAGAAGGCCGGTCAGCTCCATCAGCGCCGCCGCGATGGCGTCGATATCGTGTTTACGATGCACGCTTTACGGCCTCATCGCGCCGGTGCTACGGAAGCGTGCATCATACACGGAACGGCGGCGATGGCCAATGTCCTCCTCATCATGGGAAGCGTGCGCCTGGGGCGGCGCTGCCCGGCGGTCGCCGCCTGGGCCGCGGCGCGGCGCCCACCGGACGTCTCCTGCGAGATCGTGGACCTCCGCGACTGGCCGCTGCCGATGGACGACGAGGCCGCGATCCCCGCCACCGGCGAGTATGCCGGTGCGCACACGCGCGCCTGGAGCCGGAAGATCGCGGGCGCGGACGGCTATGCGATCGTGACGCCGCAATACAATTGGGGCTATCCGGCCGCGCTCAAGAACGCGCTCGATCATCTCTACGAGGAATGGAAGGGAAAGCCGCTCCTGCTCGTCACCTATGGCGGGCATGGCGGCGGCAAATGCGCGGCCCAGCTCCGCACCGTCACCAAAGGGCTGAACATGAAGCCGGTGCGGACATCGCCTGCGCTCGTCCTCTCCCGCGCGCAGATCCTGGGCGCCCCATTCGACGCCGAACGCGACCTCGCGCGCTACCGGCGAAGCATGGAGAGGGCCTGGCGCCAGCTGGCCGCGAGGCTGCGCTGAGCAGCGCGCGAATGCCTTTCGTCCGTCCTACCGCTCCACGCACATGGCGATGCCCATGCCGCCGCCGATGCACAGCGTGGCGAGGCCTTTCTTCGCGTCGCGCTTGCCCATTTCGTAGAGCAGGGTGGTGAGCACGCGCGCGCCGCTGGCGCCGATGGGGTGGCCGATGGCGATGGCGCCGCCATTGACGTTCACCTTGGACGTTTCCCAGCCCATGTCCTTGTTCACGGCGCAGGCCTGGGCGGCGAAGGCTTCGTTGGCCTCGACGAGGTCGAGTTCGTCCGCCTTCCAGCCCGCGCGCTCCAGCGCCTTGCGCGACGCAGGGATGGGGCCCGAGCCCATCACCGCGGGATCCACGCCCACCGTGGCCCAGCTGGCGATGCGGGCGAGCGGCTTCAGCCCGCGCGCATGCGCATCCTTGCCGGTCATCAGCACCACGGCGGCGGCGCCGTCATTGATGCCGGACGCGTTGGCGGCGGTCACCGTGCCGTCCTTCTGGAAGGCGGGCTTGAGGCCCGAGATGCCTTCGTAGGTGACGCCGTCGCGGATGAACTCGTCGGTGTCCACCACGGTGTCGCCCTTGCGGCCCTTGATGGTGACGGGGGCGATCTCGTCCCTGAAGCGGCCGGATTTGCGCGCGGCCTCAGCCTTGTTCTGGGAGGCGACGGCGAACTTGTCCTGCATCTCGCGGGTGATCTGCCACTCGCGCGCCACGTTCTCCGCGGTGACGCCCATGTGATAGCCGTGGAACGCATCCCACAGCCCGTCCTTGAGCATCGTATCGGTGAATTCGAGCGCGCCCATCTTCTGGCCGTTCCTGAGATGCGCGGCGTGCGGCGCCTGGCTCATCGATTCCTGGCCGCCGGCCACGATCACGCTCGCGTCCCCGTTAAGGATCGCCTGGTAGCCCAGCGCCACCGCGCGCAGGCCCGAGCCGCAAAGCTGGTTCACGATCCAGGCGGGCGTGCCGTAAGGGATGCCGGCGTTCACGCTGGCCTGGCGCGCCGGATTCTGGCCCTGCGCGGCGGTGAGGATCTGGCCCATGATCGTCTCCGACACGTCCTTGGGCGCCACGCCGGCGCGGGCCAGCGCGGCCTGGATGGCGATCTTGCCCAGATCGTGCGCGGGCAGGCTCGCCAGCGCGCCGTTGAACGAGCCCACGGGCGTGCGGGCGGCGGAGACGATGACGACGTCGGTCATGGGAATTCCTCAGCGGACGGAAGAGCGGCCTTCTATTTGCCGCGAATGCGAGCGCCCGTAAACCATTGGTGAAATGTGAGTATTTCCAGATGCTTGCGGCGGCTGCCGCGTGGTGCAACGCACCGAAACCGCGCGATTGCCACTGGACAGGCTGGAGAATGTGGGGCTGGATTGGCCGGGGTGGAAACCATCAAGGGCGTCATGACGGAAGAACGCGCAAACGCGGACGGCCCGGTCGTCATCAAGAAATACGCGAACCGGCGCCTCTACAACACCGAAACCTCCTCCTACGTCACCCTCGACCATCTGGCGCGGATGGTGAAGGAGGGCACCGAGTTCGAGGTGCATGACGCGCGCACCGGCGAGGACATCACCCGCAGCGTGCTCACCCAGATCATCTTCGAGGAAGAGGCCAAGGGCCAGAACCTGCTGCCCATCCAGTTCCTGCGCCGGCTGATCCGCTTCTACGGCGATTCCCTGCAGGCCTTCGTGCCCAATTATCTCGACATGAGCATGGAGAGCTTCACCAAGAACCAGGAGGCGATGAAGACCCGCGTCGCCGAGGCCTTCGGCGGCGGCACCCAGGCCTTCGAGAGCCTGGCGCGACAGAACTTCGCCATGTTCGAGCGGGCGATGAAGATGTGGTCGCCGTTTTCCGTGCCGGGAAGCGGCGGGCCGGGCGCGGAGGACAAATCCAACGGCGCCGCCAGGCCGGCCGAGAAGCCCGCCAAGCCGGGAGAGGACATCTCCGAGCTCAAGAGCGAGATCGAAGCCATGCGCAAGCAGCTGGCGGAGCTGGCGCGGGAGCGGAAGAGCTAGGCCCGCGCCGCGCCCGGCCCCGCGGCGACGCTTCAACCCGGACAAATTCACAATCGTCCAAAGCCGCCGCACGCCCACGATGCGGGTTTTTCTGCTGCCGATGGTGGTGAACGGAATGCTGTATTTCGTTCACGCCACTCTCCTGGTGGTGCCGGAATGTTCAATGTTGTGCATAGACAGTAGCGGCTTGCTGCTGTGAAAAGCTGTCTGGCCGGCGTAGTTGGCCTGTGATGATGTCTGACGGTATTGCCAGCTCAGTCAGAAGGTAATCCATGTCGGGACGAAAGCCCGCCCGCAAGTCAGCTAAATTGCTCGGCCGCAGAAAGCCTAAGCAGCAGCGTTCGGTCGAAACGATCGAGGCGATCTTTGAAGCGACCGCACGAATACTTGAAAGCGCCGAAGCGACTGAACTGACCACTATCCGCATTGCGGAATTGTCCGGCTATGGCGTCGGAACGATCTACGACTACTTTTCGAACAAGGAAGAGATCCTCGTCGCGATGGCACGAAGCGAACTCGAGAAGACGTTTCGTTCGGTGCAAAGAATCATGACGGCTGGCCTTCAGCGCGGCGACGAATCGATGACGCGGCTCGCCATCCGCGCGACGATCCGCGGTTTTGGAGGACGTCAGAGACTGCGGCGCATCCTGCTCGAAACGATGATCGCTCAAGGACATTCAGCGGAGCTGGCGCAGCCTGTCGAAAGAATCGCACAACACCTGGTTGGCAACGAAATCGGTGAAGCGGGCACCTCGATGCGCCGCTTGCGGCCTGAGAGTCTGTATGTGCTGACCCGAGCGGTGATCGGCGTCATTCGAGCATCGGTCATGGAAGGCAATACGAAATTCAGCCAACAGCTGCTTGAGAACGAACTTACGGACCTGACCGAAGCTTACGTGCGACGATGCCTTGCAGGCACCTGATGGAAATCCGAGTACCGCTCGACGGTACTGCGTGATCAAGCGCGCGCAGGCATGAAAACAGCGCCGATATTCCCACTTTAGCAATGGTTTGACCCAATGCCGCCCCCGGTTGGAACGGCCCAGTATATCCGAGTGTCGAAAATCGAATTCCATTCGTATTTTAGCATCGGATTGGTTCTCAATCACACGGTGTCACGATGGCCGCAGCAGAGAACAAACCAGCAGTCGCTTTCATCGGTCTGGGCCGCATGGGTCACCCGATGGCGGCGCATGTACTAAAGGCCGGCTTTCCCCTCCTGGTCTGGAATCGCACGCCGCAGAAAGCTGACTCTCTGGTCGCATCCGGAGCGACTCTGGCGAAAACCCCCCGAGAGGCCGCGTCCGGCGCCGATATCGTCATTTCGAGCTTGATGGACGATGACGCCGTGCTTTCGATAACGACGGGCAGGCAAGGAATCCTTGGCAGCCTGCGCCCCTCCGCGATCCATGTCGGTGTGAGCACGGTTTCGCCGAAACTGTCCGACAAGCTTGAGCGCCTCCATCGCAACAAGAAAACGTACTACATCGCCGGCCCCGTCCTGGGACGCCCTTCGGCGGCCGAAGCCGGGCAGCTGATGACGTTCGTCGCGGGCGATGCTGCCGCGATCGCGCGCGCCCGCCCGGTCATTACAAGCTACGCTCCAACGATCATTGCCACCGGGGACCGTCCTCGACTGGCGAATTCCGCCAAGTTGCTCGCAAATTTTGCCCTCGCTTCGGCGCTCGATCTGATAGGCCAGGCGCTGGCGCTCGCCGAAAAATCGAAACTCGATCCGCAACTCACAATCCAGATGTTGTCAGGGTTTTTCGGCTCTGCGCCCGTCAGGGAATATGTCATCCGCATTGCCGAACGCGCCTTCGACCCGCCAGGGTTCGAGATTGCCGGCGGCCTGAAGGACATCGAACTGATGATCGGCGCCGCGCGCGAGGTGAAGCTGAAGCTGACCAACGCGGAGGCAATCCGAACCAAGATTCGCGCGGCGATAAAATCCGGGTTGCGTGGCAAGGACTGGAGCAGCTTCACGGAAATCGATCGCCGCTGACAGGGAGACGCTGCAATGTCGCTCACCAAATTCGTGCCCACTCCGAAATTCGAGGAGTACAAGGAACGCTTCAAGGAGCATTTCAAGCTCGAGCGCCGTGCGGACGGCGTCATCCTTGCGCAGGCCCATACGTCGGGCGGCCCGATTCAGCTGAGCGTCCAAAATCACAGGGCTCTGGGCCAGCTTCTGAAGACCATCGGCGCCGATCCGGAAAACGAGTTGCTGATCCTCACGGGCACCGGCGAACATTTCATGATGGCCATCGATCCGGAGGGGTTTGCCCTGGAGAAGGAAGACCTTCAGCATTGGGCATACGAATATGCCTACAAAGACGGGCGCATCAATGTCGGCGCGCTCATCAACGATCTTGAAATACCGACCATCGGGGTGTTCAACGGCTCGGGCGGCCACGCCGAAATCCTGCTCATGTGCGATATCACGTTGTGCGCTGAAGAGGCTGTGATATTCGATCCGCATTTCAACATGGGATCGGTACCCGGCGACGGGATTCACAGCTGCTTGCAGGAATTGCTGGGCGTCAAGCGCGCGGCCTATGCGCTGCTCACCGGGCAGCAGATTGGCGCAAAGCTTGCGCTCGAATATGGCCTGGTGAACGAGATCATGCCGAGAGGCGGGCTCCTTGAGCGCGCCTGGAAGCTCGCCGACCACATCATGAAACAGCCGCGGATTACGCGGCGCCTGACGACTCAGATCATTCGGCGCCCCTGGCGGCGGCGCATCACGGACGATCTCGACGGTGGCTTCGGAATCCAGATGTTCGCGCACCTTGCCAAGAATGAAGCGATCCACGACACGACGCATGTGGCAGCGGCTGCTGAGGCCGGCAAAAAGGTGTTCGAGTGATGCAACCCTGCGTGAACAAAATACTGCATATTGTTCAATCCGTTGCCCGACCGAATTGTGGAGAAACGGTCGTACCCGGGGACGGTTGGCCGCTCTACTCCGTCTTCCCGTCCTTTGCCCCGATCTGGCTGATCGCCTGGCTCAGGAAATCGTGGCCGACCTCGGCGAGGCGGTGCACGTCGACGATCATTTCCATCATGATGCGCACTTCGCTCTGGCTGATGGCTTCGTGGGACACGACGCGCACGCGGCTGGGCGGATAGTCGGTCATGGAGATCTCCCGGGGCGGGGCGCATCGATCCGGAACGGGCGATCGCGTTCCCGCCTGTCGGGCTTGAGCTTACGCCGGATGGCGCGTTGCCGCGACCCGCAGCCGCCTCCATGGCGGCTGCGATGCCGGCGCCGCGCTGGCCCCGCTTCGGCCCCGCCGCGCAGGTTCCAGCCGCGTCTGCCGAATCCGCTACGCCTCGATGATGACCTTCAGTGCGTGCGTCTCCGCCGCGCGGCCGAAGGTGTCGTAGGCGTCGAGGATGTCGGCGAGCTTGAAGCGGTGGCTGACGAGGCGCCTGGGATCGACCTTGCGGGACGCCACCGTCCTGAGCAGCAGGGGCGTGGTCGCGGTGTCGACCAGGCGGGTGGTGATGGCGATGTTGCGGTCCCACAGCTTCTCCAGGTGCAGGTCGGCCTTGACGCCGTGGACGCCGATGTTGGCGATGGTGCCGCCCGGCGCCACGATGTCCTCGCAGGTGATGAAGCTCGCCGGCACGCCCACCGCCTCGATGGCGGTATCGACGCCGCGGCCGCCCGTCATCTTCAGCACCGCGGCGGCGGCCGAGCCGTCCCGGTTGTTGAGCGTGGCCGTGGCGCCGAAGCGCATCGCCATCTCGAGGCGGTGGTCGTCCATGTCGATCACGACGATCTCGGCCGGCGAATAGAACTGCGCGGTGAGGAGCGCGGCCAGCCCGATGGGGCCGGCGCCCACGATGGCGACGCAGGCGCCCGGCGCGACCTTGCCGTTCAGCACGCCGCATTCGAAGCCGGTGGGCAGGATGTCGCTCAGCATGACGAGCGCTTCCTCGTCGGCGCCATCCGGGATGCGGTAGAGGCTGGTGTCGGCGAAGGGGATGCGCACGAATTCGGCCTGCGTGCCGTCGATGCGGTTGCCGAGGATCCAGCCGCCATTGACGCAATGGGAGTACATGCCGCGGCGGCAATAGTCGCACTTGCTGCAGGCGGAGATGCAGGAGATCAGCACGCGGTCGCCCGGCCTGAAGGCGGTGACGCCGCTTCCCGCCTCTTCCACCACGCCCACGCCTTCGTGGCCCAGGATCCGTCCCGGCGCGCAGCTCGGCACGTCGCCCTTGAGGATGTGCAGGTCGGTTCCGCAGATCGTGGTCTTGACGACGCGCACGACGGCGTCGGTGGCGTCTACGACGCCGGGCTTGGGCATGTCGTCCAGGGATTTCCGGCCCGCACCGTGATAGACGAGCGCTTTCATGGCCTTGGCCTCCTTGTTCGGTCCCCGCGTTTGGCCCCGCGTTTGGCCCCGCGTTTGGGCCCCGCGCCAGAAAACACGTTGCGCGGGTGGGGCGCCTTGAGGCAAATCAAAGATGCATGGTTCGCGGCACGATACCACGCGCCGCGACTTGCGCCGGAGGACATCATGCTGGAACTCGTCGCGGACCTGCCGCAGGGCGCGGTGGGCGTGCGCGCCCGGGGCCGCATCACGGCGGCGGACTATGAGACGGTGCTGGTTCCCGCCGTCGAGGCGGCGCTGAAGACGCACGACACGCTGGACATCTACTACGAGATCGGCCGGGAGTATGACGGTATCGACGCGGGCGCCGTGGTGGAGGATTTCGAGCTCGGCATGCGCGAGCTCGCGCATTGGCGCAGGCTCGCCCTCGTCACCGACGTGACGTGGATCAGGCAGGCGGCCAGGCTCTTCGCCTTCCTCGTTCACGGAGAGGTCAGGGTGTTCGCGGTCCGCGACGCCGCCGCGGCGAGAACGTGGATCGCCGCGCGATGATCCGCCCCGGCGGGCGCGCCGGGCTGCGGTGCTACCTGTCCCACTCCGGCTCGGTCACCGGCTCGCCGAAATGGTAGCCCTGGAAATAGTCGACGCCGAAGCTTTCGAGGAGCGCCGCTTCCTCCTCGCAGGTCACCCATTCGGCCACGGTCTTGAGCCGGAAGTTCTTGGCCAGGCCCACCAGCGTCTGCACGAAGATCTGGTTGTCGGGCGATTGCGCCAGGCCCTTCACATAGGCGCCGTCGATCTTGACCATGTCGACGCGCAGCATCTGCAGGTTCCGGAAAGACGTGTAGCCGGCGCCGAAATCGTCGATGGCGACCTTGCAGCCCATCTCGCGCAGGTTGGAGATGAAGCGCGCGCTCTCCTCGAAATCGTGCAGCGCGGCGGTCTCGGTCAGCTCCACGATCACGCGCTCGGCGACGTGCTGGTTGGCGCGCACGTAGTTGATGAAGGACTGCAGCCACGACGGATCGCCCGCCGTCGTGCCCGAGACGTTCACCGCCAGCGTGATGCCGGGGTGTTCGTTGAGCTCGGCGATGGTCATCTCCAGCGCGTGCCGGTCCACCAGGCGCACCAGGCCGAGCTGCTCGGCGGCGGGGATGAACTGGCCGGCCGTGGCGATGCTGCCGTCGTCGCGCACCATGCGCAGCAGGCATTCGTGATGCACGGGCTTGCGCGTCCTGGCGTCCACGATGGGCTGGTAGGCGAAGACCAGGCGGTGGCTGTTGAGCGCGGCCACCACTTCGTCCGCGATCGACATCAGCCTCAGGCGCGCGGTCTCCCGCTGCGGCGATTTGGTGTAGACGTGGAAGCCGTCGCGGCCGGCGGAGCGGGCGCGGTCGAGCGCTTCCTCGGCGCGCAGCATGGCCTCCTGCGATGAGGCGGCGGAGGCGGGAAGCCACACCGCGCCCACGCTGATGGTGGCCGACACGGTGGAGGCGCGCGTGGCGATCACCTCGCCGCGCACCGCGCCGCGCAGGCGCTCGGAGACCAGCGCGATCTCCCGCTCGCTGCAATTGCCGAGGATCACGCCCAGCTTGTTGCCGGCCGTGCGCCCGATCACGTCGCTGCCGCGCAGGGACGCCGACAGCCGCTCGCCCACGGCCACGATCACCTCGTCGGCGGCGCCGAAGCCGTAGGTGTCGTTGATCATGGCGAGGCGGTCGATCGAGGCCACCAGATAGGCGCAGGAGCGGCTCTCGGCCTTGGCCCTGTCGATGGCAAGCTGCAGCGCTTCGCGCAGGCTGGTGCGGTTCAGATGCCCGGTGAGCTCGTCGCGGGTGGCGAGATAGTTGAGCCGCTGGGCCTCGCGCTTCTGCTCGGTGACGACGCGCAGCACGCCCGCCAGCCGCTCGGCGGGGCCTTCCAGGCTCGGGATGCGCAGCCCCCGCATCTCGAACCACACCGTGCCCATGGGCGAGGCGGCCTCGAATTCGATCTCGAACAGCGTGTCTTTCGGGGTGGTGTCGTCCAGCACCTTGCGCAGCGCCGCGCGGCCCGGCCCGCTCATCCAGCCGCGGAAATGCTCGCCGCGCTGCAGGCGGCCGGCGTCGGCGTGGAGGGTGAGGATGTCGAGCGCGCCGTCCCAGGCGATGCGGTCGTCGGGCACGGACCAGTCGAACACCGCTTCGCCGGCTCCGGCGACCGCCAGGCGCAGCCTCTCGACGTCCTGCGCCGCGGCCAGCGCGCGCACGCTCTCGACAGGCTTCCTTGGAAGCGTCTGACTCAGCACAACCCACCGTTCCCCGGCCATTTTTCCGGCCTTGTGGAACGAGTGTGACCGGAGGGAATTAAAAAAAATGAAACCGATTGGCCGCGCGCCGCCTCGGGAGCCCGCGGCGCGCGGATTGCGTTAAGGATCGGTTATGACGTGCGACGGCGGATTTGCGATTGTGCGGACGGGTGCGGGCGGCGCCTGGCGTCCGCATGCCCCGCGCGTCGAAAAAGCCCGCCATGGCAGCGATTTGCGCAACGACTCCGGCGCGGCGTCCGGCCGCGGCGCCCACGGGCCCCGCTTCGCGGATGGGTCCGCGCTGTCCCGATCCGGCACAGGCGCGCGCGCGCCGCTTTGGAACGGGCCGCCGCTCGATCCCGCGTTCGTGGCACAGCTCCTGGGACAGGCGCTGGGCGGCGCCTCACCGGCTGCGAAGGCGCAGGCGGCCTATGGCGCGCGGTGCGGCCGGCCGCTGCCGCTGCTGTTCGATACCCGCGCCTGAACCCGCGCCTGAACCCGCGCCTGCGCGCCGCACCGTGCGCGCGCCCGAAGCCGCCAGCGCAGTCGCCATCAGCCCCGCCGCGCAGAACAGCGCGAAGGCGTTGTCCGCCCCGCGCCGGAACGCGGCCGCCGCCGCGAGCAGGCAGAGCGCCGCAAGCAGCGCATGCAGCGCGTCGGTCCTGGAGGCGCGCACGCGCCGCGCCGCCAGCGCCAGCATGGCGCAGAGGCACGCGAACAGCGGCGCCAGCGCCACGAACAGAAGCCCCGTCGCCGCCGCGCAGATCCCCGCCGCCGCGGCGGCGATGAGAAGCGGCGCCGCGATCGCCGCGCGCGGCCTGGCTCCGAACGCGGCGGCGATGGCAACGGTCAGGCCGAGCGGCGCGAGCGCGCCCGTCACCAGCGCGACGGCGAGCGGAAAGTCCGCAGCGGTCCACCCGGCGGCGGCGCCGAGCCCGGCCAGCGACAGCGCCGCATAGAGCGCCGCCGCGAAGCCCAGGTAGTCGCGCACCGCGCGGCGCGCGTGCCGCGCCACGATCGTGGCCAGCGCGGCCGAGAACATCAGCACCAGGTAGAAGGCGATGTCCGGGATTGCGCTCATTTCGCCTTCAGCTCCGCCACCGCTGCCCTGAGCTCCGCGAGCGCCTGCTCGACGCGCGCCAGCCGCGCGCGCATGTCGGCGAGTTCGCCGGAAGGTCCCGGCACGGGCGTCGACACCCCGGCATGGACGGCCACCTCCTCGGGCGTGGCGCCCAGAAGCGACGCCAGCATCGCCACGTCGCGCGCCGAAAGCTCGCGCTGGTCTTTCCAGACCTCGGCGAGTTCCGCCTCGCTCAGCCCCAGCGCCGTGGCCGCCAGCGCGCGCGAAAGCCCCGCCGCCGCAAGCCGCGCCTCGAACCACGCCGTGTCGAAAAAAAGCGCCATCCGCCGCCCGCCGAATCACGAACCCAAAATAACCTCCCCCTTGTGGGGAGGTCGAAAAATTCGAGTGCAACGAGAATTTTTCGGGTGGGGCGCGCGGTGGCGAAAGCGGCGCACCACTCCCCCCACCCGAAAGCCGCGCGCTGCGCCCGGCGGTTTTCGATCTCCCCACAAGGGGGAGGTTGATTGGGAATCAATATCCCGGCTTGCTCAGCATCGCGGCGCCGATGATGCGGCCGTAGCCGCCCTGCTGGACGATGACGGCGATGGCGTCGTGGGGCGGGCTCGCCATGTCGCCGCGGGGCAGGTCGAGGATCACCTGCTGGCCCTTCCACATGCCCACCGCGCGCACGTCGCGCACCACGTTGCGGTAGGTGAGCTTCTGGCCGGCGTTCTCGCCGCCGCCGATGTCGACGGTGGCCTTGTCGAGCACGTGCATCAGCCAGATCGTGGCGTCCTGCCCGGAACGGCCGGGGCCGACCAGCACGCGGATCTCCTTGGGCGTGGCGCTGAGCGAAACCTGCACCGTCTCCATGTCCGCCTCCCGCGCGGCGAGGTCGGCGGCAATGGCGGCGTCCCTGGAGCCGACCAGATCGTCCACCCCGTCGATCACCGCCTGGGGCGTGTAGACGCCGCCCGAGCCCATCGCCGCGGCGTAGCCCTTCTGGCGGCGGGTGTTGGAGTCGCTGGCCAGCGTGTCCTTCCAGCCCAGCATGTCCCAGTAGGTGACGGGGAAGGAGAGGGCGAGCACGTCGCGGCGCGTGGAGGCGAGCTGGGCGAGATAGGCGTCCGCCGGCGGGCAGGAGGAGCAGCCCTGGCTTGTGTAGAGCTCGACCACCACCGGCCGCTTGCCGCCGCCCGCGCCGGCGGGCGCGAAGGCGGCCACAAGCGCGGCGACGAGCGCTGCGCCGGCAAGAACGGTGCGGAACGACATGGCGCGGAACATAGGGCGCGCGACTGTCCCCCTCCAGTCACTTCGGCTTGAAAAACGCGACATTCCCGCCCCCGAATCCGTGAAGGATCGCGCAAACGCCGCGGTTTTTCAAAAGCTTTCGCGGGGCCGTCAGGTGCCGGAAAGCCCGTTCACCATGACGCGAGGCTCACGCCGCCAGCAGGTTCCGCAGCACATAGGGCAATATGCCGCCGTTTTCGTAATAGGCGATCTCGTCGGCGGTGAGGATCATCAGGTGGAGCGGCAGTTCCGCGCTCTTGCCGTCGGGGTAGCGCACCGTCGCCGTCACCTTCATGCGCGCGGCGAGCTTGCCCGAAAGCCCGGGGATGTCGATCGCCTCGCGGCCGGTCAGCGCGTAGTCGCGGCGCGTCCTGCCCGCCTCGAACACGAAGGGCGCGATGCCCATGCCGATGAGGTTGGAGCGGTGGATGCGCTCGAAGCTCTCCGCGATCACCGCGCGCACGCCCTGCAGGCGCGGTCCCTTCGCCGCCCAGTCGCGGGAGGAGCCGGTGCCGTACTCCTTGCCCGCGACCACCACGGTCGGCACGCCCTGCTTCTCATACGCCATCGCGGCGTCGAAGATCGACATCTCCTGGCCCGACGGATAGGCGTCCGAATAGAAGATGGTGTTGCCGCCTTCCTTGCCGCCCATCATCTCGTTCTTGATGCGGATGTTGGCGAAGGTGCCGCGCACCATCACTTCGTGGTTGCCGCGGCGCGAGCCGTAGGAATTGAAGTCCTGCTGGCGCACCTGGTGTTCCGAGAGATAGATCCCGGCCGGCGCCGTCGCCTTGATCGAGCCGGCGGGCGAGATGTGGTCGGTGGTGATGGAGTCGCCGAATAGCGCCAGGATGCGCGCGCCCACCACGTCCTTCACCGGCGCGGGCTTGACGGCCATGCCCTCGAAATAGGGCGGGTGCTTCACATAGGTCGAGCCGATGTCCCACTGATAGGTCTGCCCGGCGCGCACCTTCACCTTCCGCCAGCTGGCGTCGCCCGCGAACACGTTGGCGTAGCGCCGGCGGAAGGCCGCGGGCGTCACCGCCTTGCGGACGGTCTCGGCGATTTCCCTCGGCGAGGGCCAGATGTCGTTCAGGTAGACCGGCTCGTTCTCGCCGTCATAGCCGACGGGATCCTTGGTGAGGTTGACGTTCATCGAGCCCGCCAGCGCGTAGGCCACCACCAGCATGGGCGAGGCGAGGTAGTTGGCGCGCACCTGCTGATGGACGCGGCCCTCGAAATTGCGGTTGCCCGAGAGCACCGCCGCGGCGACGAGATCGGCTTCGGTCACCGCGTTGCCGATGGCTTCGGGCAGCGGCCCGGAATTGCCGATGCAGGTGGTGCAACCGTAGCCGACCAGATCGAAGCCGAGCCTGTTGAGCGGCTTGTCGAGGCCGGATCTGGCGAGGTAGTCCGTCACCACCTGGCTGCCCGGCGCCAGCGAGGTCTTCACCCAGGGCCGCGTCTTCAATCCGCGCTTCACGGCGTTGCGGGCCAGCAGGCCCGCGCCGATCATCACGCTGGGATTGGAGGTGTTGGTGCAGGAGGTGATGGCCGCGATCACCACATCGCCATGGCCGATGGAATAGTCCGTGCCGTCCACCTTCCGGCGGCGCAACGCGTCGTCTTCCTTCCCGAAGGTGTCGATCAGCGCGGAGGCGAATTCGTTGGCCGCGTTGGCGAGGCTGACGCGGTCCTGCGGGCGGCGCGGCCCGGCGAGGCTGGGCTCGACGGTCTCGAGGTCCAGCGACAGCGTGTCGGTGAACACCGGATCGGGCGATTTCCTGGTGCGGAACAATCCTTGCGCCTTCGCGTATTTCTCCACCAGCGCGATGCGCACGGGCTTGCGGCCGGTGGCCTTGAGGTAGCGGAGGGTTTCCGCGTCGATGGGGAAGTAGCCGCAGGTGGCGCCGTATTCCGGCGCCATGTTGGCGATGGTGGCCCGGTCTTCCAGGCTCATCTCGTCGAGCCCCGGCCCGTAGAATTCCACGAACTTGCCGACGACGCCCTTCTTCCTCAGCATCTGCGTCACGGTGAGCACCAGGTCCGTGGCGGTGACGCCCGCGCGCAGCTTGCCCGACACGCGGAAGCCGATCACTTCGGGGATCAGCATGGAGATGGGCTGGCCCAGCATGGCCGCCTCCGCCTCGATGCCGCCCACGCCCCAGCCCAGCACGGCCAGGCCGTTGATCATCGTGGTGTGGCTGTCGGTGCCCACCAGCGTGTCGGGGAAGGCGTATTCGACGGTCTTCCTGCCGTCCCCGATCTTGCGCGTCCACACCGTCTGGCCGAGATATTCGAGATTGACCTGGTGGCAGATGCCGGTGCCCGGCGGCACGACGCGGAAATTCGCGAATGCCTGCTGGCCCCAGCGCAGGAAGGAATAGCGCTCGCCGTTGCGCTCGTACTCCATGGCGACGTTCTTCCTGAACGAGTCGCGATGGCCGAAATTGTCCACCATCACGGAGTGATCGATCACGAGATCGACTTCGGCGAGCGGATTGATCTTCTCCGGATCGCCGCCCAGCGCCTTCATCGCGTCGCGCATGGCCGCGAGATCGACCACGGCGGGCACGCCGGTGAGGTCCTGCATCAGGACGCGCGCGGGCCGGAACGCGATCTCGCGGTCCGAACGCTTCGCCTTCAGCCACTGCGCGACCGCCCGGATGTCGTCGGCCACCACGGACTGGCCGTTCTCGTGGCGCAGCAGATTCTCCAGCAGCACCTTCAGCGAATAGGGCAATCGCGAGATGCCCTTGAGCCCGTTCTTCTCCGCGGCGGCGAGGCTGAAATAGGCGTAACTCCTGCTGGCGACCTTGAGGGTCTTCTTCGACTTGAAGCTGTCGGGGTTCGTCACGGAAATCGCCTCGCGATGGTGGAGATTGGGCGCCGGAATTGGGCGTGGTTTAGTAATGTTCCCGGGGAAAGCCAAGGGAGAATTCCGCCATGAGCGTGCACGTGGAGCGTAAAGGACCGGTGACCACCGTGATCCTCGACCGGCCCGGGACACGCAACGCCGTGGACCGGCCCACGGCGGAGGCGCTGGCGAACGCGTTCCTGGAATTCGAGCGCGACGAAAATGCTTTCGCCGCCGTGCTTTGGGGCGCGGGCGGCACGTTCTGCGCCGGCGCCGACCTGAAAGGCGTGGCCGAAGGGCGCGGCAACCTTACCCGCGCACCGGAGGTGGAGAATTCCGATCCCCGCGCGACAGATGCGCCCATGGGTCCCACGCGCATGCGCCTCTCCAAGCCCGTGATCGCGGCGGTATCGGGCTACGCGGTGGCGGGCGGACTGGAGCTCGCGCTGTGGTGCGACCTGCGCGTGGCCGAAGAGGACGCGACCTTCGGGGTGTTCTGCCGCCGCTGGGGCGTGCCGCTGATCGACGGCGGCACGGTCCGGCTGCCGCGCCTGATCGGCCAGTCCCGCGCGCTGGACATGATCCTCACCGGCCGGCCCGTGGGCGCAGCGGAGGCATTGCAGATGGGGCTTGCCAACCGCGTCGTGCCGCGCGGCGCGGCGCGCCAGGCCGCCGAAGCGCTGGCTTTGGCGATATCGAAATTTCCGCAGGCCTGCCTGCGCGGCGACCGCATGAGTGCCTACGAGCAGTTCGACGTGGATTTTCCACAGGCCATGGCGAACGAATTCCGTCATGGACTCGCAACATTGCGCAGCGGCGAATCGCTTCGGGGCGCGGCCCGCTTTTCCGCCGGAAAAGGCCGCGGCGGAAGCTTCGACGACTTGTGATCCTTCGAGGCTCGCTGCGCTCGCGCCTCAGGATGACGGCAGCGCGTCACTTTAGTTCTTTGACGTAATGCTGAGGTGCGCGGTGCAACCGCGCCTCGAAGCACCTTATTGTTGCCCCATTCGCCCCGGATAACGGCCGGGCCTGAGGGGGCGACGCTCGGACGCGAGCGCCCATGAGAAACGTGTCGCGATGGTGAGGACGGTCCTTGCAATCGCCGCTTGCGCGGCGATCGTGCTTGCGCCTCTGGTGCCTGTGCTCGCGCAGGACACCATCGGCCAGCGCTTGTCGCTCGACCGCCTCGCCGCCATCCAGCCCGGCACCTATGTGGCCGGCGACAGCATCCGCTTCACGCTGGTTCCCTCGCAGGGCGACTTCCTGCTGCGCTTCCAGGACTCGCCGGAGATCTTCGTCCTCTTCGCCGACAACGCCTCGCTGGGCGGCCGCGTCCTGAAATACGACACGGGCGAGACCGCGATGGGCGTGGCGGTGTGGGGCGGCATGACGCTCTATACGGACTCGCAGCCCAACGGCCTTCCGGTCGAGCGCGTGGGCGATGCCTTTCCGCCGTCGCCGCCCAGCATCGGCCCCGGCGAGATGCAGAACCAGATGAACCTCGAAGCCCAGCGCCTGCAGGCGGGGCGCCGGCTGCAGGTGAATTTCAGCGTGGACTGGAACCATTTCGGCAGCCCGCTGGCGCGCGCCTATGCGTTCAACGCCCTGCAGAACGCCGCGCGCGGCATCGAGCGCTTCACCGCCACGCCTTACGGCCACGATGCCTTCGAGCGCCATGTCGACACCGTCACCGTGGCGCCCACGGGCGGGCGGCCCGACTTCGCCTTCAACGGCCACACCCTGGTGGTGATGTTCAACTCCGGCCGCGGCTTCGAGGGCTGCGCCTCGTCCCGCGAAATGGCCGAGTGGCTCGCCGAAGCGTTCGGGCAGAGGAGATAGATGCGTCCTGCGCCGCTCGCGCGGGGAAGCGAGCTCAGCCCTTCATCTCGAACCCTTCATACTCAAACCCCGGCGCGACGGTGCAGCCCGCCAGCGTCCAGGCGCCGAGCGAGCGGGCGGACTGCCAGGCATGCGCGGGCACCACGATCTGCGGGCGCTGGCCCCTGGCGAGGTCCTTGCCGAGCACATGCGTCCTGCGGCCGATCTTCAGCTGGAGCGGCGCGCCGGCGTAGTGATGCCACACCTCCGCGGCGTCGACACGATGCGGTCGCGATACCTCTCCGCGCCTGAGCAGGAAATAGATCGCGGTGGAATGCGCGCGCCCGCGTTCGCGCGCGTCGCGGAACGTTTCGCGGAAATGCCCGCCCTCGGGATGCGGCGCGAGCTCGAGCCGCGCGATGATCCGGCCGGCCTCTGTCATGGGAGAAGGATATTCCGCGCGCCGCGCGCGACAAGCGCCCTGAGGCCGAGCCGCACCGAATGCGCGTCGTCCAGCGCGTCGTGCTCGCGGCCCAGGAATTGCGCGCCGCACAGCCGCGCCACGTCGCAGGCGTGGAAGCCCCTGGGGTCGATCCCGTTCTCGATCAGGTACGGCACGGCGTCGATGTAGCGTGGCGCGGCCGGCGTGTCCCTGATGCCGTAGAGCCGGAAGTTCTCCGCGAACACCAGATCGTCGCGGCCATAGGCGCAGGCCGGCCCGCCCGCCGCGAAATCCACGAACCGTGCATGGGCCTGCGTGAAATCCATGCCGCGTTCCTCGAGCGCCGCGTTGGTGATCCCGGTGAGCGCGACGAGATACTCCGACAGCACCGGATTGACGCGCGGACGCGCCAGCACGTCGAGCTCCTCCAGCACCTCGAAGCTTTCGGCGTCGACCTTCACCGCGCCGATCTGCACGAGTTCCTTGAACTCGCCCGGCCCCAGCCAGCGGCGGGCGAGGCTGCCCTCCCAGGCCGTGAATTCCAGGTCGAAGATGGTGGCGTGCATGCCTTGCCCTGCCGGCCGGGGGTGTAGAATGGAACCGATTCGGGACACGGACGTCGTTAAGCCATTCTTAACGCTCCGGGTCGAGCGTTAGTCCGAAAGCCACGCTCGCGCGCGAGGTCCTGCCATGGCGATCCTGCCCATCGAAACGCCTTCAACTCCCGCATCGGGGCCCGCTCCCGCGGCACCGGTTCCCGGGCGCCGCGAAGATCCGCGCGTCCGCCTCGCCCAGCTGGCGCGGCTGCATTACGAGGCCGCGGAGACGGCGTCGCTCGCCAACCGGCTCGGCCGCGCGCCGCAGATCGCGGCGGTTCTGTCGCTGTCGGCGCTCGCGGTGGCGGGATGGTCGTTCGGCGCCGCGCCCGCCCCGCAGATCGCGGTGTGGCTGGCGCTGGCCGCCGCGGGGATCGCGGCGCTGCTCCGGTGCTACACCCGCACCATCGCCGCGCCCTTCGAGCTCTTCGCGCTCAAGGCGTTCTCGGGCGATCTCTCCGCGATCCTGTTCTATGCCGGTTTCGCCTGGGGCGCGGGCGCGTTCCTGGCGCTGCCGGCCGGCACGGGCATGGCCGGCCTCGCGCTCTTCGCCGTGGGGCCCGCGCTTCTCGTCGCCGCGCTGTCGCGGGCGCGGGAGGCGAGCCTACTGTTCCTCGCGCCGGTTGCGGGGCTTTCGGCCATCGCCGCCGTCGCGCGGCCCCTGGATGGACTCGCCGCCGCGGCGCTCGTGCTTTGCGCCGGCGCGGCCATCGCGCTCCTAAGCTATTGGCTGGACAGGATTTCCGCCCCGGAACCCGTGCCGGAGCACGCCCTGGCCGCCTAGAGCAGGATCGCTCTTCTTCGAATCGCGATCCCGCACCAGGTATTTGATTGACGCGCAATTTTTCGGGCGAACCGCTGCACACTCCGCCCGATTGCGCTCTAGCGCGAAATTCACCGATTTTCGGCTTCCGGTGAGGCTTACGCGGGGATAGGTTCCGCGCCGTCAGACCCTTTCGGACACTCATGACCCCCAAAGCCGCGCACGCCGTCGATCCAGCCGATGCGGCGGTTGTCGCCCATGACGACGAGGCCAAGGCCGCCGTCGCCCTCGCGCAAGCCGCCAGGCTCCTCACCTCACCCGCCCAGCGCGATTTCTTCGAGGCCTTCTATCGCGGCGCGCCGCCCGAAGACGTGACGCGCTACGCGCCGGAATCGCTGGCCGAGATCGCCGGTGTCGTCTTCGCGCACACCGCCACGCGCCCGCCCGGCACCACCATCGTCGAGATGTTCGACGTGAACGCGCAGGGCGCGGACAGCGTGCGCAAGGAAACGCTGCTCGTCGCGGTCAACGACGACATGCCGTTCCTGTTCGACTCGCTCCTGGCCGAGGCGTCGTGGCAGGGCGTGCGGGTGCATGCGCTGTTCCATCCCATCATGGAGGTGCGCCGCGACGCATCCGGCGCCCGCGGCGAAAGGGGCACGCCCGCGCGTGAAAGCGTGATCGCGCTGGTGCTCGATCCCATCGCCGACGCGCCGCGCCGCCGCGCGCTGATCGAGGGCGCGGACAAGGTCTTCGCCCAGGTGCGCCTGGCCGTGCGCGACTGGAAGAAGATGCTGCTCGCCCTCAAGGAGACGGTGACGGAGCTCAGCACCAATCCGCCGAAGATCTCGCAGGCCGAACTGGACGAAAGCCTCGCCTTCCTGGTCTGGCTGGCGGGCAACCATTTCACCTTCCTGGGCGTGCGCGACTATGCCTATAGCGACGGCGACGGCGGACGGCTTTCGCCCGTCGCCGAATCCGGCCTGGGCGTGCTGGCCGATCCGGACGCGCGCGTCATCCGCCGGGGCGACGACCGCGCCAGGCTGACGCCCGACGTGCGCGCCTTCCTCACCGAGCCCAGCCCCATCATCATCACCAAGTCCAACGAGCGCAGCCTTGTGCACCGGCGGGTGCACATGGACTACGTCGGCGTGAAGATCTTCGGCCAGGACGGCAAGCTCAAGGGCGAGCGCCGCTTCGTGGGCCTGTTCACCTCCGGCGCCTACAGCCGCAGGCCCGGCGACATCCCGCTCCTGCGCCACAAGACCGGCAACGTCATGGCGCGGGCGAGCCTGCCGGCCTCCAGCCACGACGCCAAGGCGCTGGCGCACATCCTCGACACCTATCCGCGCGACGAGCTCTTCCAGGTCAACGAGGACGAGCTTTTCGCCACCGCCATGGGCGTGCTGAGGCTGGGCGAGCGGCCGAAGGTGCGCGTGTTCCTGCGCTTCGACCAGTTCGACCGCTTCGTATCCGCGCTCGTCTACGTGCCGCGCGACCGCTACGACACCCATGTGCGCGAGCGCATCCACGCGATCCTCGCCGGGGCCTTCGACGGCCGCGAATCCAACGCCACGCCCACGCTCGACGAATCCACGCTCGCCCGCGTGCACTACATCGTCGGCCGCAAGGAAGGCCCGCGCCCGCATGTCGACGTGCATGCGCTGGAAGCGGAGATCCGCGACGCCATCCGCACCTGGGACGACGGCTTCGTCACCGCGCTGATCGTGGCGCATGGCGAGATGCAGGGCCATGCCCGCGCCCATCGCCATGCCAACGCCTTCCCCGCCCGCTACCGCGACGCCTTCACGCCCGAGGAAGCGGTGCGCGACCTCGACGAGCTCGAGGCGCTGGGCCGCAACCAGGGCGGGCTCCAGGCCCGCGCCTACCGCCGCGCGCGCGACGCGCGCAGCGCCATGCGGCTCAAGCTCTATGGCCTCGGCGCGGTGCCGCCGCTCTCCACCCTGCTTCCGATCTTCGAGAATCTCGGCTTCAGGGTGATCGCGGAGGATTCCTATCCCGTCACGCTGGGCGCGAGCGACGGCCCGTCGGACGAGGCCTCGGTGCTCGATTTCCTGATGGAGCGCGCCGACGGCGCCGCCGTCGACCTGGACGACATCAAGCAGCCGTTCGAGGACGCGTTCCACGCCGTGGTCGGCGGCCAGGCGGAGAGCGACGGCTTCAACCGGCTGGTGACGGGCGCGAGCCTTTCCTGGCGCGACGTGACGATCCTGCGCGCGGCGGCGAAATACCTGCGCCAGGCGGGCCTCGCCTTCAGCCAGGACTACATCGAGCAGGCGCTGGCGCGGAATCCCGACATCGCGGGGCGCCTGGTCGAGCTTTTCCTCGCCCGCAGCGATCCGGATTTCGAGGGCGACCGGGACGCGGCGCTGGAGGCGATCGGCAAGCGCATCGATGCCGCGCTCAACGACGTGCCGAGCCTGGACGACGACCGCATCATCCGCCGCGTGCGCAACGTGATCGATTGCACGCTGCGCACGAATTTCTACCAGCCGGACGCCGGCGGCCGGCCCAAGCCCTACCTCTCGATCAAGCTCGACTCCCAGAAGCTGGAGGAGCTGCCGCAGCCGCGCCCGCTGGTCGAGATCTTCGTCTATTCGCCGATGGTGGAGGGCGTGCATCTGCGGTTCGGGCGCGTGGCCCGCGGCGGCCTGCGCTGGAGCGACCGGCGCGAGGATTTCCGCACCGAGGTCCTGGGCCTCGTCAAGGCGCAGCAGGTGAAGAACGCCGTCATCGTGCCCGTGGGCTCCAAGGGCGGCTTCTATCCCAAGCGCCTGCCGCTCAACGCCACGCGCGAGGACGTCCAGGCCGCGGGCATCGCCGCCTACAAATGCTTCATCGATGCGCTGCTCGACCTGACGGACAATCTCGACACCACCGGCGCGGTGATCCCGCCCGCCCATGTGGTGCGCCACGACGTGGACGATCCCTATCTCGTCGTCGCCGCCGACAAGGGCACGGCCACCTTCTCCGACATCGCCAATTCCATCGCCGGGGAGCGCGGCTTCTGGCTCGGCGACGCCTTCGCGTCCGGCGGCAGCCACGGCTACGACCACAAGAAGATGGGCATCACCGCCAAGGGCGCGTGGGAGGCGGTGAAGCGGCACTTCCGCGAGCTCGGCCGCGACATCCAGGCCGAGACCTTCACCTGCATCGGCGTGGGCGACATGTCGGGCGACGTGTTCGGCAACGGCATGCTGCTCTCCCGCTGCACCAAGCTGATCGCCGCCTTCGACCACCGCCACATCTTCTTCGATCCCGATCCCGATCCGGGACGGAGCTGGGCCGAGCGCAAGCGTATGTTCGACCTGCCGCGCTCCTCCTGGGCGGATTACGACAGGTCGCTGATCTCCAGGGGCGGCGGGGTGTTCGACCGCGCGGTCAAGGAGATCGCGCTCTCCCCCGAGATGAAGAAGATCACCGGCATCGCGAAGGACCGCGCGCCGCCGGCCGACGTGATGAAGGCGCTGATCAGGGCGGAAGCCGACCTTCTGTGGTTCGGCGGCATCGGCACCTACATCAAGGCCTCTTCCCAGAGCAATCTCGACGCCGGCGACCGCGCCAACGACGCCATCCGCGCCAATGGCGCGGAGGTGAAGGCCAGGGTGATCGGCGAGGGCGCCAATCTCGGCGTCACCCAGCTCGGCCGCATCGAGTACGCGATGAAGGGCGGGCGCATCAACACCGACGCCATCGACAATTCCGCCGGCGTGGACACCTCCGACCACGAGGTCAATCTCAAGATCCTGTTGAGCGGGCCGCTCAGGCGCGGCGAGCTTACCGGGCCCGAGCGCGACACGCTGCTCGAGGCGATGACCGACGACGTGGCCGCCCATGTGCTGGCCGACAATTACAACCAGACGCTGGCGCTTTCGGTGGCCCAGGCGCGCGGGGTGAAGGACATCGACAGCCAGGGCCGCTTCATCCGCGACCTGGAGCGCCGCGGCAAGCTCGACCGCGCGGTCGAATTCCTGCCCGGCGACGAAGAGCTGAGGAAGCGCGCGCAGGCGGGCCAGGGCCTCACACGGCCCGAGCTCGCGGTGCTGCTCGCCTATGCCAAGCTCGACCTGGACGCGGAGATCAATGCCAGCGGCCTGCCGGAGGAAAGCTATTTCGCGAGCGAGCTCGCGGGCTATTTCCCGCCCGCCGCCGTGGCGCGCTTCCCCGGCGAGCTGGCGCAGCACCGGCTGAAGCGGGAGATCGTGGCGACGGTGCTCGCCAACAAGATCGTCAACCTCGCGGGCCCGGTCTTCGTGCACCGCATGAAGGAAGTCTCCTCCGCGCCGGCGAGCCGCGTGGCGCGCGCCTTCGCGGTGGCGGAGGGTGCGTTCGGCCTTTCCGCGCTCAAGGCGCGCATCGACATGCTGGACGGCAGGGTGCCCGCGGCCCTGCAGACCTCGATGTACGAGGACATCGCGGAATTCCTGCGCCGGCTGGGCCTGTGGTTCATCGTCAACGTGCCGGCCAATGCCGACCTCGCCGCCGCCGTCGCGCTCTATCGCGGCGGGGTGGAGGCGCTGCGCGGCACCTTCTCCACGCTGGTCTCGCCCTACGAGCTGCACGACACCCAGGGCCGCATCAAGGAGATGACGGACGCGGGCGCGCCGCTCGACCTGGCCGACGACGTGGCGGCGCTGCCGCTCTGGGGCACCGCGCCCGAGATCGCGCAGCTCGCGCACGCCCGCGACCTCGACATCGATCTCGTGGCCGGCGCCTATTTCAGCGTCGGCGCCATCATCGGGCTCGACCGGCTGCGCGGCCTGGCGCAGCGCATCGCCGCCACCGAGCATTGGGACCGCCTCGCCATCCGCCGCATCGTCGACGACCTCTACGCCGGCCAGCGCCACCTGACCCAGCAGGTGCTGAAGAGCTTCGAAGGCGACAGGATGGACCGCACCCGCGCCGACGGCGCCAAGGCCGCCGACGCCTGGGCCGAGTCCCGCGCCGACCTGCTGTCGCGGACCAGGAGCTTCCTCGACGAGCTGGAACGCACCGGCGACCTCTCCATCGCCAAGCTCACGCTGGCCAACAGCCAGATCCACGAGCTGGCGGGGGCGGGGTAGGGGATTCCGGTTCTGCCGAATGCATGAACGGGATGGCGTATCCCGTCCGGCAAGGCTCGCGGCCGGAATCGCTCGTTTTGCGGCATTGCGCCGGCCGGCGCCGTCGGATGCGGATTTGCGCGGCTACGGTTTGGCCGCGCCCGGAGCGGGGGCGAACAACGCGTCGACGATCGGGCATTCGGGAATCCGCTTTCCGCTGCACTGCGCGGCCATGCCGGTCATGGTTCTTTCAAGTCGGCGCAAGTCGGTTATTTTCCGGCGGATGCCCGCGACATGTTCCAGGGTCAGCGCGCGAACTTGCGCGCATGTGTGATTGCGATCGTCGACGAGCCGAAGCAGGTCCCGCAATTCGTCGAGGCTGAAGCCGAGCTCGCGTCCACGCCGCACGAATGACAGGCGCTTGAGGTGATCGACGGTATAGAGGCGGTAGCCGCCCGCGCTCCGCGCGGGCTTCGGCATGAGGCCGATCTTCTCGTAGTAGCGGACGGTTTCGATGTTGACCGCGCTCCGCTCCGCCAGGACGCCGATGGAAAATTCGGGATTTGCCGGGGTTTTTGGCATTCCGCGTCTCCTCTTGCGTCTGTAGCGGCTACAGGGTTTAGGCTTAACCGGCGTCGTCCGACGAAACAACCGGATCGGCGCGCCGCCGCGAGGAGAAGGCGCATGAACGTCCTTGCCGGAAAGGCCGATGCGACGCTCGTCGCCGGAGTTCGGATGGCCGAGCCGATTGCGACATGCGAACTCGTCTGCCCCGACTGCGGCGCGAAGCACATCGAGACGATGCCGGCCGACGCATGCATCCGCATTTATGAATGCAGGGGTTGCGGATCCGTCCTGCGGCCCAGGGCGGGCGACTGTTGCGTGTTCTGTTCCCATGGGTCGCGACCGTGCCCTCCGGTTCAAATCGAGCGCGCGGGCGGTTCGGGCGAAAGCTGTCGCGGGTCTTGAGGCCGTGGACACCGCCCGCAGACCGCAAAACGACTGGGCGCGACGGCCCGCGACCGCGCTCCTCTGGTGGTGCCTGCCATTGGGTCTGGGGCTCTCGACAAACGTCCTTGCAATCTCGCCACGCACAGGGGCCCTTGTCTGGACAATCTCGCTGCTGTGGATGGGAATCGGATGCATTCTGAACGCGTGGCGCTGCCGGCGGCTGCATTGCTACATCTCCGGTCCCGCGTTCCTTCTGGGGGGTATCGTTCTTGGGCTGTTTGCGGCCGGTGTCCTTGCGCTGGGGCTGCGCGCTCTCCATGACGTTGTCGGATTCACGCTGGCGATAGCGCTGCTCTCATTTGTGCCGGAGATGCTCTGGACGCGTTACGTCTAATGACGGCGCCGCAGGGTTTCCCCCGACGGCTTCGATGCGGTGCATCGGTTTGCGCTCTTCCTCGCCGGGCGCGTTCGCGATGCGTGAGGGAAAAGCGCAGCGCTACGGTTTCCGCGACTCTTCCTCTTTGCGCCGCGGGATCTCCACCGCGAAGACCCAGGCGTAGCCGATGGAGAGGTAGATGGCGGCGAGCACGGCGGGGATCTGGAGGTAGAGCGCGTACGGCCAGCCCCGGCAGAGGCCAAGCCCCGCCAGCGCCGGGAACAGCGTCGCCACGCTGGTCAGCACGAAGCGCACCGCGCGCGGTCCCCTGCCGCTCAGCACCTGGGACCGTTCGTCCTCCGGGAAGGAGCGCGCGAAGGCCTGCGTGCCGGCGAGCACGAACAGGCCCGTGCAGATGAACTCCACGCCCAGCGCCGCCGGCGATTGCCCGGGCACCAGCGCGAAGAGGCCCAGCACCAGGATCTCGAACTGCAGCGCCAGCGCCGTGAAGCCGCGCGCCAGATAGCCGCGCGCGTTGATGACATGCCCCAGGCTGATCGTCAGTCCCACGAACAGAAGCCCCGCCAGCGTCGCGCCGGCCTGCGCCACGGTGACGAAATAGTCGTGCCAGCTCTGCAGGTCGGCCGCCGTCATGGCATCAGCATTTGCCTTCGATCCTGTCGCCGAGGGGCGCGCCCGTTTCGGCCTCCTCGATCCACACCGCGCAGTGCTCGCCGTCCATTTCGCCCAGCACACGGTAGTTGTGGCCGGCCTCCAGCGTGACATGCACGACGCCGGAAATGTCGTCGTTGTGCGAGAACAGCGCGATGATCGGCGCGGCGTAGTGCGATTGTCCCTCGATCGTGAGTGTCGCCGGCCCGGCCGGAAGATCGCGGGCATACACCACCGGCCTCAGGCTGAAGCCGTTGCCGTTATTGACATCGATCGTGCGCCGCAGTGCGTTGTAGACGTCCTTGCCGTTCACCTGGGCGACGAAAAAGAAGTTCGCGCCGTCGCCGGAGCGGGGAGAATAGGAATCCTCGATGTTCGCCCTGGGGCCGGAATAGCCTTCCGGCATCGGATCGCTCACGCAACCCGCCAGGACGAGCAGTACCGCCATGACCGGCAGCCGGACGCTCATCGCGGCGCCATGCGGATGGCGCCGTCGAGGCGGACGCATTCGCCGTTGAAGTAGCCGTTGGTGATCATCTGCAGCGCCAGGCTCGCGTATTCCGGCGGATTGCCGAGCCGGGGCGGGAAGGGCACCTGCGCGCCCAGGGCCTGCTTCACCGGCTCCGGCGCGCCCTGCAGCAGCGGGGTGTCGAACAGCCCCGGCATGATGGTGTTGCAGCGGATGCCTTCCTGCGCCAGGTCGCGGGCCACCACCAGCGTCACGCCGTTGATGCCGGCCTTGGACGCGGTGTACGCCGCCTGTCCGATCTGGCCGTCCTGCGCCGCCACCGAGGCGGTGTTGACGATGGCGCCGCGCTCGCCGCCCGGAAGCGGATCGAGCGTCAGCATGCCGGCCGCGCTCATGGCGATGCAGCGGAAGGTGCCCACCAGGTTGATCTGGATGATGCGGTCGAAATCCCTGGCCTGGAAGAATCTGATCTCGCCCGTCTTCCTGTCGCGGCTGGCGGTCTTGGCGGCATTGCCGGTGCCGGCGCAGTTGACGAGGATGCGTTCCTGCCCGTTGGCGGCGCGCGCCCTGGCGAAGCCGGCGGTGACGCTCTCGTCGCTGGTCACGTTCACTTCGCAGAACACCCCGCCGATTTCGGCGGCGACCTTCTCGCCCTTGTCCTTCTGCAGGTCGAAGAGGGCGACCTTGACGCCGTGGGCGGCCAGCGCGCGCGCCGTGGCTTCGCCGAGGCCGGAGGCGCCGCCGGTGATCACCGCGGCGACGGAGGAATTCAGTTCCATGGCGTGTCCCTTCTCTCAGATGGCGTTGCGCGGGGTTTTAGACCGCCCGCGCCGCGCCCGCAAAGCCTGCCGCGCCGTCAACTAGCTCAGCACCAGCTGGGTCTGGGTCACGATGGCGACGAGCTTGCCATCGTCCCGCGAGATGCGGGTCTGCCAGACCGAGCTGCGCTTTCCGACATGGACCGGCAGGGACTCCGCCGTGACGGTCTCGCCCTCGGCCGCGGGGCCGATGAAGTTGGTCTTGCTTTCGATGGTGGTGGTGCGCGCGCCTTCAGGCAGGTTGAGATAGGCCCCGGTGGCGCCCAGCGTGTCGGCCAAAGCCATGATGGTGCCGCCATGGATGGTGTTCCAGCTGGTGCAGAGATCGGGCCTGACCTTGAGCCGCCCCACCACGCGCGCTCTTGTCGCCTCCACGATCTCGATGCCCAGAAGCGCGGCCAGAGGCTGCGCGGATCCGATGTCTTCGCTCATGTCTTTCCCTTTGCGTCCGATGGGCCGATACTAGCGTGCATGAAGGCCGGCGACCTCCCCGATCCGAAGGCGGCCCAGCTTCCCGTGGTGGTGGCGCGCCACGAGCGCATCGTGGAGCGGGGCTTCTGGGACAAGCTGCTCGGGCTGGCGGGCCAGCTGCCGTTCGCGGAGGATCTGGCGGCGGCGTATTATTGCGTGGCCGATCCCGCCACGCCGGCCAGGGTCAAGGCGATCCTGCTGGCCGCGCTCGCCTATTTCGTGCTGCCGACGGACGCGATCCCCGATTTCCTGCCGGTGATCGGCTTCACCGACGATGCGGCGGTGCTCGCGCTCGCCTTCTCGATGGTCTCGCGCAACATCCGCCCGGAGCATTTCCGCGCCGCGCGCCGGCGCCTGGGCATCCTGGAGCCGGTGGCGTGAGCTACGCCGCCATCCAAAGCCATTGCCTGTCGCTGCCCGGCGTGACGCTGGAATATCCCTTCGGCGCTTCCAGGGTGTTCAAGGTCGCCGGCAAGATGTTCGCCATGATCCCCATGGACGGCAAGCGGCCGCAAGGCGTGTGGTTCAAGGCGGGCGAGACCAGCATGCGCATCCTGGTGGAGATCGACGGCATCCGCCCATGCCCTTATCTCGCCCGCGCCAAATGGGTGGCAATGGACGACCTGAAGCCGCTCAAGCCTGCGGAGCTGAAGCGCTACCTCACACGCGCCCACGCCATCGTCGCCAGCGGGCTGTCATGGAAGAAACGCGAGGCGCTGGGCATCGCCGCGATGGAAGAGAATCCGTTTCTCTAGCCGTTGGCGCACATATCCAAACCACAGTGTCATGGCCCGCGAATGCGGGCCATCCAGTTGGGTTCTGCACAGTACCGATCGGCGCGTCATGTTGCGATGGAGCTGTCAGACAAACCGCGCTGGACGTATGGCGATGAGTATGTGTCTGTCGACGAGCATCCCAGACGTCACCTGATGGCCCGCATTCGCGGGCCATGACACACACCAGGAGAGCCAGGCCTACCTGACCACGCTCAGCTTCGCGGCCGGGCGTTCGATGGTGGGGGCGGCGGGGGCGCCGACGAATTCCACCGCGATGCCGCTCTCGTGATGGCGCACGATGCGTCCGGCCATCTGGCCGATGAGCACCACCTCGCCGAGCGGCGGGCGGATCTCGGTCTTGAGCGAGACGCCGGAGAGCGAAAGGTCCATCACCTCGCACGCCACCACGTCGCCGTTGGAGCGGGTGAACCTGGCCAGCCCCCGGGTCGGCTCGCGGTCGTGGCGGCGCATCGCCGACTCGTCGATGGCGCCCTTGTTCATCAGAAGGATGAGCTGCTCGGCGATGCGCTCGCGCTTCATGGGCGTGCAGACGAAGCGCACGCCGAAGGCGTTGCCCGGCTTGTCGGCGGCGTCGGCGGCGTCGGCGCGCGGCCGCGCCACGACGCCCTCGAGCCGGCCGAAGCCGTCGATATAGAGCACGATCTGGCTGTCCGCGGCCGGAACGATGTCGCTCGCCACCTGCGCGCCGCCGGGCGACAGGTCGGTGATCCGGCACTGGGCCTCGCGCTCCTCCGCCGGCACGAACAGCCGCCCCGCGAGGTCCACGCGCACGCGCCGGTGCCTGCGCCGTTCGGCCTTGGCCTCGGCGACCACGCGCTCGCGGTCATTGGTCATGGAAAGCGCCCGACATGGCGGCAGCCGGCCCTCGAACTCTGCCTCGGACGCCCTTTTTAAATCCATGACGGTCAACGCAAGGTTACCGCCGCGGTCATCCGGGAAGCTTATTTTCCCTAATTCGAGGGAGGCTTAACCTTCGGCTCCGCCCGCGCTATAGGAACCCCGCCTCGTTCCCCGCCGGAGATTCTTCCACATGCCGCTTTCCCCCGCCCGCCGCCTGCTCCGCCTGCTGCCGGTCCTGGCGCTGGCTTCCACGCTGGCGGCCTGCGCTTCCACCACCATCTCCGACGAGCTCGACGCGGCCCAGCCGGCCGGCGGGCCGTTCTCCCAGGCGCTGTTCAAGGATTATTCCTACCTGGCGCGCTCCTTCGGCGACGCCGCCAACAACTCGACCGCCAGCGCCTTCGATGCCGAGGGCTCGATGTCGCTGACCGGCACCAGCAGCGACGTCTCCGACCTCGCGCAGGCCTATGCCGACAAGGCGCTCGCCGCCGCCAAGGGCGACGAGGTGCTGCCCGAACCCGCCGGGGAGGACAATCCGGACGGCGAGCAGATGCGCCTGCGCCTGTTGCGCGACCTGGAAGACGGCCGCGGCAAGGCGCCGGAAGACGCCGCCCGCGCCCAGGCCGATTTCGACTGCTGGATCATGAACGGCAAGGTGGACGGCCAACAGGCCGCTTCCCACGCCTGCCGCCAGTCGCTGGACGCCTCTCTGGCCAGGCTCGAGCGCGACCTCAATCCGGCCCCGGCGCCCGCGCCGGCCCCGGCGCCTGCCGCCGCGCCCGCCGCGAACTACACGGTCTATTTCGACTGGGATTCGTGGACCCTGACGGCCGAGGACCTCACCACCATCCAGGCCGCCATCGACGCCGCGCGCACCGGACGGCAGTCCACCATCACGGTGGTCGGCCACACCGACACTTCCGGCTCGGCCGAATACAACCAGGCGCTTTCGGTGAAGCGCGCCAACGTGGTCAAGGACGTGCTGGTCCAGATGGGCGCGCGTCCGGAATCGGTCCAGACCTCGGGCGTCGGCGAAAGCGACCTCGCGGTGCAGACGCCCGACGGCGTGAAGGAAGCCAAGAACCGCCGCTCGGTGATCACCCTGGTGCCGTAACGGAACCACGCAGAGCAAAAGAAGCGCGATCCGTCCCGTGGCGGATCGCGCTTTTCGTCCGGGTCCGTCTCAGTGGATGAAATTGTCCGTGGTGAGCGTCAGGCTCGTGGGCGAGACGAGTTCGATCACCAGATCCTGTCCGGCCTGGTAGCCGGCGGTGCCGTTGACGTCGATCACCAGGAAATGGTCGCCGGAAAGCGTGCCCGCGTTTGGGGTAAACAGCACGGCGTGGTGGACGCCCAGCTGGCCCGCGCCGATCGCGGCGGCCAGGTCGGAGTCGAAACTCGCCGTGGACAGCGTGCCGCTGTGCACCGTCGCGTCGACCGTCGAAACCGCGAAGCCCAGCTTGAAGACGTCCGACGACACGTCGAAACCGGTCACGGTGTCGTAATTCGCATCGGTGGAGTCCGAGGCGCCGTTGTAGGTCAGCGTGTCGACATGCGTGCCGCAGACGATCTGGTCGGCGCCCGCGCCGCCGGTGACGAAATTGGCCGAGAAGCCGCCCTCGATGTTGTCGTTGCCGGCGCTGCCGATGAGCAGGTTCGGGCCGCCCGCGCCGCCGATGATGTGGAAGGCCCCGGTCGTTTCCGCCGAGCCGTCGAACCTCAGCTGGCCAGGCGACGAGGCGGTGCCGTCCTCGACGATCATGGTCTGGCCGTCGGCGACGATGTTGTCGGTCACCGTGGTGCTCAGGTTGCCGTCGTCGATGGCGAGCGTCTCGATGTTGGCGATCTGGGCGCTGCCCAGCGAAAGCGAGCCCGGGCCCGAGCTCGAGGAGGTGATGACGAGCGTGTCGTCGCCGGCGCCTCCGTCGACGAAGCTCGAGGCCGTGAAATCCTTCACCGAAATCATGTCGGGGCCGTCGCCGGCATGGACGGTGGTGGTGCCGCCGAAGGTGCTGACGTTGATGGTATCGAGGCTGCTGCCGCCGAAGATGGTGGAGGTGCCGCAATCGGCATAGATGGTCAGGCGCGATTCCGTCACGGCGGAGCCGTCGAAGTAAAGCGAATCCCCGGCCTGCAGTTGACTGCCGCCGATGGTCACGTCTTCCTCGAGATGGGACATGCTGGGAATCGTGATGCTGTAGGAATGGCCCCCCGTCAGGCCGATGACCGTGGTCGCGTCGAGCGGGTTCAGCGTCACGCCGGCGGAATAGTCGCCGTCGAGCAGGATCTTGGCGTTCTCGACGACGTCGTTGGCGTTGAAGGTCGCGCCGTACTGCACGGATATCGCGTCTTCCAGGTACTGCGCCGCGAAGTTGCTGACGATCACGGTGTCGTCGCCGCCCTGGGAAAGATCGATCTGGCCGAGCAGTCCGCTCGAAGAGCCGGTGAAGTCGAGATTGACGGTGTCGTTTCCCGCGCCGCCCGTGATGAAGACGTTGTTGAGATCGCCGGGATGCCAGTCGAGCGTGAAGCCGTCGGACGCGCCGAGCGCGCTGGCGTCGAAGTGCAGGTTGAGAATCTGGTGCGAACCGGCATGGTAGGCCGAGGTGTCGAGCGTGATGTCGTAATCGTGGCCCGCGCCCAGGGTGAAGCTGTCGATCCTGGACATGTCGTGCTTGTCGAGCGTGACGCCGCCCGAGAAGTCGCCGTTCAGGATCAGCGCGTTGGTGCCGGAATTGCCCTGGTAGTTGTCGCCGTCGACCCAGTTGGTGAAGGTCGCCGTGTCGTTGCCGTTGCCGCCGCCGATCACGTTGACGCCGGTGCCGGCGACAAACGTGTCGTTGCCGTCCTTGCCCACGAAGGTGTTGGCGCCGGAGCCGCCGGTGAGCGTGTCGTCGCCGGCGCCGCCGACCAGGCGCAAGGTACCCGCCAGCGCCGAGCCGTCGAATGTGACGTGATTGGCCGCCGCCAGCGCGGACGCAATGACGGCGAGGGATTGGCCGGACGTATCGCTGGTGGCGTTGAGCACGAGGTCGTAGTCGAATCCGGCCTTGGCGACCAAGGTTTCGACATTCACCATCGTGGCGGCGCCGAAGGTGACGCCGGCGGAGTAATCTCCGGCGAGCGTCACCTTGTCGGTGCCGGCGCCGCCGTCCACGGAATCGGCGGCCGTGAACGCCGCGTCGAAATTGACCGTGTCGTCGCCGTCGCCGCCCTGGACGGTGTCGTTGCCGCCCTTGGTCTCGCTGAAGACGTCGTTGCCGCCGTAGCCCAGCAGCACGTCGTCGCCCGTGCGGCCGGACAGCGAGTCGTTGCCCGAGAACAGCGCGCCCTCCAGCCCCGCCGCGTCGTTGCTCTCCACGAAGGAGGAGAAGGTGGCGGCCGGGATCGAGAAGCTGAAGATGTTCGTGGCCACGTGGCCCGGCACCTGCTGCACGAAGCTGGTCACCGTGCCGGAGGTCGGCAGGCCGTGCGCGTCGAAGGTGGTGAAGCCCGAGCCCTTGATCTCGTAGGCCAGCACCCCGCCGAAGCCGGCGACGTCCACTTCCGTGGCGCTGCTCGATGTGACGCTGCCGTTGGCGATGTCCGACAGGTCCCAGTCCGTCATGTCGAACGGCTGGGAACCCACTGTGAGCTTGGTCATGGGCGTGCTTCCTATGCGAAGTTTGAAGTCGTCAGCGTCAGGCTGCTGGGGTTGGTGAGCTCGATCACCAGATCCTGGCTCGCCTGGTAGCCGGCCACGCCGTTGCAGTCGACGATCAGGAAGGTGTGGCCGTTGTAGTCCCCGCCACTGGCGGTGAACACGACCGCGTGGCCGGCGGCGAGCTGACCCGAACCGATGTCAGCGGCGAGGTCGCTGTCGAAGCTCGCGTTGGAAAGCGAGCCGGTCGTCACGTTGGCGTCCACGCCGCTCACCGAGGTGAACAGCTTGAAGACGTCGTGCGCGGTATCGAAGCCAATCACGTTGTCGAACGTGGTGCTCGTGGAGTCGGCCACCGCCTTGTAGAAGAGCTGGTCGGGATGGCTGTTGCAGGTGATGGTGTCGGCGCCGCCATTGCCGGTGATGAAATTGGCGCCGTTGCCGCCCTGGATGGTGTCGGCATTCGCGCCGCCCTTCAGGATGTTGCCGCCGGTGCCGCCAATGAGCGTGAAGCTGCCGGTGGTTTCCGCGGAGCCGTCGAAGCTCAGGCCGCCGGGCGAGCCGATCTCGCGAACCGTCATGGAGCCGCCGGAGATGATATTTCCGCTCAGCACGAAGTTCATCCCGGCGTGCATGCCGAGACTTTCGATGTTGGACAGGACCGAGCTGTTGACGTGATAGGTGCCGGTCGCGCCGGCCAGCTGCAGGCTGTCGCTGCCGCCGCCGCCGTCGATCGAGTCGCTGACGACGAAGCTGCTGACGGTGAACTGGTCGTCGCCCGATCCGCCGCTGATATGGACGGCGCCCTGCGCGACGTCGACGCGATCGCCGCCCGACGTTCCGATGAAGTTGAGGTTGGAGCGGTTGTCGGTGACGAACAGGTTCCCGCCGCTGGTCACCGCCGAGCCGTCGAAGGTGAGGGTCGTGCCGGTGTTGAGATCCTCGGCATCGAGCGTGAGCGTCTGGCCCGGCGCGATGTTCGAATCCAGGAAGGTGAGGTTGTAGTCGAACGTCCCGGTGATGAAGGTGAATCGGGTCGGCGTGTCGGCCGCGTTCAGCGTGACGCCGGCGGAGTAATCGCCATTGAGCTCGATCTCCGCATCCTGCACGACATCGGTGGAATCGAAGGCGCCGCCGAACGAGGCGACGACCACCGAGCCACCCGGCGAGTAGCTGCCGATGACCGTGTCGCTGCCGCCATGCGACATGTCGGCGACCGCATCGGTGGCGAAGCTCTTCACCTGGCTCATGTCGAAGGTGATGGAATCGTCGCCGGCGCCGCCGGTGAACTCGGCCTGGTTGCGGTTGCCGACGTTCCAGTCGAGCGTGACGCTGTCCGAAGCGCCAAGCGCGGAGGCGTCCGCGAACAACTCCTGGGTCGCGGTGCCGGGCGCGTGGTTGGAGGTGGTGTCGATCGAGACGTCGTAATCGTGGCCCGCGGCGAAGGCGAAGGTCCCGATGTGCGAGACGCTGCTCTTGACGAGGTCGGTGTGGGTGGAGAAATCCCCATTCAGCAGCAGCGTGTTGTTGCCGTCGCCGCCATTGATCACCGAGCCGGCGGCGAAGTTCTGGATGGTGATGGTGTCGTCGCCGCTGCCGCCCAGAAGCGTATTCACGCCGCTGCCGGCCGACAGCGAATCGTCGCCGTCGCCGCCCGCCAGCCGCAGTGCGCCGGTGACGGCCGAGGCGTCGATGGCGGCGTGATTGGCGCCGGTGAGGAATTGCGCGGCCACGTTGAGCGACTGGCCCGAAGTGTCGCTCGCGGCGTTGAGCGTGAGATTGTAGCTGAAGCCGTCGTCGAGCTTCAGCACCTCGACATTGGTCATGGTGGAAGCGCCGAAGGTGACGCCGGCGGAATAGTCGCCGCTGAGCTTGACGGTGTCCTTGCCCGCGCCGCCGTCCACCGAGTCGGCAGCAGTGAAGGTGTCGCCGAAGGAGACCGAGTCGTTGCCGTCGCCGCCCTGGACGGTGTCGTTACCGCCCTTGGTCTCGTTGAAGCTGTCGTTGCCGCCGAAGCCCAGCAGCACGTCGTCGCCCGTGCGGCCGTACAACACGTCGTTGCCGGAGAAGATCGCCGCCTCGAGCCCCGCCGCGTCGTTATTCTCGACGAAGGTGGAGAAGCTTGCGGCCGAGATCGAGAAGCCGGTGATGTCGGTGGCGACATGGCCCGGCACCTGCTGCACGAAGCTCGTCACTGTGCCGGAGGCCGGCAATCCGTCGGCGTCGAAGCTGGTGAAGCCCGAGCCCTTGATCTGATAGACCAATGTCCCGCCGAAGCCGGTGACGTCCACCTCGGTGGCGCTGCTGGAGGTGACGCTGCCGTTGGCGATGTCGGAGAGGTCCCAGTCCGTCATGTCGAACGGCTGGGAACCCACGGTGAGGCTGGTCATGGCAGAACTTTCTCAAGCAGCCATCCGGCGTCCCCGCGCCCGTTCCCCCGAACGTGGCGCGTGCCGGTCAAGCTCCATCGCCCGGACTCTCCGCAATGTCCGCAAACGTTACAAGCCCTCGGTCGGGGAATTGCGGGATCCTGCTGCAAAGCCCGAATATTTTCGCGGCCGGCCGCCGCGCGTTCCTCACGGCTTGTCTGAAAAACGCATCAGCGCGGTCCTGCCGCGCCGCGCGCCGTCACGCGGACAGGTTGCAACTGCGCCGGGCACGGAGGTGGCGGGCCGCGATGCGCGGCCGCGCCTCCGTCTCCCGATGACCGGGTTCCTCAGCCGAAGTTCCCGGTGTCCAGCCACTTGGCGGTGATCATGCTCCAGAAGTCGTTGGCAAGCGCCGAGGTGACGTATTTGTACGACAGCCAGCCATAGCCGCCGACACCCCAGGCCGGGCCCCACGAGTTGCGCACCAGAAGCGCGCCCTTGTCGCCGCCGATCATGAGATTGTCGTCGTAGCCCGCGACGACATTGGCGTGGCCGCCGCGCGAGGTCTGCCCCGCCACCGGATAGCCGATCAGTCCGCCGGGAAGCGGGCTGTCGTACTCCGGATAGACCGGGAAGCCGAACATGGCGGGAATCCCGGCGGCGACATAGGTCCTGATGTTGTTCAGCACGGTCGCCGCCGGCGTGCCGGCCGGATCGTGCCGGAAATAGGTGAGTGCCTGATACGCCGACCCGAAGGCGTAGCAGAACGCGGGCGGCTCGACGTTGTAGTGCGGATTGCTCGCGGGCGGATTGCCGTCATACGGCCAGTAGTGCTCGGGCGGCGCGCCGAACAGGACCAGCGCCTCCATGGCGGTGCGCAGATAGGCGCCGGTGTCGCCGGTCCAGCCGAGCAGGTCGCGCTCGGCCTTGTAGAGGAACAGCCGCGAGGCATCGACGAAGCGGCCCCGCGCGCGCCGCTCGTTGTACTCGAGCAGGCCCGCGGCCGCGTTGGCCGTGCACGAACCGAGATAGCCCTGGTCCTCGACCGGCGAGAACCACGGACGCAGGTCCACGACCGCCGGCAGCGCGGCGACCGCGCCACCCGCGGCGCCGCTGCCGATATTGGCGGCCGACAGCAGTTTCGAAACCTCCGGGTGCGTGTCGCTGTAGTCTTCCACTTTGGGAAGGTCGGGCACGTAACCGAGCCCACGCTGATTGAACATGGATTGCCTCCAATATGCGCACCCCATCCGGGAGCCGCGGCACTCTAGGCCGTCGCCGTTTTCCGGGCCGTGACGGGCGTCACAGCCGCCTGGCCGGCCCGGGATGCGGGGTTCCGCGGCGGAAGCTGTTGAATTTTGCCGTGTTTTTCGCATTGATCGGCGCCGAAGCTATAGCGGTGGCGCCATGAAGGCCTTCGACTACATCGTCATCGGAGCGGGCAGCGCGGGTTGCGTGCTCGCCAACCGGCTGTCGTCCGATCCCAACAACCAGGTCCTCCTGGTCGAGGCGGGGCCGCGCGACCGTTCGGCGATGATCCACATGCCCGCCGGCATTCCCGCGCTCCTCGGAAAGAAGAACAAGCACAATTGGTATTTCGACACCGAGGGCCAGCTCCATCTCAACAACAGGAAGCTCTACTGGCCGCGCGGCAAGGGCTGGGGCGGATCGTCGTCCATCAACGGCATGATCTATATCCGCGGCCATGCCCGCGACTACGACCATTGGCGGCAGATGGGCTGCGAAGGCTGGTCGTTCGCCGACGTCCTGCCCTATTTCAAGCGCGCCGAGCACAACGAGAACGGCGGCGATTCCTTCCATGGCGGCGAAGGCCCGTTGCGGGTTTCCAACGGCCGCTCGTCCAATCCCCTGTTCCGCGCCTTCGTGCGCGCGGGGCTCGAGGCGGGCCATCCGGAGACGAAGGATTTCAACGGCAGGCAGCAGGAGGGCTTCGGGCCCTATCAGCTCACCATCCATGAGGGCAAACGCTGGAGCGCGGCGCGCGGCTATCTCACGCCCATCCTCGATCGCAAGAACCTGACCGTCGAATCCGAAGCCCATGTCGCGCGCGTGCTGTTCGAGAACCGCCGCGCGGTGGGCGTGGAGTACCTGCAGGACGGCAAGACCCATCAGGCGCGCGCCAGCCGCGAGGTGATCCTTTCGGGCGGCGCGGTGAACACGCCGCAGGTGCTGCTGCTGTCCGGCATCGGCGATCCGGAGGTGCTGAACCGCTTCGGCATCCCGGTGATCGAGGGACTGAAGGGCGTGGGCCAGAACCTGCAGGATCATCTGGACTGCTCCATCCAGTACGAATGCAGCCAGCCCATCACGCTCTACAGCCAGGCCAATCCCCTGGCCGCCATGAAGACGGGCCTGCAATACATGCTGTTCGGCACCGGGCTGGCAACGGGGCAGGGACTGGAGTCCGGTGCCTTCCTCAAGAGCCGGCCGGACCTGGAGACGCCCGACCTGCAATTCCACTTCATCGCGGCCCTGATGTTCGACCACACCCGCCGCAGGGCCGACCGCCACGGCTTCATGGCCCATGTCTGCCAGCTGCGCCCCGAAAGCCGCGGCTACATCTCGCTCAAATCCGCCGACCCCCTGGCCGCGCCGCTCATCCAGCCCAACTACCTGGAGGCCGAGGAAGACCGCCGCGCGCTGCGCGAGGGCGTGAAGCTGGCGCGGGCGATCTTCGCGCAGGAGGCCTTCGATCCCTATCGCGGGCCCGAGCTCATGCCCGGCGCCCATGTCACGCGCGACGACCAGATCGACGCCTTCATCCGCAAGACCGCGGAGACGATCTATCACCCCGTGGGCTCGGCCAGGATGGGACGCGGGCCCGACGCCGTCGTCGATCCGTCGCTCAGGGTTTACGGCGTGGAAGGGTTACGCGTCGTTGACGCTTCGGTGATGCCCGCGCTGGTCTCCGGCAACACCAACGCGCCCACCATCATGATCGCCGAAAAGGCGTCGGACATGATCCTGGGCCGGCCTGCGCCCGCGCCCGAAGCCGCGCGCGTCGCCGAGGACGAGATTAAATCTCCGCGTGTGGCCGCCTGACGGCTTTGATTAAGGCAACCGCGCGCGTATCCTGCACGTTATGAAGGGCATGATCCGTTCGCTCGCAGTGGCTGCGCTCGCTTCCGCCGGGTTCCTGGCGGGCGCGCAGGCCCAATCGACGCGCTACGACCTGACCGAGATGAATTTCGACATGTGGTGCCAGGAAGAGCAGCACCTGCCGCCCGAGCGCTGCGACAAGCGCCTGCCCGCGGACGACGCGGCATTCGAGGCCTACCGCAACAAGATCGAGAGCTACGAGATTCCCTACCTGCAGGAAAAAGAGAACAAGCAGCAGTTCAACCGCGTGATCCTGCACAACGACCCGGTCGACCACCCGACCGAAGTCTCCAAGCCCCAAACCCAGCAACCCTCCCACGACAACACGACCGGCGAGTAGGGCATGCCTACTGCCGCGCGGATGCCGGGAAGGCCGATCCACGCGGAGCCGTTACGCGGCAAGCGTCCGATCCGAAGGCCATGCCGCGCGCCGGCGTGAATCGGTCCTGTCGAGCGGCACGCTCCGGTCCTTCGGGCGCGAGATTGGGACTACGCCGTCCGTTCCACCGGCAGGGCCATGATGTCCAGCGCCTCGATCAGCCGCTGCATGGGAGCGTCGAGGTCGCAGTGCAATGTCACGGGGCGGTCCTGCGAGACCACCAGGCGCAGGTGCGGCGCGCGGGGATGGCTGCGGCCTTCGGTGATCATGGGCGGCATGGGCGGGGGCGGCACGTCGATGTTGGAGAGCGGCTCGTCCTCGCGCACGAGCTGCGAGCCGACCAGCTTCTCGTAGGCGATGGGCCGGCCCGCGAGCGGGGTGGGGTCGCTCAGCACCTGCACCAGCCCCACGAAGCGCAGGGGCTGGCCGGACCCGAACGACACCGGGGCGAGTATCGTTTCGAGCTCGACCATCCCATGCTCGGCGGTGGCGGCGATGGAGGAAAGGCAGACGGGCTGGCGCGTGGCCAGCGACTGGCGCAGCAGCGCCGCCAGTCCGGCGCGGCTTTGCGCGTCCCAGTGGGAGAAGAAGTTCGTGCCCTTGAGCTCGATGCCGAAGCGGTCGCAGAGCGAGGTGCCGGCGAGGCGATAGACCGGGCGGGAGGTATCGGCGGCGTCCAGGATGAAGACGTAGGAGAGCATGCGCTTGATGGCGCGGGGGTCGACGTCGGTCTGGTCCGGAACGTCGCGGCCCTTGCGCAGGCGGCTCCAATATCCGACCAAAAGATGGCTGTTGCGGTGCTTCATCGCCCATTCCCCAAATCTGATCCAGTCCGGGACGGCTGTCCGTCCTCTCGCATGGGGTAGAGCGAATGCCGTGCCAGCCCCGGTTGGGCGGCTCAGCCCCAGGGCCCGCGCCGCACGCGGCCGAAAAGCGGGATGTCGGAGGATTTGAAGATGGGCGTGAGCAACAATCCTGCGCCGAAGCCCCCGACATGGGCCCAGAACGCGACACCGGGCTGGGTCGGATTGCTCATCCAGGCGCTGAAAAGCTGGATCGCGAACCACAGCCCCACCACGAACACCGCGCTCACCCGCATGGGATAGAACACGATCCCGAGCGGCACGATCACCGTCACCGGCGCCTTGGGATAGAGCAGCACATAGGCCGCCAGCACGCCCGAGATGGCGCCCGACGCCCCCACCATCGGGATCGCCGAGCCGGGGTCCATGGCATACATGGTCATGGCCGCCGCCACGCCGCTGACGAGGTAGAACACCAGGTAATTGAAGTGCCCCATGGCGTCCTCGACATTGTTGCCGAAGATCCAGAGGAACAGCATGTTCCCGGCGATGTGCAGGACGCCGCCGTGCAGGAACATCGAGGTGAAGATGGTCGTCCAGGCCGGCCAGCCGGCCAGCGCGCCCCCCGGCATCCGGTCGCCATGCAGGGTCTGCGGCACGAAGCCGTAGAGCCGGATCGCCGCCTCGCCCTGCCCGCCGAGGGTCAACTCCCACACGAACACCGCCACGCAGGCGCCGATCAGGAGCCAGTTGACCACGGCGGGGTGGCGTGTGGGGTTGTCGTCCGAGATCGGGATCATGGTTGACCGGTCTTCACCATCCCTTGCGCGAAACCGTCCCGCATTGAAACAGGGGCCGCCGCGAATCCGCCGCCAGCATGGCACGCTTCCTGAAGCATGGCGCACAGCGATTAAGGATTTGTACACGATTGCGGCGCAAGGCCGGCCCCCCGCGGCTAGCATGGCGCCCGTCCAAGGAGCGGATGCCATGGCGCTGAAGACCCTGATGATCGCGGCCGCGGCCGCAGCCACGCTGGCGGTGGCGGTGGTCTGCCCGGCCTCGGCCGGCGGCATGAATGGCGGCTACACCGGCATGGTTGGCGGCAGCACCTTCGGCATGGCGCCCAAGTGCAAGACCGGCGGCGGCATCAACATCTACAAGCCCGTCACGATCAACAAGAGCATCAGCATCTACAAGCCGGTGACGGTCAACAAGTACATCGACAACTCCAAGAACATCTCGATCTACAAGCCCGTCACCATCGAGAAGAACATCGACATCACCAAGAACATCGACAATTCGAAGAACATCAACATCAACAAGAACGTGAACATCAACAAGAACATCAACATCAACAAGAACATCGTGATCAACAAGGGCGGCGGAAGCGCCGAGGCCCAGGCCTTCGCCGAGGCGGCCGCCAGCGCCAACGCCAACGCGAGCGCGCAGTCGGTGTCCTATGCCTCGTCCTATTCCGACACCACGGTGATCAACCATGGCGGCGGCGAGGCGGCCATGGCGGCGGAAGAGACCTGCCACATGCAGGACGCCACGGTGGTGAAGGCCATCCACGCGGTGTGCGTGGCCGAGGGCCGCGAATTCGCCGCCTCCCACATGGTCAAGGACACCTGGATCGAATCCTCCTACGAGGGCGAGGTCGCCCGCTGCATCCCCGGCGCGCACCTGAAGGTCGTTATCGGCGACGTCGTGCAGTCCGACGAGGGCATGGCCGGCACCTACGCCAACGGCCAGGTCATCGAATGCGGCATGCACGAGGCCCTGCGCCACTACAAGGACGGCATGCTCAAATGCGCCCCCGCCGTGCCGGTGAAGGACTGCACCGAGCGCACCAATCTGCGCCTCTACGGCACCGGCGATTTCTTCTTCTCCTACCGCACCCAGGTCTGCGCCAGCGAAGCGCGCCGCAGCGGCGGCTCGGTCGAGGTCACCGGCATGACGCTCGACGGCGGGGTGGGCGAGAGCGGCTATTGAGGGCGGGCAGCGGGCGCGCGGCAACGCGGCCCCACCGAAACGCCCCGTCCGGATCTCCGGGCGGGGCGTTTTTCATTTCACATGAGATTGTCGCGATAGCCCGGCGTCGCCGCACGCCCGCGCGTTGCGCGCAATAACCTCACCGGCGCGCGACGCATGCCGACGGGTCACGGCACGGAGGGAAATCCCCGGGAACTCCCAAAACACAAAGGGCGCCGCGAGGGGCGCCCTTTGCTTATTCCGACTCAGGCCGTGGCTCAGCGCCAGTGGCCTTCGATCCACACGCCGTAGCGATTGTAGTGGCCGGGGACCCAATTGTGGTAATGGCCATAGGGCCGCGCCCAATGGCCGCCGATCCACACCCACGCGCCGTCGCGGCGGGCCCAATGGCCGTCGATCCACACGCCGTCGCGCCAAGGCGCCACGGGCCGGACTTCCACGCGCGCCGGCGGCGGCGTCAGGTTGATGCCAACCCCCACCACCACCCGCGCGCTCGCCGGCACGACCGTGGCCGCGCTCAAAAGGACGGCCGCGGCAAGCTTGATGACTGTCTTCATGCGATTGCTCCTGGAACTGGTTCTCGGATTCGCCCCACGCGGCAACATTGCGGAGGGTTAACGCACAACTGTCAACTATGACATTTGTGAATTTTTCGATAGAGGTACGAAGCGGGATTCCGGTGGGCAAAGCCGGGCGTCCCGCGTCTTGCGGGGGCTGGCGGTTGTGCCGATAGTGCCCGCCTGAAATCGCCCTTTCCTCAAGGATTTCCGCGTCCCATGAACATCCACGAATACCAGGCCAAGGACCTCCTGCGCGGCTTCCAGGTTCCCGTGCCCCGCGGCAAGGCCGCCTTTTCACCCGACGAGGCCGTGGCGGCGGCGAAGGAGCTGGGCGGTCCGGTCTGGGTGGTCAAGGCGCAGATCCATGCCGGCGGCCGCGGCAAGGGCGGCGGCGTCAAGGTCGTCAGGTCGCTGGACGATGTCAGGACGGAGGCCGAGCGCATGCTGGGCATGACGCTCGTCACCCACCAGACGGGTCCGCATGGCCGCGTGGTGCACAGGCTCTACATCGAGGACGGCTCGGCCATCGCGCGCGAACTCTATCTTTCCGCGCTGGTCGACCGCGCCAACAGCCGCGTCTCCTTCATCGCCTCCACCGAAGGCGGCGTGGACATCGAGGAGGTGGCGAAGAAGACGCCCGGGAAGATCCAGACCTTCTCCGTCGAGCCCGCCGCCGGCTATTCGCCCTATGTGGGGCTGGAGATCGCGACCGCCCTGAAGCTCAAGGGCGACGAGGCCAAACAGTGCAACGCGCTGATCCGCGCCCTCTACGACGCGTTCACCGCCAGGGACATGAGCCTGCTCGAGATCAATCCCCTGGTGGTGACGAAGGACGGCAAGGTCGTCTGCCTCGACGCCAAGATCAATTTCGACGACAACGCGCTCTTCCGCCACAAGGACGTGGCCGCGCTGCGCGATCCCGACGAAGAGGATCCGATGGAGCGCGAGGCCGGCAAGTACGACCTCTCCTACATCAAGCTCGACGGCTCCATCGGCTGCATGGTCAACGGCGCGGGGCTTGCCATGGCGACCATGGACATCATCAAGCTCTATGGCGAGGAGCCCGCCAACTTCCTCGACGTGGGCGGCGGCGCGACCAGGGAGAAGGTGACGGCCGCGTTCAAGATCATCGTCTCCGATCCCAACGTGAAGGGTATCCTCGTCAACATCTTCGGCGGCATCATGAAGTGCGACATCATCGCCGAAGGCATCGTGGCCGCGGCGAAGGAATTGTCGCTGCGCGTGCCGCTGGTGGTGCGCCTGGAAGGCACCAATGTAGAGCTCGGCAAGAAGATCCTGGCGGAGTCCGGGCTTCCCATCGTCTCCGGCTCCGATCTCGCCGATGCGGCGCGGAAGATCGTGGCCGCGGTGAAGAAGGCGTCGTGAAGGCGATCGCGGCCGCGCTCCTTCTCGCGCTGGCTCCGATCGGGGCGCGGGCGGGCGAAGAGCCGGCCTGGGACTGCCATCACACCTCCATCGTCAGGAACTTCGGCGGCTCGGCCTGGCGCGTCTATGCCTGCGACGCCACGCACATGGCGCTGGTCTCCGAGCCCGGCAGCGCGGCCGCGCCTTATGCGTTCCAGCTCGATTTCACCGATGACGGCGTGGTGGTGAGCGGCACCGGGCAGGGCGACCGCAAGGCGGCCGACGCGGCCTATGCCGACATCGCGAAGCTCTCCGACGGCGAGGTGAAGGCCCTGCTGGCGGGCGCCATGGCGCAGCGCTGACGTGCAGCGGCCTTTCGCCTGCGGCGGCTGGTCCTTCGATCCCCAAAGCGGCGTGGTGCGCAAGAACGGCGCGGAGCAGCGGCTCGAGACGCCGGTGACGCCCACCGGGCTCCTCGCCGCGGCGGGCACATTCGCGGCGATCATGGCGGTCTCCTGGACGGCCTTCTTCCGCGCGACGAAACAAGGCGCGTGACCCCAAAACCAGAGAAGCCTCCGCCGGGAGGGAGGGGCGTTACACCCGGCGGAGGCTTCCTGTTCCGGCGGCGGGACGTCTGCGTCCTCGCCGCCTGTCTCAAACGTGGATATGGATATCCCGCATTGAAGAGGTGCGAGGAAAAGCATTGTCGCGCTTTGTCGCCGCCGCGATTTCATGCGAAAAACGATTTCAACGCTGAACGGGGGATGAATGATTCCGCGCCTCGAAACTGAACGGCTGTTCATGCGCGAATGGCGCCAGGACGATCTCGACGGTTTCGCCGCCATCGTCGGCGACGAGGAGGTGATGCGCCATCTCGGCGGCTCCGCTCTGCCGCGCGACGAAGCCTGGCGCAACATGGCGCGCGGCGCCGGCCAGTGGCTCCTGCGCGGCTACGGTGCCTGGGCGGTGGTGCGCAAATCCGACGAGGCGCTCGTCGGCCGCGTGGGCCTGCTCCATCCCGAAGGCTGGCCCGGGCTGGAAGTGGGCTGGACGCTGGGCCGCGCCTATTGGGGCCGCGGCTATGCCAGCGAAGCCGCGCGCGCCGCGCTCAACTACGGCTTCCTCACCCAGCCGGTCGAACGGCTGATCTCCCTCATCGATCCGCACAACACGGCCTCGCAGAATGTCGCCAGGGCCATCGGCGAGACCATGGGCGAGCGGCGCGACCACGTCATCGGCGGCCAGACCTTCACCTTCGACGTCTGGTTCATCACGCGGGCGGAATGGAAGAAGCGCGCGGTGCTTCCTTGACCGGACCGGAGCTGGCCATCTACCGCCTGCGCGACTTCCATATCTTCATCTCGAGCCGGTTCCTGTCCACGGTGGCGATGATGGTGCAGTCCGTCGCCATCGGCTGGCAGGTGTTCGACATCACCCACAAGCCGCTGTCGCTGGGCATCGTGGGGCTGTGCCAGTTCCTGCCCATGTTCCTGTTCACGCTGCCGGCCGGGGAGATCTCCGACCGCTTCGACCAGCGGCGGGTGCTCGTGTTCGCCCAGATCATGCAGGGCGCGTGCGCCGGCCTGTTCCTCGTCTTCAGCATCCTCACGCCGCGCGACGTGCTGCCGTTCTATGCCGTGCTGGTGCTCTTCGGCATCGCGCGCGGGTTCGCGGCGCCCGCCGGCTCCTCGCTGCTCGCCTTCCTGGTGCCGCCGGAAAAGCTGGCGCGCGGCATCGCGCTTTCGTCCTCCGCCTTCACTACGGCGGTGATCGCGGGCCCGGCGCTGGGCGGTTTCGCCTATGCGCTGGGGCCCGTGCCGACCTACGGGTTGTGCCTCGCCTGCTTCCTGCTGTCGTCGTTCTTCACCGGCACGCTGGGCGGGCGGCGCATCGTGCATGCGCCCGGCGAGGCCTCGCGGCTCGAGCGCGTGAAGGAGGGCATCCGCTTCGTCTGGGAGCGGCCGATCGTGCTGGGCGCGATCTCGCTCGATCTCTTCGCGGTCTTGCTTGGCGGGGCGGTGGCGATGCTGCCGGTCTATGCGCGCGACATCATCCACGTCGTGCCGTCGTGGCTGGCGTTCCTGTCCGGCCCCGCGCGCTTCGGCCTGCTGCGCAGCGCGCCCGCCGCCGGCGCGGCGCTGGTCGCCTTCACGCTGGCGCGCTGGCCGGTGAAGCGCGGGAGCGGGGTGTTCATGTTTTCCGCCGTGGCGGTGTTCGGCATCGCCACCATCGTGTTCGGGATATCGGACAATTTCCTGATCTCGCTCGCGGCCCTGTTCGTGACCGGCGCGTCCGACATGATCAGCGTCTTCATCCGCTCCACCCTGATCAACTTCGCCACGCCCGATCCCATGCGCGGGCGGGTGGGCGCGGTGAACATGCTCTTCATCGGCGCCTCCAACGAGCTCGGCGAGTTCGAATCCGGCGTGACGGCGCAATGGCTCGGCACCGTGCCCTCGGTGATCCTGGGCGGCATCGGCACCATGGTGGTGGTCGCCGTCTGGATGGCGCTCTTTCCCCCGCTGCGGAAAGTGGACCGCCTGGAGGACGTGGCCCCGGCCTAGCGCATCACCGCCGGTACACCGGTGTCAGCGTCGCCGTCGCGAGCGCGTGCTTCTTCAGGAACGGCGCGATGTCGCCGCCGCCGGAACCGGTGTCGAAGGGCAGGCTGGCCGTGTCCAGCGCCCACAGCGTGAACCGGTAGTGATGGATGCCCGAGCCCGGCGGCGGGCAGGCGCCGCCGTAAGCGCTGCGCTGGAAATCGTTCTGGCCCTCGATGCTGCCCGCCGGCAATTGCGAGGGATTGGCGCCCGCGCCCTGGGCGAGCCCCCTGGTGCCCGGCGGAATGTCGAACACGATCCAGTGCCACCAGCCACCGCTCGCATCCGGATCGTAGACGGTGAGCGCGAAGCTTTTGGTGCCCGCCGGCGCGCCCGACCATGCGAGCGCGGGCGAGATGTTGTCGCCGTTGCAGTCGCCATGGACCTGCTGGGTGGAGAGCATCGCGCCGTCGGCCATGTCGTGGCTCGTCATCTCCATCGCGGAGGCGGGAACGCTGAGCGCGATGAGCGCGACGAGCCACTTCATGGAATGCCTTGCGGGGCGGAAGTTTCCGGACCAGATTTATGCGGCATCGGCGCGAAGGGAGCAAACATGCAGGTGATCGGCGCGGGCTTCGGCCGCACGGGGACGTTTTCGCTGAAAGTGGCGCTGGAGATGCTGGGCTACGCGCCCTGCTACCACATGGTCGAGGTCTTCGCCCATCCCGAGCACAACGACACCTGGGAAGCCGCCATCGCGGGCGAGCCCGTCGACTGGAAGGCGTTCCTCGGCGGCTATCCCGCGGGCGTGGACTGGCCCATCGGCAGCTTCTGGAGGTCGCTGGCCGGGGCCTTTCCTGACGCGAAGTTCATCCTCACCGAACGCGATCCCGAAGCCTGGTACAAATCCATGTCGCAGACCATCCTGGCCGCGATGAACCGTCCCGGCGAGCCGCCGGACGAGGTGCGCCGCCGCCAGGTGCGCATGGGGCGCAAGCTAATGGAGATGGTGTTCGCCGGCGACGCCGGCAAGGACAACGTCATCGCCGTCTACAAGCGTCACAACGCGGACGTGAAGGCGGGCCTGCCGGCGTCGCGGCTTCTGGTGACGGACTCCCCCGACGGCTGGGGCCCGATCTGCCGGTTCCTCGGCAAGCCTGTGCCGTCCGTGCCCTTCCCCAAAACCAACACCACCGACGAATTCCGCGCGCGGGCGAATCTGTGATCGCGCGGTCCCCGCGCTCCATTCGTCATCGGGCGCGAATGCGGGCCATGGCGCCGCTGGACTCGCGTGGGGGAAAGCCGCTCCCCTCAGAACCTGTAATCCAGCGTCACATAGGCGGAGTCGGGCGAGGCGTAGAGGCTGGTTTCGAGATTGCGGGGCGGGCGGTATTCGGTGGTGATGAGCCTGGAGTAGACGAACGCGATGCCGGCGCTGGCGCCCACGTCCCACACATGATGCTGCTTGGATTCCACGCGCGAATAGCCGACATAGCCGGCCGCCAGATAGGCGGGCAGGCCGTACTGCCAGCCGTAACGGTCCCACAGATACTGCGCCGGCGCGAAGGCGAGCGCGGCGGTGTCGGAGGGGAACGATTTGTTGTCGGAATGGTCGGGCCGCTCTTCGGGCACGATGTATTTGAGGCCGTAGGCCGTGCCCACCGTCAGCGTGGTGTCGAGGAAGAGCTGGGCGACGCCCCGCCAGTCGTCCTTCGCCGCGGAGATGCCGCCCGCGATCAGGGGCAGCGCGATGGCGACGTCCGTGCCCGTGGTTTCGATGGTGTCGGACTTCGCGAAGGCCGGACACGCGGCGGCGCAGAACGCCGCCCCCAGCAGAATTGCCTTCATCGTCTTGCGCCCCCGAACGGTTAATTTTATGCCTGCGCGGGAGCATTAGGCGGCCCAGGGGAGGCCGCGTCAAGGAGCGGAAGGTCAGCACCCTTCGAGGAGAGCCGGCAACTTGGCGAGCGCGGCGAGACAAATTTCGCGGTGGGGTCGAAATCACCGGCGATCGGGCACGGCCTCCACCCCGAAAAATGCTCCGCATTTTTCGATCCTCTCCTGGGGGATGGAAGGACATCGAATGCGAATGGCACTCATCGTCGTCGCCATGCTTGCCGCGTTTCCCGCGCGGGCGGAGAAGCTCACCGTGTGGCATCCCGCGCACGGCTCGCATGCGCAGACCTATCATCTGGGCGGTTACACGCTGACGCTCTCGGCCAAGCCGAGCAAGGACGGCATGCCCGTGCCCGCCATCGAAGTCGAGGCGCCTGCGGTCGCGCCGGGGCTGCTCCTGGGCGAGCCGGGCTTCGATTCCCCCAGCGCCAGCTTCGGCGTCGGCCGTTTCGATCCGAAGAACGCCTTCCCGCAGGTGCTGATCGCCACCTACACCGGCGGCGCGCATTGCTGCGACGCGGTCAAGCTGCTCGAGCGCGACGGCAAGGGCTGGAAGACCGTCGATCTCGGGCAATGGGACGGCGACGCGATGGAGGATCTGCCGCGCGACGTGGACGGCGACGGCGTGGCCGACTTCGTGTTCGGCGACAACGATTTCCTCTACACCTTCGAATCCTACGCCGGAAGCTGGGCACCGCCGCAGATCCTCAACGTCATCGGCGGCAACGTGGTCGATGTCTCGAAGGCCAGGCGCTACGCGCCGCTCTTTCGCGCCGACATGGCCAGGGCGAAGGTCTATTGCGCCCAGGGCTCCAACGGCGCCTGCGCCGGCTACGTCGCCGATGCGGCGCGGCTCGGCGAGATCGATCCCGCGTGGAAATTCATGCAGGCGCACTACAACCGCAAGCACCAATGGGATCTGCCCGCGCGCTGCCAGGGCCCGACGGTGGACTTCCAGTGCAAGGGCCGCGCGATCAAGCCGCGCGACTATCCCGAGGCGCTCGCCTGGTTCCTTCACGACCACGGCTATACGCGGTAGCGCGTCCGCGAATCCCGTGCATGATGCGCGAAGCCCAGGGGGATGGCGCATGAAGCTGCCGAACGCATTCGCAGGCTGGACGTCCGCGCAGAAGCATGTGGTCGCGGCCTCCTATCTCGGCTGGACGCTGGATGCGTTCGATTTCTTCCTGCTCGTCTTCGTGATCAAGGACGTGGCGAAGTCCTTCGGCGTGGGCAAGGAGGACGTGGCGGTCGCCATCATGCTCACGCTCGCCTTCCGCGCGGTGGGCGCCTTCGTCTTCGGCCGCCTGGCCGACCGCTTCGGCCGCCGCCCCATCCTGATGCTCGACGTGGCGCTCTATTCCATCTTCGGCTTCGCCACGGCGTTTGCGCCGAACCTCAATGTCTTCCTCCTGATCCGCGCGCTGTTCGGCGTGGCCATGGGCGGGGAGTGGGGCATCGGCGCCTCGCTCACCATGGAGAGCGTCAGGCCGGAATCGCGCGGACTGGTCTCGGGCCTGCTGCAATCGGGCTACCCCTCCGGCTACCTGCTCGCCTCGGTCGTCTATGCGGTTCTCTATCCCGAGATCGGCTGGCGCGGACTCTTCATGGTGGGCATCCTGCCCGCGTTCCTGATCTTCTACATCCGCCGCCGGGTGCCGGAATCGCCCGGCTGGCACGAGAAGGTGGCGCGGCTCTCCGTTTCGCTGCGCGGGCCGGAGGCCGGGATCGTGGCGCTCTATCTCGTCACGCTGGCGGCGTGGTTCTTCCTGCGCCCGGCCTACGGCAACTGGATCTACCTCACCGGCATCCTGCCGCTGGTGGGTACGCTGCTCTATTTCCGGCGCCACTGGCTGGTGGCGCTGTTCGTGGTGGCGCTGATGACGGGTTTCAACTTCTTCAGCCACGGCACGCAGGACATCTATCCCACCTTCCTTGAGGTGCAGCACCATTTCGACGCGCACCTAACCGGGACCATCGCGGTGATCTACAACATCGGCGCCATCCTGGGCGGCTGGAGCTTCGGCGCGCTCAGCCAGCGCTACGGCCGCAAGCGCATGATCGTGACGGCCGCGCTGCTCGCCATCCCCACCGCCTGGCTGTGGGCCTATTCGCAGACCGCCGTGATGCTGGCGGCGGGCGCGTTCCTGATGCAGTTCTTCGTGCAGGGCGCCTGGGGCGTGGTGCCGGCGCACCTCAACGAGCTCGCGCCGCCCGACGCGCGCGGCACCTTCCCCGGGACCATCTACCAGCTTGGAAACTTCATCGCCTCGTCCAACGCGGTGCTGCAGACGGGCTACGCGGTCGGCCATGGCGACAATTACTCGCTGGCGCTGGCGGCCGTCGCCGTCCTCTCCGCCATCGCCATCGCGGTGCTGGCCGCGCTCGGCCCCGAGGCCCGCCACATCGACATGCGCGCACCGGTGGCCGCGCAGGGGCGGTGAGCTTTCTTCTCCGGCCGCGCCTCAGCCGCCCTGGATCAGGACGTCGACGCGGTCGGCGTTGCCGTGGTCGTCGACGCCGCCCTTGGCGCTGACGTCGATCTTGCCCGACGGCACGCCGTTGTCGATCAGCACCTGGCGGATGGCGAGCGCGCGCTTGAGCGATAGCCGCCGCGCGTCGGAGCCCTTGTCGCCAGGCGCGCCGCCGAAGGCGTTGAGATGGATGCGGGTCGCGCCCGACTGCAGCGCGGCGTTGAGGTCGCCGGCCAGCAGCTTCAGCCCGTCATATTGCGCGGGCGCGGGATCGGTGGCGTCATGCTTGAACAGGATCTCGCCGCGCTTGACGAACCCGTCCTCCATCGTCTTGCCGGGCTGCGGCTGGTCCGGCGCTTGCGCGGAAGCGGCGGCGGGCGCGGTGGCGGTCGCGACCTTCGCCGGATTCTGCGCACGCTTGGGCGTGGCGCGCGCGGGCGCAACCGGCGCCGGTCCGCCGAACGAGAACGGGATCGCCGCGTCGCTGCCGCCGCTGTCCGCCGGCGCGGGCGTGTCGCCGGCGGATGTGTCCGGCGCGGCGGCGACTTCGGTCTTCTGCTTCTTCTTTTCGCGATGCGCGGGTGCCGGAGGGGGCGTCTGCGCGGCGGATTCGTCCGGCGCCGGCGCGGATGCGTCCGCGGCCGGCGCGGCCGTCGTGTCCGTGGCCACCTTCGCGGCGTGATGGTGATGGATGCGCGCTTCGCGGCGATGCGCGGGCGGCCAGTGCAGGTGGATCGGCTCGAGCGGCTTTGCGCCCGGCTCCATCAGCGGCGGCACCACGCGGACGTACTGGTTGCCGGGATAGAGCAGCACCCGCGTGCCCGCGGCGGAGGGATTAACCGTCACGCCCTGGCCGGGATACATCTGCGCCACGGCGGGCCCCGCGGCCAGCGCGGCCCCGGCAATAATCAGGACACGGAACGTCTGCATCGGTCCCTTCGGGCTTGCAAGGCGCGGGAGAATAGTCATCGTCGCGCGGCGCCTCAAGATTTCAATAGTTTCAGGAATTGCGGATGCAACGCCTCGTTGGCGGCGAGGATGTCGCCGGTTTCGAGCATCCTGTCGCGGCCCGAAAGGTCGCTCACGACGCCGCCCGCCTCGCGCACCAGAAGCGCGCCCGCCGCCATGTCCCACGGCGCGAGCCCGCGCTCCCAGAACGCGTCGAACCGCCCTGCCGCGACATAGGCGAGGTCGAGCGTCGCCGCCCCGCAGCGCCTGAGCGCCGCGGTCGCCTTCATCACGGCGGCAAGCTCGGCATGGGCCCGGGCGTGCTCGCTCCCGGTGTCGCCCAGGTTGGGCGTGCCGGCGGCGGCCACGGTGTCGGCCAGGGTCTTGCGCGCCGCCACGCGCAGGCGCTTGTCATTGAGATAGGCGCCGTGGCCGCGCTCGGCGGTGTACATCTCGTCGGTGATGGGATTGTAAATCACGGCGGTCTGCAGGTTGCCGTCGCGCTCCAGCGCGATGGCGATGGCAAAATGCGGGATGCCGTGCAGGAAATTCGTGGTGCCGTCGATGGGATCGACGATGAAGCGGTGGCTCCTGTCCGGCCCGTCGATGGCGCCGCTCTCCTCGGCCAGGATGGGATAGCCGGGCCGCGCCTTCTGCAGCTCGGCGACGAGGATCTCCTCCGTGCGCTTGTCCGCCATGGTGACGAAATCGCCGGGGCCCTTCACCGAGATCTGCAGATTCTCGATCTCGCCGAAATCGCGGATGAGCCTGCGCCCGGCCTTGCGCGCGGCGGCGGTCATGACGTTGAGGGCGGGGGAGAGGTAGGGCATGCGATCTTCTGTCCGTTGGTCCTTCGAGGCTCGCCGCAGTCACGCCTCAGGCGACGCCACCGGCAAATTCCCGTCGTGCCGAAAAGCGCCGCGGCCGCGCCGCCACCAGGCAAGATCTCCTAGTCGGCTCTGCGCACATACGAGCCGTCTTCGGTCGACACCACGATCTTCTCACCCGCCTCGATGAAGGGCGGGACCTGGATCTTCATGCCGTTCTCCAGCACCGCGCCCTTGTAGGACGGCGCCGCCGTGCCGCCCCTGAGCACCGGATCGGCCTCGGCCACGGCCAGCGTCACCTGCGGGGGCAGCGCGATGCCGATGGGCTTGCCGTCGTACATCTGCACCAGCGTCTTCATCCCGTCCTGCAGGAACTGCGCCTGGCCGCCCACGAACTCCTTGGCGAGCTCGATCTGGTCGTAGGTCGCCATGTCCATGAAGGTGAGCATGTCGCCGGATTCGTAGAGGAACTGGAAATCCTTCTTCTCCAGCCACACTTCCTCCACGCCCTCGTCGGAGCGGAAGCGCTGGTTGAGCTTGGTGCCGGAGATGACGTTCTTGAGCTCGACTTGGTTGTAGGCGCCGCCCTTGCCGGGCTTCACCTTCTGCGTCTTCACCGCCATCCACAGCCCGCCCTCGAATTCGATCATCGTGCCGGGGCGGATATCGTTGCCGGAAATCTTGGCCATATGTGTCGCGCGGCGCCGCTTTCGCGGACGCGGGTCCTTCTGGGGGTCGGGTTCAAAGAGCGCGCGGGGTGTAGCAGGGCGGCGGGCGCTTGTCACTTCCGGCGCTTCCCCCGCGGAAGCGGCCCCCGCAAGGGCTTCCCGCGGGCGGGCCCGCGCCCGCCGGAGCTTCAGCGCGAATGGCCGGTCTCGGGCGGAAAACTCAGGCCGTCTTCTCCACCTTCAATCCCAGCTCGGCCATCATCGTCTCGCGCATGACGAATTTCTGGACCTTGCCGGTCACCGTCATGGGGAAGGAATCGACGAAGCGGATGTAGCGGGGGATCTTGTGGCGGGCGATCTGGCCGTCGCAGAAGGCGCGGATGTCCGCTTCGGCGAGGCTTTCGCCGGGGCGCGGCAGGATCCAGGCACAGAGCTCCTCGCCATACCTCGCGTCCGGCACGCCCACCACCTGCACGTCCTGCACCTTGGGATGGCGGTAGAGGAATTCCTCGATTTCGCGGGGATAGAGGTTCTCGCCGCCGCGGATCACCATGTCCTTGATGCGGCCGACGATGTTGCAATAGCCCTCCTCGTCGATGGTGCCGAGATCGCCGGTGTGCATCCAGCCTTCGGCGTCGATGGCTTCGGCGGTGCGCCGGGCATCGTCCCAGTAGCCCAGCATCACCGAATAGCCGCGGGTGCAGAGCTCGCCCGGCTGCCCGCGCGGCACGGTGGCGCCCTGTTCATCCACCACCTTCACCTCGACATGCGGCAGCACGCGGCCGACGGTGGAGACGCGGCGCTCCAGCGGATCGTCGCGGCCGGACTGGAAGCTCACCGGGCTCGTCTCCGTCATGCCGTAGGCGATGGTCACCTCGCGCATGTGCATCCGCTCGACGACCTTGCGCATGATTTCGATGGGGCAGGGCGAGCCCGCCATGATGCCGGTGCGCAGGCTCGAGAGGTCGAAGCGCGCGAAGTCGGGATGCCCGAGTTCGGCGATGAACATGGTCGGCACGCCGTAGAGCGCCGTGCAGCGCTCGCCCTGGACGGCCGCGAGCACAGCCGGCGGCTCGAAGCCCTCCGAGGGATAGACCATCGCCGACCCGTGGGTGAGGCAGCCCAGGTTCCCCATCACCATGCCGAAGCAGTGATAGAGCGGCACGGGAATGCAGAGCCGGTCCTCCGGCGTCAGCCCGAGCTGCTCGCCCACGAAGAAGCCGTTGTTGAGGATGTTGCGGTGGGAAAGCGTGGCGCCCTTGGGGAAACCCGTGGTGCCGGAGGTGAACTGGATGTTGATCGGATCGCGGGTATCGAGGTCGCGCGGCAGGCGCGCGGGATTGCCGGCGATCGAGGCGAGCGGGGTGAAGCCCTCGAACGCGCCGATGCCGATGGCGTGTTCCAGATGCGGCAGCTTTCCCGCCGCCTTAAGCTCGCGCAGCATCCCGGCGTAGTCGATGCCGCGATGGCCCTGCATCGCCACCACCGCCTTGCAGCCCACCTTGTTGAGCGCGTATTCGAGCTCGGCCCTGCGGTAGGCGGTGTTGATGGTGACGAGGATGAGCCCTGCCTTGGCCGCCGCGAACTGGACCAGCGTCCACTCCGCGCAGGTCGCCGCCCAGATCCCGATGCGGTCGCCGCGCGCGAGCCCCCGCGCCAGAAGCCCCGCGCCCAGCGCCTCGGCCTTCGCGTTCAGCTCCCCGAAAGTCCAGCGGATACCCTGGTGCCGCGAGACGAGCGCGATGCGCCCGCCATGTTCGAGCGCGGCCTGGGCGAGCGCGGCTCCGATGGTGGTTTCCTGCAGCGGCGGCGTATCGGCGCCTTCGACGTGACTGTGCATGGGCAACCCATTCCCCGTTGCGGCGTTAGGGTCCCGCAAGGTTCCGGTGGAGGAAACATGCCCCGCGGCGACAAGTCCAGCTACACCCGAAAGCAGAAGCGCAAGGCCCGCCACATCGAGAAGGGCTATGAGGACCGCGGCGTGTCGGAGAAGGAAGCCGAGCGGCGCGCCTGGGCGACGGTCAACAAGGAATCCCACGGCGGCAGGAAGAGCGGCTCCGGCCGGGGCCGGAAATCCAACAGCTCGGCCTCGCGCAAGGGCGGGCGGCTGGGCGGCCGCGCCTCGGCCAACCGCTCCAAGGCCGCGCGCTCGCGCTCGGCCAGGAAAGCGGCGCGCACCCGCAAGCGCCGCGGCCATTGAGCGGCCACCGCCTGAAGCGCGGGCGCCCGAATGGCGAATGCCTGAAACGCGAACGCGCGCGAGGCGTTTTCCTGTTGTGATCGAGAGATGATGGAGACGTGGCCATGCTCGGTTGGGCCCTCGCGTTCCTGATCGTTGCGATCGTGGCCGGCGTGCTCGGCTTTGGCGGGGTCGCCGTGGCGTCCGCCGCGATCGCGAAAATCATTTTCGTGGTGTTCCTGATCCTGTTCGCGGTCAGCCTGGTGGCAGGGCTCCTGCGAAGAGCCTGAGACGGAACGGCGGCGCCGGCTCAGCCGTTCGCCGGTGGCGCGTGCGCGCCTTGCGCATCCGCGGCTTCGGGATCTGGAAAAACGATCTCGGCGACCGTGCCTCCGCCGGTGCCGGAGGTGACGCTCGCGGTGCCGCGAAGCTGCTGGCCGAAGGTACGGATGAGCTGGCTGCCGATGCTGATCTCCATGGCCGGGGCGGCGAAGCCCACGCCGTCATCCTCGACTTTCAGCCGCAGCACGCCGCCATCCGCGGGCTCCAGCGATACCCGGATCGTTCCGCCGGCTTCGCCGGGCGGAAAGGCGTGCTTGTACGCATTCGTCACCGCTTCCACCATGAACAGCGCCACCGGCACCGCGACGTCGGCCGGCGCCATGCGGCGCACCGCCTCCACCGTCATGCGGATATCGTGCCGCTCGCCGCCGAGGCCCTCGCTGGTCTGCTCCGCGAGATCCGTCACCAGCCGCTTCAGGTCCACGGTATTCTGGTCCTCGATCTCGTAGAGGATGCGATGCACCAGCGCCAGCGCGTTGATGCGCGCGCGCGCCTGCTTCAGCGCGTCCTGCGCGCCGGGATCGCGCAGCCGCCCGGCCTGCAGGCTCAGCAGGCTCATCACGATCTGGAGGTTGTTCTTCACCCGGTGATGCACCTCGCGCACCAGCAGCGTCTTCTGCGCCACCGCCTCGCGCAGGCTCTTGTCGCGTTCCTGGATCGCCTCGGCCATGTCGGACATCGCCGTGCCCAGCAGCCGGAATTCGCGCGGCGCGTCGCCGAAGCTGGGCCGGATCGCGTAGTGCCCCGCGCGGTAGGCCTCCGAGATGCGCCGCAGGTAGACGATCCAGCGCGTGAGCTGCCGCTCGCTGACGATCCAGATGATGAACCAGGTGAAGAGGATGAGCAGCAGCGGCACGATGAAGTCCGCGCTCACGTTCACGTAGGTCGGCGCGAACAGGTTCCATTCGCGCATGGCGAAGCCCACGAAGACCGTGTCGTCGACGACCGGCGCGGTGGAGAACATCCAGGTGTGGCCCTCGCGGTCGCGCCCCGAGCCCGTGGCGCCGGAGGTGACACTCCAGTTCGCGGGACCGCCGAACAGCGCCTGCGCCACGCCCGCCCGGCTGGCGGTCATGATGTGGCCGTGGCGGTCGAACAGCGCCACCACCGAGCCGGCGGGCAGCCTGTTCTTCTGCTCCACATATTCCAGCCAGCGCAGATCCACGCCGATGGCGATGGCGCCCTGGAACGTGCCGGTCCCGTCGCGCAGCGGCAGGATGCCCACGATGTTGCGCTGATGGGTGATCGGACTGGTCATCTCGCCGCTGACCACGAAGCCCGTGCCCGCCCTGGCTTCCTGCCAGACGGGCTGCTCGCGCGCGTTCCGCCCGATGGAGGCGGGCAGCGCGGCGCAGACGATGTTGCCGTTGGCGTCAAGCCGGGTGATGTTGGTGAAGAACGACAGGCCATGCAGCGCCTCGGCCAGGTCGGCGTTGCAATCCCTGCTCGCGTCCCGCACGTCGCTCATGTTGGCGAGCGCGCGCAGGATCTGTTCGGCGGATCCCAGGATGTTCTGGTCGGGTGCGGCCGCGGAGCTCGCGGTCGCGGCGAGCTGGCGGCGCGTGTCGGCCATCTCGCGGCGCGCGCGATCCACGCCCTGCACGACGATGAGGGCTACCAGCGGCAACAAAAGCCCGATGACGATGGCCAGGAGCCTCAGCCTCAGCGACCAGCCGCTAGTGCCGGTCGTCGGGTATCCGTTTGTTCCCTCGCTTGGGCTGTCCGGGCTGCCGTTCCTTGGGGGCGAGCCTGTCCAGCTCCGCCATGATCTCATGGGCGGCGTCTCCTTCCGTCGCATGCGGCGCCGCAGGAAGGGGCTCCTCGCCCTCGAGGATGGACAACAGAGATTTGCGCGCCCTCGCCACCCGGCTTTTCACCGTGCCCACGGCGCATCCGCAGATCGCCGCCGCATCCTCGTAGGAAAAGCCACCCGCGCCCACCAAAATCAAGGCCTCGCGCTGCTCGTCCGACAAGGTGCGCAGCGCGCGCGCCGTGTCGGACAGATCCGCGGCCCAGGACTGCTCGTTGTTCGAGCCCGGAATGCGCTCCGCCGCGTCCTGGTCCCATGGCGCCTGCCGCCAGGCGCGCCTGCGGTCGGAATAGAACTGGTTGCGCAGGATGGTGAACAGCCAGGCCTTGAGGTTGGTGCCGGCGGCGAACATCGAGCGCGCCTGCCAGGCCTTCACCAGCGTTTCCTGCGCCAGGTCGTCCGCCATCTCCGGGTTGCCGCAGAGCGAGCGCGCGAAGGCACGCAGGAACGGGATCAGCTCGAGCATTCCCTGCTTGAAGGTCTCGTCCGCTTCCGGCTTCACGGGCGCGGCCCGATGTTCGGTGCGGGGCACGGTCACGATGGGGTGTCCTTGCCTTCGTCGATCTTGTTCAGGAGCGCGTAGAACTCGTCGGGCACCGGCTCACGGGCCACGCCGTCGTAGATGCGGCGAAGTTCGCGGCCCAAGGCCCGTTGGCGGGCCCGGACATTGCGATTCCTGTCACGGTCCTTGTCCTGATCGTTTTTCACCGGAACCCAACCCCGCCTGCGTGGCGCAAAGGACACCTCTAACCTCCCGGACCATAAACCGAATTCTGCGTCCGTCCCGCCGGCCCCGCCTCCCGGACCGGACGTGACGGGGGATAAAACGCCTTGCCCGCCAAACGGTTCCCCGCGGGAACCTTTGCCAATTGAGGCCGTTAGAGCTGTCAGGCTTATTATGGGTTCGAAGGAGACGGCCGCATGACCGTTGCACAGGCGCTAGGTCCACATCTCCCCTATCTCCGCCGCTATGCCAGGGCCCTGACCGGTTCGCAGGAGAGTGGCGATGCCTATGTCCGCGCCGCCCTCACCGCGCTCGCGGACGGGGACCAGAGCCTGATGGCGGAGGTTTCGCCGCGGGTCGCGCTGTACAGGGTCTTCCATTCCGTCTGGGCAAGCCCCGCCAAGCTCTACGAGAAGCACGGCACCCTCCCCGAATCCGCCTCGGCCACGCCGGAGGAGCGGCTGGCCGTGCTGCCGGCCAAGAGCCGGGCGGCGCTGCTGCTGACCGCCGTGGAGTCGTTCAGCCTGGAGGAGGCCGGCACGATCCTGGGCGAGGGGGCCGAAGGCGTCGAAGCGGCGATCGTCGAGGCGCAGAATGCCATCGAGGACGGGCTGAAGAGCCGCATCCTCATCATCGAGGACGAGCCCATCATCGCTCTCGATCTGGAGAATCTGGTGAGCGAACTGGGCCACGAGGTGGTGGCCATGGCCGCCACGCGCGACGAGGCGGTCAAGCAGGCGCGGCTGAAGCGGCCGGGCCTCGTGCTGGCCGACATCAACCTTGGCGAGGGCGGCTCGGGGATCGATGCCGTCAGCGACATCCTGTCCAGTTTCGACATCCCGGTGATCTTCGTCACCGCCTATCCCGAAAAGCTGCTGACGGGCGAGCGGCCGGAGCCGACCTATCTGATCGCCAAGCCGTTCCTGCCGGAGACCGTGCAGGCGACCGTCGGGCAGGCGCTGTTCTTCCATCCCGTCCGGCGCATCGAAGCGGCGTAGGCCGGGGGTCTGCCGGCGGGGACGTCGCCTGGACGAAGCCCCCGGGGCTCCGGCCCGCTTTGGGCGGGAACTTTCGTTGTGCGCCGCACATTCGATTGCTAGACTCCGTCATCCAAGAGGACGCCCATGACCGACCCAGCCGCCGCCCGCAACACCGACGATCTCGAAGCCCAGCTCGACGCGCTGGTTGCGGACCTGCGCGCGCTGCAGGCGGACGTGCGCAAGCTCGCGCAGGGCGCGAGCAAGGAGGCGGGCGACCGGCTGTCGGAAGCGCTGAAGACGGCCGAAGGCCGGGCCAATGCGGCCTATGCCCAGGCCCGCAGGACGGCGTCGGAGGCCGTCGACCAGGCCGAGGTCTGGGCGACGGACAATCTGGCCGCCCTGCGCGAGGCCGTGCGCGAGGAACCGGTGAAGGCGGTCGCCATTGCCGCGGGCATCGGGGCGCTGTTCGGCGTCCTGTTCCTGAGGCGCTGACGGGACCAGATGCTCGCGCGCTTCGCCTCAAAGGTCCTGTTCGTCGTCATCGCTGCCGGTCTGGTCTGGTTCGGCACGGGCTTCGCCGCTTACGCCCTATGGTCGGCGCTGGCGCCCGAGCTGGGCGAGGCGTGGGCGGCCGCCATCGTGGCGTTCCTGCTTCTGGTGGGGCCGCTCTCCGTGACCCTCGCGCTGGGGGCACGGCGGCGGCGGCGGTCGCTCCTGGAGGAGGAGGGGTTGGCCGGATTGTTCACCCTGCTCGCCCGCGAGCGCCCCCTGATGCTGCTTTTCGGCGCGGCGCTTCTCGGCGTGGCCGAGGCGTTCCTGAAGAAGCGCAAATAAAAACCCAGCAGATTCAAAGACCTGTGCCGCCGTCCGAAAAAACGCAAAGCCGCGGAAAATTTTTGGAACCGGTTTGGGAAGTGCTCGTTCTCTTGGGCGAGCGGATGTCCGATCCGGTACGCCCCAGCCCCTTCGACACCCCGCATCGGGTGTCCGCTCACTCTTCCCCCTCCTTGGACGTTCCCGCTGGTTTCGCCAGCCGCTAAAACGGCCCGCATGAACGCCCCGCGCCCGATCGTCGTTGCCCATAACCGGGAAGAGAAGCGCCTGCTTCTGGTCCTGAAGCGCGACGTCCACATCATCCGCAACTGCATCATCGGCCTGACCGTGGTGGCCGGGCTGACCATCGGCGTGGCGGCGGGCGAGCTTCTCGCGCCCACCGTGGTCGCGGCCATCCTGGCGTTGATGCTGGCGCCGATCACCAACCGGCTGGAGCGGCTGGGCCTGCCGTCCGGCGCGTCGGCGCTGCTGACGGCCGTGGTCGCCGTGGCCATCCTGGTGGCGGGGATCGGCTCGTTCGCGCCGGCGGCCACCGGCTGGGTCAAGCGCGCGCCGCAGATCGTGCGCTCCGTCGAGCACAAGCTCGAGCCCTTGATGCGCCAGCTCGCGACCTTCGAAAGAGTGTCCCAGCAGATCACCCACGTGCCGGGAACGCCGCGCCAGGAGGCGCCCGCGGCGCCGCCGCCCGTCAACGGCACCGGCGTCATCGCCTCGGTCGCGCTGACCGCGCCGAACGTGCTGGCGATGATCCTCTACGTCACGGTGCTCACGATCTTTTTGCTGTCGGAACGGCAGCGCTACAGCCAGCAGCTGATCCTGTTGCCGCGCACGCTGAACGGGCGATTGCGCATGGCGCGCATCATCCGCGACGTGCGGCACCGCGTCTCCGGCTATCTGTTCGTGCTATCGATGATCAACATCGGGCTCGCGGCGACGACGGCCGTGGCCTTCTACATCGCGGGCATCCCCGAGCCGCTGTTGTGGGGCATCGCTTATGGCGTGCTGAACTTCCTGCCCATCATCGGCCCCACCACCATCATCCTCTCATCGGCCCTGGTGGGCTTCGCCACGGCGGATACGCTGATGGGCGCGTTCCTGCCGCCCGCGATCCTCATCGTGATCGACACCATCGAGGCCTATTTCGTGCAGCCCTGGCTGCTCGGCCGCAGGCTCGTGGTCAGCCCCATCGCCATCTTCGTGATGATCGCCACGCTGGTGTGGATGTGGGGCGCGCCCGCGGCGATCACGGCCGTGCCGATCCTGATCTTCGTGCATACCGTGATGATGCACCAGCCGCACCTGAAGCCCTTCGCCATGCTGCTGGCCACGGAAGGCCCGCACCGGCACGAGGAAACGCCGTCCTTCCGCGCCAGGGCGGTGTCGCGGGGCCGCAGCAAGGCCAGGCAGAAGGCGAAACCGGGCGCAGCCTCGAACGTTTCCTGAGTCGCGGGAAAATTCGTGGAGGCCGCAATGGCGCTGCACAACATCCTTTCGGCCGATCAGGAAGAAGAAGACAACGTCCGGCACGAGCTCCCTACCACCGAGGCGCGTCAGGGCGCCGTGTCCGGGCGCGTGATCGCCGTGCTGGTGATCAGCACGGTGGCGATCCTGGCGATCTTCACCATCTGGTGGCTGGCGACGGCCAACCTCTGACGGGGCCCCGTAAAGATCAGTCCTTGGCGCGCTCGACGTAGGAGCCGTCTTCGGTCAGGACCACGATGCGCGTGCCGGTGACGATGTGGGTCGGCACCATGGTGCGCACGCCGTTGGAGAGCACCGCGGGCTTGAACGAGCCCGAGGCGGTCTGTCCCTTCACAACCGGTTCCGTGTCCACCACCTCGAAGCTGAGGCGCGCTGGGATTTCCATGGCGATGGGCGTGCCGTTGAAGCTCTGGATGCGGACGTCCATGTTCTCCTGGAGATAGGGCTGGCGGTCCCCGATCACGTCCTCGCCGACATGGATCTGGTCGAAGGTCTCCGGGTCCATGAACACGTCGTGGTCGCCGTCCTTGTAGAGATACTGGTAGGTGCGTTCCTCGACGAAGGCCTTTTCCAGGGAATCGGTGGTCTTGTAGCGCTCGTTGATCTTCACCCCGTCGGAGATGCGGCGCATCTCGAGCTGGGTGACGGGCGTGCCCTTGCCGGGGTGGATGTTCTCCGCCGTCAGCACGACGTAGAGCTTGCCGTCCTTCTCGATGACATTGCCTTTGCGGATGGAGCTGGCGATAACCGAAACCACGGAAAACCTCGTTTTGGCGCGAAGGGCCAGCGCCTATAGCAGAACGTCACGTCCCGGTCCAAGGGTGCAGCGTCCATGAGCCCATCCCCCTGGTGGTCGCCCCATATCCATGCCGACCGGCGGCCCGCGCTCGCCGCGCGCGGGCGGATCAAGGCGGCGCTGCGGGGCTGGTTCGAGGCCCGCGGCTTCACCGAGGTCGAATGCGGCGCGCTCGCCGTCTCGCCGGGCAACGAGGCGCACCTGCACGCCTTCGCGACGGAGCTTCTGGCGCCCGACGGCTCGCGGCGCACGCTCTATCTGCACACCTCGCCGGAATTCGCCGCCAAGAAGCTGCTCGCCGCCGGCGAGACGCGCATCTTCGATTTCGCCCGCGTGTTCCGCAATCGCGAGCGCAGCGCCACCCATGCGCCGGAATTCACCATGCTCGAATGGTACCGCGCCGACGCGGACTACCGCGCAGCGGCCGCGGACAGCCTGTCGCTCCTGGCAGAAGCCGCGGATGTGACCGGCGCGCGCGCCGTCGCGTTCCGTGGCAAGGCCTGCGATCCGCGGGCGCAGGCGCAGTTCATGACCGTGCAGGACGCGTTCCTGCATCTGGCGGGCATCGATCTGCTCAACACGCTGGACGGGGCGGGAGGGGGCGATCGCGGCAGGCTCGCCTACGCCGCCAAGCGCGCCGGCATCGAAATCGCCCTGGACGATACCTGGGCTGACATTTTCTCCAAGATCCTGGTCGCGCGCATCGAGCCGCGGCTCGGCATCGGCCAGCCCACGATCCTCCACGAATATCCCCGCTGCGAGGCCGCGCTCGCCCGCGCCGCGCCGCACGATCCCCGCGTGGCCGAACGCTTCGAGCTCTATGTCTGCGGCGTCGAGCTCGCCAACGGCTTCGGCGAGCTCACCGATCCGGCCGAGCAGCGCCGCCGCTTCGAGGCGGAGATGGAGGAGAAGCAGCGCGTGTACGGCGAGCGCTATCCCGTCGACGAGGATTTCCTGGCCGCGCTGGCGCAGATGCCCCCGGCCAGCGGCGTCGCCATGGGCTTCGACCGTCTGGTCATGCTTGCCGCCGGCGCGCGCAACCTCGACGACGTGATCTGGACGCCGGCGCCCGGTTAGCGCCGGTCCTTCCACGCGGCTAGGGCATCGTGCCTTCATGCAGGGCCACGATGCCCAGCGTGAGGTTTGTGTAACGGACGTTCCTGAAGCCGGCCGCTTCCAGCTCGCGCGCGAAGCCCTTCTGGTCGGGAAAGTCGTGTACGCCACGCAGGAGATAATCGTAGGCGCCGGCGTCGCCATGCGCGGCGATGCGGCCGATCGCGGGCAGGCACCAGTCCATGTATTTGAGGTACGCGGCATGCACCCATGGCACCGGGATGCGTGCCGCCTCCAGGCAGTAGAACGTCCCGCCGGGTTTGAGCACGCGACTGGCCTCGGACACGACCCGGCGCCGGTCACAGATCTTCATCCCGAAGGCGATGGAGTAGAGATCGACGGAACGGTCTGCCACCTCGCGCAGATCTTCGGCGTTGCGGATGGCGATGTTCGCCGCGCGGCCCGCCAGCTTGCGTTCCGCGATGGCCAGCATCTGGGGGCAGATATCGGTGACCCACAATTCGCGCGGCGTCGTCCGCTCCAGGAGCCGCAGCGGAATGTCGCCCGTTCCGGACGCGCAATCGAGCACCACGCCGCCGGGATGCGCCGCCATCCGCCGCACCAGGTGCCGCTTCCACAGCCGGTGGATGCCCAGGCTGAACACGTCGCACAGCCGGTCGTAGCGGCCGGCGATGCGCGCGAAAACGTCGTCGTGATGGCGATCGAAAACGGCGGCGTTGACGCCGCTCACCGATATTCGTCGTTGATCGCTTCGAGCGCGGCGGAGCCCGGGCACAATTCCTTCTCGCCGAGTGCGTTCAGGGGCGTCTTCGATGTCCCGAGATGGGCGTGGATGTCCTCGGCGTCGTTCTCGACATAGAGCAGGCCGGTGACGACGTTGCCGAGCGCGGCGTGGTGCTGGAGGAAGGCGAGCGCGGCGGCGCGGTCGGTGGGGTTGTAGTCCTTGTGGATCTTGGCCAGCCGCAGCACCGAGCCGTCGTGCTGGCGCACCTCGGTGACGGTGCCGGGCTCGAAATCCGCGGTGATCTCCTCGCGCGGCACGATGAAGTCGATGCGGTTCACCGCGTCGTTGTGCTCGCGCACGAAGTCGTAGGACTTGGTCGATTGCGGGTTGTTGTTGAACTGCACGCACGGGCTGATCACGTCCAGGATCGCCGAGCCCCTGTGGCGGATCGCGGCCTTGAGCAGCGGCACGAGCTGCTTCTTGTCGCCGGAGAAGGAGCGCGCGACGAAGGTAGCGCCGAGCAGAAGCGCCATCGACACCAGGTCGATCGGCGAGTCGGAGTTGACGGCCGTCTTGCTCCTGGAGCCCTTGTCGGCGGTGGCGGAGAACTGGCCCTTGGTCAGGCCGTAGACGCCGTTGTTCTCGCAGATATAGACCATGTTGATGCCGCGGCGCACGCAATGGGCGAATTGGCCCAGCCCAATGGAGGCGCTGTCGCCGTCGCCGGAGACGCCGAGATAGATGAGGTCGCGGTTGGCGAGGTTGGCGCCGGTGAGCACGCTCGGCATGCGCCCGTGCACGGAGTTGAAGCCGTGGGACTGGCCGAGGAAATAGTCCGGCGTCTTGGACGAGCAGCCGATGCCCGACAGCTTGGCGACGCGGTGCGGCTCGATGGCGAGCTCGTAGCAGGCCTCGATCAGCGCCGCGGAGATCGAGTCGTGCCCGCAGCCGGCGCAGAGCGTGGAGATGCGCCCCTCGTAATCGCGCCGGGTGAATCCCACCGCGTTGGTCGCGAGCCCGGGATGACGGAATTTCGGTTTGGCGATGTAGGTCATGGGAGTGCCCGTTCCGCCAACGGTGTCATGGCCCGCGAATGCGGGCCACCCAGTTGGGTTCTCATGGATGGGAAAAGTCTGCGAGGTTCCGTATTCCGGCCCGCACCGGCCGGCGTCACCTGGGTGGCCCGCATTCGCGGGCCATGACAAGGAGCAATCGTCATCCCGCCACCCCGAACCGGTAGCCGAATGCCGCGACGTCGTCTGCGTAACGCGCGGCGACGAAATCGCGGCCCCAGTTGTTGTAGCAGGCGGAATAGGGGCGATGCTCGGTCGCGTTCTTGCAAGGCAGCGCGGGCGCGATTCCGACGTGGCGGCACGCGCGCGCGAAATCCGCCGCCAGTCGTTCGAAGCGGCCGGTGAAGTCGGCGCCCGATGCGATCTCGCCTTGCGGGCGGAAGGCATGGATGGTGCGGGTCCAGGCCTCGCCGCGGTCGAGCGCGCGCAGCATGGCGTCGAAGCTCAGCGTCCCGAACACGGGCATGGCGCGCGCCAGGTAGCGCCGCGCATAGGCGTGGAACGAGACCATCCGGTCCCACGGGTTGCGCACGAAGGCGAACTTGAACAGCGCCTGCGTCTCCGGATGGCGCGCCAGCAGCGCGGCCAGCGTGTCGTGGGTCTCCATGTCGCGGAGCCGGCAATCCTCGAACGGCGCCAGCGCGGCACGCACGCTGATGCCGCCGGTCTTGGGGACGTGGGCGAAGACGAAGCCGCGGGCGCGGGAGACGATCACTCCGCCGCCTCCTTGCGCGTCACCGCCATGCGCTCGGCCACCGCGGCGGTGATGAAGCGCGCCGTCACCGGCGTGCCGTCGTAATGCAGGATGGAGATGAACCGCGCCGGATCGATGGCGCATTCGTTGACGATCAGCTTCAGCATCTGCGCGTCGCGGTTCTGCTCGATGACGAAGACCTGGTCGTGCGCGTTGATGAACTCGACCACGCTTTCGGGGAACGGGAAGGCGCGCAGCCGCATGGTGTCCAGATGCAGGCCCTGCTGCTCCAGGCCGTGCATCGCCTCGTCCATGGCGACGGAGGTCGAGCCGAAATAGAGCGCGCCCCAGCGCGTCGCCGCGCGCGCCTTGCGCACCACCGGCTGCGGCACCAGCCCCTTGGCGGTGTCGAACTTGCGCAGCAGCCGCTGCATCACCTCGGTATAGTCCTTGCCGGCCTCGCTGTAGCGGGCATAGGCGTCGTGGGAGGAGCCGCGGGTGAAATAGGTGCCCTTGGTGGGATGCACGCCGGGCAGCGTGCGCCAGGGGATGGCGTCGCCGTCGACGTCGAGATAACGGGCGAAGGACTTGCCGGCGTCCAGCTCCTCGCGCGCCATCACCTTGCCGCGGTCGTATCTGCGCGCGTCGTCCCATTCCAGCGGCTCGACCAGCCAGTCGTTCATGCCGATGTCGAGATCCATCATCACGAAGATCGGCGTCTGCAGCCGCTCGGCGAGGTCGAAGGCCTGCGCCGCGAACTCGAAGCTCTCGCGCGGATTCTCCGGGAAGATCAGAACATGCTTGGTATCGCCGTGGCTGGCATAGGCAGCGAGCATCAGGTCCGACTGCTGGGTGCGCGTCGGCATGCCGGTGGAGGGCCCGCCGCGCTGGATGTCGAAGATCACCGCCGGCACCTCGGCGTAATAGGCGAGCCCGAAGAACTCGTTCATCAGCGAGATGCCGGGGCCGGAGGTGGCGGTGAAGGCGCGCGCGCCGTTCCAGTTGGCGCCGATCACCATGCCGATGGCGGCGATTTCGTCCTCCGCCTGCACGATGGCGAATCTGTTTTCCTTGGTAACCGGATCGACGCGCAACTTCTTGCAATGCGCCGTGAAGGCTTCCGCCAGCGAGGTCGACGGCGTGATCGGATACCAGGCGCACACCGTGGCGCCGCCATAAACGCAGCCGAGTGCTGCGGCATCGTTGCCGCCGATGAAGATGCGCGCCCCCACCTTGTCGCTGCGCACGACCATGAGCTTGCACAGGCCCTTGAGGTTCTTATCCGCGTAATCGTGCCCCAGCTCGATCGCGCGCATGTTGAGCTTGATGAGCTTGTCCTTGCCGGGGAACTGCTCGTTGACCAGGCTTTCCACCACGCTCGCTTCGAAGCCGAGCAGCGAAGAGAGCGCGCCCAGATAGATCACGTTCTTCAGGAGCTGGCGCTCGCGGGGGATGGTGCCTTCCAGCGTGTTGGAGAGCGCGGTCAGCGGCACGCCCAGAAGCGTGATGTCGTCGCGCAGCTTCTGGCCGGTGAGCGGCTTGGTGGAGTCATGGAGCAGGTAGCCGCCGGGCTCGATCTCGGCCACGTCGGCGTTCCAGGTCTGGGGATTGAACGCCGCCATCAGGTCGACGCCGCCGCGCCGCCCCAGCCAGCCCTCGCCCGAGACGCGCACCTCGTACCAGGTCGGCAGGCCCTGGATGTTGGAGGGGAAGATGTTGCGCGACGCCACCGGCACGCCCATGCGCAGGATCGAGCGCGCGAACAGCTCGTTGGCGCTGGCCGAGCCCGAGCCGTTGACGTTGGCGAACTTCACCACGAAGTCGTTGGTGGCCTCTATCGGCATGCATACGCCTTCGCGGTGTCGTAGATGTATTTCTTCATGTCCCAGGCGCCGGTCGGGCAGCGCTCGGCGCAAAGCCCGCAATGCAGGCAGACGTCCTCGTCCTTCACCATCACCCGCGCCGTCTTGAGCCGATCGGAGACGTAAAGGTCCTGGGTGAGGTTCGGCGCAGGCGCGGTCAGGTGCGTGCGCAGCACCGGCTCCGGGTTGTTGGGGGTGAAGGTGATGCAGTCCATCGGGCAGATGTCGACGCAGGCGTCGCATTCGATGCAGAGCTTCTCCTCGAATACCGTCTGCACGTCGCAATTGAGGCAGCGCTGCGCCTCCTGGAAGCCGAGCTCGCGGGTGAAGCCCAGCTCGACCTCCATGTTCACGTCGCGCAGCGTCTTCTCCGTCGGCGCGTGCGGCACCTTGAAGCGCAGATCCACCGAGATGTCGTTGTCATACGACCATTCGTGGATGCCCATCTTCTGGCTGGAAAGATTGGTCAGCGGCGAAGGCCGGTCGTTTTTCACGTCCTTGCCGCGGCACAACAGGTCGATCGACACCGCGGCATCGTGGCCATGCGCCACCGCCCAGATGATGTTCTTGGGCCCGAACGCCGCGTCGCCGCCGAAGAACACGCGGGGATTGGTCGACTGCATGGTGACGGTGTCGACGCGCGGCATGTCCCATTTGTCGAATTCGAGCCCGATGTCGCGCTCGATCCAGGGGAAGGCGTTCTCCTGGCCCACCGCGACGAGCACGTCGTCGCATTCCATGTGCACGTCCGGCTCGCCGGTCGGCACCAGGCTGCGGCGGCCCTTGGCATCGCGCTCGGCCTTCACCTTCTCGAACGTGACGCCGGTGAGCTTGCCGTCCGCGTGGGTGAATTCCTTCGGCACCAGGAAATTGTGGATCGGGATGCCTTCGTGCATCGCGTCTTCCTTCTCCCAGGGCGAGGCCTTCATCTCCTCGAAGCCCGAGCGCACGACGACCTTGACCTCGTCGCCGCCCAGGCGGCGGGACGTCCGGCAGCAATCCATCGCGGTGTTGCCGCCGCCCAGCACGATCACGCGCTTGCCGATGGACGTCGTATGTCCGAACGACACGCTCGACAGCCAGTCGATGCCGATATGGATGTTCGCTTTCGCGTCCTGGCGGCCGGGAATGTCGAGCTCGCGTCCGCGCGGCGCGCCGGAGCCGACGAAGATGGCGTCGTAGTCCTGCGCCAGCAGCGCCCTGAGCGAGTCGATGCGCTCGCCGAAGCGCGTCTCGGGTTCGAGCCCCAGGATGTAGTTGCACTCCTCGTCCAGCACCGTCTCGGGCAGGCGGAATTTCGGGATCTGGGTGCGCATCATGCCGCCCGCGAAGGGGTCGGCATCGTAGAGCACGCAGGTATAGCCCAGCGGCAGCAGGTCGCGCGCCACGGTGAGCGAGGCGGGTCCGGCGCCGATCAGCGCGATGCGCTTGCCGTTCTTCTGCGCGGCGGGCTTGGGCAGGCGCTGGCTGATGTCGGACTTGTTGTCGGCGGCGACGCGCTTCAGCCGGCAGATCGCCACCGGCTCGGCCTCGACGCGCCCGCGCCGGCAGGCCGGCTCGCACGGCCTGTCGCAGGTGCGCCCCAGGACGCCCGGAAAGACGTTGGAGTGCCAGTTGATCATGTAGGCGTCGGAATAGCGGCCTTCCGCGATCAGGCGGATGTATTCCGGCACCGGCGTATGCGCGGGGCAGGCGTACTGGCAGTCGACCACCTTGTGGAAGTATTCCGGGTTGCCGATGTCGGTGGGCTTCATGCCGGGGCGCGGCGAGGCCTTCGCCGGCGCGGCCACAACAGAACTCATTTTATTTATGCATCTCCACGGCGATGTCAGCCTTGGCGTTGTCCGCCAGCCCCAGCAAACACCTAAGACGTTTCCCTGATTTGCATATTACGCCGCGCGAATCGGGGTGCAATGATTAGCTTTCCGGGATCGGCCTGGCGCTAATCCCTAAGGAAATTATGGTCAAAGACGACTTCCCGCCCGCCTACGCGTTCCGGACCGCGCTTTCGTGGAGCGCGATGCGTGAAAGGTTGAACGCGGGCACGCCGTGGCCCTGGCGCGAGGGCGACAGCGCCTGGCTCGGCGACTATCTGTCCGCGCACCCCGTCGCGAGCGGCGCCTTCAGGCTCTACGAAGAGCGGGGCTATTATGTGATCGAAATGCGCAAGAATGCCTTGTCCCGGGCGTGGCACGACGTCGTGACGGAGCGCCTGCTGCCCCTGCTCGAAGCCACCGACATCAAACCCAATAGCGGGTTCGAGTGATGACCATCGCGCACACCGAAATCGAGGACGGCGTCGCCAGGATCTGCGCCCGCTTCGGCGACGACTACTGGTCGGAATGCGACGGCGAGGCGCGCTTTCCGCACGAATTCCACAAGGCGATGGCCGAGGCGGGGTGGCTGGGCATCGCCATGCCGGAGGAACTGGGCGGCGCGGGCCTCGGCGTCACCGAGGCCGCGATCATGATGCAGGCGGTGACGCGCGGCGGCGGCGGCTTCTCGGCCGCCTCGACCATCCATCTCAACATCTTCGGTCCCCACGCCATCGCCGTCCACGGCACCGCGCAGCAGAAGGCGCGCATGCTGGGCCCGCTCATCACCGGCGCGCAGAAGGCCTGCTTCGGCGTCACCGAGCCCAACGCCGGGCTCGACACCGCCTCCATCGAGACCTTCGCCCGGCGCACCAACGCGGGCTATGTCGTGAAGGGCCGCAAGCTCTGGACCACCTCGGCGCAGGTCGCCGACAAGATCCTGCTGCTCGCCCGCACCACGCCCAAATCCGAAGCGAAGAAGCCGACGGACGGCATGACGCTGTTCTACACCGATCTCGACCGCGCCAAGGTCGAGGTCCGGCGCATCCCCAAGATGGGCCGCAACGCCGTCGACTCCAACGCGGTGTTCATCGACGACCTCTTCGTCCCCGACGAGGACCGCATCGGCGAGGAGGGCAAGGGCTTCCGCTACCTGCTCGACAGCCTCAATCCCGAGCGCATCCTCATCGCCGCCGAAGCCATCGGTCTGGGCCGCGATGCGCTGCGTCGCGCCGCGGCCTATGCGCGCGAGCGCGTCGTCTTCGGCCGTCCCATCGGAAAGAACCAGGGCATCCAGCATCCGCTGGCCGAGGCCTGGGCGTATCTCGAAAGCGCCTGGTGGATGACCATGCGCGCCGCGTCCCTGTACGATGCCAAGCAGCCCTGCGGCGCGGAGGCCAACGCCGCCAAATTCCTCGCCGCCCGCGCCGCCTTCGACGCCTGCACCAAGGCGGTGATGACCCATGGCGGCATGGGCTATGCCAAGGAATATCAGGTCGAGCGCCTGTTCCGCGAATCGATCCTCACCCGCATCGCGCCGGTGACCGAGCAGATGATCCTCTCCTTCATCGGCGAAAACGTCCTCGACCTTCCGAAATCGTATTGATCAGTGCTGCGCCAGGCTGAGGTTGTTGCCGTCGGGGTCGAGGAACCACGCCACTTTCGCCGCCCCGCCCGGCGCGGTCCAGATGCCGAGTTCGTCCTGTTCGAAGCCGGGATAGCGCTGGAAGATCACGCCCTTGGCGGCGAGCGCCCGGGCCGCGGCGGCGATGTCGGCCACCTCCCAGCCCAGCACGGTCTGCGGCTGGGGCGTGTGCGCCTTCACGCCCGCTACTCTGAGCGCGATGCCGTGGCCCGCGTCGTAGACCACGGCGAAGGGGTCCTCATGCGTCTGCTTCAGGCCGAGGACGCCGCCATAGAACGCCTTGGCGCGCTCGCGGTCGGCGGTGGCGATGAAGGTGGCGGGCTTGGCGCCGGCGGGGAGCGACATTGCGGAGGCCTCCAGAGCGGGACTAAACACTAGCGCCAAGCCAGCGGATCGCGCCATGCCGGGTCTTTACTTCGAGGAATTCCAGGTCGGCCAGACCTTCGCCCATCCCATCCGGCGCACGGTGACGGAGGCCGACAACGTGCTGTTCACCGCCATGACGCACAACCCCGCCCAGCTCCATCTCGACGAGGAGTACGCCAAGGGCACGGAGTTCGGCGCGCGCATCGTCAACTCGCTGTTCACGCTGGGGCTGATGATCGGCATCTCGGTGGGCGAGACCACGCTCGGCACCACGGTCGCCAATCTCGGCATGGACGAGGTGCGCTTCCCCAAGCCCGTGTTCCACGGCGACACGCTGCACGTGACGAGCGAGGTGGTGGGGATGCGCGCCAGCAGGTCGCGCCCCGGCCAGGGCATCGTCACCTTCCTGCACAAGGCCATCAACCAGCGCGGCGAGATCGTCGCGGAGTGCAAGCGCAACGCGCTGATGCTGGGGCGGCCAAAGCCATGATGGATCCCACGGGCTGGCATTTGTTCGGCGCGGCAGGCGGCGCGTCGGCCGTCGCGGGTATCTGGGCGTTGCCGCCGGCGTTCCGCGCGCATTGAAATCCGCATCAATTGATGCTAGTTTTGATGTAAGGAGATTGCTCATGCGCACGACCATCGTCATCGACGACGACCAATTGGCCGCCGCCCGCGAATATACAGGCATCAAGGAAACCCCCGCTCTGGTGCGTGAGGCCTTTCAGTCTCTGATCGAGCGCGAAGCTGCACGGCGTCTCGCGCGGCTCGGCGGTACGGAGCCGAATTTCCGCGCCCCGCCCCGCCGGCGGTTTGGAAAGCCGTGATTCTGGTCGATACCTCGGTCTGGGCAGATCATTTACGCTTCGGGTTGCCGGCGTTCGAGTCGCTGCTAGACCGGAGAAAGGTCCTCTGCCATCCCTTCATCACGGGAGAGGTGGCGATGGGTTATTTGAAGAATCGCGCGCATATTCTTCACGAAATGCAGCGCCTTCCCCGGTCCGTAGTGGCAAGCAATCTCGAAGTTCTGGACTTCATCGGGCGCAACGCATTGTTCGGCAGGGGGATCGGATATGTGGACGCACATTTGCTCGTGTCGACAATACTGACATCGGGAGCAACCTTGTGGGCCCGTGACAAACGACTTTTCGCCGCCGCTCAGGAATTCAAAGTCGGCGCCGTGATATGACGGATTTGATCCTGCGCTCGCTTCTCTTCGTGCCGGCCGACAGCGAGAAGAAACTCGCCAAGGCGAAATCGTCGCCCGCCGACGCGCTTATTCTCGATCTGGAAGATTCGGTAGCGGCGGAGAACCGCCCGAAGGCGCGCGCTCTGGCGCGCGAGTTCCTGAAGGACGCCCATCCGCAATCCCTCTGGGTGCGGGTCAATCCGCTGGGGAGCGGCGATTTCCGCGCCGACATTGAGGCCGTCGTGGCGGGCGCGCCGGCCGGGCTGGTGATCCCCAAGCCCGACGGGCCGCATGTGCTCGGCATCGTCGACGCGCATCTGCAGACGCTGGAAGAGGAGGCGGGCCTGCCCGTCGGCGGCATCGCCCTGCTGCCGGTGGCGAGCGAGACGCCCATAGCGGCGCTGTCGCTGCAGGATTATCGCGTCAGGCCGCCCAGGCTCGCGGCGCTGACCTGGGGCGCGGAGGATCTGTCGGCGGCATTGGGCGCGTCCACCAATCGCGGCGAGGACGGGGATTTCCTGCTCACCTACAGGATCGTGCGCACGCTCTGCCTGATTGCGGCCAAGGCGGCGGGCGTGGACGCTATAGAGACTCTGCACGCCGATTTCCGCGACCGCGCCGGATTGGAACGTGCTGCCCGCGCCGCCCGGCGCGAGGGGTTCTCCGGCATGCTCGCCATCCATCCCGATCAGGTCGAGCCGATCAACGCCGCCTTCACGCCGTCCGCCGAAGAGCTCGCCCATGCCGAGGCCGTGGTCGCCGCCTTCGCCGGCGGCGCGGGCGTGGCCTCGCTCGACGGCAAGATGCTCGACCAGCCCCACCTCAAACAGGCCCGCCACGTGCTGGCGATGGCAGCGGAAATCCGCGCCAGGCGCTAGGCGCCGCCGCGATTACGGCGCGGCGGGGGCCTTGCGGGCGCGCGCCATGATCCAGCCATAGAGGATCACGATCAGCGCGGCGAACAGCCCGACGCCGATGGGATCGAGCCAAGCGAAATCCGCCGGCATCACCGCGATGGGGTTCTCGTTGCCGGTCGCCGAGATCAGCCCGGCGAGGATCACGCCCCACAGGCTTTCGCCCACGATCATGCCCGAGGCGATCAGCACCGCCAGCCGCTTGGCGTAGTCGGGATTGCGCGTGCGCGTGGTCCAGCCGTCGTACCAGTGGCCGATCACCGCGCCGATCACCACCGGCAGCGTCGCCGACATCGGCAGGTAGATGCCGATGCCGACCGCCAGCGGCGGCAGCCTCAGCCATTTGAGCCGGCCCAGGATCTCGTCCAGCGCCACGAGCACCGCGCCCAGCACCGCGCCGCTGCCGATCATCTTCCAGTCGAGCTTCTGCTCGATCACGCCCTGGGCGAGGGCGGAGATCAGCGTCGCCTGCGGCGCGGGCAGGGGATGGGAGGCGATGACGTCGTGGTTCGGCGCGCCCATGAAGCCGAAGGCGTGGGCGAGGAGGTTGAGCACCGGCGGGATCACCGCGGCGCCCGCGATCACGCCCACGATCAGCGCCCATTGCTGCGCCCGCGGCGTCGCCCCCACGAGCTGGCCGGTCTTGAGGTCCTGCAGGTTGTTGTTGGAGATGGTGGCGATGGCAAAGACGATGGCGGTGGCGAACAGCGCGTAGGCCACGAGCGCGGCGCGCTGTTCCGGTGCCGGATGCGCGACCGCCACCAGCAGCAGCGAGCAGGCGACGATGGCGAGGATGCCGACGCCGGAGATCGGCGAGTTCGAGGCGCCGATCAGCCCGGCCATGTAGCCGCAGATCGCCGCGATCAGGAATCCGCCGATGAAGATGAACGGCACCGCCGCGATCACCAGCGCCGTCCAGCTCGCCGCGAGCGGCGTCGAGACCAGGAAGAGATAGAGCAGCCCCGCGATGACGGCGAGGCACGCAAGCGCCAGGAGCGCGATCGCGCCGGGCGACATGTCGAGGTCGCGCGTGTCCTGCTCGGCGCCCTTGACCGCGCGCGAGGCCGACAGCGTGGAGACGACCCCGCCGACGACCGGGCCGATCAGCTTCAAGAGCGTCCAGATCGCTGCCACCGCGATGGCGCCCGCGCCGATGAAGCGCACGTCGCCCTGCCAGATCGCGTGGGTGTAGGTCGCGATGTCCGCGGGCGCGAAGTGGTGGAGCGCGGTCAGGTAGGGCACCGCCACGCCCCAGGCGATGACCAGCCCCAGCAGCATCGCCATGCCGACCGAAAGCCCGACGAGGTAGCCTGCGCCCACCAGTGCCAGCGAATAGCTCATGTCGAAGAAGGTCGAGCCGGCGGCGGTGAGCAAGAAATATTTCTGGTAGCCGCCGGCGGCCAGGCGCATCGCCGCCACGATCTGCAGCCCCGCCGCGGCGACGGCGCTCCACACCACCGCCATCAGCCCTTCGCGGGCCTCGCGCGAGGCCTCGCCGCGCGCCTGTTCGCCCACTTCCAGCACTTCGGCGGCGGCACGGCCTTCCGGATAGGGCAGGTCCGACGTCGTCACCATCGCGCGCCGCAGCGGGATGGTGAACAGCACGCCCAATATGCCGCCCGAGGCGCAGATCCAGAACGAGGTCCAGAACGGGAAATCCGCCCACCAGCCGACGATGAGAAGCCCCGGCAGCACGAAGATGATCGCCGACAGCGTGCCCGCCGCGCTCGCCACCGTCTGCACGATGTTGTTCTCGAGAATGGAGGAATCCTTGAACGCCGACAGCACCGCCATCGAGATCACCGCCGCGGGGATCGAGGTCGCGAAGGTGAGGCCGACCTTCAGCCCCAGATAGACGTTCGCCGCCGTGAACACGAGCGTGATGGCGATGCCGAGGATGAGCCCCCGGATGGTGATTTCCTTGACCGACGACATGAACGCGAGCCCCCAATGACGGGCCGAGGTTCATCGGGATCGGGCATGGATGCAAGAGCCGAAAAAAAGAGGGAGGGCTGACTCGAGCCCTCCCTCTCTCCCCCGGCACGTCCGATTGCCCCAGGACGCGCCGTCGCGGAAGCGGTGATCAGTAGTGGACGATCTGGGCGGTGTTGCCGATCGCGGCCGAGGTCGCGGTGACGTTGCCGTTCACGTTGACGACGCTGCCGTTGACCGCCGAGCTCACGTTGGAATTGTTGATCTGGTAGTTCTGCACCGCGCCGTGCTTGGCGTTGGTGTCTTCCTCGAAGGAGTTGCCGATGGCGGCAGAGGCCAGGCTCACGTCGTTGCCGGCGTTGTAGACGCTGGCGTTGAGCGTGGACGACGGATCGACCGCGTTGCACTCCTGGTTGGAGTAGACGTTGGTCGAGGTCGGATCCATCGACACGCCGGCGGAGTTGCACACCGCCTGCGAGCTGAGGCTCACCGTGCCGCCGGTGTTGGTGACGTTGGCGTTCATGTGCGAGCTGACGTCGACGCTGGAGACGTACTGGTTGTTCGTCACCTCGGTGTTGTTCATCGTGGTGATGTCGACCGCGTTGCCGCCCGCCACCGACTGCTGGGCGACGTTGCCAGCGACGTTGGAGGTGTCGACGTTGAGCGTCGATTGCGCGGTGTGGAAGTCGACCTGGCCGTTCAGGATGTTGGATTCACTCGACCCCCCCGCGTAGGCGAGGCTCAGCGGCAGGATCGTCAGAGCTGTAGTAGCGATAAGCGTTCGGGCGAGACGTGTCATTGTGGTGCTCCTCGGTGATGGTGTCGGTGTTGTTGGCCGCCATGTGCGCCGGCGGATTGGGCTGGTTGTCGTCGTCGGGGCCGGCCAGCGGATCGTCCGGGCCCCCGATGTTGGTGCAGGCGCCGGCGGGCGTGTGGTAGAGGCGCGTCACCATCTGCAGCACGGCGCGCTCGATGACCGAGCGCACGGCGAGCTGGATGGGTTCGAGCGCGCTTTCGCCCACGCTGGCGTCGAAGAAATTGTGGCCCAGGAAGTCGAACACGCCGGCCTGGATCTGCCGGCCGATGATCTGCTTCTGGTAGGAGACGACGTCGACCACCTCCAGCGTGTCGGTGTCGACCAGACGCAGGTCGAGGCCCACGTTCATCACGTAGACGTTGGCGCCGGCCGTGCCCTTGACGCTGTTGGTGGCGGTGCCGCCGCCGTCGGCATTGGCGCCTTCGGAGCGGATGTTGAAGTTGAGCTCGGTGATGCCGCCCACGATGTAGTAGTTCGAGCCGGGAATCGAGCCCGCGAAGATCTTGCGGTAGTCGCCGCCACCCTGGCCGGGCTGGCCGTCCGGCGCGGGCCTGGAACCATCGTCGGCGATGAGCTTGTTGTTGGCGTATTTGAGCTCCATCTCCGCGACGGAGGTGTCGAAGCGCTCCACCATGGGAACGCCGGCCTTGGAGAGCGCGCTCATCGCCATCAGGGCGGCGCCCTGGGTGAGCTTGTGGCCCGAATTGTCCGATTCGTACTTGCCGGTGTAGTCGGCGATCTGGCCCACCGCCACGCGCAGCGGCCGTCCCCGCGTGTAGCGCGTGAAGCAGCGCAGCGCCGCGGAATAGGGTGTTTCGTTTCCGATCACCGGCGAGCCGCCGATGGGGGCGGTGTAGCGGCCGGTGTCGTCGGCCTCCGTCGAGATGCAGCCGGAGAGCGCGACCAACAGGCCGAGCAGCACCAGCGGCTTCATCAGGTGCCGTTTTCCGCGCGATGTCATGGCCGAAGTCATGGGAGGGGCTTCCCTTCTCGTCTTCAGTGGCCGGTCGTGGCCGTCTGGTTGCCGTTGTTGATCTGGCTGGAATCGACCACGACGGTGTTGTTGTTGCCGACGGTGACGACGTTCAGCTGGTTGCCGATCGCCGTGGCCGTTGCAGTGGACGTGCCACCGCCGGCGCTGACCGAATTGGTGAACGTGCCCTGGCTCGACATCGAGGCGATGGTGCTCATCTGCTGCACGCCGGACTGCTGGCTCATCTGCGAGGAGGTGAACTGGCCGTTGACGACGGTGAGGTTGCCGTTGGCGTCGCGCAGCGAAGGGTTGACGGGCGCGTTTTCTTCGCCCGCCGCCATGCCGTAGCCCTGGTTGTAGCTCGCGGAATTGGAGTAATCGCCGGCCTGGGCGGCGGTGGCGGCGCCGGCAAGGGCGATGGCGAGAAGTGCGATCCTGGCGTTCATGGCGTGCGGCCTGAAAGGTCTCGGACCACCGGCAGCAACCGCCGTGCCAAGACTTAACGGCCGTTAAGCAAGCACTCTGTTTCAATAAGGGACGAAGCCGTCTAGTTTTGCGCCAGCAACGCGGAGCGCGCAGTGGCCCGGCTGGAATTCTTCTTCGATTGCTCCTCGCCCTGGACCTATCTCGCCTTCACGCGCATCCAGGACGTGCTTGCGCGCACCCGGGCGGCGGCTGAGTGGCGGCCTGTGCTGGTGGGCGGGGTGTTCAACGCCGTGAACCGGGAGGTTTACGACCGCCGCGCCAATCCCGATCCGCGCAAGGCGTCTTATTATGAGAAGGATCTGCGGGACTGGGCGCGGCTCGCCGGCATCCGCATCGGCAAGCCGGCGGTCTTTCCGGTCCGCGCGGTGGCGATGATGCGCTGTGTCCTGGCGGCGGACGAAGAGGCAAATCTCGTCCCCTTCGCGCGCGCCTGCTTCGAGGCCTATTGGGGCGACCTGGAGGATGTCAGCCAGCCTTCGGTGTTGGCGAAGGTCGCGGCGCGCGCCGGTCTTGATGGAGCCGCGCTGCTCGCCCGCAGCGAGGCGCCGCGGATCCGGGAGAAGCTCAGGGCCAACACGGAGGAACTCATCGCCCGGGGCGGCTTCGGCTCGCCGACCATGTTCGTGAATGGAACCGACATGTATTTCGGCAACGATCGCCTGCCGCTGGTCGAGGCGGCGCTGCTCGGGGCCGGATAGGCCATGGCGTTTCTCACCGAACCCAGATCCCAGCCCATATTCCGCGCGCCAGCGGTCATCTGGCTGATCATCGCCGTCATCGTCGGGATCGAGCTCTCGCGGGAATATCTGTGGCTGAAGGATACCGACGTCATCTTCGCCCAATACGGCTTCGTGCCCGCGCACTACGCGGCAGCGTGGCGTGCCGCGCACCATTTCCATGCGGGCCTGTTCGGCCAGCTGCTGCCGTTCCTTTCCTACAACTTCCTGCATGGCAGCCTGCTGCATGTCGGCGCCAATTCGGTCTGGCTGCTGGCCTTCGGCAGCGTCGTGGCGCGCAATCTCGGCACCGCGCGGTTCCTGGCGTTCTTCTTTCTCTGCGGCGTGGTGGCGGCGGGGTTCTATCTGGCGCTCAACTGGGGCTCGCCCGATCCCGCGATCGGCGCGTCCGGCTCGATCGCCGGCATGATGGCGGCGGGCATCCGCATGGCGGGCCTGAACGGCCTGGCGGACCGGGACGATCATGTTTTCCGCCCGCTGACCGACCGGCTGGTCCTGTCGTTCACCCTGTTCTGGATGCTGGCGAACCTCGTCGCCGGGTTGCTCGGCCTGGGCGCGGAACCCGGCCAGGCCATCGCCTGGCAGGCCCATATCGGCGGCTATCTGGCGGGGCTTTTCCTCATCGGATGGATTTACCAACCTGCCCGGTCCGGCGCGCTCGAGGACGAAATCCCGCCCCCCGCGCCTTGAAACACCCAGGAACCGCAATAGATTAGACGAGGCTCGCACGGCAAAGGAGAGGCCATGAGCGACATGCCCCAACCCGGAACGGTTCCCCCTTCAGGCGCCCAGGCCGCGCCCGCGCATCCGCCGTTCCCGGCCGTGCGCCTTCTCTATGCGCTGCTGTTCGGCGTGCTGGCCTACTTCGCGGCGATGCTGGTGTTCGCGCTCGCCGTCGTGCAGTTCATCGTGCTCGCCATCACCGGGAAGGTGAATGACGAATTGAAGAGCTTCTCGGGCAATCTCGTGCAATATGTCTGGGAACTGCTCGCCTTCATCACCTTCGTCCGCGATGACCAGCCCTTCCCCATGGGACCCTTCCCCAGGCACCATTGAATATGGCCATGCGGCCCTGGCCGCATTCGAGCTAGCGCCCGATCGCATCCACCTGAATCACGGCTCCTACGGCGCGGTGCCTCTCAGCGTGCGCGCCGAGCAGGATCGCATCCGCGCGCATGTCGAGCGCGACCCCACCACATTCTTCAAGGACGAGCTTCCCGGCGTGCTGCGCGCCATGGCCGCGAAAGTGGCCGCGCGCTTCGGCGGCCGGGGGGAAGACTGGGTTTTCTGCGAGAACGCCACCTCCGCCGTCAACGGCGTGCTGGGGTCGTTCCCGCTGGCGCCGGGCGATGAAGTCCTCACCACGTCGCATGTCTATGGCGCGGTGCTGAAGACCATGCGCGAATGGGCGCGCCGGCGGCTGGCCAGTCTGATGGTCGCCGAACTGCCCGCCATCTCCGAAGGCGACGCGGCGGTGGTCGAGGCCATCGCGTCCGCCTTCTCGCCTCGCACCCGGCTCCTGGTCGTGGACCACATCACGTCGGCGACCGCGACAGTCTTCCCGGTCCGGCAGATCGCAGCCCGCGCCCGGGCGGCGGGGATCGCGGTGCTCGTGGACGGTGCCCATGCGCCGGGCCAGGTCCCGCTGGATGTGCCCGCCATCGGCGCGGACTGGTACACCGGCAACGCGCACAAATGGCTGTTCGCACCCCGGGGTTGCGGCCTTCTGTGGACCGCGCCCTCACGCCAGCCGCAAACCCTTCCGGCCGTGCTCTCCCACGGCGCCGAGTCGGGCTATGCCGCGGCGTTCGATTGGGTGGGCACGCGGGACGTCTCACCCTGGCTCGCCTTCGAGGCAGGTGCTCAAGCTTTTGATTTATTTGGTGGAAACGCCCTCATCGCAAGAAACCATCTGCTGGCGCGGGAAGGTGCGGCCCTTCTGTGCGAAGGATTGGAGACACGCTGCGTGGCGCCACCGGAAATGCGCGGCGCGATGGCGACAATCCTGTTGAAGGACTGGAGTGAGAATCCCGAGATCGCCCCCGCGCTTCAGAAGGCGCTCGCCAGGAAATACGGCATTGTCGCCCCGGTCTCGTTTTTCGGCGGCTCGCTGAAGATTCGAATCTCGGCGCAGGCCTATAACGAACTCGACGATTACCGGCGCTGTCTTGCCGCGATTCGCGAACTTCGCGACGGTCCGTTTCGTGGGCAGTCCGGCTGACATTTGCTCACCGAAAGCCGCCGCCTTCGAAAAGGCGGTTTGGCGTTAACGCCCGGAAAAGCGGCAAATCGGTGTTGCATTCCGGGTACAAGGTCCGCACGAAAGGGTCCCCGCAAGCCCCTCGGGGGATTATGTTCTTGCTCGCTCGTTTGGGTTCCCCCTATCTTTCAAGCTGGTGCGAAAAAATACGGCCGTAGTGTGCCCGGGATGAGGGCAGCGACGGCCGAACGACATTTCGCCTTCACGGCGGGATTGCAACGGGGAGCTAAAAATGCCTGCACAGCGTAAGGTTCGGACCGGACGGTCCCTGACCATCATGGGCGCGTTGATGCTGACGACCGCACTGGCGGCGCCGGCCTTTGCCCAGGTCGAACAGGTGGTCGTCACCGCCCAGAAGAAGTCGGAAGATATCCAGAACGTGCCGATCGCGGTGTCGGCGTTCAGCGGCGCCGATTTGGCCTCGCATCAGATCCAGGGTTTTGCCGATCTGCGCTTCAATCTTCCGTCGGTGAGCTTCACCCACGGCAACTTCGGCCCGTCCAACTTCACCATTCGCGGCATCGGCTCGGCGGCCGTGACCACCTCGGGCGACAGCGGCGTGTCGGTCAACCTGAACCAGGTATACCTCAACGCCCCGAACCTGACCGGCGCGACCTACTACGACCTCGATCCCCAGTTGAGCATTCAGGTGCTGCGCGGTCCGCAGAGCACCCTGTGGGGCAGGAACGCCACCGGCGGCGCCATCGACATCGAAACCGCCAAGCCCGATCTCGACAATTTCGCCTCCGACGTCGAGGCGACCTACGGCAATTACAGCGACCAGGAAGTGCGCGCGATGGTCAACCTTCCCATCGACCAGGGGAAGGCCGCGCTTCGCATTTCCGGCTTCTGGGAAAATCGCGACGGTACCGTCAAGAACGATTATCCCGGGCTTTCAGGCGACCATTCCATCGACGGCAGAGTCGATGGCCGCAACGATTATTCGTTCCGCGGTTCATTCCGCTGGCAACCCTCGTCCCGCACCACACTCGACGTGATGCTGCAGACCGGCCACGAGGATGACAGCCGCGTCCGCGGCCAGGTCCAGGTGTGCGACCGCGATCCTTCCGGCGTGCTCGGTTGCCTGCCCGACAAGTGGGCGTTCCAGCCGACCAACGGCAACGCCACGCTGGGCACCTTGCTGGCATCGAATCTTGTGCTCGGCGATGCGCTGAGCCTGTTCGACGTCGTGGGCCCGAACGCCGTGCCCGGACAGAATGCCGGCCAGTTCGTGCCGCATTCGCTGCGCACCGTGAACACGCCGTTCTCGCCGTTCACCCGCGGCAAGGATCTGTTCGCGATGACGCACTGGCGCCAGAACCTGTCCGACTGGCTCGATATGGATCTGACCTTGGGTTACGACAACAACTCGGGCCTGAGCCAGGAAAGCTACAACAACACGCCCGGCGACAGCCTGAATTCCGCCCCGAACTGCACGCAGCTGTTCCTGGTCTCCGGCGGCGCAGACGTCACCTGCACGCCGATCCCCGGCGTCACGCGTCTCGTCGCGGCGCAGGAGATCTTCAGCGGCGTCGCGCCCACGAACTTCAACACCTACTATGCGGCGCATCTCGGCACGCTGCCGGTGACGAAGGTCACGAACCCGACGAACACGGGCATCGCCAACCTCAACGACATCAGCAGCTACCGCTCCGATGTCTACGGCTACGACCAGATCGACGGCCGCGACAAGGAGTGGTCGGGCGAGTTGCGGTTCAGCTCGAACTTCTCGGGGCCGTTCAACTTCAACCTCGGCTTCTACCACAACGCCGACCGCAACGACGCGCACTACTATGTCGATGCCGACACGCTGGATTACGCGGCGGTCGTGCTCGGCGGCGCGACCGTGGCCAACGGCGCGGTCCTCTATCCGTCGCAATACGACAACGACAACAACAACTACCAGCTGACATCCAATGCCGCGTTCGGCGAACTCTACTATTGGGCCATTCCCGATGAGCTGAAGTTCACCGTGGGTGCCCGCTATTCGGTGGACAAGAAGACCTTCGAATCCGGCCAGGTGCTGTTCAATTCGGCGACGGCGATCGGCACGCAGAGCTTCAACTGGATCGTGCTGCCCGAATCGGCGAATGCTGTCGGCGGTTGCGGCGATTCGACGATCCCGGATCCGGTAACAGGCACAATTCCAAATCCGGCCGGCCTGCCGTGCTTCAGCAACCAGAGCACGCAGTTCAAGGAATGGACCGGGCGCGCGGTGGTCGACTGGACGCCGAAGGTCGACTGGTCGGATCAGACCAACCTCTACCTGTCCTACTCCCGCGGCGTGCGTGACGGCGGCTTCAACCCGCCGCCGCTGAATCCCGGCTCCTTCCCGCTGACCTTCTCGCCCGAGACGCTCGACGCCTACGAATTGGGCGACAAGAACACGTTCTTTGGCGGCACGCTGCAGGCCAACGTCACGGCCTGGTACTACAAATACTCCGGCTTCCAGGTGTCGGAGATCATCGACCGCACCTCGATCAACCAGAACATCAACTCCAGGCTCTACGGCGTGGAAGGCGAGATTTTCTGGGCGGCGACCGACAAGCTGCAGTTCAACATGAACTTCGGCTACACGCATTCGTCGATCGAGCAGCAGCTCGACATCGATCCGCGCAACCCCGTCGGCAACGTGACCACCAATACGGCGCTGATCAAGGACGCGACGACGGCCTCGCTCTGCGTGATCAACAACCTGCCGGGCTTCCCGGATGCAATCGCCGCGGGTCTGGCGGTGGCGTCGCCGGATGGCGGCGTGACGCCGATCAACGGCCACAATATCCCGTCGGGCTTCGGTTCGTGCTCGGCGGCGACTGCGGCGGCGGTCGACGCGATCACGATCGCCGGCGTGCATCCCTATTCGCTTGTGCAGGGCAACCCGGTGGACCTGAAGGGCAACGAGATGCCCAACACGCCGCCGTGGACGGTCAGCATCGGCGCCCAGTACACGTTCGACGTGGGTGACGGCTACACGCTCATCCCGCGCGTCGACTACTACTGGACCGACAAGCAGTGGGCTCGCATCTTCGAGGACGGCGCCGACGCGGTTCGCGCGTACGATGTGGCGAACGCTCAGGTCATGCTGAACTCGCCGGACGGCATGTGGTACGCCCGCGCCTGGGTGAAGAACATCTTCGACAAGGACAACGTCACGGGCGAGTACCTGACGGACGCCTCGTCGGGTCTGTTCACGAACCTGTTCGTCGGCGAGCCGCGCACCTACGGCCTTACGCTGGGCGTGCACTTCTAAGACCGGGCGACCGGTTCACGAGACGGGGCGCCGGGAAACCGGCGCCCTTTCTCTTTTGGCCCGGCCGTGGCGCGGGGGCGTCTCTGGAAAACGGATACGGCCAAGTGTACCAACGGCTTGGAGGGCGCGCTCGGGGCGGAACACGGAGGACGGCATGGAATTGCGCAATGTGGGCCGCTCGGGCCTGAAGGTCTCCCTGGTGGGGTTGGGTTGCAACAATTTCGGCGCGCTCGACCTCGAATCCTCCTGCAAGGTCGTCCACCGCGCGCTCGATCTTGGCGTGACGCTTATGGACACCGCCGACGTCTATGGCGGCCGCGGCGGCTCGGAGAGCCAGCTCGGCGAGATCCTGGGTCCCCGCCGCAAGGACGTGGTGCTGGCCACGAAGTTCGCCATGCAGATGGACGATGCCGGCACCAGGGCCGGCGCCTCGCGCCGCTACATCGTGGAAGCCTGCGAGGCGAGCCTGAAGCGGCTCAGGACCGACTGGATCGATCTTTATCAGCAGCACCGCCCCGATCCCGCCACGCCGATCGAGGAGACGCTCTCGGCGCTGGACGACCTCGTGCGCGCCGGCAAGGTCCGCTACATCGGCTGCTCCAACTTCGCCGCCTGGCAGGTCGCCGATGCCCATTGGACGGCGCGCGACCGCGGCCTTGCGGGCTTCGTCTGCGCGCAGGACGAATACAGCCTTCTCTCCCGCGACATCGAGAAGGAGCTCGTGCCCGGGCTCGCGCATTTCGGCATGGGCCTGTTGCCCTATTTTCCGCTCGCCAGCGGCCTGCTCACCGGCAAGTACCGGCACGGCGCCGAGATCCCGCCCGGCACGCGCATGGCCGTCATGAAGCGGCTTGCCGACCGCTACATGACGGAAGCGAACTGGCAGGTCGTGGAAAAGCTCGACGCCTTCTGCGCCGCGCGCGGCCATACCATGCTGGAACTCGCCTTTTCGTGGCTCGCGGCGCGGCCGCAGATCTCCAGCATCATCGCCGGCGCCACCAGGCCCGAGCAGATCGAGGCCAATGCGAAAGCCGCGGGGTGGAAGATCCCGCCCGAGGAAATGGCGGAGATCGACGCCTTGTCGCGCAAAGCCTGAAGCATCACTCCGCCGGCTGCGGATAACGCCGGCCGCCGAACAGGTTTCCCACGCGCGTCCCGAACCGGTCGAGATATACGTAGAGCACCGGCGTGATGTAGAGCGTCAGGAGCTGGGAAAGCAGAAGCCCACCCGCGACCGCCAGGCCCAGCGGCCGGCGCATCTCCGCGCCCTGGCCGAAGCCGATGGCGATGGGAAGCGTGCCCATCAGGGCCGCCATGGTCGTCATCATGATGGGGCGGAACCGGATCGTGGCCGCCTCCACGATGGCCCTGTCCGGCGCCACGTTTTCGCTGCGCTCCCGCGCCAGCGCGAAGTCGATCATCATGATGGCGTTCTTCTTGACGATACCGATGAGCATCATCATGCCCACGAAGGCATAGAGGCTGAGGGTAATGTCGCCATTGGTGAGCCGCGCCAGGAACAGCGCGTGCGCGATACCGATGGTAAGCAGCGCGCCCACCGCCGCCGAGGGCAAGCCCGACAGGATCGTCAGCGGGTGGATGAAGCTCTCATAGAGGATACCCAGCACGATATAGACCACCACGATGGCCGCCAGCAGCAGCATGCCGAGGCCCGAGGTGGAGCTCTGGAATGCCTGCGCCGTCCCCTCGAAGGTGGTCGTCACCGTCGACGGCAGGTCGATCCGCCGCTGGACCTTCGTGATCGCCGACACCGCGTCGCTCAGCGCATAGCCCGGCGTCAGATCGAAGGAGATGGTCACCGAAGGGAGCTGGCCCAGGTGGTTGACGCTGAGCGGCATCACGCTGGGCGCCGTGCGCGTGACCGAAGTGAGCGGTACCAGCGTCGTACCGTCCTGCGCGGTGACGTAGATGCGCTGCAGCGCCGAAACGTCGGACTGGTAGCGCGGCTCGAGCTCCAGGATGACCTGGTAGGTGTCCGACGAGCCGTAGATCTGGGAGATTTCCGAGCCGCCATAGGCCGCGCCCAGCGCCGTCTCGATCGCCGCCGGCGTCACGTTCAGGGCCGCGGCCTTGTCCCGGTCTATGGTCACCGCCACAGCCGGCGTCGAAAGCTGCAGGTCGGTGTTCACGTCGCGGAATCCCGGCGTCTGCGCCAGCGCGTCCATCAGGCGCGTGGATGCGTCCTCCAGCTCCTTCATGTCGAGATCCTGGAGCGTGTACTGGTATTCGGACTTGGTGAGCTTTCCGCCGACGCGGATCATCGGCGGCACCTGCGCATGTACGGCGATGCCGGGAATGCCCGAAAGCTTGCGCTGGAAGTCCGAGATGATCTTCGTGAGCGGGCGCGTGCGGTCCGAAAGCGGCACCAGCGTGGCGAAGATGCGCCCGGAGTTGACCCCCGAGCTCACGCCGCCCGACCCCACCGACGACATGAAGCCCGCCACGTCCGGATCGTGCGCGATGATGGCAGCCGCCTTCTTCTGGTACCGCACCATCTGATCGAAGGAGGTGCCGTTCGTCGCCTCGGTGATGAACAGGATCTGCCCGGTGTCGGACTGCGGCATGAAGTCTTCGGGGATGACCATGAAAAGGAGCACCGTGGCCACGATGCTGCCGAGGAAGGCGAGGAATATCGTGAACCGGTGCGCCACGCTCCAGCTCAGCGTGCGCTCGTAGAACGCCTGCACGCGGTCGAAGGTCCGCTCGCTGATCTCGTAGAATCTGTTGTGCCGGCGCTGGTGCTCCGGCTTCAGGATGCGGGCGCAGAGCATCGGCGTCAGCGTGACGGACACGACGCCGGAGAAGACGATGGCGAGGATGATCGTGACGGCGAATTCGTGCAGCAGCCTGCCGATCAGCCCGCCCATGAACACGATGGGAATGAACACCGCCGCCAGCGACGCCGTCATGGACAGGATGGTGAAGGAGATCTCCTGGGATCCCTTCTGCGTGGCTTCGCCGGGCTCCTCGCCCGATTCGATGTGACGCACGATGTTCTCGAGCATCACGATGGCGTCGTCGACCACGAAGCCGACCGAGAGCGTCAGCGCCAGCAGCGAAAGGTTGTCCAGGCTGAAGCCGAAGAACGCCATGCCCGCGAAAGTGCCCGCGATGGTGATCGGCAGCGCCAGCGACGGGATGATCGTGGCCGACAGCGTGCGCAGGAACACGAAGATCACGCCGACGACGAGGACCGCGGCCAGGAACAGCGTGATCTCCACATCGTCCACCGAATTGCGGATCGACTGGCTGCGATCGTAGAGCACGTTCAGGTTCAGCGTCGCCGGCAGCTGCGCCAGGAAGCGGGGCAGGATGCTCTTGATCTCGTCCACCACCGCGATGGTATTGGAACCCGGCTGGCGCTGGATGGCGAGCACGATGGCGCGGCTGCCGTCGTACCAGCTGGCGACGTACTTGTTCTCGACGCCGTTGATGACCCGCCCCACGTCCTTGACGCGCACCGGCGCCCCGTTGCGGTAGGCGATGATCTGGTCGTCGAACTGGGACGCGTCGGTCAGCTGCCCGCTGGAATGGACGACGATGGATTCCTTCGGCCCGTTCAGCGAGCCGGTCGGGATGTTCGGGTTGGCGGCGTTGGCCGCTTCGGCCACCTGGTCGATGCCGATGCCGCGCGCGGCCAGCGCCGAAGGATCGGCCTGGATGCGCACCGCGAATTTCTGGGAGCCGTAGACGTTGACCTGCGCCACGCCGGAGAGCGTGGAAAGCTGCCGGGCGAGCAGCGTCTCGGCGTATTTGTCCACTTCCTGCAGCGGCAGCGTCGGAGAGCCCAGCGCCAGGTACATGATCGGCTGGTCCGCCGGGTTCACCTTGCGCATGGTGGGCGGCGTGGGCATCTGCTGCGGCAATTGCCGCGTCGCTGCCGAAATCGCCGCCTGCACGTCCTCCGCCGCGCCGTCCAGGCTGCGATCGATGTCGAACTGGATGGTGATCTGCGTCGAGCCCTGCGTGCTCGAGGAATCCATCGAGGAGACGCCGGCGATGGTCGAGAACTGGCTCTCCAGCGGCGTGGCGACAGCGGATGCCATCGTTTCCGGATCCGCGCCGGGCAGCGACGCGGAAACCACGATGGTGGGGAAGTCGACGTTCGGCAGCTCGCTGACCGGGAGCGACAGGAATCCGTAGACGCCGAAAATCACCAGCGCCGCCATCAGCAGCGTGGTCATGACCGGCAGCCGGATGAAGGGCTGGGAGATATTCATCAGCGGTGCGCGCGTTGGGCCGGGGCGCTCTGGGCGGGTTGCTGGACGGCGACCGGCTTGCCCGGCTTGACGCGAAGCTGGCCGTCCGTCACCACGCGCTCGCCGGGCTCGAGCTTGCCCTTCACGGCGTCGGTCGTGCCGTCGTCGTTGAGCACGGTCACAGGCACCATCTGGGCCTTGTCGGCGGCATCGACGGTATAGACATAGGGGCCGTCGGGTCCCTGATTGACGGCGTCGTGCGGAATCGTGAGCACGTTCTCGAAGTCGCTCAACGCCACCTGCACATCGACCAGCTGGCCGGGGACAAGGCGGTAATCGTCGTTGGCGAAGGTCGCGCGCAGCTCGACGGTCCCCGTCCCCGCACTCACCTGGTTGCCCACGAAGTCCACGGGCGCGGTGATCGTGCTTTCCCTTTCACCATGGATCGCGACGGCCACCGTCAGCGTATGCGCTTTCATCCGGTCCTGGATGCGCGCGATATCGGATTGCGGGAGGGTGAAGGAGACCTTCACCGGCTGCACCTGGACGATGGTGACGAGCGGGCTCGTCGCATTGGCGACCACCAGGTTGCCGGGCTGGACCAGGATCGGTCCGGTCTTGCCGGTCACCGGCGCGCGGATGATCGCGTATTGCTGGTTGAGGGCCGCCAGGTCGACATTCGCCTTGTCGGCCTTCACGGTCGCCGCCAGCGCCCCGGCTTGCGCCACGGCGTTGTCGCGCTGCTGGGCGGATGCGGCGCCGAGCTTCACCAGCGTGCTGTAGCGCACGGCGTCGTTCCGCGCGCTGACGAGCGAAGCCTGGTCGCGCGCCATGGTCGCCTGCGCCTGCGCCAGCGCCGCCTGGAACGGCCGCGGGTCGAGGCGGAACAACACGTCGCCCTGATGCACGATCTGGCCTTCGGTGAAGGCGGCGCTGTCGAGCCGCCCGCCCACCTGGGCGGTCACGTTGACCGTGGCATTGGCGACCACGGTTCCGATCGTGCGTTCCTGCGCCACCACGTTGGCCCGCTGGACCTGGGCTACATAGACCGGCGGCACCTGCACGTGCGGCTCGGGCGTGGTGTAGATGCGGTAGATCACGAAGGCGACGAAAAGGGCGAGCAGAAGGGCCACGATGCCGATGATCAGCCGTGCCCGCGAGTTGGTGCGGCGCAGCAGCCCGGTCGTGCCGGTGACGGAGCCCGGATAGGTTTCGAGGGAATTCGGGAGCCTGATGTTCATTCCAATTCAGTCCTGCCGGCCCGCACCCGATGGGCGGCCCTCGTCGAATGCCGTGGCGGGCGTGCGCACGCGCCGGACCCGGCGGCGCGGCTGCCACATTGATGTTCGCTCCCGTGCCGTGTCCTAGCACGCATTTCTGAAAATTCGAGCCCCGAACCCCCGCCAGGATACCTCATGACTGTTATTTTACCGTCGCGGCTCCACGCCACAGATGGCCCGTGAACGAAGGTAAACGCTTGATCCGCCGGGCTGTTCCCATTGCCCGAGAAGGCGGTTCCCGGGGCATTGGCGCGCCCGTCAAACGTCTTTAATGAGGGATGAATCGAGGCGAGGGACGCATGCTCTGGGGCAAGAACGAAAAGCTCGCGGTGGCCGTGACCTGTTCGGACTGGCGGCTGCATCAGCGTGCCGTCGATTTCAACACCCGGATCGGGAAGGCCGTAGGATGCGGCCGGGTCGACATGGTGGTCCTGCCCGGCCCCGACGGGCTGCTCCTGCCCAAGCGGGTGGGCGAATGGGAGGCGGCGCTGAGCCAGGTCGGCCTGCTGGCCGATGCCCACAAGGCGGTGGCGCTGGCCGTGGTGGCGCATGAGCGCTGCGCCGGCCATCCGGTGACGGATCCGGAGCACCTGGTCGATGTCGTGGCGGCCGCCAAGGCGCTCAAGGGCGCGCTGGGCTTTAGCGGGCCGGCCTACGCCCTGATTGCCACCTACAGAAGCGACACGGACTGGGGCCTCGACCAGGTCGGCCGCGCCTGACGGTTTGCGGTTGCAGAGGGGGCCGTCTATAAGCCCCCGCTTCCCGAAAGCCCGCGCCCCATGGACATCCGCAATATCGCCATCATCGCCCATGTCGACCATGGCAAGACGACGCTCGTGGACCAGCTCCTCAAGCAGTCCGGCAGCGTGCGCGACAACCAGCACATGGAGGAGCGCGCGCTCGATTCCAACGACCTGGAGCGCGAGCGCGGCATCACCATCCTCGCCAAATGCACCTCGGTGGAGTGGAACGGCACCCGCATCAACATCGTCGACACGCCGGGCCACGCCGATTTCGGCGGCGAGGTCGAGCGCATCCTCTCCATGGTCGACGGCGTGGTGCTGCTGGTGGACGCGGCGGAATCGGTCATGCCGCAGACCAAATTCGTGCTCTCCAAGGCGCTCAAGCTGGGGCTGAAGCCCATCGTCGTCATCAACAAGATCGACCGCTCGGACGCGCAGCCCAAGGAGACGCTCGAAAGCATCTTCGACCTCTTCCTGGCGCTGGAAGCGAATGACGACCAACTGGATTTCCACGTGCTGTATGCGTCGGGCCGCAACGGGTGGGCCGTCGCCGATCTCGGCGATGATAGGAAGGATTTGTCGCCACTTTTTGCCAGAATTGTCGCAGATGTTCCCAAGCCCGCCGCCCAGGCCAAGGCGGGCGACGAGTTCCCGTTCACCATGCTGGTCACCACGCTGGAGGCCGACAATTATCTGGGCCGCATCCTCACCGGGCGCATCGAGACCGGCGCCATCAGCGTCAACCGCGTCATCAAGGCGCTGAACCGCGAGGGCAAGGAGATCGAGCGCACCCGGGTGACCAAGCTGCTCGCCTTCCGCGGCCTGGCGCGGGTTCCCGTGGCCCGGGCCGAGGCGGGGGACATCATCGCCATCGCGGGCCTGCCCGCCGCCACCGTCGCCGACACCCTGTGCGACATCCAGGTCGACCGGCCGATCCAGGCCCAGCCCATCGACCCGCCGACGCTGGCCATCACGCTGTCGGTCAACGATTCCCCCCTGGCCGGGCGCGAGGGCGACAAGGTGCAGAGCCGCGTCATCCGCGACCGGCTGCTGCGCGAGGCCGAGGGCAACGTCGCCATCAAGGTCAAGGAGACCGGCGAAGGCGCCTATGAGGTCGCCGGCCGCGGCGAGCTTCAGCTCGGCGTGCTGGTCGAGACCATGCGCCGCGAGGGCTTCGAGCTCTCGATCAGCCGTCCGCGCGTCCTCTACAAGACCGGCGAGCAGGGCGAGCGGCTGGAGCCGATGGAGGAGGTCACCATCGACGTCGACGATCCCTATGCCGGCATCGTCATCGAGAAGATCTCGCTGCGCAAGGGCGAGCTGCAGGACATGCGCCCGACCGGCGCGGGCAAGACGCGGCTGGTGTTCTTCGCGCCGTCGCGCGGGCTCATCGGCTATCACGGCGAATTCCTCACCGACACCCGCGGCACCGGGGTCATCAACCGCATGTTCCACGGCTACGCGCCGTTCAAGGGCGCGGTCGGGGGCCGGCGCAACGGCGTGCTGGTCTCCACCGGCGACGGCGAGGCGGTGGCCTATGCGCTGTGGTACCTGGAGGAGCGCGGCAAGCTCTTCGTCGTGCCCGGCACCAAGGTCTACCAGGGCATGATCGTGGGCGAGCATTCCCGCGACAACGACCTCGACGTCAATCCCCTGCGCGCCAAGCAGCTCACCAACATCCGCACCACCTCCAAGGACGAGGCGGTCAGGCTCACCCCCATCGTGCCGATGACGCTGGAGCAGGCCATCGCCTATATCGGGGACGAAGAGCTGGTCGAGGTCACGCCGCAGTCGATCCGCCTCAGGAAGCGCGAATTGCTGCCGCATCTGCGCAAGCGCGCCAAGGTTGAGGCGGCGGGCTAAGGCCGCCCCACCTTGGCGCCGGTCTTGCGGTGGCTGGCGAAATAGAGGCGCAGCGCCCAGTTCATCTTGGTCTGCCAGCCTTTGCCCTGCTTGCGGAACCAGTCGACCATGTCCTTGTCGAGCCGGATGGTGACGCTCTTCTTCGGCGTGCCGGGAACGGGAATCAGGTTGACGTAAAGCGAACGATTGTCATCGGGCCGCTCCGCGATATCGCTGGTGTCGATCCTGTCGTCGGGCAGTTCGTCGAGGGCTTTCAGCCGGCGCAGCATGTCCGGCGTGAGCTTAGGCCTGCCCTTCATACGCACGACGTTCGGAGCGCGACGCTTTTCGCGCCGAGATGATGCGGATGATTTCGTCTTCGCCCTTGCCTTCGAAGGTATGGCAGACGACGAGGATTCGTCCAAAAGCCTCGCCGATCGTGCGCCAACGGACTTCTCCATGATCGATGCCTTCCAGTTCCTGCAGTTTCAGGGGGTCGAAAAAGACTTCACGCGCTTCGTCGAACGCGACTCCATGCTTGCGTGCGTTCGTCCTTGCCTTGTTCAAGTCCCATTCGAAAATCAATTCCGCCATTCTAACTCCGCCGCAATGTAACTACAAGTGTACGTACATCTATTTCCCCGGCTTCAACCCCAGCCTCCCGGCCACGATGTTGTCGACCATGCGCTTGGGCAGATGCGCGATGACGAAGTTCTGGATCGGATCGGGGGCGACGACGTAATGCACCTTCGGCCGCGCCAGCGTCAGCGCCCGCCACACCGCCCTGCCGATCGCCTCCGGCGGCAGGCCCTTGCGCCCGGTGGCCAGCATGTACTGGCGCAGCCGGTCGAGCGCGCCGGCGAAGGGCGTGCCGGCGTAGCGCGAGACGTCGACCTGCTCGGCCTTGTCCCAGATCGGAGTCGCCACCGCGCCCGGCGCCACCACGATCACGTCGATGCCGAAGAGCATCAATTCGCGCCGCAGCGCCTCGGAGAAGCCCTCGAAGCCGAACTTGGAGGTGTTGTAGGGACCGACGAACGGGTTGGCGTTGCGCCCGCCGACGCTGGTGATGTTGACGATGCGCCCCGGCTTGCCCTTGCGCGCCGTGTCGGCGCCGAGGAGCGGCGCGAAGGCCTGGGTGACGATCAGCTGGCCGGTGAGGTTGACCTCGAGCTGATTGCGGAACTCGTCCACGTCGATGTAGAGCAGCGGCCCCGCCACCGCGATGCCGGCATTGTTGACCAGGCCCGACAGCGCCGCGCTGCCGAGCGCGGCCGCCACCTGTCCGGCGCCCGCCTTCACGGCCGCCGCGTCGGTCACGTCGAACATCAGCGGCGTGAAATTCGCCCCGAACTCCTTCGAAAGGCGGTCCGCGTCCGCCTGCTTGCGCACGCTGCCGAAAACGCGGAAGCCCTTCCTGATGAGAATCCTGGTGCAACCCCAACCGATCCCGGTCGAGGCGCCCGTCACCACGGCGCTTTTCATTGGGAACCCCTCGATATCTGACCGTTGCAGTATAGAGGCTCGCGGCCGCCGCTGCTAAGACGCTTCAATGACGATCGATTCCGACACGCTCGCCTTCGCGAACAGGCTCGCCGACGCCGCCGGGGAGGTGATCCGGCCCTATTTCAGGACGCGCATCCCGGTCATCGACAAGGGCGGGAAGGGCACGCGGCCCATCTTCGATCCGGTCACCGAGGCGGACCGCGCCGCGGAGGATGCCATGCGCGCCCTCATCAAGGCCGGGCGGCCGCAGGACGGCATCCTGGGCGAGGAGCGCGGGCACGAGCCCGGCACCAGCGGGCGCACCTGGATCCTCGATCCCATCGACGGCACGCGGCCCTTCATCACCGGCCGCCACACCTGGGGCACGCTGATCGCGCTGGTGCAGGGCGAGACGCCCGTGCTGGGCATCATCGATCAGCCCGTCCTCGGCGAGCGCTTCATCGGCCATGACGGCGCCTCCACGCTCGTCACCGCCGCGGGCCGGGAGAGGATGCGCACCCGTGCCTGCGCCGCGCTCGCCACGGCCGTCGTCTCCACCACCCATCCCTGGGGCTATTTCAGCCGCCGCCAGCGCGCGGCGTTCGAATCGGTCTGCGAGGCCGCGCAGATGAGCTATTTTGGCGGCGATTGCTACGGCTATGCCCTGCTCGCCATGGGCTTCATCGACGTGGTGATCGAGGGCCGGCTTGCGCCCTGGGACGTGGCGGCGCTGATCCCGGTGATCGAGGGCGCCGGCGGCGCCGTGACGGATTGGATGGGACAGCCATTCGCGAACGGCGCCTGCGTGCTGGCGGTAGGCGACCGGCGGCTTCTGCCAGAGACGGTCGAGCTTCTCAAAGGCGCGTAGAGGCGCTCGGCCGCCCTCACGGGCCGCCATGTGGATGTCCGCGCAGGCGACCAGCACCTTGCCTTCCCAAATCATCCGGCGGACCCGGGCGCGCACCGCCTGCTGATGCGCCGCATGAAGCCCGGTCTTGAGCGCGTTGCGGTTGCCAGGCTGACCGCCCTTCCGCCGCCTGTGCGATTTCTCGTGTGAGTCCATGGTGTTATTCGTTTTCCGGTTTTCGAGGGGGGAGGGGTGTCATTGGCGGGTTCCGGTTGGCTTTCTCCTGGCGTTTCAAGTGGTTATTCGTTTTCCCGTTTTTTCCTGGCCCGAATTTCCGAGGAAGGATCCTCAGGTTGCTTTGAACGTACCATGAACCAATGGGAGAATTCAACCAAAAATAGCAGGTGAGCCTTCATGCCGCACCACCCAGGGATGCCGGGCCCGAGCCGAATCCCCACGGCAGTGTGATGCCCGGCCACCCGGGCCGCCTGCGATAGTCGCACCGGGGCAAAAAGGGGGCGGGCGTGACGGCTGGCAGGATTCTTCTGGCGGGGTTCGTGGGCGGGTTGCTTGCGGGCGCCATCGACATCGGCGCGGCCTGCGCGATCTTCCACGCCGCCCCGGGCCCCGTGCTGCAATCCATCGCGGGCGGGCTGATCGGCCGGCAAGCCGCGCAGGCCGGCGGCGTGGAAGCCATGGCGCTCGGCGCCTTTCTCCAGGCCCTGATCTCGGTCGTGGCCGCGTGGACCTACGGCTTCGCCGCTGCCCGGCTTCCCATCCTGCTGCGGCAATGGCTCGTCTTCGGCATCCTGTTCGGCGGGGCGGTGAACCTGTTCCTCACCCACATCGTGGGCCCGCTCTCGCACGCGAAGATGGCGCCGTTCGGCAGCTATTACTGGTACGCCAACCTGATCGCCAACATGCTCACCTTCGGCCCGCCCATCGCCTTCGTCGCATCGCGAATGCTGAAACCGCGCGCCTGATCGTGTAGCCTCCGCGCGTCGAACTTCTTTGGGGCAGGGATGTTCAAGGCACTCGCTGCGCGCACGCCTCTCGGCCAGGCGGCATGGCGCATTGCCATCGTCTCACTGACGATTTCGGCCGGTCTGGTGATCGCGGATGGAATTGTCCGCGCCAAATTGTTCAACAGCGCGGACCGGGCGGTGTTGGAAATGCTTGCCACGTGGTGCTACGACTTGCGCATTGTCAGCGACACGTTGATGTCTTCGGCGTTCCTGGTATTCGCCGCTGCGAAATTCCTCGAAGGCCGCACGCTGCTCACTTTTGGTTTCGAAAACATCGACGCGGCGAAAGTCAGCATGAAAGGACCGGACGCCGACAACGTCGTCTGGGTCGGCTATCGCTACGGTTCAGCGCTCGAAGCGCACTCCGTGGCGACCGCCATGGAGAACAGGCTCAAGCAAAGCCAATCCTGATCGTCACTGCGCCAGCGGGTCGACGAAATCGTCGAACGCCTTCCAGAAGCGCGACCGGATGGAGTCGTTCTCCATCAGGATCTCGTGCTCGGCATCGGCGAGCTCCAGGTATCTGCCGTGCGGCAGGCGCCGGGCGAATTCGCGCGCGGCGGAGGTTTCCACGATGCGGTCCTTGCCGGCGCCCACGATCAGGGTGGGCGTGACGATGGCCTGCGCGTAGCCGGGCGCCATCACCTCCGCCATCGAGGCGTTGGCGGCCTCGAGCCAGTGCCAGGTCGGCCCGGCCAACCGCAGATCGGGATGGGCCGCGATGATGTCGCGCGTCCGCGCGAAGCGTGCCTTGTCGCTGGTCACGAGTTGCGCGTCGAAATCCATGGTCAGGGGATCGCGCTTGTCCATGCCCCAGATCCACGCCTCGCCGTTGCCGAAGAGGTTCTCCAGGCGCAGCGCGCTCATCGCGATCCAGCGCGGGACGCCGCGCGTGCCGGCGCGCAGCATCGGCGCGGTCAGCACGGCGGCGGCGATGGCGTTCGGCCGGCCGTGCATCAGCCTGAGCAGATTGTGCCCGCCCATGGAATGGGCGAGCGCGATGGGCGGCCCGGGCGATATCGGCTTCACCACCCGGTCGAGGAAGGTCTCGATCGCCTGGTCGTATTGCCGGAAGTCTTCGATGTGCGCCTTGAGCGGATTGCCGAGAAGCCGGCACGAGCCGCCCTGGCCCGGCCAGTCGAAGGTGGCGACGGTGAAGCCGCGCGCGTTCAGCTCGCCGATGACCTCGACATATTTCTCGATGAACTCGGTCTGGCCGTGCGCCAGCACGCACACCCTGCGCGCGGCGGCGGGCGCGCCGAACACCGCGGCGCGCAGCCGCCTGCCGTCCGGCGTCTCTATGAAGAAGGGGTCAGCCACGCGCCTTGGCGAGGATCGGGCCGAGCTTCATGGCGAGCCCCATGTCGCCGGCGACGCGCAGCTTGCCCTGCATGAAGGCGCTGGTGCCGTCGAGCTCGCCCTTGGCCATTTTCTCGAACGTGTCGAGCGCCAGCGTGATGGTGCAGTCCGCGCTCTTGCCTTCGCCGTCGCTGACCGTGTTGGGCGTGGTTTTGCCGTCGATGAGGATGCTGCCGGGTTCGCCGAAATCGAATTTCAGCGTGCCGCCGAGACCGGAATTACCGCCGATGGCGGCGCCCATCTGCGTCACGATTTCCTGGACCTGGGGTGAGCTCATGTCTGGTCTTCCCTGGATGTGAGATGCCGCGCGCACCGCTCTGAAGGCGGATTTCGGCCATATGAGCACTTGCCGTTAACCGGCACAATCCTGGCGCCGCCTCATTTGCGCCCGCGCGCGGCCATGGCGCGGCCGGCGCGGCGGGCCTAGACTGCCGGCGCAGTCGGGGGACGGGCATGACACGCAAGGAGCGCGAGGCCGTACTGGCCTTCCTGAAGAGCAACGACGCGCCGGCCGACATGAGCCTGGCCGACCAGCGCGCGCGCATGGATTCGCTCGCCACCTTCTTCCCCGTCGCGGACGGGACGGAGATCGAGCCCGGCGCCGCGGGCGGCGTGAAGGGCGACTTCGTGGCGGCGCGGCGCGCGCGGCGCGACGGCGCGGTGCTCTACCTGCATGGCGGCGGCTACGTGCTGGGCTCGCCCCTGTCGCATCGCCACCTGCTCGGCGCGCTGAGCGAGACGACGGGGCTTCTCGCTTTCGCGCCCGATTACCGGCTGGCGCCGGAGCATCCGTTCCCCGCGGCGGTGGACGATGCGGTGGCGGCCTACAAGGGCCTGATCGATTCCGGCATCGCGCCGGGCCGCATCGCCATCATGGGCGACAGCGCGGGCGGCGGGCTCACCATAGCGACACTGGTCGCCGCGCGCGACCGCGGCTTGCCGATGCCGGGCTGCGCCGTCGCCATTTCGCCGTGGGCGGATCTGAGCCAGGGCGGGGAGGCCCATCGCGCGCGCAAGGCGCGCGATCCCATCGTCGGCAAGGAAGGGCTCGACGCGATGGCCGCGGCCTATCTCGGCGGCACGGACCCGAAGACACCGCTGGCCTCGCCCGTCTTCGCCGATCTGAGCGGCCTGCCGCCGCTGCTGATCCAGGTCGGCACGGAAGAGGCGCTCTACGACGATTCCCTGGCGCTCAAGCGGCGCGCCGAGGAGGCGGGCGTGGACGTCAGCGCGGAAAGCTGGGGCGGCATGGTGCATGTCTGGCACATCTTCCATCCCATCCTGTCCGAAGGGCGCGACGCCATCGCGCGCATCGGCGGCTTCGTGAAGGCCTGCATCGAATGAGCGCCACCGGACAGGAAGAGGCCTCGCCTCTCGACACCGCGCTGCCGGAGCATCCCGCCAGGCGGGACGCGCTGGGCAATTTCTGCTTCTACTTCCACTTCCTGATGATGGGCTACATCGTCCTGGGCTGGACGGCGCCATGGCGGAGCGCGCTGATCTTCTACCTGGCGTTCCTGCCCGGCGTGATCGGGCAGTGGCAGCTCAACCGCAACACCTGCGTGCTCAACAACCTGGAATCGCTGCTGCGCACCGGCGCCTGGCGCAACCCGGGGAACCGGGAAGAGGGCGCCTGGCTGCATACGATCGTCACCGACGCCACCGGCATCGCGATCACCAAATTCCAGCTCGACGTCGTCATGTACGCGGTGATGGCGTCCATCTGGGGGCTGGGCTGGTGGCATCTGGCGGGCTGGCGGATTTGAGCCGGGCGGCGTCCCCGCCATCCCCATCGCCGCGATCCGGGCGTCCGGCGCGTTCGCGCAAGCCGCCCGGGGATGACCCCGGCGGGGCTTGAATTCCGGAAAATCGTGACTAGCTAAGCACTTGTCCGGGCGGCCACACGGCGTCCGGGCGCTGAGACAGGCCTTGGCCCCGGTGGGCGAGGCCCGAAAACCAAACGCTTCCCAAGGAGGTTTGAACATGCGTTTCGATTTTTCCCCCCTTTCCCGCTCCACCATCGGCTTCGACCGGCTGTTCGACATGCTCGACCAGATGGCCCAGCATGACACCGCCAACGGCTATCCCCCCTACAACATCGAGCGCGCCGACGAGAACCACTACCGCGTGACGCTGGCCGTGGCCGGCTTCGGCGAGAAGGATCTCAACGTCGAGCTGCGCGACGGCGTGTTGACCGTTACCGGCAAGCGCGAGGAGAGCGAGAAGGGCGAGGCCAAGAGCGTGCTCTACCAGGGCATCGCCGGGCGCGCCTTCGAGCGCCGCTTCCAGCTCGCCGAGCACGTCGAAGTGCGCGGCGCCAAGCTCGAGAACGGCCTCCTGCACGTCGACCTCGAGCAGGTCGTGCCGGAAGAGAAGAAGGCCCGCCGCATCCTGATCAACGCGCCGGAGAACGGCCCGTCGTTCAAGACCATCGAGGGCAGCGCGAAGGCCGCCTAGTCAGGTATCGGATGACAGGTATCGGATGACAGGTATCGGGTATCGGGTCATACTGATGCCCGATACCCGATCCCCCGATGCCTGAAATGCCGTCCTGGCAAAGCTCGCTCTTCGGCCGTCTCACCCGCCTGTCGCGCCCGCGCACGGCGTCGGTGGAGACCGATATCGAGGAGCTGCGCCGGCAATGGGCCTATCTGTCGGAGCGCTTCGGCGCGATCCCGCCGGGCGTGAGCTTCGAGCCGGGGCAGGTGGGACCCATCAAGGGCGAGTGGGTGCGCATCGATTCCGCCAGCCCCAGCCGGCTCATCCTCTATTTCCACGGCGGCGGCTACGTCTCCGGCTCGCCGGAGACGCACCGCCCGCTGGTCGCGCGGCTGGCGCAGGCCGCGTCCTCCACCGCGTTCTCGGTCGGCTACAGGCTCGCGCCGGAATTCGCCTTCCCCGCCGGCCTGCGCGACGGGATCGACGCCTACCGCCATCTCATCCAGCGCAAGATACCCGCGAGCTCCATCGTGCTGGCGGGCGACGGCGCGGGCGGCGGGCTCGCCTTCGGCTGCACGCTGGCGATCCGCAACGCGGGCCTGCCCATGCCGGCGGCGTGCCTGGCCATGAGCCCGTGGGCGGACATGTCGCTCTCCGGATGGTCGGCGCTGCAGAACGCGGGCAACGACACCGCGCTGAGCTGGGAGCTGCTCTTCGTCTGCGCGCGGCACTATCTGCGCAAGACCAGCCCCGCCGATCCCTACGCCTCGCCCGTGTTCGCGAGCTTCAAGGATTTCCCGCCGATCATGGTGCATGCCGGCTCGCTCGAGATCCTGCGCGACGACGCCAGCCGCATCGGCGAGCGCGCGGCGGAAGCGGGCGTGCCGGTGAGCGTGGAGATCTACGACGGCATGCAGCACATCTTCCAGGCCAACGCCTATGTGCCCGAGGCGCGGGTGTCGCTGCAGCGGCTGGGCAATTTCATCAAGCAGCGCACGCCCGAAATCGCCAGCGACGCCGCGCAGTAGCGCCGCGCATTCCGCCACCTTGTCGCCTTAGTTCGTTCCGCGCGAAACCCGCGGCGCCGGACGGACGTTATCTTTTGCGACCCCGCAGGAGACAGACATGAGCGACATGAGAAGCTACGTCACGCCGGCCGAGCGCATCGACACGCACGAAGGCACGGGCAGGATCGTCGGCGCGGCGATCGTCGTGCTCGCCGTCCTGGCGATCGGAACCTATGGATACGACGCGGGCTGGTTCAAGGCGCCCGCGGCGCCGAACGGCCCGCCGCCGCCCGCGGTGACCGTGCCCGACACCGCGCCCCCCGCGCAGAGCATGCAGCCCCAGGCCGCGCCCGCCACCGCACCCGCCACGCAGAACACGCCCGCGACGAGCGCGCCGCCGCGGAATTCCGGCAACGGATCCGATACCGCCGGCCTGACCGGCTCCGGCACGTCCGCGACCGGCACGCCGCATTGAAGATGGCGGAAGGCCCGACGCCCGCGCGCGCGAACGCCCGCGCGGGCGTTTTGCTGCCGGCTGTTCGCGCGCTGTGGAATGCGGCCCGGTGCTCGCCGGGCAGTCAGGCCGTGGCGGCCTGAAGGGCGAGGCCGTCGCTGATCTGGGTCGGCAGCTTGGTGCCGGTCAGGATGGCGCCGGCGAGATCGCCGTCATGCACGTCGCAATCGGCCAGCGTCGCATAGGCGAGGTCGCAATCGTTGAAGCGCACGCGCCGGAGATCGGCGCCGCGAAAATCGGCGTAACGCGCCTGGGCGCCGTCGAGGCGGGCGGGCAGGAGCCGCTCGTCGGAGATGAGCAGGGGCCCCAGCCGCGCGTCGCGCAGGTCGGCATTGTTGAGCTTGGCGCCGGAGAGGTTGGCGCCGCGCAAATCGGCGCCGGTCAGCTTGGCGCCGCGCAAATCGGCGCCCGCGAAATTCGAGCCCTGGAGCGAGGCGCCGGAAAGGTCGATGCCGTAAAGCACCGCGCCCGGCGCGATCAGGGCGGTGAGCGCGCGGTGCGCCAGCGGGCCGATGCCGCGCAGATCCATGCCGGAGAGATCGGCGGGCTTGCCTTCGCGGCCGTCCGATTCGGCCCAGCGCGAATGGGAGTCGAGCACCTCGGCCATGGGCACGCCGAGCTCGTCGACGTTGCGCCCGGCGGGCGCCTCGGTCAGCGCGGTGGCCAGGATCGCGCCGTCCAGCGTCGCGCGGTTCATCTGCGCGCCCACCAGGATGGCGCCGGAGAAATCGGCGCCGGAGAGATTGCAGCCCGAGAGGTCGGCGTTCTCCAGGTTGGCGCCGTTGAGCTTGGCGTCGCGGAGGTTGGCGCGCGTCAGCCGGCAGCCTTTCATCACCGCGTCGGTGAAGTCGGCCTGGATCGCCATGGCGCCGGTCATGCGTGCGCGCTCGAGATTGGCCGAGGTGAGCAGCGCCGCCGGCATCTCGGAGGGGCCGATGTCGTGCTGCAGCACGCGCAGATTCCCGAAGCGGTCCTTCTCGGCGATGGTGCCTTCGCGCAGGTCGGCTTCGTAGAGATCGGCGCCGATGAGGTTGGCGCCGCGCAGGCAGGCGCCGCGCATGTCCGCCCGGCGCAGCGATGCGCCCGCGAGATTGGCGCGGCGCAGGTCGGTGCCGAAGAAGCTCGCCGAATCGAGGCGGCAGGAGGCGAGGTTGGCCTCCTCCAGCACCGCGCCCGTGAAGTCGGCATCCGCGAGGTTGCGGCCGGAGAGATCGAGCCCGGAGAGGTCGCAGAACGCGAAGACCGCGCGCGCCCCGCCCATGCGGCCGGCATACAGCATCTCATGGCGGGCCGCGGCCGCGGCAACCTGTTTCTGGGTGAGCCTGGAGAAGCTGACGCGGCGGTTCATCAAATGACCGATGGTTAAACAGGAACTGTTCCGGCCGTCATTGTGAGGGAAGGAGCGCTAATAGCTGATTAAAAAACAAAAAAGCGAGCCGTTAAGGGCTGTTAGGGGCTGGAACAGGGACCGGTTTTTTGGTTATGTGCCCCCCGGTCGCGGCGCCCCTCGGTGCGCCGCAGGGCCGAGGCTGGGATCGCGGCGGCCGGGATCGATGGCGCCCGACACTTCTGAAAGAGGGTTACGTGAACAAACGCGCGTTGATGCTGACTGTCGCGGTGGCTGCCCTTGCGGCCGCGCCGGCCCATGCCGCCACGACGACCGGCTGCGATTCCGCCAACACGACCGACTACACCGACAACACGGGCAAGGTCACCGTCCCGCTCTGCACCAGCAAGGCCAACAAGGGTTCGCCCGGAGACATCCTGATCGACACCGACGGTTCGGTCCTCATCACCGCGGCCGGACCGGCGGTCACCATCGATTCCAGCAACATCCTCACCAACAAGGGCAAGATCGGCAACACCGGCACCACCGGTGCCATCGGCGTCGTCATGGATACCGGCTTCACCGGCGCCTATGACAGCATCGGCTCGATCGACCTTTCGGGATCCGGCACGGGCAAGGTCGGAATCGAGCTTTTCGACGGCACGGGCGGCGGCAACGACATCTTCACCGGCACCACCATGCTGCCGAGCCCCACGACCGCGGTGACCAATCCGGTCGCCATCTATCTCGAATCCGGATCGACGATGAACGTCGCGGGCGACAACGGCACCGGCATCCTCGTCAACTCCGCCGCCAGCATCTATGGCGACATCATCATCAACGGCACCATCACGCTGGAGCCGACGACCGCCACCGCAACCTCGGGCGGCAACGTCGTGGGCGTCAATCTCGCCGGTTCGCTCGCCCAGAATCCGTCGACCATGGTCGACAGCAATTTCAGCATCGGCGCGAGCGGCCTGATCAGCGTCACGGGCAACGACGCGCAGGCCATCAACGTCGGCGGCGAGATCAGCGGCTACTTCGCCAATCTGGGCAACATCCAGGCGCTGGGCACGACGACGCCCTCGACCACCGACACCAAGGGCAACCCCGAAGCCGGCAACGCCGTCACCATCAGCGCCTCCATCGACCACGGCTTCTACAATGGCGGCACCAGCAACTCGACGAGCGCGCGCGCCAACATCGCCCAGTCCGGCTCCGGCGCAGCCCTCGACTTCCTGGTCACCTCCGCGGCGACGGCGGACATGCATATCGGCGCCGTCACCGACGCCACCCTGCTCCAGGGCGACGCCAACGTCACGGGCATGGGCATCATTAACCGCGGCTCGATCGGCGCCACGACGCTGGCGCCGAACCTCAACTCCTTCGGCCTGGAGCTGAACGGCTCGAACGGATTCGGCGTCAACGTCGACGGCGGCATCTTCAACGCCGGCACCATCACGGCGACCACGACGACGGACGTGAACACGATCGGCTCCGCGGTGATCGCGGAAGGCGTGGTGATCGGCACGAACGTGACGGTCCCCAGGCTGGTGAACTCCAACGAGGAGAACACCACGGGCTCGGGCATCAGCAGCGTCATCAGCGCGACGGTCTCCGGGACCACGCCGGGCATCGCCACGGCGATCGACATCTTCAACACCGGCAGCCTGCAAGAGATCGACAACCAGGGCCTGATCTCCGCCAGCGCCTCGACCACGGACACCACGATCGCCAACCTGTCGGCCTTCGCGATCCGCGACCAGACCAATGGCGGCACGCTCCAGACCATCACCAACAGCGGCACGATCACGGCCATCGTCACCCCGCTGGACAACGACCTGCAGGTCGGCTCCGCCATCGACCTGGTGGATACGATCAAGGACGTCCACATCACCAACACCGGCACGATCTCCGGCTCGATCTCGCTGGGCACCGGCAACGACGTCGTGACCACGCAAGGCAGCGGCGGCTCAAGCTCGATCGCCTCCATCGCGGGCAATTTGAATTTCGGCGGCGGCAACGACACGTTCCAGGTCGGCTCGATCGGCAATGCGAGCAATCCGGGCCTCTTCACGGGCGCGATCCAGGAAGCCTCGGGCGGCCAGGTCGGCATCGACATCGGCCCGGGCAGCGACCTCTTCCTGAAGAACGACGGCACCGACACCCATAACGGCCTGAACCTGACCACGAACCTTCCCGTCAGCACGCTGACGCTGGAGAGCGGCGGCACGCTGGGGCTGACGCTCGCGCAGGCCTTCAACGTCAACGCGCCGGGCGTGGGCCCGTCGGGCGCCATCGCCATCATCCAGTCGACCGGCGCCGTCAACATCCACACGGCGGGCGCCACGACGCAGACCCCGGCCATGTCGCTCAGCTTCGGCAGCTTCATCACCTCGACGACGACCAATCCGTCCCAGTTCGTGCTGATCTCCTCACCGAACGGCATGCTGAACATCGACGATGTCGGCGTCATCGAGAACGAGGTCGCCGGCTCCAAGGTGCCGTTCCTGTTCACCGGCGACGTCTGCACCTACTTCGTCATGGGCTCCACGCTGCCCTGCTCGGGCACCGAGCCGATCAACACCACCAATTCCGAACTCATCCTCAACCTGACCCCGAAGACGGCGGATCAGCTCCAGCTCACCGGCTACGCGGCCAAGATGTTCCCGCTGGCCAACATCGCGCTTGCCAACGATCCGGCGCTGGGCGCGGCGGTGATCTCGGCGGGCGCGGCCAACAACATCACCACCACCGCCCAGGGCAACGCCCTCTACCAGGACATCTATTCGTCCTTCGCGCCGGACGTGACGGGCTCGCAGCGGGCGCTTGCGGTGTCGCTGACCGACCAGTCGACGGGCCCGGTGGGCGCGCGCCAGCGGGCGCTGCGCATGTACGCGGGCCAGGACGGCGACGCCACGCTGTGGGGCCAGGAATTCACCGAGCGCCTCAACGTCGGCACCCAGACCGCGGCGGCCGGCTTCAACGATTCCGGCTTCGGCTTCGCGCTGGGCCTCGACGGCGGCTCGCCCGCCAGCGGCCGGTTCGGCGGCGCCTTCACCTTCTACTCCGGCGACACCAGCGAGAAGGCGCCGCGCGACACCAAGACGACGTCGGAATGGTACATGCTGAGCGCCTATTCCGACTGGCGCGGCAAGGGCCTGTTCGTCGACAGCAACGTCACCGTCGGCTACGGCAGCATCGACGGCAGGCGCTTCTTCGATTTCAGCGAGACCGCGCTGCGGCGCACGGCCGAGGGCAAGCGCGCGGCGGCGCTGGCCTCCGCGGGCCTCACCGCGGGCGTGGCGCTCACTGCGGGCGGCACCGTGATCATGCCGCAGGTCAGCGTGGACGGCCTGACCATGCGCGAGGAGGGCTACACCGAGACCAATGGCGGCGCGACGACCTCCCAGGCCGACGACGGTTTCGACCTGCAGGTGCGCCAGTCCTACACCAATTCGCTGCGCAGCTTCGCCGGCCTCGACCTGCGGCAGGACCTGAACTTCGGCGAATTCTACCTGCAGCCGGAAGCGCGCGTCGGCTACCGCTACGACTTCCTCGACGCGGCGGAGAAGCTGAAGGCGCAATTCGTGTGCTCGACGGCCTCCGCCGGCGGCTGCGGCGACACCGCCTTCTCCATCACCGGCCCCGATCCCGCGAAGGGCAACCTCGTGGCGGGCGGGAGCATCTCGGCGACCACCGGCGCCTGGTCGATCGGGCTCAACTACGACTACATCCGCGGCCTGGGCAACGGCACCGGCAAGGACGCGGTCACCCAGTCCGGCACCATCACGCTGGTGGGGCGGATCTGACGGCCTCGAGCAGCCTGGCGACGTCCGCGTCGGGCGTCGCGAAGGAACATACCAGCCGCGCCATCACGCGGCCGTCCCGGGCCGTCTCCCAGTCGTAGAACCGCGCGCCGGCCCGGCGCAGCGCCCCCGCCGTGGCGGCCGGCATCCACGCGAACACGGCATTGGCCTCCACCGGATGGGCGAGCGCGATGCCGGGCAGCCGCGCCAGGCCCTCCGCCAGCCGCGCGGCGCAGGCATTGGCGCGGGCGGCGTTGGCGAGCCACAGCCCGTTTTCCAGATAAGCCAGCAGCTGGGCGGAGATGAAGCGCATCTTGGAGACCAGATGTCCCGCGCGCTTGCGCCGCCGCCCGAAATCGGCGGCCGCCGCGGGATCGAAGAAGATCGCCGCCTCCGCCATGGCAGCGCCGTTCTTGGTGGCGCCGAAGGAGAGCGCATCGACGCCCGCCCGCCAGCTCGCCTCGGCGGGCGTGCATCCGAGGCGGGCGAGCGCATTGGCGAAGCGCGCGCCGTCCATGTGCAGCTTCAATCCGTGGGCGCGCGCGCGCGCCGCCAGCGCCGCGACCTCCGCGGGTCGGTAGACCGTGCCCATCTCGGTGGCCTGGGCGATGCTGACGGCGCTGGGCTTCATGGAGTGCACGCCGCTCGCGAACCGCGTCAGCGCGGCGTCGACATGCTCCGGCGCCAGCTTGCCGCCGGGGGCCTCGACCAGCGCGAGCCGGGCGCCGCCGGTGAAGAATTCCGGCGCGCCGCACTCGTCCGCCGCGATGTGGCTTTTGGAATGGCAGACCACCGCGCCGAAGGGCGGGCACAGCACCGACAGGCTCAACGCATTGGCCGCCGTGCCGGTCACCACGGGGAACACCGCGACCTCGCGCTCGAAGATCTCCGAGAGCCGCCCGGTCAGGCGCGCGGTCAGCGCATCCTCGCCATACGACAGGGCGGTGTCCGCCGCGGCCGCGGTCATCGCGGCCAGTATCTCAGGTGACGCACCGTAAGCATTGTCGCTGACGAAGTTCATGGCCCTCTCCTAGCACGGAAGCCCCTAGCCAGAGGCGCGGTTTGATGCTGCAATCGAAGGAGCGGTATGGGAGCGGACATGGCCGATCTGGACGCCTTTCGCGGCGAAACACGCGCCTGGCTGGAAGCCAATTGCCCTGCTTCCATGCGCGGGCAGGGCGGCGGCGCCTTCGAGGACGACGCGGTCTGGGGCGGGCGCAAGGCGGTCTACAAGAACCCCGACGCCAGGCTCTGGCTCGACCGCATGGGCGCCAAGGGCTGGACGGCGCCAACCTGGCCCAGGGCGTATGGCGGCGGCGGTCTGTCGAAAGACGAAGCCAAGGTGCTGGCCCAGGAGCTCGCCCGCATCAAGGCGCGGCCGGCGCTGCTCTCCTTCGGCCTGTGGATGCTGGGCCCCGTGCTGCTCGAATATGCCAACGAGGAGCAGAAGAAGACCTACCTGCCCCAGATCGCGAAGGGCGAGATCCGCTGGTGCCAGGGCTATTCCGAGCCGGGCGCGGGATCGGATCTCGCGAGCCTGCGCACCCGATGCGAGGACAAGGGCGACCACTTCCTCATCAACGGCCAGAAGATCTGGACGAGCTACGCCGACCAGGCCGACTGGATCTTCTGCCTGGTGCGTACCGACACCACCAAGAAGCACGAAGGCATCTCGTTCGTTCTGTTCGACATGACGACCCCGGGCGTGGAGGCGCGGCCGATCAAGCTCATCAGCGGCCAGTCGCCCTTCTGCGAGACCTTCTTCACCGACGTGAAGGTCCCCAAGGCGCAGCTCGTCGGCAAGCTGAACGGCGGCTGGGAGATCGCCAAGCGGCTGTTGCAGTACGAGCGCCAGAACATCTCCTCCGGCGGCTTCGGCGGCGGAGCGGGCATCGAGCTGGAGGACATCGCCAAGCACTATGCGGGCGAGGAGGAAGGCGCCATCGCCGACGCGGACCTGCGCGCGCGCATCGCCGCGCACCGCATGGAGGCCCGCGCCTTCGCGCTGACCGTCAAGCGCATCGAGGAAGAGTCCAGGGCGATGAAGGGGCCGTCGCCCGCGGTGTCGATCATCAAATACGCCGCCGCCAAGATCAACCAGGACCGCTGCGAGCTGATGGTCGAGGCCATGGGCACGCAGGGCCTGGGCTGGGAAGGCGAGGGCTATTCGCCGGGCGAAGTGGCCGCGATGCGCGGCATGCTCCGCTCCAAGGGCAATTCCATCGAAGGCGGCACCAGCGAAGTGAACCTCAACGTGATCTCCAAGCGGGTGCTGGGATTGCTGGATCATCAATGACGGTTTTCCTCCCCCGCGAGAGCGGGGGAGGGGGACCGCCGAAGGCGGTGGAGGGGGTGTGTCGGTGCTGAAGATAAATGTCGGGACCTACGCACCCCTTCCGTCACGCACCGCTGGCGCGGTGCGCGCCACCTCCCCCGCTCTCGCGGGGGAGGAAAACTGGAGCTGAACATGTCTGCTGCAGGGAATGACGACCTCGAATCCTTCCGCGCCGAAGTCCGCGCCTGGCTGGCGGAGAACTTCCCGCCGTCGCTGAAGGACCGCGACGTGTCGATGACGGCGATGGCCGGCATCGAGCTTTCGGGCGACGCGAAGCTGTGGCGCGACCGCATGGGCGCCAAGGGCTGGGGCACGCCGACCTATCCCAGCCAGTATGGCGGCGGCGGCCTGACCGCGGCGCAGGCCAAGGTGCTCCAGCAGGAGATGGCGAAGATCGGCGCCAGGAACCCCATCGGCGGCATGGGCGTGATGATGTTCGGGCCCACGCTGCTCGAATACGGCAGCGAGGAACAGAAGCACCGCCATGTGCCCGGCATTGTCACCGGCACGGTGCGCTGGTGCCAGGGCTATTCGGAGCCCAACGCGGGCTCGGACCTGGCCGCCTTGCGCACGCAGGCCGTGGACATGGGCGACCACTGGCTCGTCAACGGCCAGAAGATCTGGACCAGCGGCGCGCAATTCGCCGACTGGTGCTTCTGCCTGGTGCGCACCGACAACACCCGGAAGCACGAAGGCATCTCGTTCCTCCTGATCGACATGAAATCGCCCGGCATCGAGGTCAGGCCGATCAAGCTCATCAGCGGCCACTCGCCCTTCTGCGAGACCTTCTTCACCGACGTGAAGGTGCCGAAGGAAAACCTCATGGGCCCGCTCAACGGCGGCTGGACCATCGGCAAGCGGCTGCTTCAGTTCGAGCGCGCGGGGCTGGGCTCCGGCGGCGGCAGCGCCGGCCGCGGCGGCGATGGGCGCGGGATGGACCAGATCGCCAGGGACTATGTCGGCACCGACGCGAAAGGCCGCATCGCCGATCCCGATCTGCGCGCCCGCATCGCCCGGCACCAGATGGACGCACGCGCCTTCCAGCTCACCATTGCCCGCGCCCAGGCCGAGGCGAAGTCGAACATGAATCCTTCCGCCACCACCTCCATCATGAAGAACGCGGGCTCGCGCCTGCAGCAGGAGCGCGCGGAGCTGCTTCTGGAGATCATGGGCGCGCAGGGCCTGGGCTGGGAAGGCGAGGGCTACAGCCGCGACGAGATCGAATCCACCCGCGCCTGGCTCGGCGGCAAGGCCGTCACGATCTACGGCGGCACCTACGAGATCCAGAACAACATCATCGCGAAGCGGATTCTGGGGCTTTTGGACCATCAATGAGAGAAGTGGGCGAATAGGGAGTAGCGAATAGCGAATAGCAGGGCCTGTCTTCTATTCGCTACTCGCCATTCGCCTTCGGAAACGAAGGAACCGAACATGGCAGTCCTCTCCGAAGAACAAAGCATGCTGCGCGACGCGGCGAAGTCGTGGGTGAGCGAGAAATCGCCCGTGACCGCCTTCCGCAAGCTCAGGGACAGCGGCAACGAAGACGGCTTCGACCGCGCCCAGTGGAAGGAGATGGCCGAGATGGGCTGGGCCGGCATCCTCATCCCCGAGGAATTCGGCGGCTCCGGCATGGGCTACCAGACGCTGGGCCTTGTGCTGGAGGAGACCGGGCGCACGCTCACGGCCTCGCCGCTGGTGTCGACCGCGCTGGTGGCGACGTCGGCGCTGCTGCTGGGCGGCACCGAGGCGCAGAAGCAGGAATGGCTGCCCAGGATCGCCGAAGGCAAGGCCGTCGCCACGCTGGCGGTGGACGAAGGCCCGCATCACGCGCCCGAGCGGCTCGCCTTCGAGGCGAAGAAGACGGGCGGCGGTTACCTGCTCAACGGCAGGAAGACCTTCGTGCTCGACGGTGCTGTGGCCGATCTCGTCATCGTGGCGGCGAAGAACGGCCTGTTCCTCGTTCCCGGCGGCGCGAAGGGCCTCACCCGCACGAGGCTCAAGACCGTGGACAGCCGCGGCGCCGCCAATCTCGAATTCCAGGACGTCGAAGTCCCGGCCGGCGCCATGCTGAACGGCGACGTGCTGGAGGCCGTGCTCGACCGCGCCCGCGCAGGCCTGGCCGCGGAGATGCTGGGCGCCGCCACCCAGAGCTTCGAGACCACGCTCGACTACCTGAAGACCCGCGTGCAGTTCGGCCAGGCGATCGGCACCTTCCAGGCGCTGCAACACCGCGCGGCCAGGATGTTCACCGATTTGGAGCTGACGCGCTCCTGCGTCGAGGCCGCGCTCGCCGCCATCGACAGGAACGCCAACGACGTCGCCGCGCTCGCCTCATTGGCCAAGGCCAAGGCCAGCGAGCTCGATCATCTGGTGTCCAACGAGATGGTCCAGATGCATGGCGGCATCGGCATGACCGACGCCCACGATTCCGGCCTTTACCTGAAGCGCGCCCGCGCCGCGGAAGCGACGTTCGGCAACGCCGCCTATCACCGCGACCGCTACGCGCGCCTGATGGGGTATTAGGGCGGGTTGCGAGCGCTTGGATTGACACACAGCCGTGTCGTGGCGCGCGCATGCGAGCCATCACAGGGCGTTTGGGAAGCGGTTACTCCGCCGCCATCTCCGCGGACGTCCCCAGCTTGTAGGCCGCCAGCGCCTCGAGTTCGTTGAGGATGGCGTCGCCCAGCTGGGTGGCTTCGTCCCTGGCGCGGGCGGCGCGGGCGGCGGCGTCGACGTGCAGCATCACCACGGTGCGGTCGGGCGCCTGGCTGCGCGCGGCGGCGGCGTCGAGATAGAGGCAGAGCTTGTTGGCGATGCGCCCGGCCGCGACCAGGCCGATGGTCTCCGCCAGTCCGCGGATCTCGTGCGCGTGCAGCCAGGTTTCCGCCCAGTCGCCGAACTGCGCCGCCTTCTCGAGCGACGCTACGTAGTCGAGCACCACGTCCCTGAGCTGGGCGCTGCGCGCCAGGAGCGCGCGGCCCGCGCGCCTGGCCGCGGTCTCGCTCCTGAGCACGGCCACGAACTGGGCGACGTCCGCCGGCTTGAGCATGGCGGGGTAGGATTTCGGGTCGATGAATTGGGCCTTGCGCCTGCGGCTGAACATGATCGCTACCTGAGCGCCAGGTCGTCGTTGAAGTCGTCGGCGCGGCGCCAGGGGCCGGCATAGCCTTCCATCCTGTGGCGGCGGCGGTCGGGGCCGAAATAGCCGTCGCAGCGCACGAAGGGCCTGGGCCGGTCGACGATCTCGATGATGCGCGACAGCAGGTTCTGCACCGTGATGGGCTTGGCCAGGAATTCGGTGACGCCGGCGTCGCGCGCCGCCTCGACCCGCGGACGCTCGGTGTGGCCGGTGATCATGACGATCGGAATGTAGGGATTGGGGCTGTCGGCGCCGCTGCGCACCTTGCGGGTGAACTCGATGCCGTCCACCGGCTTCATGGAGAGGTCGGTGAGGACGAAGTCCGGCTTGCGCTCGCGCAGCTCCTGATAGCCCTGCTGGCCGTCGGTGCACTCGTAGACCTGCTTCATGCCGAGCGCGTGCAGCAGCGAGCGCAGCAGCGCGCGCATGTGGGCGTTGTCCTCCACCACCAGCGCCTTCAGATAGTCGAACGCCGCGAGGCTCATCGTTCCCCCGCGATCGGACGCCATGCTTGCGGCATGTGGCAAACCGGCTGCAATATCGTCGCTCCCCAAAGCGCGGCCTGATACCGACAAGCTATGTGCGTCCGGTTAGCAAACCCTTAGCGGAATCGATGGAACTTTCGCCCGACAGGCGGGAAATGCCCGCTTTCTCCCGGTTGCGGCTGGCGCTGGTCCTGGCGGTCAAGGCGCTCCGGACCCCTGTCGCCTTCGGGGCGAGCGCGGTGGTGGAGGACGGGGCGGGCCGGGTCCTGCTGGTGCGGCACTCCTATATGGAGGGCTGGCACTTTCCCGGCGGCGGCGTGGAGGGGGGCGAGCCGGCGGCCCATGCCGTGATCCGCGAGCTGCGGGAGGAGGTCGGGCTGGTGCGCAGCGCGCCGCCGGAATTTCTCGGCCTGTTCACCCGCAAGGTCGGCTGGGCCACCAACGTGATCGCGCTCTACCGCGTGCGCGAGGCGGTGCTGGACTTCAGGCCCAATCTCGAGATCCGCGAGATCCAGTTCGCCGACCCCGCCGCGCCGCCGCCGGGAACGACGCCCGGCGTGCGGCGCAGGCTGGCGGAGCTGGTGGCGGGCACGAGCCATCCGCATCATTGGTAGCGTCCTGCCCCGCCCAGGCGAGGGCGGAAGAATTCAGATCGGCTCCCAGCCGAACGTGCCGGTGGTCGGCGCGAGATCGAAGAAGCTGGGCTTGAGCGCCGGCATGCAATGGTTGGCGATGGTTGCCGGCGTCCAGCCTTCGACCTTGCCGATGCCGCGCACGGGACGCGGCTGGCTCATCAGGAACACCTCGTTGCCGCGGGCGGCGAAGATCTGGCCCGAGACGTCCTTGCAGGCCGGCGAGGCGAGCGCCACGGAGAGCTGCGCCATCTGGTCGGCGCGCATCATGTTCTTCATGCGCTCCACGCGCCTGGCGGAGGCTTCGTCCTTCACCGGGATGGTCGCGATCAGCCGCGACCAGGCGAAGGGCGCGATCACGTTGGAGCGCACGTTCTTCTGCGCGCCTTCCATGGCGATGATGCGCGAGAGCCCCACGATGCCCATCTTGGCGGCGGCGTAATTGGCCTGGCCGATATTGCCGATGAGGCCCGAGGTGGAGGTGAAGAGGACGAACGATCCGTCCTCCTGCTCGCGGAAATGGTTGATCGCGGCCTTGCAGACGTTGTAGCTGCCGTTCAGGTGGACATCGATCACGAGATCCCAGTCCTCGTCCGTCATCTTGTGGAACATCTTGTCGCGCAGGATGCCGGCCGGATTGATGATGGCGTGCAGGCCCTTGTAGACGTCCATCGCCTGCTCGATCATGTGCGCCACCGCCTTGCGGCTGGTGACGCTTTCGGAGTTGGAGACGGCCTCGCCGCCGGCCGCCCGGATCTCCGCGGCCACCTGCTCCGCCGGCCCGGCCGAGCCCGCGTCGCCGCCCGCGGCCCCGCCGCCCAGGTCGTTCACCACCACCTTGCCGCCTTCGCGCGCGGCCAGAAGCGCGCACTCCTTGCCGATGCCGTTGGCGCCGCCCGTGACGAGAACGACCTTGCCATCCAGTACGCCCATGATGTTACCTCCGCCGATTTTGTCCGGTTTCTCCGGCGCGGAGCCTAGCCACGTGCGTGAGGGTGCGAAAGAGGCGGCGTGGACCATCCGCGCCGAAACGCCGGACGACGCGGCCCCAATCGCCGCGCTGGTCGAGCGCGGCTTCGGTCCCGGCCGCTACGCCAAATCCGCGTACCGTTTGCGCGAAGGCGTGGACCAGGTCGCCGCGCTCGGCTTCGTCGCCGTCGAGAACGGCGTGTTGCGCGGTTCGGTGCGCTTCTGGCCGGTTGCCGTCGGGCCGCGCACGGTGCTCCTGCTGGGGCCGCTGGCGGTGGAGACCGCCCAGCGCGGCCGCGGCATCGGCGTGCAGCTCATGGAGACCGGCATCGCCGCCGCGCGCGGGGCGGGCTGGCCCGCCATCGTGCTGGTAGGCGACGAGCCCTACTATGCGCGCGTGGGATTTTCGAAACTCCCGCCCGGGCGCGTGCGCTTTCCGGGCCCCGTCGACTCCTCGCGCATCCTCGGCCTGTCGCTCTCGGCGGGCGCGCTGCTCAACCTCTCCGGCGAAGTCCGCCGCCCCCATCTCGACGATCCGGTGTGCGCGGGTGGAGCGGGATTGGCGGCTCAGTAGAACGCCACGTTCGTGATCCTGTTGTCCTTGTCGACGGTGACGGTCACGCGGTTCTTCATGTAGATCATCGAGACCATCTCGCCGGGATGGATGACGCGCAGCGTATAGCCCTTGAGGCCGTCGACGGTGGTGGGGTTGCCGCCGTCCGCGCGCGAGGCGCAGGCGGCGAAGACGAGCATGGCGGCGGCGATGGCGGCGTGGCGCATGGATATCTCCTATGGCGTCTTGGGATCGAAAGCCTTGCGCCCGCCCTCGAGCCACGCCAGGCAATCCGCGGTGACCTTGCGGGGCGCGAGCCTGGCATAGAGCGCGAGGTTTTCGGCGCTCAGGCCGGTGCGCCATTCTCCGGAGCGGGCCTTGCGGAAGAAGCTGGTATTGTCCGCCCACTCGCCCAGATGCGCGCCGGGCGCCGTGTCGGAGGCCCTGTCGCGCATCGATTCGAACCGCGCGGCTTGCACCAGCCCGGGCCAGCGCGTCTCGTCGACGGCGATGCCCAGCGCCGCGGAGAGCCGACGCATCTCGCCGTCGAGATCGTCCACCAGGTCCTGGTAGTGCAGGAAGACGATGTTATCGAGCCCGCGGAAATCCCAAAAGGTTTGCGTGAGGTAGAACAGCGGCCCCGCGGGGAAGCCGTCCTCGAGCCAGGGCTGGTTGCCGTGGGTGAACCACAGGGGAAACATGTCGTCGGGATCGGTGGGGAAGCGGAAGCCGGGCGGCAGGTTCGTGCGCCGCGTCGCCTCGGCGACGGTCTCCGGCGACAGGTTGCCCAGATGATCGACAAGCGACAGGAAGGCATCGCGCGGATCGCGGCCGCAGAAGACGTAAGTCGCGTCGTCCCAGTAAGGCAGGCCGTCGAGCGGGGTATGCGTCTTGACGATGCGCCGGAAGGGCTGGGCGTCGAAATGCGCGGCCACCTCTTTCGCGGGCTCGCTGTGGCGGTCGAACCAGCGCGACAGCACGGTCAGCGGCTGCGGCAGGCCGGGCGACTGGTGGACCAGCAGCGCGCAGATCATCTGCGTCCAGGTGGTGCCGCATTTGGGCGGCGTGGCCACGATGATGTCGCCCTTGCGCGGATGGAATTCGTCCCAGCGCGCGCTGTCGCCGATCATGTCGGTGTAGGTGTGGGTGCGCTCCGGCTTGCGCATGTCGGCCCCGTCGTGAGCGGGCATCATACGCGATTCCGCGCGCGGCGGATCAGCGGCCTTCCACGCGCCAGGCCAGCAGCAGCGAGGCCAGGAGCAGCGTCAGGGTGAGCCAGACCGGCAGCAGTGGCGCCTGCTCCACGCTGGTCACGCGATAGGCGCGGTTGGCGCGCAGCCCGATCCAGTCCTTGCCGGAGGCGGTGTCGCCGGGGCCTACGCGCCGGATCCCGGGCAGGCCGTCCGCGAGCCAGTGCACGCTGCCGCCGGTGGCCCTGGCGGGCAGCTTCAGGATCGATGCCGTCGCCCGCATGTCGGAGACTTCCTTGGGGTTCAGCGGCCCCGCCGCGGCGACGGCGCTCAGCGTGCCGTCGGTGACGCGATAGAGACCCAGCGCCTGCGCCCTGGCGACGGCGCGCCACACCCCGGGCTCGACCTTCATCAGGGGCATCGTCGTCTGCTTGCCCGAAGGATCGGTGACGGTGACGGGGCTGGCGGTCGCGGCCATGGTATGGCGCTCCACCGCGATCTCCCCGCCCGAGATGGTCGCGGTGAGGCGCTCCTCTTCCAGCTCCGGCTCCTTCATCAGCCAATGCGCGGTGCGGCGCAGCAACTCCGCGTAGGGCCCGCCGCCGTCATAGCCGCGCGCCCACAGCCAGCCCTGGTCCGACAGCAGTTCGGCCACGCGGCCCTTGCCCACGCGATCCAGCACCAGGAGCGGCCGGTTGTCCGGCCCGCTCATCAGCGTCTCGCCGGAGACTTTGCTGGCCGGGATGATGCGGAACCAGTTGCCCCAGGTGGCGGGCTTGTCCGGCGTGTTGGCGCCGTCGAGGTCGCGCGTCACCGGATGGGCGAATCCGTCCGCCGTGACCTGCGGCTTGAAGGGCTGGTCGATCACCTCGCCTGTGGGCTGCGCGGGCAGCACGGCGGAAAGCGGCGTGCGCGCGATGCTTTGCAGGCCCGCGTATTCCGGCCCGGAAGAGACCAGCAGCGCGCCGCCGTTCTCCACGTAGCGCGCGATGTTGCCGAAATAGGCCAGCGGCAGGATCCCGCGCTCACTGTAGCGGTCGAAGATGATCAGGTCGAAGGAGTCGAGCTTCTCCACGAACAGCTCGCGGGTGGGGAAGATGATGAGCGAGAGCTGGTCGATGGGCGTGGTGTCCTGCTTCTCCGGCGGGCGCAGGATGGTGAAATGCACCAGGTCGACGGAGGGATCGGATTTGAGCAGCGAGCGCCACACCCGCTCGCCCGCATGCGGCTCGCCGGAGATGAGCAGCACGCGCAAGCGGTCGCGCACGCCGTTGATGGTGACGACGGCGTGGTTGTTCTGCAGGCCGAGCTCGCGAGGGCCGGGCCTGGCCTCGAGCTCGACCACGTTCTCGCCCGCATGGGTGACCGGGATGCCGATATGCGCGTCGACGCCGGTGGGCACGGTGCGGGTGCTGGAATCCATGCCGTCGACGCGAACCACGACCTGCGCGCGGCCGCCCGGCGGCGCGCCGAAATCGTCCACCCTCAGGGTGATGTCCGCGGTTTGCCCGACGATGACGTAGCGCGTGGCGCCGGTGACGGTGAGCTTGCGGTCGCCCTCGTTGCGCCTGCCCACGATGAGCGCCTGGAGCGGCGCTTTCAGCGCGGGCTTGCCCACCGGGACGTCATGCACCTCGCCGTCCGTGATGGCGATGGCGCCGGCCACGCGGTCCGGCGGCGCATCCGCCAGCGCGGAGGAGATGGCGGCGAAAAGCTGCGTGCCGGTGTCCTCGCCCGGCGGCGAGGTGACGTCCGCCGTGCGCACTTCCAGGCTGCGGTCGGCGGCGAGCTTGCGCCTGATCTCGGCGGCGGCCCTGTCGGCTTCCTGGCGGCGGCCGTCGATGTCCATGCTGGGCGAATGATCGACGATGAGCGCCACCACGTCGGGCAGGCTCTCGCGGTTCTCGTGCACCACGATGGGCCCGGCAAGCGCAAAGATCGCCACCGCGAAGGCGAAGAGCCTGAGCCAGGCCCCGCGCGCCCGCATGAGCAGCGAGTAGGCGAACAAGGCGAGCGCGCCCGCGATCAGCACCCAGAGCACGAAGACCGGAACATGCGGCGCGAAGTCGAGGGAGTAGCTCAATGCCCCAGCCTCTCGAGCAGGGCCGGCGCATGCACCTGGTCGGTCTTGTAGTTGCCGGTGAGCGCGTACATCACCACGTTGATGCCGAAGCGCACGGCCATCTCGCGCTGCTCCTCGCCGCCGGGCGAGACGTCGTGCAGCGGCTGGCCGTTGGCGTCGATCGCCCAGGCCGCGGCGTAATCGTTGCTCCCGATGATGACGGGCGACACGCTGTCGCCGCCGCGCGCGGGCTCGGGCCCCGCGTCGGGATCGGGCGGCGGCAGGCGCTCGACCCACACTTTTCCGCCCGTCCAGCGGCCGGGAAAGTCCTGCAGCAGGTAGAACGCCTTGGTCAGCACGTGGTCGGGCGGCACCGGCTCGAGCGGCGGCATGTCGAGCTTGGACACCAGCCGGCGCAGCGTCTGCTCGCCCGGCGAGCCGGGGCCCGCCACGGCGCCGAGCGTGAGGTCGCGCGTGTCGAACAGGATGGTGCCGCCGTTGCGCATGTAATTGGAGACGCGCGCCAGCGCGGCGGGCGACAGATCCTTCTCGCGCGGATCCATCGGCCAGTAGAGCAGGGGATAGAACGAGAGGTCGTCCTTCTCCAGATCGACGCCCACCGGATCGAGCGGCGCGTAGGAGGTGCGGGCCTTGAGATACGCGCCGAGGCCCGTCAACCCTGCCTTGCTGGTCGCGTCCACGTCCGGAAGGCCGGTGACGACGTAGGCGAGGCGCGTATCGAGCGCGGCCTTCATGTCCTCCGCCTGCGCGTGCGGCGAGCCCGGATGCAGCACGACCAGCGCCAGGACGGCCGCGCCGCCGCGCATCGCGCGCGGCAGCAGCACGTAGCCGCGCAGCCACAGCGAGATCGCCGCGTCGAGCAGCAGGATGAAGATCGCCAGCGCCAGCAGCGGCGCCTCCAGCGCGAGCGCCGCGGTGCCGGTGTAGGTGCGCACCGGCACGCCGATGCCGGCCATGGGCACGAGCGTGTCCTTCGCGCCGACAACGTTGATCGCGACCTGCGAGCCCTCGTTGCCGTAGAGCCCGGGCGGATGGGCGGGCGAAGCCACGATGCGCGCCAGCTCCGCGCCGCGCACCGGCAGCGCCTCCGCCGGCGGCTTGCGCGCGTGGCCGAAGCCGTCGAGCGTGGTGTAGGGCGGATAGACGGCGCTCGAATCCGTGCCCATGTCGCCCGGCCGCGCGCCGCCCGAAAGCGCGATCACGCGGCGCAGCATGTCGAGATAGAGCGCGGAGAGCGGCAGGTTCGACCAGGCCGGGCTCGCGGTGACATGGAAGAGCACGATCCAGCCCTTGCCGCGCTGCTCGGCGGTGACGAGCGGCGTGCCGTCGGCCAGCCGCGCCCAGGTGCGCTCGCCCAGATCGACGGAGGGTTCGGCCAGCACCTGGCGCGAGACCGTCACTTCGGCGGGCACGTTCAGGCCGCGGAAGGGGCTCGCGTCGGGGAACGGCGCCAGGTGCTGGGGCTGGGCCCAGTTGAGCGCGCCGCCGAGATAGCGGCCGCCCAGCCTCAGCTTCACCGGCACGAGGTCGTCCACCCTCTCGGCCATGCGTCCGCCGGCGAAGCGCACCAGGATGCCGCCGTCGGACACGAACTTCGCCACGCGGTCGTGATCGGCGCCGGCGATCACGCCGATGTCGGCCAGGATGAGGATCGGCACGTTGCGGTTCAGCACGTCCGCGATCGAGCCGCGATGCACGTCCGCGTAGGGCGCCAGCGCCTTTTCGAGATAATAGACGTCGGAGAGCAGCGGCTGTTCGGTGTCGAGATTGCTGGCGGAGACCACGCCCACCGCGCGGCGCTTGGCGCTCTGGTCGAGCACGCGCACGGCGCCGGCGGAATCTTCATTGTCCACCACGATGCGCTGGGTCTCGTTGCGCACCTCCAGCGGCAGGGAGATCTTCGCGGCGGTCTCGCTCTGCCTGTCCCCGAAGCGGAACGGCGCGCTCGCCAGCACTTCGCCGTGCTCGCCGATGGCGCTCACCTGTCCCGGCCGGGGCTGGCCGGCGCCGGCGCGGATGACGGTGACGCCGAAGCCGTCCGGCGCGTTCCTCTCCGGCTTGAGCGCGAGCGGCTCATGACCCGCGGCATCGCCATAGACGGTCAGCCGGCCGAGGCCCGCGAGCGTGGCTGCCGTCTTGCGCGCGTCGCCGGCGTCGATGCCGTCGCTGAGCCAGAGGATGTCGGCGTCGCCGAGCGCCGCCTTCGCCAGCGCCGCGGCGGCGCGCGCGCGGTCGCCGGCGTAGGGCTCGGGCTCCAGATCGTGGGCCGTGCGCTCGGCATCGCCCGCGGAGAGAAGCGTGATGGCGGGCCCGCGCGCCCCGGCCGTGGGCACGATGGCGACGGGGCGCCCCGCCCGTGCCGCGGTGGCAAGCGCGTCGGAGATCGCGGCCTCGCGCGCCTGCCAGCCATGCGCCGCCGTCCAGCCATTGTCGACGAACAGAACCAGCGGCCCGTTGCCGAGGCTCTTCGGCGGCTGGCCGATGGACGGGCCCGCCAGCGCCACGACGATCAGCGCCGCAACCGCGAGCCGCAGCAGAAGCAGCCACCACGGCGTGCGCGCCGGCGTCTCCTGCGGCGCGGCGAGCCCCAGCAGCAGTCGCAGCGGCGGGAACACCACGCGGCGCGGCGCGGGCGGCGTCACGCGCAGCAGGATCCAGATCGCCGGCAGGGCCACGAGAGCCCAGAGCAGCCAGGGCGTGGCGAAGGTGACGGTGTCGAGCAAAGCCATGCGTCAGGCCGCCACGCCACCCATGGCCATGTAAAGCGCCACGAGCGCGGTCTGCGGTCCCTTGTCGGTGCGATGGGCGAGGTAGCTCCAGCCGAGCTTGCGCGCTAGCACCGACAGCGTTTCGCAATGGGCGCGGAAGCGGGCGCGATAGGGATCCTGCACGCTCTCCGCGCGGCCGAAGATCTCGCTCAGGCCGCCGCCCGCGGCTTCGAAGCGCGTGCGGCCGCGGAACGGGAAATCCTCCTCCGCCGGATCGATGATGTGCACCAGATGGCCGCCGAGGCCCGAATGCGCGAGCCGCCGCAGCGCCGCCTCGATCTCGCCCATGGGCGAAAGGAAGTCGCTCAGCCACACGAACTGGGAATTCCTGGTCACCGGCGCGTCCGGCGGCAGCCTGTCGTCCGCAGCTGCCTCCTCCGTCAGCTCGAAGCCGATGCGCCGCAGCGGTGCGCGGCCCGTCGCCGGCGCGCGCCCGTCGCCCAGCAGCGCGATGCGCTCGCCGCCGCGCACCAGCAACGCCGCCAGCGCCAGCGCCAGAAGCGTCGCGCGCTCGAGCTTGGTGCTCTCCACGTTCCCGGATTTGAATCGCATGCCGGGCGAGCCGTCGCGCCAGAACCACACCGCCTCGGCCGCTTCCCATTCGCGCTCGCGGACGAAGAGGTGCTGGGACTTGGCGGATTGGCGCCAGTCGATGGCGGTGCTGGCATCCTCGGGGGCGTAGCGGCGGAACTGCCAGAAGGTCTCGCCCATCCCGGACTTGCGCCGCCCATGCACGCCCAGGCTGACCGACGATGCCAGCCTTTCGGCCGCGACCAGGAGCGGCGGCAGGGCCGCGCCAAGCGCCTCGGCCTGTTCGCGGATGGATTTCAAAGAAGGCCTCGCGCGAGACGGCCGATGACGTCGCCCACCGTCGTCCCCTCCGCCCGCGCCGTGAAATTGAGCGCCATCCTGTGGCGCAACACCGGCTGCGCCAGCGCCGCCACGTCGTCCACCGACGGCGCGAAACGCCCGTCGAGCAGCGCGCGCGCGCGGACCGCCAGCATGAACGCCTGGCTGGCGCGCGGGCCCGGGCCCCAGGCGATATATGGCTTCAGCGCCGGATCGCCGCCGTCGTCCGGCCGCGCGGCGCGCACCAGGCGCAGGATCGCTTCCACCACCTTCTCGCCCACGGGCAGGTGGCGCACCACGCGCTGCGCCTCCATCAGCACGTCGGGATTGCACAGCGCCATCAGCGCGGCTTCCTCGCCGAAGGTGGTGGCGAGCATCATCTTCTTCTCGGACTCCGCGTCGGGATAGGAGATGTCGATCTGCAGCAGGAAGCGGTCGAGCTGCGCCTCGGGCAGCGGGTAGGTGCCTTCCTGCTCCAGGGGATTCTGGGTCGCGAGCACGTGGAACGGCTTGGGCACGTCGTAGCGCTGGCCCGCCACCGTCACATAGCGCTCCTGCATCGCCTGGAGGAGGGCCGATTGCGTGCGCGGGCTGGCGCGGTTGATCTCGTCCGCCATCAGGAGCTGGGTGAATACGGGGCCCTGGATGAAGCGGAAGGCGCGGCGGTGGTTGTCGGCCTCCTCCAGCACCTCCGAGCCGATGATGTCGGCGGGCATCAGGTCGGGGGTGAACTGGATGCGCTTCCAGTCGAGCCCCAGGACGATGCCGAGCGTCTCCACCAGCCGCGTCTTGGCCAGGCCCGGCACCCCGATGATGAGGCCGTGGCCGCCGGCGAGCAGGGTGATCAGCGCCTGGTCCACCACGTCGCGCTGGCCGAAGATCACGCGCCCGATGCCTTCGCGCACCTTGCCGAAAATGGCGGCGGCCCGTTCGGCCTGGGCTGCGGCGTCGTGTGTGGTCGTGTCGTTCATGCGGGAATCCTGCCCCGGAATCGCGAGCGCTGGCGAGGGGCCTCTGGCGTTGGCAAAAGCGCCCTTAACCCTTCGAGCCGAGGGGCGGCGCCGGGGCTATGTTGCACCGCAGGCGCGGGCGCGCAACCATGTTCGCCCCAAATCGGCGTGAGAAGCCCGTGGCGCAGGAAATATCCATCGGATTGGCGAGCTTGCAGCGGGAGCTGGCGAGCGCGCACCGGCTGCCGCCGGTCGAGAAATGGCATCCCGCCCATTGCGGCGACATCGACATCCGCATTGCCCGGGACGGCACCTGGTTCCACGAAGGGACGCCCATCGGCCGGCGCGAGCTGGTGCGGCTGTTCTCCACCATCCTGCGCAAGGACGGCGCGGATTACGTGCTCGTCACCCCGGCGGAGAAGATGCGCATCCGCGTCGAGGACGTTCCGTTCCAGGCGGTGCTGTTGCGCGCGCAAGGCGAAGGCCGCGGGCAGAAGCTGATCTTCACCACCAATGTCGGTGACGAGACCGTGGCGGGCGCGGACAATCCCATCCGCGTGGAGACGAACGCGCGGACGCTGGAGCCCGCGCCCTACGTGCATGTGCGCCGGGGACTGGAAGCACGGATCGCGCGGGCGGCATTTTATCAAATGACCGATTTGGCGGTGCCCGGCGACGGCGCGCAGAGCGCGTTTTTGGGCGTGTGGAGCGAAGGGGTGTTCTTTCCGCTGGGCAGGCCCGCCTGATGTCGCCGGAGGAACTGGCCAGGCATATCGCGCGCGAAGGCGTCGGGCCGTTGCGCGAAAGGCTGCTCACCGAGGCGCCGAGCCTTCCGCTGGTGCCGCGGCGCGGCGATTACGACCTCAATCCCGAATTGCGCCACGTGGATGCGCGCGTGCTCACGCCGGCGGCGGTGCTGTTGCCGGTGGTGCTGCATGCGGAGCCGACGGTGCTTTTCACCCGCCGCACCGCCCATCTCGCCCGCCACGCGGGCCAGGTGAGTTTCCCCGGCGGCCGGGCGGAAGCCGACGACGTCACGCTGGTCGAGACGGCGTTGCGCGAGACCCGGGAGGAGACCGGGATATCGGCCGATCACGTCGCCGTGGCGGGATTCCTCGACGTCTTCGAGACCGGCACGGGCTACGCCATCCTGCCGGTCGTGGGCATGCTGACGCCCGGCTTCGCGCTGATGCCGGACGCGGCGGAGGTCGAAGAGGTGTTCGAAATCCCGCTCGCATTCCTGCTCGACGCGGCAAACCGCAAGCGCGACAGCCGCGAATGGCAGGGCAAGCGCCGGGAATTCTACGTCTTCGAATACGGCGCGCATTACGTCTGGGGCGCGACGGCGGCGATCCTGGTCAATTTCTGCGATAGGATGCTGGCATGAGGCTCGATCCGCTGAAGCATCCCTGGATGGCGGCGCCGGAAACGCGCGCGGTGCTCGCCGCCCTGGGCGAAGCGCGCTTCGTCGGCGGGGCGGTGCGCAACGCGCTGCTTGGCAAGGCGGTGGACGATATCGACATCGCCACGCCGCTGGCGCCCGAAGAGGTGGAGAGGCGGCTGAAGCGGGCGGGCCTCGCCGCCGCGCCGACCGGCCTCGCGCACGGCACCATCACCGCGATCTCCTCCGGCAAGCCCTTCGAGGTGACCACGCTGCGGCGCGACGTCTCCACGGACGGCCGCCGCGCGACCGTTGCCTTCACCACCGACTGGAAGGAGGATGCCGGCCGGCGCGATTTCACCTTCAATGCGCTCTACGCCGCGCCCGATGGCGAAATATCGGACTATTTCGGCGGGCTGGACGATCTGAAAGCCGGCCGCGTCCGCTTCATCGGCGACGCCGCCTTGCGCATCCGCGAGGACTACCTGCGCATCCTGCGGCTGTTCCGCTTCCATGCCTGGTACGGCAGGGGCGAGATCGATGCCGTCGCGCTGCGCGCCGCCGCGGAAGGCAAATCGGGCATCGCGGGACTTTCCGGCGAGCGCATCCAGAAGGAGATGCTCAAGCTGCTCGCGGCGGAGAACCCCATCCCGGCGCTGCGCGCCATGGCGGCCTCGGGCATTCTCGCCGAGGTGCTGCCCGGCAAGCTGGACTTCGCGCGGCTCGAACGGCTCGTCGCCATCGATGCCGACAATTTCTTCGCGCCGGACTCTCTCCTGCGACTCGGCGCGCTGCTCGACGACGACGCGCCCTCCGTCGCCAGCCGCTGGAAGCTCTCGAACGCCGACCGCTTCCGGCTGACCGATCTCGTGGGCGCGAAGGAGAAAGTCGTCTCATATCTGTCGCAGCGGGAGGTTCGCAGGTTCCTGTACCGGCTCGGCCATCGCCGGTTCCGCGACCGCGTGCTGCTGCGCTGGGCCGGGGATGCGAAGCTGTCGAACGCGATCCAGTGGCGCGCGCTGCTGGCGGTGGCCGATGCCTGGACGCGCCCCGTGCTGCCGCTGACCGGGAGCGACGTGATGAAAGCCGGGGTGCCGGAAGGGCCGCTCATCGGCCGCGTGCTCGGCGAAGTCGAGGACTGGTGGGTGGACAGCGACTTCATCGACGACGAATTCTCGATCGCCGAGCGCCTGAAGGCCGTGGTGCAGGGGATCGCGCGCTGAGCATGCGGCTTAAACTTCTCGACTCCCTGTCGCTCCCCGGAGATCCAGGCAAGCCGAATGACGACGCGCTGGCGCATGGCGAGACGGCCGCGCTGGTCATGGACGGGGCGACGGGCCTGAGCGAGCCGCTGATGCCGGGCCGGAGCGACGCGGCGTGGCTTTCGGGTTTCGGGGCGCGGCGGATCATGGCCTATCTCGGCGAGGGAGCCTCCGGCCGCGAGGCGGTGACGGCGGCGCTGTTCGACGCGCAGACATCGTTCGAGGCGCTGCGCAAGCGCCCGCCCGCGGGGCGCTACGAGATCCCCTACGCCGCGATGACGCTCGCGGTGGCGCGGGGCGCGGCGCTCGAAATCCTGTGGTTCGGCGATTGCGCGGCGCTGGTGCGGCAACCGGGAAAAAGCGTCGCGCTCATCGGCGATGCGCTGGCGAAGCGCGCGCAGGAGGCCTCCGGCGCGGCCAGGCTCGCGCGCGCGGCGGGCACGCATCCGGTGGGCCAGACGGACAGGCCGGAATTCATGGATGCGCTGCGCCGCGCGCGCGACCGGCTGAACACCGAAAGCGGAAACTGGGCGTTCGGGCCGGACGTGCTGGCCGCCGACCGCGTCGCAAGCCGCGAGATCGGCGCGCCCGCGGGCACCAGGCTGCTGCTGGCGAGCGACGGCTTTCTCGCGCTCGCCTGCGACTACCGGGCGTACGACATCGAAGGGCTGATGGCGGCGGCCCAGGAGAAAGGCCTGAAGGCGCTGGGCCAGGAACTGCGTGGGATCGAGGCGGGCGATCCCCTTGGCATCGCGTATCCGCGGTTCAAGATGAGCGACGACGCCACGGCAGTGCTTCTCGAGCTCGTCTGATCGTCGGGATAGAGGACGTCCATCCCGCCGAACCAGATCATGCGCAGCGCCACGTAGACCACGATGATCAGGCCCGCATAGCTCAGCCAGGGATGGCGCGCGAGCAGGTTGGCGATCATCGCCGCGGCCACGCCCATCAGCGCGATGGAAAGCAGAAGCCCGGTCGCGAGCACCCAGTAATTGTCCATCGCCGCGCCCGCCACCGCCAGCACGTTGTCGAGCGACATCGACACGTCGGCGACCACGATGCGCAGGATCGCGCGGCGCAACGCGCGCCGGCTGAGCTCAGGCCCCGGCTCGGCGACGGGCTGGCGGCCGGAGATGGTGTGCAGCGCGTCGGCTTCGTCGCCCGTCGGATGCAGGTCGCGGTAGAAGCGCCACGACACCCACAGAAGCAGGATGCCGCCCGCGAACATCAACCCGATGGTTTCCAGGATCGTCGCCGTCGCCGATGCCAGGACGATGCGCAGCACCACCGCCGCGCCCATGCCCCAGAAGATCACCTTGCGGCGCTGGGCCTGGGGAATGCGCGCCGCGGCCATGCCGATGACGACCGCATTGTCGCCGGCCAGCACGAGGTCGATGAGGATGACCTGGAGAAGGGCGACGAGGGCGTGCGATGCGTGCAACTTCCGGTTCCCCTCGCGCGGCTGTTGTCAGGGCCAGCGGGCCTCGGGCGGAAGCGACATGAGGATGGCGTCCACGTTTCCCCCCGTCTTCAGCCCGAATTGCGTGCCGCGGTCGTAGAGCAGGTTGAACTCCACATAGCGCCCGCGCCGCACCAATTGGTGATGGCGTTCCTCTTCCGTCCACGGCTTTTGCATCCGTGTCCTGACGATGTGGGGATAGGCGTCCAGAAATGCCAGCCCCACGTCCTTCGTATAGGAGAAATCCCTGTCCCAGTCGCCCGAATCCAGATGGTCGAAAAAGATGCCGCCGGCGCCGCGCGCCTCGCCGCGGTGCGGCAGGTAGAAGTACTCGTCGCACCACGCCTTGAAGCGGGGATAATAGCCCGGGTCGTGGCGGTCGCAGGCGCTCTTGAGCGCGGCGTGGAAGTCCTTCGCCGCCGCCTCGTCCGGATAGACGGGCGTGAGGTCTGCGCCACCCCCGAACCAGCTTTTCGCCGTCACCAGGTGCCGCGTGTTCATGTGCACGGCGGGGACATGCGGGCTCTGCATGTGCGCGACAAGGGAGATGCCGCTCGCCCAGAAGCGCGGATCCTGCTCTGCGCCCTGCACCTGCTTTGCGAATTCCGGCGAGAATTTTCCATGGACGGTGGAGACGTTGACGCCGACCTTCTCGAAGACGCGTCCGCGCATGATGGACATCACCCCGCCGCCGGCATCGCCGTCGTCCGCGGGCCGCGCCCAGGCCTTGCGCTCGAAGCGGCCTGGGGGCCTCGCCTTCAGCGGGCCGGCATATTCGTCCTCGAGACGCTCGAAGGCGTCGCAGATGCGGTCGCGCAGCTCCTCGAACCAGGCGCGCGCCTTCGGCTTCCGCTCGTCCGGCCGGGTGGTCATGGGGGAAATCCCTGCGTTTGTCTCAGCGCCTCGCCCAGTGCCATCGCGCCCGCCTGGGCCACATTGATCGATCGCAACCCCGGGCGCAGCGGAATCCGCACGCGCGCATCGGCCGCGGCATGCACGGCATCGGGCACACCCGCGCTTTCGCGGCCGAGCAGGAGCGCATCCGTGGGCGCAAACGAAAAATCGGTGTGGCGGATGCTGGCGCGCGTGGTGAGCAGGACAAGCCGGCCTTTCGCGGCGGCGCGGAAGCCGTCCCACGAGGCATGCCGCGTCACCTCCGCGCGTTCGAGATAGTCCATGCCTGCGCGCCTGAATCCGGCCTCGCCGAACAGAAAGCCGCACGGCTCGATAATGTCCACCGCGACGCCCAGGCACGCGCCCAGCCGGATAAGCGCCGCGCAGTTCTGGGGGATGTCCGGCTCGAACAAAGCGAGTCGCATGGGCCTTGACAGCGAAAAGGGAGTCCCTATTTTATAGGGACTCAGGAAAGGGACTTCCTATGGCCAAATACACACCATTGGAGACCTACTTGGCAAATCAGATCTTCGCCGAAGTGCCAATGAGCTTTAGGGAGATCGAGCGTGTTCTGGGAGCGCCACTTCCGCGTTCAGCCTTCGCGCACCGTCCATGGTGGGCCAACGAAACGCGAGGCCACGTCCACGCCAAATCATGGCTGAGCGCCGGTTTTGAAACCGCGCAGGTGGATATGGAAGGGAAAAAGCTCGTGTTCCGCCGCATCGGGCGCGGCGGGCCACCCCGCTCGCCATCCGCTGATCGCCCGCATGGAGGAATGGCGGATACGAGACGCGCGTTCAAACCGGGCGAGAACGGGCCCGAAAAGAAGCGGGGGGCCTCGCCATTGTGGGGGGCGCTCAAGGGCACCTTCACGATCGAGCCCGGGCACGATCTCACCGGCACCGCGTATACCGACAGGGAGTGGACCGAGATTGAAAAGGAAATGGACGACGATTGGGACGAGATCGAGCGCGGCATGTCCGGAAAAGACGCATGACCATGCCGCTTTTGCTCGACACCTGCGCGGTGCTCTGGATCATGGACGACAAGCCGCTCCGCGATGAGGCGACGAAAGCCATCGATGAAGCGACAGATCGCGGCGGCAACGTGTACGTATCGCCCATCACGGGCTGGGAGATCGGGCTGCAGGCTGCTCGTGGCCGCTTCCGCTCCAGCTATTCGCCGCAGCGATGGCTGGGCGCGCTGCTGTCGCGCCCGCAGATCGCGCTGGCACAGATGCCGCCGAGCGTGCTTCTGGAATCGTCATTGCTGCCGGGCGGGCTGAACCGCGATCCGGCCGACCGCATCATCGCCGCCACCGCGCGCGAATTCGGCTTCACCGTCGTGACGCGCGACAGCGCGCTCCTTGAATATGCGCGGCAGGGCCATCTGAGCGCCCTGATGTGCTGATCGCCCCCGCCCCTAAAGGCCCGAAACCCCTAGGATTTCTGCGGCATCGTGCCGCAAGACCCTCTGGGGCCGGTTCTCTATTTTGGCCGCCAGATTCCAAGGGGCGCCGGGGATTTTCCGGGAAGGCGCGACCTGTCTGCTGCCCCCGGAGGCGCCCGATCAGAAGGTGAGCCCGTGGCCACGACGACATCGCCGGAAGCGTCGACCGAACCGACGCGGCGCGACTTCCTCTACATCGCCACCGGTACCGCCGCCGCCCTCGGCGGCGCATTGGCCGCCTGGCCCTTCATCGACCAGATGAACCCGTCGACGGCGGCGCTGGCGCTCGCCTCCATCGAGCAGGAAATCTCGTCCGTCCAGGAAGGGCAGCAGCTCAAGGTCATCTGGCGCGGCCATCCCCTGTTCATCCGCCGCCGCACGGCGAAGGAGATCGCGGAATCCACTTCGGTGCCGGTCGACTCGCTGCCCGATCCGCTGGCGCGCAATGCCAACCTGCCCGACGATGCGCCGGCCACCGACGCCAACCGTCTCGCCAATGCCGGCGGCGCGGGCAAGGCGGAATGGCTGATCCTGGTGGGCGTATGCACGCATCTGGGCTGCACGCCCACGGTGTCGACGCCGCAGGAACCGCAGGGCGATTACGGCGGCTGGCTCTGCCACTGCCATGGTTCGCAATACGACACCGCCGGACGCATCCGCAAAGGACCGGCGCCCCAGAACCTCGCGGTCCCGCCCTATACCTTCCTCACGCCCACCCGCATCAAAGTCGGCTAACGGAGCAGATCATGTCCGGTCCCTCGACCTACGTTCCGAAATCCGGCATCGGGCGCTGGATCGACCAGCGCCTGCCGCTGCCGCGGCTGATGCACGACACGATGCTCACCTTCCCGACTCCGCGGAACCTGAACGTCTGGTACACGTTCGGCGGCATCCTCACCTTCTGCCTGGGCGTGCAGATCGTCACCGGCATCGTCCTAGCGATGCACTACGTCGCCAATGCGGGGCTCGCCTTCGACTCCGTGCAGCACATCATGCGCGACGTGAACTACGGCTGGCTGCTCCGCTCGGTGCATGCCACCGGCGCCTCGATGTTCTTCATCGCCGTCTACGTCCACATCTTCCGCGGGCTCTATTTCGGCTCCTACAAGGCGCCGCGCGAGATGCTGTGGATCCTGGGCGTGCTGATCTACGTGCTGATGATGGCGACGGCCTTCTTCGGCTACGTGCTGCCCTGGGGCCAGATGTCGTTCTGGGGCGCCACCGTGATCACAAACTTCTTCTCGGCGCTGGACCAGATCACGCCGCATTGGGGCTCGGCGATCTCGACCTGGCTGTGGGGCGATTTCGCGGTTGGCGACGCCACGCTCAACCGCTTCTTCTCGCTGCACTACCTGCTGCCGTTCGTGATCGCTGGCGTGGTCGGCCTGCACATCTGGGCGCTGCACGTGCCCGGCAACAACAATCCGCTCGGCATCGATGTGAAGGGCCCGCAGGATACCGTGCCGTTCCATCCCTATTACACGGTGAAGGACGGCTTCTACCTTGCGCTGTTCGTGGTCCTGTTCGCGCTGATCGTGTTCTACGCGCCCAATTTCTTCATCGATCCGAACAACAACATCCAGGCCAATCCGCTGGTCACCCCGCCCGACATCACGCCGGAATGGTACCTGCGGCCGTTCTACGCCATGCTGCGCGCGATTCCGCAGAAGCTGATCGGCGTCCTGGTGCTGGCGTCGTCGATCCTGGTGCTCTTCCTGGTGCCGTGGCTCGACACCTCGAGCGTGCGCTCCTGCCGCTTCCGCCCCCTGATGAAGCAGTTCTTCTGGCTGTTCGCGCTGGATTGCCTGCTGCTCGGCTATATCGGCGGCGTGTCCGCCGATGCGGCGTGGACGCTGGGCGGCGTGACGATCCCGCTGGTCTACCTGGCGCGGCTGGGCACCGCCTACTACTTCGCGTTCTTCCTGCTGATCATGCCGTTCGTGCCTCTTTTCGAGCGGACGAAACCCCTGCCAGACAGCATCGCCAAGAGCGTGCTGGCGCCGGCCGAGTAAGGAGACGGACATGCGCTTTCTTCTCCCGCTCGCCGCCGCCCTGGTGCTGGCCACGCCTTCGCTGGCGGCCACCGGCGACCCCCTGCCGCCGAAGGACGAGCACTGGTCGTTCGAGGGCCCGTTCGGCCATTACGACCGCGGCGCGCTGCAGCGCGGCTTCCAGGTCTACAAGGAAGTCTGCTCGGCCTGCCATCCGCTCTCGCACATCGCCTTTCACAATCTCGACGAGCCGGGCGGTCCCGGGTTCAACGAAGCGCAGATGAAGGCGATCGCGGCGTCCTACAAGATCCCCGCCGGGCCCGACGACAAGGGCGAGACGACGGACGACAAGGGCAATCCGCTCACCCGCGCGGGCACGCCCGCCGATTATTTCCCGGGCCCGTTCCCCAACGAGGAAGCCGCGCGCGCGGCGAATGGCGGCGCGCTGCCGCCCGACCTCTCGATGGTGGTGAGCGCGCGCGATGGCGGCCCGCAATACGTCTATTCCATCGTCACGGGCTTTCACCAGACGCCGCCGAAGGGCTTCAAGGTGATGGACGGCAAGTACTACAACCCGTACTTCGCCGGCTGGAACATCTCCATGCCGCCGCCTTTGTCGGACAATCAGGTCACCTATGCCGACGGCACCAAGGCCACCGTCGACCAGGAGGCGCACGACGTGGTCACCTTCCTCACCTGGGCGTCCGATCCCAAGATGGAAGAGCGCAAGCGCACCGGCTTCGAGGTGCTGGCTTTCCTGATCGTGCTTTCGGGGCTGCTGTTCCTGTCTTACCGCAAGATCTGGAAGGACGTTCACTGATCCCGCTCAGCGCGGCGGGCTCATCACGTGGAACACGATGACGAAGGCCGCGGCGCCGGCGACGCCCGCCAGGATCGGCGTGAGCAGCGTGATCGCGGCCTCCCAGCCGTGCATGCGGCCCTGCCAGATGTCGAAATCGCCGGACAGCCAGTCCGCCAGCGGCATGCGCTGGGGCCCCGGCCGGCCCGCGATCGGATGCGCGCGCTGGATCGCGCCCAGCCGGTTGGTGACGAGAAGGCAGATCGCCGCGAACGCCGCGACGACGCCGAGCGTGGAGAGGCCATGGCCGGGCGCGCCCATGAAGAACACGACGCTCGCCGCCACCCAGAACAGGACGCAGCCGGCGATGGCGCGCCAGATGGCCGGATGAAGCTCGCCCGTGTGAGGCCGGTTGTGACGCGGCGTGATGGCTCGCGGCATGCTCGCTCCCGCAGCCCCCGCCTCGATGACAACGCACCCGCCCGCATCCGGGCTCCGGCGGCGGATCGCCGCGCGCCGATTCCGTGCTAGAAGGCCCCATGATCAGGACCGTTCTCGGCATCATCGGCGGCAGCGGCGTCTACGACATCGCGGGCCTGAAGGATTCGCGCTGGGCGCGCGTGGAAAGCCCGTGGGGCGCGCCCTCGGACGATCTTCTCTTCGGCACGCTCGACGGCGTCGACATGGTGTTCCTGCCGCGCCACGGCCGCGGCCACATCCAGTCGCCGACCTCGATCGATTACCGGGCCAACATCGACGCGCTGAAGCGCGCGGGCGTCACCGACGTGATCTCGATCTCCGCCTGCGGCTCGCTGAAGGAAGAGCTGCCGCCCGGCACCTTCGTGATCGCCGACCAGTTCATCGACCGCACCTTCGCGCGCGAGAAATCCTTCTTCGGCCCCGGCATGGTCGCGCACGTCTCCATGGCCCACCCGGTCGACAAGGAAATCGCGCAAGCCCTTAACGTCGCCTGCGCCGAAGAGGGCATCAGCTACGCCCGCGGCGGCAGCTACATCTGCATCGAAGGCCCGCAATTCTCCTCGCTGGCCGAGAGCAACCTCTACCGTTCCTGGGGCTGCTCGGTGATCGGCATGACCGCGATGCCCGAAGCCAAGCTCGCCCGCGAGGCCGAGCTT
>DATJXR010000026.1:0-5791 GCA_035499995.1 Rhizomicrobium sp. | reverse complement strand
TGTTCCGCCTGACCGAGGACGGCGCGGTGATCAACCGGCTGGGCTTCAACAGCGAAGGGATCGAGGTGGTGCGCCGCCGCCTGGCGGCGCGGCGCGGCATGGGCGTGCTCGGGGTCAATGTCGGGATGAACAAGGACGCTTCCGACCCGGTCGCGGATTATTGCCGGGGGATCGAGCAGCTCGGGCCGTTCGCCGACTACATCGTCATCAACGCCTCCTCGCCGAACACGCCGGGCCTGCGCGACCTGCAGAAGCACGATGCGGCGCGCGCCCTGATCGAGGCGGCCCGCGTGTCGCGCGACAATCTCGGCGCCACGCCGCGTCCGCCGCTTCTGCTCAAGATCGCCCCGGACCTGACACCCTTCGAGGTCGGCGACCTCGTCGATGTGGCGATGACCAACGGGATCGACGGAATCATCGTCAGCAACACCACGACCGCCCGGCCGGGCTCGCTGCGCAGCGCGCACAAGAGCGAGGAAGGCGGGCTCAGCGGCAAGCCCTTGTTCGAGGCCTCGACCAGGCTCCTGGCCGAGGTCTACCGCCTGACCTCAGCGCGGATCCCGCTGATCGGCGTCGGCGGGGTCGCGTCCGGCGAGGATGCCTATGCCAAGATCCGCGCCGGCGCCACGCTGGTGCAGCTCTACAGCGCCATGGCACTCGAAGGGCCGGGGCTGATCGCGCGCATCAAGCGCGAGCTTTGCGCGCTTCTGACGCGTGACGGCTTCGCCAGCGTCGCCGCGGCGGCCGGCGCGGACTTGCGCTGAGACACGCATCGATTGCGCGGCGAACGGCGCGTTAAGCATAGTTCCTCCGTGAACCGATCGTGCTTCCGTGGCAGGATCGGCCCTTCGGCACTGTGGGGGACGGTCATGGACATGCAAGATTTCGGCAAGCTCGTGCTCAGGCTGACGGTGGGCCTGCTGCTGTTCGCGCACGGCCTGCACAAGGCGCTGGACGGCATCGCGCCCATCAAGGCGATGCTGGCGGCCCACGGCATCCCCGACGTGCTCGCCAACGGCGTCTATTTCGGCGAGATCGTGGGGCCCGTGCTGATCGTGCTCGGCCTCTTCACGAGGCTGGGTGGAGCGCTCATCGTCATCAACATGATCGTGGCGGTGCTGCTCGCCGGGCTGCCCTACATCCTCAAGGCCAATCCCATGGGGGGCTACGCGCTGGAGCTGGAGATGTTCTTCCTGTTCGGCGGGCTTTGCGTCGCGCTCCTCGGCGCGGGCCGCTTCAGCCTGGGCGGCGCGAACGGGCGATTCAACTGATCTGGAATGCGGGGCGCGGGTCCGGCCGGGCCACCGGCGCCGGCCTCAGCCTTTCACGCGCACCTTCTGGCGCTCTTCGGAAAGCGCGACGCAGAACGTGGCGACCGCGCCGGCCAGAAGGCCCAACGGCACGGCATAGACCACGTCCATGTCGCAGCCCAAGACGACGATCGTCGTCACCAAAAGACCAGCCACTTGCCCCACGGTCCTCGGCATCCCGGATTTCCCCCATCGAACGCCCAAGCCTCGCGCGCAGGCACGCGCGGACAAAGGAGATGCTTAAGGAACGGTTAACGATTAAGTTTCGATGCGGGACAGGAAGCGGGCGCGGGCGGAGAGCGGCACATGGCGAGATATCGAGACAGCACACCGGCGTCCGGGGCCGCGGCGCTCGGGGCGCTCGCGCTGGGCGCCTTCGCACTGGGCGCCTTCGCCATCGGCTACCTCGCCGTCCATATGCTGGCGATCAAGCGCGTGCGCATCGGGCGGCTGGAAGTGGACGAACTCAAGGTGCGCCGGAAAATCGAAGGCCCGCCAACCGATTGACGGCGAGGCCCCGGGCGCGAATGGATGGCGGGCCCTACCCGCCCAGATCGTGCTTCTTCTGCAGGTATTCCTCGCGCTGGATCTCGCCGCGGGCGTAACGCTCCTCCAGCGTCGACAGCGCGTCGGAGCGGCGGCCGTGCCAGTAGGGCGGCCCGTAGTAATAGTAGTGGCGCCGGAAGATCAGGCTCAGAATCACCAGCACGATGACGAGCGTGAAGAGCCCGTGAAACGGCCCCCAGAACAGCAGGGGCCAGATCAGCCAGCCATGGAACATCGCTCCCTCCCGGAAGATGTCCCTCCGATATGGGGGCGCCCGGCCCTCAATTCCATCCCTCGGATCGGCCGGGCACGCGGGGCTGGGCGCGGAGCCAGGGGCGCGCGGCGGCGTCCGTCGCCGGACCCGGCGGCATGGTAGCGCCGGAATTCCGCGTCAGACCGTGAACGCGATCCCCTGCGCCAGCGGCAAGGCGTCGGAATAGTTCACCGTCGCGGTCTGCCGGCGCATGTAGGCCTTCCAGGAGTCGGAGCCGGATTCGCGGCCGCCGCCGGTTTCCTTCTCGCCCCCGAACGCTCCGCCGATCTCCGCGCCCGACGGTCCGATGTTGACGTTGGCGATGCCGCAATCGGAGCCGGCGGCGGCGAGGAAGCGCTCCGCCTCCTGCATGTCCTGGGTGAAGATGCAGGACGACAGGCCCTGCGGCACGGCGTTGTGCAGCGCCAGCGCGTCGTCGAACTTCGCATACTTCATCACGTAGAGGATCGGCGCGAAGGTTTCGTGGCATACCGTCTTCGTCTGCGCCGGCATCTCGACGATGGCGGGATGGACGTAGAACGCGTCCGCGAATTTGTCGGCCAGCGCGCGGCCGCCGCCGGTCACCTTGCCGCCTTCGTCGCGCGCCGACGCCAGCGCGCGCTCCATGTTGTCGAATGCGGCCCTGTCGATCAGTGGACCGACGAGCGTGCCCTTCTCCAGCGGATTGCCGATGGGCAGCCCCGCCCAGATCTTCTTCAGCGCGGGCACCAGCGCGTCGTAGACGCTCTCATGCACGAACAGCCGGCGCAGCGTGGTGCAGCGCTGGCCGGCGGTGCCGACCGCGGCGAAGGTGATGGCGCGGCTCGCCAGATCGAGCTTGGCGGACGGGCACACGATCATCCCGTTGTTGCCGCCGAGCTCGAGGATCGACTTGCCGAAGCGCGCGGCGACGACGGGCGCAAGCTCGCGGCCCATGCGCGTGGACCCGGTGGCGCTGACCACGGGGATGCGCGCATCCTTCGCCAGCATCTCGCCCACGTCGCGCAGGCCGGGCACGACCTGGCTGAGGTTCGCGGGCGCATCGCCGAACCTCTTCACCGCCCGCGCGAACAGCGCCTGGGTGGCGAGCGCCGTGAGCGGAGTCTTCTCGGAGGGCTTCCACAGCACGCTGTCGCCGCAGACCAGCGCCAGGCACGCATTCCACGCCCACACCGCGACGGGGAAGTTGAAGGCGGAGATCACCGCCACGGGACCGGCCGGATGCCAGGTCTCCATCATGCGATGGCCGGGGCGTTCCGACGCGATGGTGAGGCCGTAGAGCTGGCGCGAAAGACCGGTCGCGAAATCGCAGATGTCGATCATCTCCTGCACTTCGCCCAGGCCTTCCTGCAGGATCTTGCCCGCTTCCAGCGTGACCAGCCGCCCCAGCGCGTCCTTGCTCGCGCGCAACTCCTCGCCGAACAGCCTGACCAGCTCGCCCCGCCGCGGCGCCGGCACGTCGCGCCAGCCGCGAAAGGCCTCGACCGAAGCCGCGATCTTCGCGGACACCGATTGCGCGTCGTCATAGGCGACCCGCCCGATCTCCGCGCCGTCGATGGGCGAGCGGGCGATGACGGAGCCGAAGGGCTTGATGCCGAAAGCGGAGAGAGCGTCGTGCATGATTGAGCCTTTGCGCTTCCTCCCCTGCGTTAGCGGGGGAGGTGGACCGCGCGACAACGTCGCGCGAGACGGAGGGGGATCGGGGCATGTTGAACGCAAAACTTCAACACCAACGCACCCCTTCCACCGCCTGCGGCGGTCCCCCTCCCCCGCTCTCGCGGGGGAGGAAGAAAACTAATGCCCCTTCCCGTAATACCGCCCGAAGCGGTTCGACAGGAAGTCGGAGAGCTTGCATTCTTCCTGGCGCACGAAGCCCTTCTGCGGGAGCTTGCCGTCGACCAGAAGGTCGGCCATGGCGCAGATGCCGGCGGCGGTCGTCACCTGGATCGCGCTCATTAGCCTGTCGCCGACCTGCTGGGCGTAGATCTTCTTGGCGTAGCTTTCCTGGGTGAGCCGGCCCTCGCGCCAGCCCGACACCGTCACGAAGATCAGCACCACGTCCTGGTAGGTGATCGGGATCGCGGTCTCCAGCACGTCCTTGAAGATGTCGCGGCGGGTGCCGAGCTGCAGGTCGCGCACGAGGATCTTCACGATGTCGCGGTGGCCGGGATAGCGGGCGGTCTTGTAGTTGAGGTTCTCGACCTTGCCTTCCAGCGTGTCGCACAGCGTGCCGAGCCCACCGGAAGTGTTGAACGCCTCGTATTCCACGCCGTCGAGATCGAAATGCTCGAGCTCTTCCAGCGACGGCACCTCGACGCGGCGGCCGTCGCGCACCGCTTCGCACGGGTTGCAGTATTCGTTGATCAGCCCGTCGGTCGACCAGGTGAGATTGTACTTGAGGGCATTGTGCGGGAACACGGGCAGCGCGCCGACGCGCATCTGCACGTCGCGCAGCTTGTCGAACTTGCGCGCGAGGTCGTAGGCGACGATGGAGATGAAGCCCGGGGCGAGGCCGCATTGCGGGATGAACGCGGTCTTCGCGCCCTCGGCAAGCTTCCTGATGGTGCGGGTCGACTCCACGTCCTCGGTCAGGTCGAGATAGTGGGCGCCCGCCTTCCTGGCCGCTTCGGCGACGGTGGCGGTGAGGTGATAGGGCGTGGCGGAGAGCACGATGTCATGGCCTTCGACCTCATGGGCGAAGTCGGGCCCGGAGATGTCGGTCCGGCGGGGGGTGACGTTTTTCGCCGGCATGCGCTCCAGGCTCGCGGCGTCGCGGTCCACGACCGTGATGCGGTAGTCGCCGCTGGCGGAGAGGAATTCGGTGATGGCGACCCCGATCTTGCCGCCGCCCACGAGCATCACGTTTTTCATCGGCCATAAGTTCCTGAATTTGCGGGGTGAATTGTGCGCTCCGGGCCGCCCGAAAAGGAGGCGGCAATGCGCCGGAAAACGCGCTAAGTTCCGGCGAATCGCCGGTATGACCGGCGGAATGACGGCGAGCCTCCTCGCCCGCTCTCGCGGAAGAGGAAGAGGGAAATTCCATGCGCGACACCGACTCCCGACTCATCGGGTTGCTGAAGGCCAATGCCCGCGAGCCCACTGCGTCGCTGGCCAGAAAGCTCGGCCTGGCCCGCTCCACCGTGCAGGAGCGCATCGCGCGGCTGGAACGGGAGAGGGTGATCCGCGGCTACACCGTACGCCTCTCCGACGAAGCGGAAGCGGGCAAGCTGACGGCCATCGTCATGATCAGCGCCGATCCCAAGCAGGCCGACCGCGTGGCGGCGGAACTGAAGCGCATCCCCGAAGTGCGCGCGCTGGCCGCCGTCTCCGGCGCCTACGACATGGTGGCGACGGTGGAAGCCGACACGCCCGCCCGCATGGACGCCACCCTCGACCGCATCGGCCGCGCCCATGGTGTGGCGCGCACGGTCTCGTCCATCGTGCTGAGCGAGAAGTTTTCGCGGTGAAGCTTCCTCACCCGCGAGAGCGGGGGGACCGGCGAAGCCGCGACAGACGGAGGGGGTGTGCTGGCGTAGAAATGCTAGGGTGTGGACTCATAAAGATCGAGGGATTCCCAGTGGGTTAGGTTTGTGATTCCATATTTGGGCTGATTCTTTGGGGTTGGCCCATGAGCAACCTGTTCTGGCTGAGCGAAGAGCAGTTCGAGAAGATCAAGCCATTG
>DATJXR010000025.1:0-58010 GCA_035499995.1 Rhizomicrobium sp. | reverse complement strand
CTCCACATCGCCATGCTCGAGCATGTCTACCGGCGTTCACATGAGTTTGATCTCATTCATTTCCATCTCGATTATTTCCCTTTTTCGCTTTTTTCGCGCCAGGCAACGCCCTTCGTAACGACGCTGCATGGACGCCTCGATCTCCCGGAACTGCAGCCCGTCTTCAAGACCTTCTCGTCGCTGCCGCTTGTCTCGATTTCCGACTCGCAGCGCCGCCCCGTGCCCGATGCACGCTGGATCCGGACGATTCATCACGGAATGCCGGAACATCTGCTGACGCCCATTTCCGCCGAACCGACCTATCTCGCCTTTCTCGGCCGCATCTCGCCCGAAAAGCGCGTCGACCGCGCCGTCGCCATCGCGGCCCGCTGCGGCCTGCCGCTCAAGATCGCCGCAAAGGTCGATCCGGCAGACCGCGATTATTTCGAAGAGCAAATTCGCCCGCTGCTGGCCGCCAAGAATGTCGAATTCATCGGCGAGATCAGCGATGTGGAGAAGCCGGCCTTCCTCAGCGGTGCGATAGGCCTGATTGTGCCGATCGACTGGCCCGAACCTTTCGGGATCGTCATGATCGAAGCCATGGCCTGCGGCACGCCGGTCATCGCCTACCGGCACGGCGCCGTGCCGGAGGTGCTCGACAACGGGGTCACCGGCTTCGTCGTCGCCGACCTGGAAGACGCGGTGACGGCGGCGGGCTGGGTCGCCTCGCTCGACCGCGTGCGCGTGCGCCACGTCTTCGAGACCCGCTTCACCGCGGTGCGCATGGCGCGCGATTATGCCGCCGTCTATCAGGGCTTGCTCGAAGGCCGCAGCGGCGCTTCCATAGCCGCCGCGTGAGGCGCGGCCGTGAACGAGATCGCGAAGACCAGACCGTCCCAAGCGGCCGAGAGCGTGCCGGAGTTCTACATTCCGGCGAAGGATTCCGGGGCCGACACCTGGCCGCGCATCCTCAAGCACGACGACACCTTCGCGATGTTCGACCACCGCGGCGACATCGTGCGCGTCGGCGACAGGCCCGCCGGCCTGTTCCACAAGGACACGCGCCATCTCTCGGGCTTCTACATCCTGATCGACGGGCGCCGCCCGCTGCTCCTCAGCTCCAATGTGCAGGACGACAATTCCGCCCTGACCGCCGACCTCGCCAACCCCGACATCTATGACGGCGAAAACCTGGTGCTGTCGCGCGAGACGCTGCATTTCACGCGCACCAAATTCCTGCTCGACAATCGCAGCCACGAGCGCATTTCGGTGCAGAATTTCGGCCTCGATCCCCACAAATCGCAGATGATGGTGCGCTTCGACGCCGATTTCGCCGATGTCTTCGAGGTCCGCGGCATCAAGCGCGGCAAGCGCGGCAAGCGCACCGTCACCCGTGAGGACGAGCATTGCGTGCTCTTCCGCTACGAAGGGCTCGACGGCGTGACGCGGCTCACCCGCGTCCGCTTCGATCCCGCTCCCGACCAGCTCGACAATCATCAGGCGCGCTACGACGTCACGCTGGCGCCGCAGGAGCGCAAGGCCGCCTTCATCACCATCAGCTTCGGCACGGAATTGCCCCCCGCCGCCGAGGTGCCGCGCTTCGGCACCTCGCTCAGGGCCTCGCGCCGGGCGCTGAAGGCGCGCGCGTCGCAGGCGGCGTCGGTGTCGTCATCCAACGAGATGCTCAACCAGATGCTCTGCCGCGCCATCGCGGACCTCACCATGCTGGTGACGAACACGCCGCACGGCCTCTATCCCTATGGCGGCATCCCCTGGTTTTCCACCGCCTTCGGACGCGACGGCATCGTGACGGCGCTGGAAACGCTGTGGCTCGATCCCGGCATCGCGCGCGGCGTGCTCAAGTTCCTCGCCGCAACCCAGGCGCGGAAGACGGACCCTCGCGCCGACGCGGAGCCCGGCAAGATCCTGCACGAGACCCGCGCGGGCGAGATGGCGAACACCGGCGAAGTGCCGTTCGGCCTCTATTACGGCAGCGTCGACGCCACGCCGCTTTTCGTGCTCCTGGCCGGCCGCTATTTCGAGCGCACCGGCGACACCGCGACGCTCACCGAGATCTGGCCGGCCATCGAGGCGGCGCTGCGCTGGATCGACGAATATGGCGACGCCGACCGGGACGGCTTCGTGGAATACGCCCGCAAGAGCGGCAACGGCCTGGGCAACCAGGGCTGGAAGGATTCCAACGATTCCATCATGCATGCCGACGGCACGCTCGCGCGCGGCCAGATCGCGCTGGTGGAGGTGCAGGGCTACGTCTATGCCGCCAAATGCGCGGCGGCGAAGGTCGCCCACGCGCTTGGCCGCCCTCACGGCGCGCGGCTGGAGCGGGAGGCCGAGGCGCTCCGGGTCGCCTTCGAGGACAAGTTCTGGTGCGAAGAGACCGGCATCTACGTGCTGGCGCTGGACGGCGACAAGCGCCCCTGCCGGGTGATCGCGTCGAATGCCGGGCACGCGCTCTTCTCCGGCATCGCCGCGCCCGAACGCGCGCGCGCCACGGCCGCCAGGCTGCTCGCCAGGGAGTCGTATTCCGGCTGGGGAATCCGCACGCTCGCCTGCGAGCAGGCGCGCTACAACCCGATGTCGTATCACGACGGCTCGGTGTGGCCGCACGACAACGCGCTCATCGCCATGGGCTTCGCGCGTTACGGCTTGCGCGCGGAAGCGGCGCAGGTCTTCTCCGGGCTTTTCGATGCCGCGCACTATATGGAGCTGCTGCGCCTGCCGGAGCTGTTCTGCGGCTTCCCGCGGCGTCAGGCCACCGCCCCCACGCTCTATCCTGTCGCCTGCTCGCCGCAGGCGTGGTCGAGCGCCGCGCCGTTCGCGCTGCTCGGCGCGTGCCTGGGCCTCGTCTGCGATCATCCCACCAACGAGATCCGTTTCGAGAACCCGATGCTGCCGCCGTTCCTGGAAGACATCTGCATCCGCCGTCTCAGGCTGGGCGACAGCGAGGTCGACGTGCATCTGCGCCGCCACGGCGAGGACGTGGGCCTCAACGTGCTTTCGCGCAAGGGCAGCGCGAAGGTCGTGGTGTGGAATTGACGCGCGGATTGCTCGCCCGCCTCCGCCTCCCGGCGGCGCCCCATTGACGCCCGCCCCGGCGCGCGGCCAACTGTGGCCGGCTCAACATCGAGGCAGTCATGGACAAGCAATCTTCCGCCAACGGGTTCTCCGCCGAAAAGCTCGCGGCCATCGGCCCGATGCTCCAGGCCGTGGTGGACGCGGGCGATCTTTCCGGCGCGGTAACCCTGGTCTGGCGCAAGGGCGAGGACGTGCGCCTGGACGCCGTGGGCAAGCGCGACATCGCCGCGAACAGGCCCATGACGCGGGACACGCTGTTCCGCATCGCGTCCATGACCAAGCCGATCACCAGCGTGGCCGCGATGATGCTGGTGGAGGAGGGCAAGGTCGCGCTCTCCGATCCGATCGCGAAATGGCTGCCCGAATTCGCGGACGTGAAAGTGCTCAAGGATCCGAAAGGTCCGCTTTCCGACACCGCGCCCGCGCCGCGCGCCATCACGGTCGAAGACCTGATGACCCACCGCTCGGGCCTGGCTTATGCATTCAGCTCCAGTGGCCCCATCGCCCATGCCTATGAAGAGGTGTTGGGCCCACCGCTGGACAACACCAAGACACCCGATCAATGGCTCAAGGCGCTGGCGAGCCTGCCGCTCACCTATCCGCCCGGCAAGCAGCTCCACTACAGCCATTCGACGGAAGTGCTGGGCTTCCTCGTCGGCCGCGCGGCGGGCACGAGCTATCGCGATTTCATCAAGAGCCGCATCCTCGATCCGCTGGGCATGGTGGACACCGATTTTTATGTGCCGAAGGAGAAGCGCGACCGGGCCGCCGTGGTCTACCAGCAGGACCAGCCCGCGGGCGCGCTCAAGGTCCAGCCCTTCCCGCAATACGATTCCCCGCCGGCCTACACCGCGGGCGGCGGCGGGCTGATCTCCACGCTGGACGATTACCTGAAATTCGCCCGCATGCTGCTGGCGGGCGGCGAGCTCGGCGGCAGGCGCTATCTGAAGCGCGACACGGTGATGGACATGCGCACCAACCGGCTCACGCCGGAGCAGCGCGCCATCCCGTTCCTCGGCATGCCGCTCTGGGCCGGCATGGGCTTCGGGCTCGGCCTGTCGGTGGTGATGGAGCCCGACAAGCATGAATGGATGGGCGCCGCCAGCAAGGGCAGCTTCGGCTGGCCCGGCGCCTTCGGCACCTGGTGGCAGGCCGATCCGGAAAAGGAGATGATCCTCATCTTCCTCATCCAGAATTACACCCCGCTCACGCCCGACATGGCCGGCCAGGCCGTCACCGGCGCCCGCATGGGCGCGCGCGTCGCGTGCCCGATGTTCCAGAAGATCGTGTATGGGGCGATGGAGGGGTGATTCCGGAAATTGCGACCTGCGGTTGGCAATGCTAGATTGCCGGCATGAGCGATCTTGTCGTCCGCAATGTTCCCGACGCCGTAGTTGACGAGCTGAATCGCCGTGCCGCCCGCCACGGCCGCAGCTCCGAAGCGGAGCACCGCGCAATCCTGGAAGGCGCTCTGGGAGCGCCCGCGCGCAGCCTCGCCCAAAAGCAGGAATTCTGGAATCGTATCGATCGACTCCGCGAAGACCTGCGCGCGAGCGGCCGGACGTTCACGGATTCGGCAATTCTTATTCGCGAAGCGCGGGACGAACGATGAGCGTCGTTGTCGACGCTTCGGTCATCGTAAAGTGGATCATTCCGGAAGATGGCAGCGGCGACGCGAGGGCGCTGATGAGCGCGGATCTCGCGGCCCCTGCGATTTGGCTTGCCGAAACGGCAAATGTCCTGTGGCGGCATGTCCTGAGAGGTGAGATAGACAGGTCACGCGCGGCCGACCTGCTCGCCGAAGTGTCGAATGCGCCAATTCGGAACATCGAAATCGATGGGCTCGTGCACGATGCCCTTTCGCTCGCGAATGAACTCGCACATCCCATTTACGATTGCCTCTACCTGGCTGCGGCGGTGCGGGAGGTTACATATGTTGTCACGGCGGATAGCCGGTTCGCCGCGCTCGTCTCACGGCGGGCGGACTTGATTGACAGGATCAAGCCACTGGGAACATAGCTCCAGCGCGGCTGCCGGAAGCCACTCTACTTCACCTTCGCCCTCGGGTCGTATGCCGTCTTCCAGCTTTCCGCGAAGGTCTTCAGCTCCGCGTCCGGCTTGTCCGGCAGCGTCACCTGCAGCTTCACGTACATGTCGCCGGCGGCGGTGGGGCCGAGGATGCCTTTGCCCTTGAGGCGCATCACCGTGCCGGAGTTTGAGCCGGCGGGGATGGTGAGCGTCACCGGGCCCGTCAGCGTCGGCACCGGCACCTTGGCGCCGAGCACCGCTTCCTGGAGCGTCACCGGAAGGTCCATGCGGACGTCGTTGCCGTCGCGCGTGTAAAAGGGATGCGGTGCCACGGCCACGTTGAGCAGCACGTCGCCGCCCGGCCCGCCATTCGCGCCCGGGCCGCCCTGGCCCTTGAGCCGGATCTGCTGGCCGTCCTTCAGCCCCGCCGGGATGCGCACGTCCACGTCGCGGCCTTCGGGCAGCATGATGCGCCGCGTGCCGCCGCGCGCGGCCTCCTCGAAGCTCACGGTGAGATTGATCTCGTAGCTCTCCCCGCGCCGCGGCTGGTTCCTGCGGCCGCGGCCGGAAAAGCCGCCGAACAGCTCGGAGAAGATGTCGCTCTCCGCGGTGTCTCCGTCCTGGCTAGACCAGGTGAAATGGAAGTCGCGCGGGCCGCCGCCTCCGCCGCCATGGGGGCCGCCCTCGAAGCCGCCATAGCCGCGCGGATTGCCGCTGGCGTCGATTTCGCCGCGGTCGAACTTCGCGCGCTTGTCCTTGTCGCCCACGATCTCGTAGGCGGCGTTGACCTCCTGGAAGCGCTGCTTGGACTTGTCGTCGCCCTTGGTGGTGTCGGGATGATGCTTCTTGGCGAGCTGGCGGAAGGCCTTCTTGATCTCGGCCTCGCTCGCGGATTTGGAAACGCCCAGGACTTCGTACGGATCGCGCATGTCTTCTCCGGCCGCCCACACGGAATCTCGCGGCCAGCCGGAGTATATGGGAAGCCGGAGCGCCCGCGCCAACCTCCGCGCGGGCGGCCGGGCAAGGCGCGGTCCCGTGCCCCGGTGTGCTAGCGCCGCGACTCCGAGATCAGCATGACGCCGAGGAAGGCCGAGACCACGGCTGCCACGTAGCTTCCCCACATCGGGATGTCGTGCCCGCCCAGCGTGACCGGCCAGCCGGCATATGCGCGATAGGCATGCGCCGCGGCAACGAAAAAGAAGATCAGCGCCGCGATGATCGTGAACGGTTTCATGCGAGGTCCCCCTGAACCGACGGGGGAGGATAGCATGAAACGGGCTTTTCCTCTTCCGCCTCCGCCTTCGCGGCGCGGAAGCGGGAATTACGGCCCGGCCACCGGCTCCGCCGGCTGCAGGCCGGGCTGGGTGGGCGGCTTGGGGGGAGGCTCGCCCCTGAGGGCGGCGAGGCGCACGGTGGCGTCCCACACGCCGCGGGCCGAGGCCTCCGCGTAGAGCGCCTTGGCCTGGTCGAGGTTCTTGTCCAGCACCGTGCCCTCTTCATACATCTTGCCGAGCTCGTATTCGGCCAGCGGGTGATGCACGGACGCGGCCAATGCGAACCACTTCGCCGCCTCCTTGGGCCTGGGATCGCCCGCCTCGCCGTGGAGCAGCATCTCCGCCAGATCGTATTGGGCGGTGGGCAGGCCCGCGGAGGCGACATAGAGGTAGAGTTCCTGCGCGGCCTCCGGGTCCTTGTCGGTGCCCAGGCCCTTGCGCTCCATCAGCGCCACGTTGCGCATGGCCGCGAGGTCGCCGTGCCTGGCGAGCCTGGAGAAGATGTGGAAGGCCTTGGTGTAGTTGCCGGCGTCGAAGGCGGCGGCGCCCTGGTCGAACTTGGCCTGGTCGCCCGGGACCAGCCCGTCCGCCCACGCCGCGCCGGCGGCCGCGACCGAGACGCAAAAACAGGCGAGGAAAGCGAGGACCCGCATGGCGCGCCGAGCATATCCCTTGTGCTTTGCCGCGCAAAATAGAGGTGCTAGAGCGGGATCATGAGCGATATCGGCGCCCCTATCGACGACGGCGGCATCACCGTCCGCCTGGACCCTTTCGACCTCTTCGATCGGTGGATGGAGGAGGCGAAGACGCACGAGCCCGACGAGCCCAACACCATGGCGCTGGCGACGGTCGACGCCCAGGGCCGCCCCAATGTGCGCATGGTGCTGCTCAAGGAGGCGAACGCGAAGGGCTTGGTGTTCTACACCAATCTCGAAAGCGCCAAGGGCCGCGAGCTCCTGGGCCGGGGGCACGCCGCCCTGGTGCTGCACTGGAAAAGCATCGCCAGGCAGATCCGGGTGCGCGGGCCCGCCACGCAGGTGAGCGACGCGGAGGCCGACGCCTATTTCGCCACCCGCCCCAAGGACAGCCAGATCGGCGCCTGGTCGAGCCCGCAGTCGCGCCCCATGGAGGGCCGCTTCGCCTTCGAGAAGGAGATCGCGAAGAACGCCGCCAAGTACGCGCTGCAGAAAGTCCCGCGTCCGCCCTACTGGTCCGGCTTCCGCGTCACGCCGCTCGAGATCGAGTTCTGGCGCAACCGCCCGTTCCGCCTGCACGACCGCCTCGTCTACCGCCGCGACACGCCCGAAGCGGCATGGCGCACCGAGAGGCTCTATCCCTGATGGACGCCCGCGCCGGCAAGCCCGATGTCACGGCGCAGGGCGCGGCGCTGATGAAGCGCGCGACCTATGCCTCGCTGGGGATCTCCGTCGGCCTGGTCGCGATCAAGGCGGGGGCGTTCTTCCTGACCGGATCGGTGGCGGTGCTGGCGTCGCTGGCCGATTCCGCGCTCGACCTCTTCACCTCGACGCTCAATCTCGTCGCCATCCGCTCCGCGCTGACCCCCGCCGACGCGGAGCACCGTTTCGGCCACGGCAAGGCCGAGCCGCTGGCGGGGCTGGCCCAGGGCGCCTTCATCGCCGCCTCGGCCACCTTCATCGTCATCCAGGCCATCGGCCGGCTGATCGCGCCGCAGCCGATGGAGCACGGCGACACCGCGCTGGCGGTGATGGTGGTGTCGCTGATCGCCGCCGTCGCCATCGTCGCCTACCAGCGCCACGTCACCGCGAAGACCGGCTCGCTCGCCATCGGCGCCGACAAGATGCACTACACCGGCGACATCGTGACGGTGGGCGGCGTGATCCTCGCCATCGTGCTGTCGACCCGTTTCGGCTGGCAGCTCGCCGATCCCATCATCGCGCTCCTGGTCGCGGGCGCGCTGGTGTGGGCGGCATGGAGCGTGTTCCGCCCCAGCTACGACCAGCTGATGGACCGCGAGCTCGCCGACGCGGACCGCGCCCGCATCGAGCGCATCGTCTACGCCCATCCGCAGGTGCGCGGCCTGCACGAATTGCGCACCCGCGCCGCCGGCCTGCACACCTTCATCCAGCTCCACATCGTGCTCGCCCCCGACACCAGCCTGGTCCGCGCCCACGCCATCAGCGACGAGGTCGAGGCCAGCCTGTGCGACGCCTTCCCCAACGCCGAAGTCATCATCCACCAGGACCCCTGGAACGACGCCGACGCCAATGCGCAGCGGCATCACTAGGGGAAGGGAAGTGGGCGAATAGTGGAAGTGGGCGAATAGCGAATGGCGAATGGCGAATAGGGGGAACAAGGAGCCGCATTCGGCATTCCCCATTCGCTATTCGCTATTCGCTATTCGCTATTCGCCCTATACCCTCCATTCGCTATTCGCCATTCGCCATTCGCCCTATACTCGCCCCATGAGCGAAACCCGCCATCAGCCCAACGAGCCGCGCCGCACGCTGATCCTCACCGGGGCCAGCCGGGGCATCGGCCACGCGACGGTGAAGCGCTTCGCCTCCGCCGGCTGGCGCGTCATCACCTGCTCGCGCCACGCCTTTCCTGAGAACTGCCCCTGGGCCGCGGGGCCGGAGGACCACATCCAGGTCGATCTCTCTTCCCGCGACGACACCATGCGCGCGGTGGCCGAGATGCGCGAGCGCCTGCGCGCGAATGGCGGGCGCCTCGATGCGCTGGTCAACAACGCCGGCATCTCGCCGAAGGGGTCCGCCAGCGACAACGGCAGCGACAGCGCCGGTGGACGCGCCGGCGCCCCAACCGGCGCGGCGCAGAGCACGCGGCTGTCGGTGCTCAATTCGAGCGTGGATGTGTGGCGCCAGGTATTCGAGGTGAATTTCTTCGCCACCATCTGGCTCGCCACCGGCCTGATCGAGGAGCTCAAGCGCGCGCAGGGCGCCATCGTCAACGTCACCAGCATCGCCGGCTCCCGCGTCCACCCCTTCGCCGGCTCCGCCTACGCCACCAGCAAGGCCGCGCTCGCCAGCCTCACGCGCGAAATGGCCGCCGACTTCGGCCCCCTCGGCGTCCGCGTCAACGCCATCGCCCCGGGCGAAATCGACACCGCGATCCTGTCGCCCGGCACGGAGAAGCTGGTCGAACACCTCCCGCTGCGCCGGCTGGGATTGCCGGAAGAGGTGGCGAAGGCGATCTATTATCTGTGTACGGAGCAGTCGAGCTACGTGACCGGAGCGGAGCTGCATATCAACGGGGGGCAGCATGTGTGAGGCCCTTCAACCCTCCCCTTGAGGGAGGGTCGACAAAATCCGAGCGCAGCGAAGGATTTTTCGGGGAGGGGGCTTGCCCGGGCAGTGGTGCAATGCCCCTACCCGAAATTTGCTTCCGCTTCGCTCCGGCAAACTATCGGCCCTCTCTCAAGGGGAGGGCGGAAATTGGAGCAAGGGAGTTGGAGTGATGACGATCCCGTTCAAGAAGCTCAACGACGAGTGGCTGAAGTCCCCGTCCTACCGCGCCGAATATGACAGGCTCAAGCCCGAATTCGCGCTGGCGCTGGCGCTGATCCAGGCCCGCAGCAAGGCCGGCCTGACCCAGGCCCAGGTCACCCGCAAGATGCGCACCACGCAATCGGTGGTCGCCCGCATCGAAAGCGGCCAAAACCCGCGGAACCTGAAGACGCTTGAGCGCTATGCGCAAGCTGTGGGGCGGCGGATCGAGGTGAAGCTGGTGGCGGCGTGATGGGACCAAGCCTTTGCCGGCCGCACCTTGTATTCATGGGCAATCACTTGAAGATCGATATTATTCCAAATACAATGGTAAGCACGAGACCAATGACAGCTAGTGGGATTGACCATCTACTGAGTTGTCGTTCGTACTGAAGTGACTCTTGCCGAGCTTGTATATGGCCCGCTAGTTCCGAGAGTTTTTGCTTCGTGCCATCTGCATCACCGCTCGCGGCGAATTTCTCAATATCGAAGATCAAACCTCGTTCTGCGGAGGGCAAATCGGCGAAGGGAGACTCTTTTTCAATTTGATCGAGAAGAGCTATTGCCTTTTCTTTCCTCGCTTTGACTTCAGTCAAATCTGTGGTGTCTTCTGAGACGAGGCTTACCAAGAAATTGCGCAACACGCGGCTGAGATTAGCTTTGTACGAAATATCATCGGAGCCGACGCGATAGATGCCCTTGTAGACATTTACAAAGTCTTCCAATTTTTCTAGGAGGCCGCTCTTGATCCCGTTCGAAATAACCTGCTGCAACTTACCTTCATTCCTGCGCCTTTGGGTTCTTGAGAGAAGGCTATTGAGAACTAGGCCATAGGTGGTCGAAATAATTGCAACCAATATGGCGAAATATGGAGAGTTCGCTAGGTCTTCTAACACCATAAACGGGTTTGGGTGAGAGGCACTTGATAGAACTAGCATCACGAATATCCTTCTTAGAATCTCCAATGACCTGTCCGATTTTGTGAAAGGATACATAGTTAGCATAGTATCTTCAACGCGGCCAAATCTGGACAAGTGGCTTTTCTTTTTGACATCCAAAGCCAGCGGACAACCGCTCAGCCCAGCTCCACCTCCGCATCCGTCTTCTCGAAATCCCGGCCCGTGCAGAGCAGCGGCACGTTCTCGCTCTTGGCGAGCGCGTAGGCGAAGCAATCGCCGTAGTTGAGCGCGGCCGGATGCCGGCCTTTGCCGTAACGGGTGGCGGCGTCGCGGGCGATATGTAGTTGCCGGTCGTCGAACGGGCGGGGCGCGATTGCGTATGCGGCGAGCAGTTCTTCAACCTCCGTCCAACCGGCGGTCACGCGCTTTCCGCCGAGCACGAGCTGCACTTCCAGAAGGTTGGCGGTTGAGATGATCGCGCCCTCGCAGGTCTGCAGTGCCGCCCGAATGCGCGGGGCGTCCGCCTCGCCGGCAAGCATCGCAATGACGGCCGATGAGTCGACAGCGATCATCGGCGCTTCATTTCGGCAAGCCGTATTCGTCGTACATATCGTCCATGACTTCTTTCCAGGACGGCGCATCGGGGGGGATCTTTGCCCGGAAGCGCGCCAGGATCTCGTCGACTTCGCGTTCGCGTTGCTCGCGGTCGAGCTTGGCGTGGTGCTCGGCGCGCTTGAGTTCGGCGTCCAGCACCTCGGATAACGCGGCGGTGATGGTCATGCCCTTGAGCTTGGCGAGCTTGCGCGCCTTGGCCGCGACCTTCGTGTCCTTGATGTTGAGCGCACCCATGGAAAATCTCCGTAGGAAGAAAGAATATAATTTTCTTCCTTGCACCCTTCAAGGCGAGGCTTGTGCAAGTTCCGCTTACGTTCTAGCGTGCCGTGCGCGCTTTTGCACGAGGAAATCATGGCCGAATCCCGCCCCGCCTCCTGCGCCTGCGGTGCCGTCCGCTTCCACCTCACCTCCGCGCCGATGTTCATCCATTGCTGCCACTGCACCGACTGCCAGCGGCAGACGGGGTCGGCGTTTGTGGTCAATGCGTTGATCGAGGCCGATCGCGTGGTGGTGGATGCGGGCGAGACCGAAGCCGTGCCGCTGCCCACCGACTCCGGCAAGCCGCATGTCGTGTCGCGCTGTCCCATCTGCAGGACCGCGCTGTGGTCGACCTATGGCGGGCGCGAGCAGGTGCGCTTCGTGCGCGTCGGTACGCTGGACGACGCGCGCGCGTTCACGCCCGACGTGCACATCTTCACCCGCTCCAGGGTGCCATGGGTGACGCTGCCGGGCGCGGGCGCGTTAGGCTCGACCACCGGGCGCACGCCGGGGGTGTTCGAGGTCTATTACGACGCCAAGGTGGAGTGGCCCCCCGAAAGCCTCGCCCGCCGCAAGGCGGCGATGTCCGCAGGCGCGTAGCACGCCACGCATCCGCGCGCATTCCCACGGCCCGTTGCGGCGCCCGGTCCGCCATCCACTCCGTCGTCTATTCCGCCGCCCACTCCGCCGCCACATCCGCGTCGCCGTCCGCGCGGCGGAGCTTCGCGAAGGCCTGCGGCGGCAGCAGGCGGGACAGCGCCCAGACCGCCATGGCGCGGACGAGCGGGGAAGGGTCGTCGAGGAGGCGTTCCGCTTCCGGCGCCAGCGCCGCGCCGCCCGAATTGCCGATGGCGATGAGCACGTTGCGCAGGAAGCGGTCGCGGCCGATGCGCTTGATCGGCGAGCCGCGGAAGAGCGCGCGGAACGCCGCGTCGTCGAGCCGCGCCAGGTCTGCCAGCCGTGGCTGCATCAGCTCCGCCCGCGCGTGCAGCCGCGCCTCGCGCGCCGTCCGCGCGAACTTGTTCCATGGGCAGGCGGCAAGGCAATCGTCGCAGCCATAGATGCGGTTGCCGATCGCCTCGCGGAATTCGCGCGCGACATGGCCCTTGTGCTCGATGGTGAGGTAGGAGATGCAGCGCCGCGCGTCGATCTCGTAAGCGCCGGTGAAGGCGTTCGTGGGGCAGGCGTCGAGGCAGCGGCGGCAGGCGCCGCAATGATCGTCCTCCGGCATGTCGGCTTCGATGTCGAGCGTGGTGAAGATGGAGCCGAGGAAGAGCCACGAGCCGAATTCGCGCGACACAAGGTTGGTGTGCTTGCCCTGCCAGCCGGCGCCGGCGGCCTGGGCCAGCGGCTTCTCCATCACCGGCGCGGTGTCGACGAACACTTTCACCTCGCCGCCATGCGCGGCCACGATGCGCGCCGCCAGCCGCTTGAGCATGGCCTTGACCACGTCGTGATAGTCGTCGCCGCGGGCATAGACGGAGATGTTGCCGCGCCCGGGCGCGATGCGCTCGCCTTCGCCCGGCCCGTAATTGACGCCCAGCACCACGATGCTCTTCGCCGCCGGCCACAGGGCTCGCGGATCGGCGCGGCGGGGCGCGTTGGCCGCGAGCCAGCCCATGTCGCCCTGCCGGCCCTCGGCGAGGAAGGCGGAGAGCCCGCGCGCCGCGCCCTCCGGCGCCGCGGCCGCGGCGAAGCGGACGACGTCGAAGCCCTCGGCGCGGGCGGCGGCGCGGACGCTTTCGGCGATGTCAGCCGTCGAGTTCGGCATAGTGCGACACCGGCGGCTGGCCCGGCACGCGGTCGGCGAGGAGCGAGCGGAACGAGGGCCGCGACTTCATCTTCACATACCATTCCGCCGCCAGCGGGAACTCGCCCCATGGCACCTCGCCGAAATAGTCGAGCGCGGAGATGTGCGCCGCCACCGCCAGATCCCCCAGCGTGCATTCGCGCGCGGCGAGATAGCCGTGGCGCTCGGCCAGGTCGCCCAGGGTGGCGAGCGCCCCCTTCAGCGCTTCGCGGCCCGCGCGCACCGTGTCCATGTCGGGTGCGCGCCGCGCGGCGGCGCCGGTGAAGCGCTGCGAGGCCTTCTCATGGACGATGCGCCGCGTCACCGCGTCGTGGAGCGGTCCCATCGCCCAGTCGAGCAGGCGGAAGCATTCGGCGCGGGCGCGGCCGTCCTCCGGCACCAGCGGATTGTCGGGATAGTTGCCCTCGAGATGATCGACGATGGCCCACAGCCCGTCGCAACGCGTGCCGTCGAGGTCGAAGAACACCGGCAGGTGCGCCATCGGATCCTCCGGCGCCACGGGATCGCAGGCGAGCCGCTTCTCGGCCACCAGCAGCCGCGCGAAGCGCGACGGCGGCGAAAGCAGGAGCTGAACCAGGCGGCGCATGATTCGGCCAATCTAGAGCGGGATGTGGCCAAATGGAATCGGGCCTTGCCCTCAGGGCTTCACGCACCAGTCGAGCCCATCGCGGCGCACCTCGCCGATGCGGGCGAGCACGGTTGCCGTGCGCCCGGCCACGTAGGGCCCCGGATCGACGGCGCGCCATTTGTCGGGGTCGGGCAGGATGGCGGCGAGGCGGGCGGACTGCGCGGGGGTGAGCCGGTCCGCCGAGGTGCCGAAATAGCTCTCGGCGGCGGCCTCCACGCCGTAATTGCCGTGGCCGAGGTCGACCACGTTCATGTAGGCGGTGAGGATGCGCTTCTTGGGCCACAGCGCCTCGATCAGCACGGTGAGGTACGCCTCCATGCCCTTGCGCGCCCAGCTGCGCGTGTTGACGAGGAAGAGGCTGCGCGCCGCCTGCTGGCTGATGGTCGAGGCGCCGCGCAGCCGTTTTTTCGGATGGCGCTCATGTTCGCGGATGACCTGGTCTATCTCCTTCCAGTCGAAGCCGTGATGGATGCAGAAATCCTGGTCCTCCGCCCCGATCACGGCCTGGCCGAAGCTGGGCACGATCTCGTCGTAGGAGCGCCAGGAATAGCGGACGGGATTGAGCGTGACGAGGTCGAGCAGCATCTGCGGCGTGCCGGGGATCGGCACGAAGCGGAAGACGAGGATGAGCAGGATGGGAACCGGCACCAGAAAGGCGAAGACCACCGCCACGATGCGCCGGAACCACGGCTTGCGCCCGCCGCTGCCGTGCCAGTAGCGGCGGCTTGAGCGCCCGATTGCGCGGAACGGTCTCCCCCAGTCCATGGCGGGATGGTGTCAGCGCCGGAGAAATCTGTCGAGCCTCGGCGCTCACTCCGCCGCGGCGCGGACCTCGCTCAAGGGGTGCGCGAGGCGGCGGAGCATTTCCTTCGGCACGACCTGGCGGAAGCGGGGCAGCTCGTCGTCCCAATGCGCCAACAGCTCGGCGGCGAAGACCGAGCCGGTCTCGCGCCGGTGCTCGTCCACCAGCGCGCGCAGCACGGCTCGCCAATGCGCGCTCTCGATGCGCTGGGTGACCACCGTGTCGGCATTGAGGTGCTCGTCGAAGCGGCCGTCGGCGTCATAGACGAAGGCCATGCCGCCCGTCATGCCGGCGGCGAAATTGTCGCCCACGGCGCCGAGGATCGCGACGGTGCCGCCGGTCATGTATTCGCAGCCGTTGGAGCCGCAGCCTTCGATCACGGCGGTGGCGCCGGAATTGCGCACGGCGAAACGCTCGCCCGCCTGTCCGGCGGCGAACAGCCTTCCGGCCGTCGCGCCATAGAGCACGGTGTTGCCGACGATGGTGTTGTCGCGCGCGACCAGGCGCGCGGCCGGCGTGGGCCGGAGCGCCAGCGTGGCGCCCGACAGGCCCTTGCCGACATAGTCGTTGGCGTCGCCGAACACTTCGATGCGCAGGCCCTGCACTGCGAAGGCGCCCAGCGACTGGCCGCAGGAGCCGCGCAGCCGCAGCGTGAGATGCCCCGGCGGCAGCCCCGTCATGCCCCATTTGCGCACGATGCGCGAAGAGATGCGCGCGCCGATGGTCCGCATGGTGTTGCGGACGTTGTAGGTGAGCTGCATCTTCTCGCCGCGCTCCAGGAACGGCGCCGCGTCCTTCTCGATCTGCGCATCGAGCGCGTCGGGCACCGCGTTGCGGCCTTCGCGGCTGGAGCTGCGCGCGTGCTGTCCCGGGTCGGCCTGCACCAGGAGCGGATTGAGGTCGAGATCGTCGAGCTCCTCGGGGCCGCGGCTCATCTGGTAGAGCAGGTCGGTGCGGCCGATCACCTCCTCCAGCCGCCGGAAGCCGAGCGCGGCGAGGATCTCGCGCACCTCTTCGGCGATGAAGCTGAAGAGATTGACGACCTTCTCCGCCGTGCCGGTGAATTTCGCGCGCAGGGCCTCGTTCTGGGTGCACACGCCGACGGGGCAGGTGTTGGAATGGCATTGCCGCACCATGATGCAGCCCATGGCCACCAGCGCGGCGGTGCCGATGCCGAATTCCTCCGCGCCCATCATGGCCGCCATCACCACGTCGCGCCCGGTGCGGATGCCGCCGTCGGTGCGCAGCGTGACGCGGTGGCGCAAATTGTTGAGCGTGAGGATCTGGTTGGCCTCGGTCAGCCCCATCTCCCACGGCACGCCGGCGTATTTGATCGAAGTCTGGGGCGAGGCGCCGGTGCCGCCATTGTGGCCTGAGATGAGGATGACGTCGGCCTTCGCCTTGGCCACGCCCGCGGCGATGGTGCCGATGCCCGTGGCCGCGACCAGCTTCACGCACACCCGCGCCTCGGGATTGACCTGCTTGAGGTCGTAGATGAGCTGCGCCAGATCCTCGATGGAATAGATGTCGTGATGCGGCGGCGGCGAGATCAGCATCACGCCGGGCGTGGCGTGGCGCAGCCTGGCGATCGTCTCCGTCACCTTGAAGCCGGGCAGCTGGCCGCCTTCGCCCGGCTTGGCGCCCTGCGCCACCTTGATCTCCAGCTCGCGGCACTGGTTGAGATATTCCGCCGTCACGCCGAAGCGGCCGGAGGCGACCTGCTTGATGGCGGAGTTCGGATTGTCGCCGTTGACCTTGGCGTGGAAGCGCGCCGGGTCCTCGCCGCCCTCCCCGGAGTCCGACTTGGCGCCGATCCGGTTCATGGCGACGTTGAGGACTTCATGCGCCTCGGGCGACAGTGCGCCCAGGCTCATGCCCGGCGTGACGAAGCGCTTGCGGATCTCGGTGATCGACTCCACTTCCTCCAGCGGAACCGCCGCGCCCGCGCCGCGCACGTCCATCAGGTGACGCAGGCTCACCGGCGGCAGCGCCCACACGCCGTCGGAATATTTCTTGTAGGTGGAGTAGGAATCGTTAGCGACGGCGGCCTGCAGCGTGTGGATCAGCGTGGCGGAATTGGCGTGCGTCTCGCCGCCGGCGCGCGCCTTGTAGAAGCCGCCCATGGGCAGCGCCGCCACGTCGTCGCCGAAGGCCCCGGCGTGCTGGCGCGCGACCTTGCGGGCGATGCCCGAAAGCCCGATGCCGGAGATGCGGCTCGCCATGCCGGGCAGGATTTCCGCCACCATCGAGCGCGACAGGCCGACTGCCTCGAAATTATAGGCGCCGCGGTAGGAGGAGACCACCGAGATGCCCATCTTGGACATGATCTTGAGCAGGCCCGCGTTCACCGTGTCGAGATAGCGCTTCACGCAGGGGCCGAGCGCCATCTTCCCGAACAGCCCGCGCGCGTGGCGGTCGGCGATGCATTCCTGCGCCAGGTAGGCGTTGACCGTCGTGGCGCCCACGCCGATCAGCACGGCAAAGTAGTGCGTGTCCAGGCACTCCGCGGAGCGCACGTTGATCGAGGTGTAGGTGCGAAGCCCCGAGCGCACCAGGTGCGAATGCACCGCCCCGGTCGCCAGGATCATGGGGATGGCCGCGAAGTCCGCCGAAATGCGTTCGTCCGTCAGGATGAGGTGATTGTAACCCTGCCGCACCGCGTCTTCGGCGTCGGCCCGGATGCGCTCGATGGCGCGGGCGAGGGCGTTGGGATCCTTGGGCCCGCCGTTCGCCACCGGGAACACGCAATCGATCTCGTAGAAGCGGCCTTCCAGGTGATCCTTCATGCGCTCGATCATGCCGGTGGAGATCACCGGGCTTTCGAGCACGTAGACCTCGGCCTGGCTCCCGTCCTGCGACAGCACGTTGCCGAGGTTGCGGAAGCGCGTCTTCAGGCTCATCACGCGCTCTTCGCGCAGGGAATCGATCGGCGGATTGGTGACCTGGCTGAAATTCTGCCGGAAGAAGTGGGACAGCGGGCGGTACTGGTCCGACAGAACGGCCAGTGGCGTGTCGTCGCCCATCGAGCCCACGGGCTCCTTGCCGTCCTCGACCATGGGGTGGAGGATGAGTTCCACTTCCTCCAGCGTGACGCCGGCGGCGACCTGGTGCTTGCGCAGCGCCTCCCTGTCGAACATGCGCGGCTCGGGGCCGGGGCCGATGATCGGCACCAGCTCCACGATCTTCCTGGTCCATTCCAGATAGGGCGTTTCGCCGGCGAGCTTGTCCTTGATCGCGCGGTCCTCGTAGAGCTTGCCCGCTTCGAGATCGAGCGCCACCATCTGCCCCGGCCCGACGCGGCCCTTGCGCACGATGCGCCGCTCGTCGAGCGCCCCCATGCCCGCCTCCGAGCCCGCGAAGAACAGGCCGTCATCGGTGATGGCGTAGCGTTGCGGCCTGAGGCCGTTGCGGTCCATGCCGACGATGGCCCAGCGCCCGTCGGTCGCCGCGATGGCGGCCGGCCCGTCCCACGGCTCCATCACCGCGTTGGCGTAGGCATACATCGCGCGGTGGGATTCCGGCATGGTCGAGGCCTTCTTGGCCCAGGCCTCCGGTATGAGCAGCGTCTTGGCCAGCGGGGCGGTTCGGCCCGCGCGCACCAGCACCTCGAACACATTGTCGAGCGCCGCGGAGTCCGAACCGCCCGATTGCACGATGGGCTTGATGTCGTCGCCATGCTCGCCGAAGAGGGCGGACGCCATCTTGAACTCGTGGTTCTTCATCCAGTTGACGTTGCCGCGCAGCGTGTTGATCTCGCCATTGTGCGCGAGCATGCGGAAGGGCTGCGCCAGCCGCCAGGTGGGGAAGGTGTTGGTGGAATAGCGCTGGTGGAAGATCGCGAAGGCCGAGACGAAGCGCTCGTCCTTGAGGTCGGGATAGAAATTGGCAAGCTGCTCGGCCAGGAACATGCCCTTGTAGATCAGCGAGCGGGACGACAGCGAGCAGACGTAGAAATCCTGCACCGCCGCCTCGCGCACCCGCTTTTCGATGCGGCGGCGGCAGAGATAGAGACGCCGGTCCAGCGCCTCGAGATCCTCGCTCTCGCCGACATCGAGCATGATCTGCTCGATCTCCGGCCGCGTGGCGTTGGCCTTCTCGCCGATGACCGCCACGTCCACGGGCACCTGGCGCCAGCCATAGAGATAGAATCCGAAGCGCAGGATTTCGCTTTCCACGATGGTGCGGCAGGTCTCCTGCGCCGCGTAATCGGTGCGCGGCAGGAAGATCTGCCCCACCGCGATGCGGCCGGAGCGCAATTTGTGCCCGGTGCGCGCCACGGCGGCGCGGAAGAAGTCCTGCGGCACCTGCAGATGGATGCCCGCGCCGTCGCCGGTCTTGCCGTCGGCGTCCACCGCGCCGCGATGCCAGACCGATTTCAGCGCCTCGATCGCGCCCGCCACCACTTCGCGCCGCGGCTTGCCGTCGATGGCGGCCACCAGCCCCACGCCGCAGGCATCGTGCTCCTGCTCCGGCGAATAGGCATGCCCGTCTTCGAGCTTGCGCGCGTTCGCGAGGAAGCGCGCGATGTCCTTCTCGCCGCTCATTCCGCGGCCTCCATCGCCGGGCGCGCGGCCTTGGCCCTGAGGTATGCGTGAATCGACGCGGCGGCGTCGCGGCCGTCCTTGATCGCCCAGACCACGAGGGAGGCGCCGCGCACGATGTCGCCTGCCGCGAACACGCCTTCGAGCGAGCTCGCCAGTGTCCCGTCGACCGCGAGCGTGCCGGCCCGCGTCACGCCAAGATCCGGCGCGGCGAGCAGCGCCGGCAGGTCCTCGGCGTCGAAGCCCAGCGCCTTGATGACGAGGTCGGCGGCGAAATCCTCCTGCGTGCCTTCGATCTCCCGCGGCGCGCGCCGCCCGCCGGCATCGGGCAATCCAAGGCGCGCACGCGCGATGCGCACGCCCTCGACCTTCGACTTGCCGAGGAACGCCTTGGGAAGCGTCAGCCATTCGAAGACGACGCCTTCTTCCTCGGCATTGGTCACTTCGCGCAGGGAGCCCGGCATGTTGGCGCGGTCGCGGCGGTAGAAGCAGGTGACGGATTTCGCGCCCTGGCGCACCGCCGTGCGCACGCAGTCCATCGCCGTGTCGCCGCCGCCGATCACCGCCACCCGCTTGCCGCGCGCGTCGAGCAATCCGCTTTCGAACGCGGGCACCGCGTCGCCAAGGCCTTTTCGGTTGGAGGCGATCAGGTAATCCAGCGCGGGCACCACGCGCTTGAGGTTCGCGCCCGGCGCATCGAGTTCGCGCGCGCGATACGTGCCGGTTGCGATGAGCACCGCATCGTGGCGGGCGCGCATTTCTTCCAGCGAAGTGACTTCGTGGCCGAGCCTGAAGGCAACGCCGCCGTCGCTGAGCCGTTTCACCCGGCGCGCAACGATCTCCTTCTCCAGCTTGAAGTTCGGGATGCCGTAGATGAGGAGGCCGCCGGCACGGTCATGGCGGTCGTAGACCGTGGCCTTGTAGCCCGTGCGGCGAAGTTCCTCCGCCGCGGCCAGCCCCGCGGGCCCGGCGCCGATGATGCCGACCGATGCATTGATCATCCGCCGCGGCTTCAGCGGCGCGACCCAGCCATTGGCCCAGGCGGTCTCGGTGAGGAATTTCTCGATGGCGCCGATGGTGACCGTGCCGTGGCCGGATTGCTCGATGACGCAATTGCCTTCGCACAGCCGGTCCTGCGGGCAGATGCGCCCGCAGATTTCGGGCATGGAATTCGTGGCCTGCGAGAGGGCATAGGCTTCCTCCAGCCGGCCCTCGGCGGTGAGCTTCAGCCAGTCGGGGATGTTGTTGGAGAGCGGGCAATGCACCTGGCAGAACGGCACGCCGCATTGCGAGCACCGGGCCGACTGTTCGGCCGCCTTCGCGGCGGCATAGGCGCCATAGACCTCCCGGAAGTCGCGCGCGCGGCCATTCGCCGGCCGCTTGACGGGCGGGTCCTGGGCCTCCTCTACAAATCGCAACATTCGTTCCGACATTGGCAGTCCCAAAGCAAGGAGATTGCCGAGTACCGGATTCTTCGGTCTCAATCGAGCCGAAAGTGCATAAATAGACAGTATTATTGTCTTAAATGCAGGGAAGAACGCGGGATTCGAGCGAACAACTATCTTGCGCATCCGTTCGGGTCACGGTTCCTGCCATAAATCGAATTCCCCCCGGGTTCGCGGCCTCATGCTACGCCATCGCGCATCGGCCGATTCGGGCGGGGGACATGCACGACATTCTGAATGCGATCTGGCTCGGCATCGTCGAGGGGCTGACGGAATTCCTGCCCGTCTCCTCCACCGGCCACCTGCTGGTGGCGGAGCGGCTGCTCAGGCTCGATCCCGGGCAGTGGGACGTCTTCACCGTCGTGATCCAGCTGGGCGCCATCCTCGCCGTGGTCGCGATCTACTGGCGCAAATTCTGGGACGCGCTGATCGGCCTGCCGTCGTCACCCGACGCGCGGCGTTTCGCGCTGGGGATCGTCATCGCTTTCATCCCATCGGTCGTCTTCGGCGTGCTGCTGAACAAATGGATCCAGTCGGTGCTGATGACGCCGTCGCTGGCGCTGCCGGTGATCGCGGCATCCTGGCTGATCGGCGGCATCGTGATCCTCGTGCTCGAGCGCATGGCGCCGCGGCCGCGCCATCTCGACGGCGACAGGCTGCCGCTGGCGAAAGCGCTGCAGATCGGGCTGTTCCAGGTCCTGGCGATCCTCTTCCCCGGCACCTCGCGCTCCGGCGCGACCATCCTGGGCGGCGAGCTGGTGGGCATCGACCGCCGGGCCGCCACGCTCTTCACCTTCTATCTCGCGGTGCCGACGATGCTGGGCGCGACGGTCTACGATCTCTACAAGAAGGGCGCGGCGTTGACGCAGGCCGAGACGGCGAACGTCGCCGTCGGCTTCGTCGTCTCCTTCATCGTGGCGTTCTTCGTGATCCGCGCATTCCTGGAAGTCGTCACGCGCTATGGCCTGAAGCCCTTCGGCTGGTACCGCGTGGCTTCCGGCCTCGCGCTCATCGCATACCTGCTGGCGACGCGCTGACCTTTTCGCGCACCACCTCGTCGTATTGGCCCTTGGGCCGGAAACGCCACAGATAGGACGGCAGCACGGCTTCCAGCGAATCCGGCGCGATGCCGAGGTCGGCCAGCGTCCGCGCGCCGGGCGCGACGACGTTGTCCGTCCTGAGGAACTTCACCTGGTCCGGCGTCAGCAGCTTGCCGGGCAGGAACTGCAGGAACCAGCTCTTGATCGTGGCCGCCCAGAACGGGATCGGGACCAGAATGCGCCGCCGTCCGCTCTCGCGCAGGATGATCTCGAGCATCTGCTTGAACGTGTAGACGTTGGGCCCGCCGAGCTCGTAGGCGCCGCCGCGCGTGGCGGGGTCGGTGGCGCATTTCAGGATCGCCTGCGCCACGTCGCCGACGAACACGGGCTGGAACTTCGTGTTCCCGCCGCCGATCAGCGGCAGCACCGGCGTGAAGCGCGCGAGGTTCGCGAATTTGTTGAAGAAGCCGTCCTCCGGGCCGAACACCAGCGACGGCTTGATCAGCGTCGCCTCGGGGAATTCCGCGCGCAGCGCGATCTCGCCCTCGGCCTTGCTGCGCGCATAGGCGGATTCCGAATCCGGGCCGATGCCCATGGTGGTGACGTGGATGACCGTGCCCACGCCCGCCGCCTTCGCCGCGCGACCGATGTTGCGCGGCACCTCGACATGGGCCTCGTGATAGTTCTGTCCGCCGCCGGGATTGAGGATGCCCACGAGGTTGACCACGGCGTCCGCGCCCTTCACCGCCGCGGCCACGGCGTCCGCGTCGCGCGCGTCCGTCTTCATCACCAGGATCTGGCCCACCGTGCCCATGGGCGGCAGGTAGTGGGCGAGATTGGGGTGGCGCACCCCCACCTTGATCCGCCAGCCGGCGTTGGCGAAGGCCCGGACCGTGTCCCGGCCCAGAAAGCCGGAACCGCCGAAGATGACGACGAGGGGTTTCTTCATGGCGAGGCACCCGGAATTGCTCGCAAGGTTCTTAGCCCACGCACGGCGGCGCGCAAGCCGGGACGCGGCCCGCCGCCGCGCGCCACTTGCCGCAGATGCCGGGGAACGCTCCTATCCGGGCATTGGGGAGCCGCCGCCGGGGGCCGGTCCGGCGATATCGGAGGTCGTCATGAACGAAATGATTGCCGCGGTCGTGGGCGCCGCGATCGGTGCGCTGGTCACGATTGCCGTGACCTGGTGGGTGGCCAAGCAGAGCGCGAAGGAGCAGCACTACGTCCACACCGATTCCCTCTACGTCTCGATCCTGAAGCTCTATCTCGAACATCCGGATTTCGCCTCGGCGGCGAAAACGGACGACTACGCGACGGCCTTCGGCGATGACACCGCGCGCTACGGCGTGTTCGCCGCACTGACGCACAACTTCCTGGAGACGGTCTACGACCTGTTCTATGAGCGCCGGAAGAACAGGATCCATCCGCAGTGGGAGCGGATCTTCAATCATCACGCCAGGCTGCATCTGAACTGGCTGCTGAGGGAAAAGAATGCCTGCGAGCCGGAATATGTGGCGTTCGTGCGGGCCCGGTTCGCGCGGGCCTAGTCCCGCACGTATTTCCGCTCGCCGGTCTGCGGATCGAGCCACACCGTCACGGGGCCGCCGCTCTCCTCGTCGATGAAGCGCTCGGCGGTGCGCACCCAGTTCCCCAGGGGCGGCCGCGGCTCGATGGGCTTGTAGACGACGCGTTCCCACACGATGCCGGCGGCGATGAGCGCGCCCCAGCATCCGAATACGAACCCCGCGGGAATGCCTCCCGTGAACAGGGCGATGATGCCGCCCGCAAGCGCCAGCGCGCCGATGCCGAGCACCACGCTACGCAGCATTGGGCCCTTCCGGCTCGACGATCGCGGCGGTGCCGTAGGCCACGATCTCGCTCATGGTCTGCCCGATCTCCGAGGAATCGAAGCGCATCATCACGACGGCGTTGGCGCCCATCAGCGTCGCGTTCTTGACCATGCGGTCGACGGCCTCGCGCCGGGTCTGCTCCAGGAGTTGTGTGTATTCGTGGATTTCGCCGCCCACGATGGTGCGCAGGCTCGCCATGATGTTGCCGCCCAGCCCGCGCGAGCGCACGACCACGCCGAAGCACTGGCCGAGCGTCGTCTTGGTGCGATAGCCGGCGATTTTCTCCGTGGTGGCGACGAGCATGGCTTGTCTCCCTTCGAGTCAGCCGCAATTATGCACCAGAAGCCGGGGCGAAACATGGGCAATCTGGCGCGCGACACCGAGGTGACGGAGGACGGCGGCAAGCTGTCCGCCACGCTTTCGCGCGACTGGGAGATCTGGGGCCCGAACGGCGGCTACGTTTCCGCCATCGCCCTGCGCGCGGCGGGCAAGGTGGCGCCGCCCGGCCATCGTCCCGCGACATTCTCCGTCCAGTATCTCTCCACCGGCAGGTTCGAGCCGGCGGATGTCGAAGCGCATGCGGTCAAGCAGGGGCGCAATGCCTGGTGCATCAATGTCGCGCTCATCCAGGGCGGCAAGCGCTTCCTCCAGGCGCAGGTCTGGACGACCAACAAGTCCGGAGGGCCCCGGTCGCTGGAGCGCGCCATGCCCCGCGTGCCGCCGCCGGGCGCGCTGCGCAGCTGGAGGGAGATCAACGCCGGCAAGGGCCCGAGCTTCAAGTTCTGGGAGAATTTCGACGGCAAGCCCACCAATTTCATCGACGATTATGTCCGCGACCCGCGCGGCGCGGCGGTCGAGGAATGGAACAGGGTGCTGGACTTCGAACCCACCACGGATCCGTTTCTCGATTTCAGCCGCGCGCTGATCCTGATCGACACCTTTCCCTGGATTGCGTTCGGGCGCGGCCAGGAGGGCCAGCCGGACTACACCGCGCCCACGCTCGATCTCACGGCCTGGTTCCACGAGCCGCCCGGCCCCGCCGCGTGGCTGCTGGCGGAGGCGCGGTCCGACGTGGCCGGCAACGGCCTCATCCACGGGCGCGTGAAGGTGTGGAGCGAAGACGGCCGCGCCATCGCATCGGGCGGCAGCAACCTCCTGCACGTGCCGGCACGGTAGCGGGCGCCCCGGACGGGACTGTCCCGTCCGTCCGGAGCGCTGCTGGTCGACAAAGCCTCCCGCCTCTCGATTGCTCTTGAAAAATTGAACGCCGAAATCCGCATGACCCGGGCAATGGCGGCGGGAACGGGGCTACCCGTGGTAGGGTTCGCCGCGGTCTGTTGCTGAGGCTCGCCGAGCCGAACGGGGGGAAAGATGAGCGCCAGGGGATCGGCGTTTGCGGCCGGCCAGCGTGTGTTCGGGCTGGGGATGATCGCGGTCGGCGTGGTGGGCCTGATGTGGGCGCAGCCGCTTCCCTCACATTTTCCCGGCTATGCCGATCTGGTCTATGGCTTGGTGACGCTTGCCGGCGCGGCCGTCCTTTGGCCCCGCACCGCTGCCTGGGGGGCGGGCGCTCTCGCCCTCTATTACGCGCTCGTTGTCGTCATCTACAAAATCGGCCCCGTATTGCTGCTCCACTACAATGTCTATGGCCCGTACGAAAACCTTGCCGAAGGGCTCGCCATCGCATCCGGCGCGCTCCTGGTTTTCGCGGCCAACGCGGCGATCGATCCCACCCTGGCCATGCGGCTGACGCAGGCCGGGCAAATCGCATTCGGGGTGTGTGCGGTCATTTTCGGCGGCGCGCACTTCGCTTACATGAATCTGACCGCGCCCCTGGTCCCCAAGTGGCTGCCGCCGAGCCAGGAATTCTGGGCCTGCGCGACGGGAATTGCGCAAATCGCCGCCGGCGCCGCCATTCTGTCGCGCGTATGGGCCCGCTTGGCCGTCCGGCTGCTGGCGGCCATGTACGCATCCTTCATCCCCCTGGTCTTCGCGCCGATCCTGATGGCAGACCCCTCCAATCACTTCCGGTGGAACGAATGCGTCGAGACTCTCGCCCTCACCGGTGTCGCCTGGATCGTCGCGGAATCGCTGGCCGGGTCGACATGGCGGCGCACGGCCTCCGGACCGGCCTGAGAAGCGCGCATGGGCGAGGGCTGCCGCGAGGCCGGCGCATCGGATTGACACCGCCCCTCGCCCCCACCTAAACAATCGGCCCCTCATCGGCCCAGATGGCGGAATTGGTAGACGCACTAGTTTCAGGTACTAGCGCTGCAAGGCGTGGAGGTTCGAGTCCTCTTCTGGGCACCAAACCCGTTCGCGGCCGGGGGACGGTCCTTTCCGCGTCCGTTTTTCCCCGTTAGTTCGCCACGCCGAGCTTGCGCGCGACATAGGGCGTGAGCGGCGGGGCGAGGACGAGGGTGAGCAGGATCACCCACATGCCGATCTCCACCAGGCCGGGCACGTTGGCCATGTGGGCGTGGGCGGTCACCAGAAGCACGGCGGGAATGGCGCCGGTCTCGCGCACGAACGAGATGAAGAGCAGCTGGTTCACGCTGAGGCCGCGCGGGCTGCCGCCCATCAGCGCGTAGACGCCCAGGACCAGGAACACCATGAGAGGCCGGATCGCCAGCATGAAGAGGAGCCCGGCGGCGATGCCGATGGGCGCGTACGTCAGCAGCGCATGCACATCCACCAGCGCGCCCACCATCAGAAAGATCACCGGCTTCGCCACGCCGTCGATCACCTGGTAGAAGAAGCGCTCGATCTCGGCCATGTGTTCTTCGCTGTGGAACAGCAGGCCGGCCACGAACGCGGCGAGGAATCCGCTGCCGCCGAAGGCGACGGCGGCGGTGTAGGAGACGATCGGCGCGGCGAGGAAATACACCTGGTCGGCGCCGTAGCGGATGGCGTGGCGCCGCTTGCCGCGCGCCAGGAGCCACAGCATCAGCCAGCCGCCCAGCCCGATCAGCACGCCCACGCCGGCCTGCGCGCCGAGGAACCGGCCGGTCTCCGGCGCCGCCAGCGCCCGGTAGGCGGCGGCGACGGTCATGCCCATGAGCGGGAGTTTCAGGAACACGGTGGTGAGCAGCGCGCCGGCCACGTCGTCCAGCGCGCTCTCGGCGATTACGATGTCCTTGGTGGCGCTCTTCCTGAAATGGACGCCGTGCAGCACGGGAATGATCGCGGCCGGATCGGTGGAGGCGAGGATGGCGCCCAGGAGGATCAGCACCGGCAGCGCCAGCGGCACGCCCATGGCGGCGCTGAGCTGGCCCAGCATCCAGGAAAAGGCGAAGCCGGTGATCAGCACGCCCGGAAGCGCGAGCAGCGCGATCTTCACCAGGAGCCGCAGGAATTCGCGCAGCGGCATCTCCAGCCCGCCGCTGAACAGGATGATGGCCGCGCTGCCGGTCACCAGCGCGGAGAGCGCCACGGGATTGTCCACGATGGGCGCGAACAGCTTGTGGCCCGCGATGCCCAGCGCGATGGCGACCACGAAGGAGGGCAGGGGCGTGCCCCGCGTGGCATAGAAGCTGGCGAAGCTGCACAGGCAAAACAGCACCATCGCGCCCAGCACCGGCACGGCCGGCGCATCGTCGAGGCTCTGCAGCCGGTGCAGGATCTGGTCGCCCGCGGTGTTGGAGATGAAATAGAGCGCCGCAACCGCCAGCACGAGCCAGACATAGGGCAGGCGTGGCGAGGCCACGCTCTCGGTCTTCGCGTTCAATGCGCATCCCCCGGTCGGCGTCGCGGATTATCGGACATCGCGCGCGGCGTTTCCACCGGCGGCGATCGCCGCGCCTGTGGCGGAATTGCCGCGAGCGCATGGGCCGCGAAATCCCGACCGGCGGGCGAACGCGCGCAACGCTATTGGGCCGCGATGGGCTCGCCGTTCGATTCGTCGATGCTGTGGCCCAGCAGCGCCTTGAGGAATTTGTCGCCCCATTCGGCGATGTCCGTCCGGAGCAGCGCGTTCCACAGCGCGTGGTGGCGATGGCGGCGCTCCTCGACCGGCATGGTCAGCGCCTTGTTGACGGCGGCGCCAACCGAGTCCGGATCGTTGGGATTGACGATCAGCGCCGCGGTGAGCTCCGCCGCCGCGCCTGCGAATTCCGACAGCACCAGCACGCCGGGATCGTCGGCGCTCTGTGCCGCGACGTATTCCTTGGCCACCAGGTTCATGCCGTCCCGCAGCGGGGTCACCACGCCCACGCGCGAGGCGCGGAAGAAGCCGGCCAGCGTTTCGCGCGGATAGGCCTGCGTCACGTAGCGGATCGGCGTCCACAAGGCGTCGCCGAACGTGCTGTTGATGCGGCCCGACACGGTGTCGAGCTGTGTTTCCATCGCGGCATACTCGGCGATCGCCGAGCGGCTCTTGGGCGTGATCTGCAGGAACGTGACTTTCTCGAGCCAGCCCGGATTGGCCTTGAGGAAGCGGCCATAGGCTTCCAGCTTGAGGTCGAGGCCCTTGGAGTAGTCCAGCCGGTCCACGCCGATGACCAGCGCGGATGTGTCCGCCTTCAGCTTCTGGACGATGTCCGTTTTCATCGCCTTGCTGGCGGCGGCCTCGAAGGCGCGGGTCTCGATGCCGACGGGGAAGGCGCCCACGCGCATGCGCCGCCCGCCATGGCTCATGCCGAAATGCGGCGAGGTGCCGGTCTGGGTGGCGAGATAGCGCGCGAAATTGGCCGTGTCCGCTTCCGTCTGGAAGCCCACGAGGTCGTATTCCGACAGCGCGTTGAGCGCGCGCTTGTGGCCGGGCATGGCCGCCAGCACTTCCGGCGGCGGCATGGGGATGTGCAGGAAAAACCCGATGCGGTTGGAGAAGCCGCGCTCGCGCAGAATCGCCGCCAGCGGCATGAAATGATAGTCGTGGACCCACACCACGTCATCGGGCTCGAGCAGGCCGGCGAGCAGGTCCGCGAAGCGCTCGTTGACGCGCATGTAGCCGCTGAGGTCCTGGCGGGAGAATTCCGCAAGGTCGATGCGGTAGTGCAGCACCGGCCACAGCACGCGGTTGGCGAAGCCGTTGTAATATTCCTCGTAGTCGCGGCGTTGCAGGTCGGTGACGACGAAATCGGTGCCGCCCTCGCTGACGTGGGAGATCTTCACGTCTTCCGGATTTTCGACGGCATTTCCGCTCCACCCCACCCAGATGCAGCGGTGCTCGCGCATGAACGCGCGCAGCGCCACCTCCAGCCCGCCGGCATGAACGCCGCCCTCCTGCGGGATGGCCACGCGGTTGGAAACGAGGAAAATCCGTGCCATTGCACTCCCTTCGCACGCCCGGGTCACTCGGAAACGCGGGAGGAGAACGTTTGTTCCCCATTGCCGCGATGGAAAGGTTATAGGCCCGCGCCGCGCGGATTCGCAAAGCAATTCGGCAGGAAATATTCCGGCGAAAAAATATCTTGCCGCGACGTGCCGATGTCGCGTTCAGGATATCTTCCGCATTCCACGGGGTCTCTCAGTTGAGTTCGAGGCCTTTCAGCGTGCCGTCCTCGCGCCACGATTCCAGCACTTTGACAAAAGCCACGGGACCGGCGCCGTAGCTGCCGTTGCGCGCGGCGAGCGCGTTGGCCTTGCCTTCGTTGTTGTAGTAGCCGGGCGTGCATTCCTCGAAGAATTTCTGCCGCATGATCGCCAGCGACACGATGGTGTCGACCCACGCCGCCTCCGCTTCCGCGCTCGCCTCGACCACGCGCGCCTGGCGGTCCAGCGCCTCCCTGACGATGTAGGCGAGGTGCCTGGACTGCTCGTTGATCATGTGCGGGAAGTTCGCGGTGAATCCGGCCTGGGTGTTGGAGACGATGAACACGTTGGGGAAGCCGCGGGTGTGCATGCCGTGCAGCGTGGACACGCCGTCCTTCCACTTCTCGCTCAGCATCTGCCCGCCGCGGCCGTGGAGCTCATAGCCCGAGCGCCGCGTGTAGGACGTGCCCACCTCGAAGCCGGTGGCGTAGATCAGGCAGTCGAGCCTGTATTCGCGCCCGTTCGCGACCACGCCGCTTTCGGTGATGCGCTCCACGCCTTTGCCGTTGGTGTCCACCAGCGTCACGTTGGGGCGGTTGAAGGCCTCCAGATACTCGTCGTGGAAGCAGGGCCGCTTGCAGAACTGGTTGTACCAGGGCTTCAGCGCATCGGCTGTCGCCCGGTTCCGGACCACGGCGTCGGCGCGGGCGCGGATCTGCTCCATCTTCTTGAAATCGGCGAGCTGCATCAGCTCCAGGGGATTGCCGGCCTCCTGGCCTTCCTTCCGCGCCTTCATGGCGAGCAGGAGGATGTTGCCGATGATGTCGGTCCAGCCATCGTCGACCAGGTCCTCGCTCTGCGGGATGCCGGAGACCAGGCAATTGAAATTGTCCATCCGGCGCTGCTGCCAGCCGGGCGTGAGGCTCTTCGCCCATTCCGGATCGGTGGGCCGGTTGGCGCGCACGTCGATGGAGGAGGGCGTGCGCTGGAAGACGTAGAGGTGCCTGGCGCCCGCGCCCAGATGCGGCACGCACTGCACCGCGGTTGCGCCCGTGCCGATGATGCCGACGGTCTTGTCCTTCAGCCGGTCGAGCCCGCCGCTGGAGTCGCCGCCGGTGTAATCGTAGTCCCAGCGGCTGGTATGGAAGGCGTGGCCCTTGTAGCTCTCCACGCCGGGGATTCCGGGCAGCTTGGGGCGGTGCAGGGGGCCGTTGGCCATCACCACGAAGCGGGCGCGCATCGCGTCGCCGCGATTGGTATTCACGGTCCAGCGCGCGGCCTTGTCGTCCCAGCGCAGCGCGGTCACTTCCGTCTGGAAGCAGGCGTTGCGGTAAAGGTCGAACTTCTCGCCGATGGCGCGGGAGTGGCGCAGGATCTCCGGCGCGCGGGAATATTTCTCGACCGGCATGTAGCCGATCTCCTCCAGCAGCGGCAGGTAGATGTAGGATTCGATATCGCAGGCCGCGCCGGGATAGCGGTTCCAGTACCAGGTGCCGCCGAAATCGCCGCCTTTTTCGACAATGCGGATGTCCTCGACGCCCGCCTCGCGCAGCCGCGCGCCGGCGAGCAGACCGCCGAAGCCGCCGCCGATGACCACGACCTCGACCTCGTCGCTCAGCGGCGCGCGGTCGAGTGGCGCCACATAGGGATCGTCGAGATAATGCGCGAACGCGCCCTTGATCTCGCGATACTGCTCGTTGCCGTCCGCGCGCAGCCGCTTGTCGCGCTCGGCGCGGTATTTCTCGCGCAGGGCTGCGGGATCGAATCCCAGATCGGCGGCGTCGGACATCGGGCTCTCCGGTAGCTGACTATTTGTCAGTATGCCGGAGACCGACCTGCCCGTTCAACCCTCCGGGCGCCGGCCTTTCAGGCTTTCCGCGAGCATGTCGATCTGCGCCGCCACGCCCTCCTCGCGGCGGTCGCCGTCCTCGTAGCCGTCGAGGAACGTGCCCTGTTCGGTGACGGTCAGCTGCGTCCTGCCGCCGTCCAGCGCTGCGAAGGTGACGGTGGCGAGCGAGACCGAGATCTTCACCCCGTCGATCGCCATCTCGTAGACGTAGACGATGCGGCTGTCCGCCACGATGTCGAAATAGACGGCGTTGAAGTCGGACGTGCGCCACGCCCGGCTCTGCGCATCCCACCTGCCCCTGAGGCGGTCGCGCCCGCCGACGCGGAAATTCCGCTCGCGGATTTCCTCGGTCCATCCCGCCGGGCCCTTGAACCAGCGGGCCTTGTGCGCCTTGTCCGACCAGGTGCGGAAGACGAGCGCCACCGGCGCGTCCAGCGTGCGGCGGATGGTGAAGATGCCGTGCGTGGCCGGCCGGGCGCTCATGCGCTCGCCTTCACGTCGTCCACCATGCGGTCGAGCGTCTGGCTCCAGCCCATCTCCATGCCGGCCAGCATCTGCGGCGCGATGGCGGCGATGGCCGTGCCCGTCTGCTTGACGTTGACGACCGTCTTTCCGTCCTTCTCCGAGAAGGTGACGACGGTGTGCGCCTTGAGCAGCGGGTTGTGCGCGGTGTCGAGCGCCGTCGAGGTGAAGACCAGCCGGGCCTGGTCTTCCACCTCGAGGAACTCCCCGGTCATGGGATTCTCGAAGCCCATGCCCTTCATGTGGATGAGGATCTTGCCGCCCTTGCGCGCATCCCATTCGCAGATGGGATTGGTGAAGCCGTGCGGCCCCCACCAGCGCTTCACGTGGACGGGGTCGGTCCACACCTTCCACACCAGCGCGCGCGGGGCGTCCAGCGTGCGGGTAAGATCGATGCTGCGCTCTTTGGGCAAATCGCTCATCGCCGCCTCACATCGCCTTGTTGTGGATGACGATCCACGGGATGCCGAACTTGTCGGTCACCATGCCGAAGCGGTGGGCGAAAAACGTCTCCTCGATTCCCATCTGCACCGCGCCGCCTTCGGCCAGCGCCTTGAAGATGCGGTCGGCGTCGGCCGGGGAGTCGACGTTCAGCGTCACGCGGAAGCCCTGGGGCCTGGCGTACATGCCGGGCGGCGCGTCGGTCACCTGCACGGAGGTGCTGCCCACCCTGATGCTGCCGTGCATGATCTTGTCCTTCCACTCCGGCGGCAGGTTGCCGCTGGGAGGGGCGCCGGAGAAGGGCATGACCGTCTCGGTCTTCGCGCCCATCGCCTTCTCGTAGAATTTGATGGCATCCGCGCAGTCGCCGCTGAAATGCAGATAGACGTTGGTGTGCATGGCCTGTCCTTTCCGTTGGGTTGTCAGTCCTTGACCGGGAACATGTGAAAGTAGGGTTCGGCTTCCTTCAGGACACGGGCGAAGGATGGCCGTGCCTTCAGCCGTTCGAGATAGGCGGCGACATTCTTGTGATCGGTGTTGGGCAGGACGCGCGCCGCGTAGAACAGCGCCGGCGCCGCGGCGCAGTCGGCCATGGTGAACGCGTTGCCCATCGCCCATTTGTTGGTGGCCATGACGCCGTCCAGCATGCCGTAGGCGGTATGGATTTGCGCTTTGGCCTGTTCCACGCCGAAAGGATCCTTCCGGCCCTCGGGCCGCAGCACGTCGCCCACGACCTTCTGCATGTTCTGGTGCACGTAGAGATCGAAGAAGCGGTCCCGCATGCGTATCTGCCGCGCGCGGTCGGTGTCCCTTCCAGCCACCAGATCGATCTGGCCGGGATGGTGCTCCGCCAGATATTCGATGATGATGCTGGATTCCGGGATCATCCAGTCGCGCGTCTCGTCGCGCAGGACCGGAAATTTCCCGATCGGCCAAAGCTTGTAGAACGCCTCGCGCCCGGTTGCATCCTGGAGATCGACCGGCACCGGCTCGAACGGCGTGCCGTTCTCGTAGAGCGCGATCAGCACCTTCCAGCAGTAGGACGAAAGCGGGTGATAGTAGAGTTTGAGCGCCATGGCGTGCTCTCTATTGCAGGCTTGCGAGATAGGCGTCGAGCTGGTCATAGGTGCCGCCGAAGCCCTGGTTCATGGACGGCTTCATCGCCACGAAACGCGCGACCTCGGCCGGCGTCGCGTTATGCGGGCCGCCGCGCAGGGTCAGCGTGGTCCTGCCGCCGCTCTCCGTGAAGGTGAGCGTGTTCATCACTTCCAGCGGCCAGTCCGCCGCGAACGGGGCGCGCACGGTGTTGCCGCTGCGGTCGGAGAAGGAATTGATGAAGACGATCTTCTCGGGCGCGGCGATCTCGCGATAGACGAACTTGCCCCACATCTCGTCGCCCGTGGGCGCGCGCATGCCGTAGTGGAACATCCCCCCGGGGCGGGAATCGAGCGTGCCGCCGAGCCAGGCGAAGCCCTTCGGCCCCCACCATTTCGCCAGATGCGCGGCGCTCGAATGGACTTTCCACACCAGGTCGCGCGGCGCCTTGAGCTCGCGGGTGATGACGAGTTCCGCCGGTTCATTTCCGCCTGTCATTTTTCTTTCCTTTCCCCTGAAGCTCCTGGAGGTAGTCGTCGAGGCGGTCGAGGCGCTCTTCCCACAGGCGCCGGTATTCGGCGAGCCATGCGTCCACGTCCTTCAGCGCGGAGGCCTCGATGCGGCAGGGGCGCCACTGCGCCTCCCGCCCGCGGGTGATCAGCCCCGCGCGCTCCAGCACCTTCAGGTGCTTGGAGATGGCAGGCCCGCTCATGTCGAAAGGTTCCGACAGTTCCGTCACGGTGGTTTCGCCCAGTGCCAGCCGCGCCAGGATCGCCCGCCGGGTCGGATCCGCGAGGGCAGAGAATTTGGCGCTGAGCGGGTCGGTGGACATGCCGTTCTGAACCAATTGGTTAGATAACCGTATGGTTAGATATAGCCGAGCCCCTTCCCTGTCAACCCCCCTTTGAGGGCCGCGCGCCGAGCCGCTATAGGGGGACCATGAAGATCAAGCTCCACAAGAACGACCTGCCGGACGGGCTCGACCTCGGAACCAGCGTCGCCATCGACACCGAAACCCTCGGCCTCAATCCGCTCAGGGACCGGCTGTGCCTCGCCCAGCTCTCCGCCGGCGACGGGGTCTGCCACGCGGTGCAGTTCGAGCGCGGGCAGTACGCGGCGCCGAACCTCAAGAAGCTCCTCACCGACCGCAAGGTGACCAAGCTCTTCCATTTCGCGCGCTTCGATGTGGCGGTGTTCCGCCGCTATCTCGGCGTGATGTGCGCGCCGGTCTATTGCACCAAGATCGCCTCCCGGCTCGTGCGCACCTACACCGACAAGCACGGGCTGAAGGATCTGGTGAAGGAGCTGCTGAACGTCGACCTTTCGAAGGAGCAGCAGAGCTCCGACTGGGGGGCGCCCACGCTCACCGAGAAGCAGCTCGCCTATGCCGCCAATGACGTGGCCTATCTCCACCGCCTGCGCGATGCGCTGGACGGCATGCTCGAGCGCGAAGGCCGCACCGAGATCGCGCGGGCCTGCTTCCAGTTCCTCCCCGCCCGCGCCCAGCTCGACCTGGCCGGCTGGGACGAGGTCGACATCTTCGCGCATTGATCGCCGTTAAGCCTTTGACATCGTTCGGCTTGAAGGGCACAAGCGGCACGGCCATATTTGGCATGAATTTCGCGTCCCGGCTGGGGTAGAGTGGGCCGCGGGGGGCCTGCTTCGGGGGAACGGGAGCGGGCGTCACAACAAACGGGTGTCCCTTCATGCGTTCCGCCGGTCCCGCCACGCGTTCCGAACTGTCTGGCGACCTTGCCGCCGCCAGGCGCGTGCTCGACTACGCGACCGACGCCATCCGCGCGCTGGGCGCCACGCTGAACGGCGATTTCACCCGCGCCATCGACACCATCATGGCCACGAAGGGCCGGGTGATCGTCAGCGGCATGGGCAAGTCCGGCCATGTCGGCCGCAAGATCGCGGCCACGCTCGCCTCCACCGGCACGCCCGCGCAGTTCGTGCATCCGGCCGAGGCCAGCCATGGCGATCTCGGCATGGTCACGCCGGGCGACGTGCTGCTGATGCTGTCGAACTCCGGCGAGACGCGCGAGCTTTCCGACCTCATCACCTTCGCCAAGCGCTTCTCGATCCCCGTCATCGGCATCGCCAGCCGCGCGGATTCCACCCTGATGCAGGCCGCGGACGTCCCGCTGGTGCTGCCCCGGTTCCAGGAGGCCTGCTCCATCGGCATGGCGCCCACGACGTCGACGACGCTGACGCTGGTGCTGGGCGACGCGCTCGCCGTGGCGCTGATGGAGCGGAGAAGCTTCTCGGCCGACCAGTATCGCGAGCTTCACCCCGGCGGCGCGCTCGGCAAGGCGCTGGTGCGGGTGTCCGACCTCATGCACACCGGCGATGAGATGCCCCTGGTGGGCGACGGCGCGTCGATGCAGGACGTCGTGCTCGAGATGGCCACCAAGCGGCTCGGCTGCGTGGGCATCGTGGACGGCAAGGGCGCGCTCGCCGGCATCATCACCGACGGCGATCTCGCCCGCCACATGGACCGCAAGCTGCTCGACCAGAAACCGGCGTCGATCATGACCACCGCGCCCAAGACCTTCGCCGGCGAGAAGCTGGCGGCCGAGGCGCTCGCCTTCATGAACGCCAGGAAGATCACCCAGCTCTTCGTGCTGGAGCCCGGCGGCAAGTCCCGCAAGCCCGTCGGCATCCTGCACCTGCACGACTGCCTGCGCGCGGGGATCGAATAGTGGCCCGCGGAAGCCATCTGGCCCAGGCGCCGCCGCCTGCCGCGCGCGACTCTGTCGACTGGGGCGCGCGCACCCGCACCACCGCCCAGGAATCCGCGCGCTACACCCGCTTCGTCACGGTGATGAAGCGCGCGCTGCTGATTTCGGCGATCGCGGTGCTGCTCGCCGTGCTCGCCTATTCGCTGGTGCCGCGCCGCCAGGGCAAGGTGGTGATCGACGTCGGCAAGGTCGGCTCGCTGGCCAACGACCTGACCATGACCAGGCCGCGGCTCACCGGGCTGGACGACAGCGGCAATCCCTACGTCATCACCGCCGACAAGGCGGTGCAGGATCCGCGCAATACGCGCCGCGCGCTGCTGGTGAACGTCAACGCGGACCTCACCGAGAAGAAGCAGGGCACGTGGGTTTCGCTCTCGGCGCCCACCGGCAATCTCGACGCCGACGCGCACAAGCTCCAGCTCCACGGCCCCATCGCCGTCTATTCCGACAACGGCTACGAGATCCACACCATGCTCGCCAATGTGGACCTCGCCAACGGAATCGTGCGAGGCCCGCGCTACGTCAGGGGGCAGGGGCCGAGCGGCACGATGTGGGCCGACAGCTTCTGGCTCGACCGCGGGAAGAGACTGATCGTGCTCAACGGGAACGTCCACATGACCATCTTCCCCGGCGCGCTGAAGAAGGAAAAGACGCGTTGAGATTCGCGCCCGCATTCCTGGCCGTCCTGCTCCTCTCGGGCGGCGCGCTCGCGCAGCAGGCGCAGACCGCCGTGCAGCCGCGCGGCGGCAGCGGCCTGGGCTTCTCCAAGCACGACTCCAACGCGCCCATCAACGTCGCGTCGGACAGTTTCCGCGGCGACCTCGCCACCAAGATCGGCACCTATCTCGGCAACGTGATCGTCACCCAGGGCGACATGAAGATGCGCGCCGACCAGGTGCGCATCGTGGAGGACGGCGACAAGCCCAGCAAGGTGTTCGCCCATGGCGGCATCGTCATCGACGCGCCCAACGGCACCGCCACGGGCGACGACGGCGTCTACGACCTCAACGTCAAGACCATCACCCTCACGGGCAAGGTCGTGCTCAACAAGGACAAGAACGTGATGCGCGGCACGCGGCTGGTGATGGACATGAACACCAACATCGCCAACCTCACGGCCGGCGGCACGGCGGACAACAGGGTCCATGCCCTGCTCATTCCCAAACAGAATGCTAACAACGGCGGCACGGGCCAAAAAAAATCCGCCCCGAATGGGGGCAAATAGGCTTCACGCTTCCTTAAAGACGAACAGGCACAGTTCTTGCCATGACGACGAAGACGACGAAGACGACGAACGAAACCGTTGCGGAAGCCGAGCGCCCCCGCGTGATCGAGGGCAGCCAGGGTCTCGTCGTCACCCGCGTGGGCAAGAGCTTCAAGAAGCGGCCCGTGGTGCGGGCGGTGAGCCTGTCGGTGCACCGCGGCGAAGTCGTGGGCCTGCTGGGCCCCAACGGCGCCGGCAAGACCACCACCTTCTACATGATCACCGGCCTCATCCCGCCGGACTACGGCACAATCGAGCTGGACGGCCACGACGTGACGAGCCTGCCCATGTACCGCCGCGCGCGGCTGGGCATCGGCTACCTGCCGCAGGAGGCTTCGATCTTCCGCGGGCTTTCGGCGGAAGAGAACATCCGCGCCACCGCCGAGCTGGTGGAACCCGATCCCGCCCGCGTCGAGGCCATGGTCGAGGAGCTCATGGCGGAATTCGGCGTGGAGCACGTGCGCGACACGCCGGCCATCGCGCTGTCGGGCGGCGAGCGCCGCCGGGTGGAGATCGCCCGCGCGCTGGCCACCCATCCCTCCTACATCCTGCTCGACGAGCCGCTGGCCGGCATCGATCCGATCGCCGTCAACGACATCCGCGACCTGGTGCGCCACCTCAAGGATCGCGGCATCGGCGTGCTCATCACCGACCACAACGTCCGCGACGCGCTCGACATCATCGACCGCGCCTACATCATCCACGAAGGCCAGGTGCTCAAGGAAGGCACGCCGTCCGACATCGTCGGCGACCGCGACGTGCGCCGTGTCTATCTGGGCGAGCGGTTCCAGCTGTAGCGCCATGAGCGGGGCACTGTCATGGCGTTGACGCAGCGGCTGGAGCTTCGCCAGGGCCAATCCCTGGTCATGACGCCGCAACTGCAGCAGGCGATCAAGCTGCTGCAGCTCTCCAATCTCGAGCTCTCCGCCTTCGTCGAGCAGGAGCTGGAGCGCAATCCGCTTCTGGAGCGCGACGAGCGCGACCACGCGCCGGACGAGCGCGCCGAGAAGGCCGAGAGCAGCGAGGGCGAGGGCGCCGACGCCGCGCTCGCCCGCGAGGATTTCTCCAAGGCCGAGGACATGGACGCCGAGCGCGACGATGTCTACGCCGAGAACGATTCCACCTCCGCGCCCCGCGACGCCAAGCTCAGCGACTGGACCAGCGTGCGCTCCGGCGCGCGGCTGGACGGCGACGGGAGCGGCCTCGAAGGCACGCTCGCCCACGACGTCACGCTCAAGGATCATCTCGCCGGCCAGCTCACGATCGCCGCGCTGGACGGCGCGGACCGGCTGATCGGCGCCGCCCTGATCGACGCCGTCGACGAGGCCGGCTATTGCCGCGCCGATCTCGACGAGACGGCGGCGCGGCTGGGCGTGGAGCGCGCCGCGATCGAAAGGGTGCTCGCGGTGATCCAGGGCTTCGAGCCCTCCGGCGTGGCGGCGCGCGACCTGGCCGAATGCCTGGCCATCCAGCTGCGCGAGAAGGACCGGCTCGACCCGGCCATGCAGGCGTTCCTGGCCCATCTCGACCTTGTGGCGAAACGCGACCTTGCCCAGCTCTCCCAGATCTGCGGCGTCGACGCCGAGGACGTGGCCGGCATGATCGCGGAGATCCGCGAACTCACGCCCAAGCCCGGTCTCGCCTTCGGCAGCGAGCCAGTGCAGCCCGTGGTGCCCGACGTCTTCGTCCGCGAAGGCGCCGACGGCGGCTGGCACGTCGAGCTCAACACCGACACGCTGCCGAGGCTCCTGGTCAACGGCCGCTATCACGCGAAAGTGGCCGCGGCGGCGCGCGACAAGGAGGCCAAGACCTACATCGCCGACTGCCTGAACAACGCCAACTGGCTGGTGAAGAGCCTGGACCAGCGCGCGCGCACCATCCTCAAGGTCTCCACCGAGATCGTCCGCCAGCAGGACATGTTCCTGGCCTATGGCGTGCGGCACCTGCGGCCGCTCAACCTGCGCACCATCGCCGACGCCATCGGCATGCACGAATCGACGGTGAGCCGCGTCACCTCCAACAAATATATCGCCACACCCCGCGGTCTCTTCGAGCTGAAATATTTCTTCACCGCCGCCATCCAGTCGGTTAACGGCGCGGAGAGCCATTCGGCAGAGGCCGTGCGCGACCGCATCCGCGAGATGATCGAGCGCGAATCCGGCGAAGTCCTGTCCGATGATCGAATCGTTTCGCTACTTACCGCCGACGGAGTCAATATTGCGCGGCGCACCGTTGCGAAGTATCGGGAGGCCATGCGCATCCCCTCCTCGGTGGAGCGGCGCAGGCAGAAACTGGGTGAATTCGCCGGCGCGGCGGGCCGCTAGCGGCATGAAAAGTTGCGTTGACAGGGGGTAGGGCCGGACCTATAAGGCGCCGCCTTTTGTGAACGGGCAGTGCTCGAAAAATGGGGCGAAAGCCCCGCGAAGCGAGATCTCAACTTGCGCGTTACAGGGTCATGACAGTCCGGGTGTCAGGGAAGCAGATCGATCTCGGTCCCTCGCTCCGCAGTTCGGCGCGGGAGCGTCTCAAGGGTGCGATAGCCAAGCATTTCGACGGTGACGCAGACGTCAACGCGGTGTTCAGCCACGACGGCCCGTTCACGCGGGTCGACTGCACCGCCCATCTCTATTCGGGCGCCGTGCTCAAGGCGGAAGGCGAAGGCAAGGACGCGCATCAGGCATTCGACGCCGTGCTCGTCCATCTGGAGAAGCAGGTACGGCGCTACAAGCGCCGCTTGAAGAACCATCACGAGAAGACGAAGGCGCGAGAACGCGCCGTTTCGCTCAAGTAGGGGTCGCCATGGAAATCGCCGATCTGCTCGCGCCGGAGGGCGTTCTCGCCTCCGTGAAGACCTCCGGCAAGAAGGCGCTGCTGCAGGACCTTGCCGAGCGCGCCGCCAGGCTCACCGGCCTGCCGGAGCGGCGCATCTTCGAGACCCTGATCGAGCGCGAGCGGCTTGGTTCCACCGGCATGGGGCAGGGCATCGCCATCCCGCACGGCCGCATCGCGGGCCTTTCGAAGATCGTGGGCCTGTTCGCGCGGCTGGAAGCGCCCATCGCCTATGAGGCGGTGGACGACCAGCCCGTCGATCTCGTCTTCATGCTGCTCGCGCCCGAGGGCGCCGGCGCCGACCACCTGAAGGCGCTGGCCCGGGTCTCGCGCCTGCTGCGCAACAAGCAGACCTGCGAAAAGCTGCGCGCGGCGTCGAAGCCCGAAGTGCTCTATGCGCTGCTCACCGAGCCCACCAACGGCGCCAATGGCGGCACCAGCTCGCAGGCGGCCTGATCGGTCCTTCCCGCCATCTCCCTCAGTGGACGCTCACCGGCGTGAGTTCGTTCTGGACGGCGGCGCCGTAGGCGCTCTCGTAGGCGTCGGTGAAACCGAGCACGGTGCCGTCCACCGCGTGCAGCACGTAGAGCTTCACGCCGTCGGGGATCTTCACGCCTTCGGGAACGATGCCGAGCCTGCGTGCTTCGGCGACGGGCGTGGGCTTGATGTAGGCGATGCGCACGGGCGCGCTGCCGTTGTCGAGGGTCTCGTTGTTGCCGGTCATGACCGACCTCCTGTGCTCGCGCCCTTCCCGGACGTGGTGATTTCGATGTGGCGGACGACCGGCTCGATCTGCCGGCGCTGAAGCTCGACCGCCAGAAGCCCGTTCTCGAGCCTGGCAGCGGTCACTTCGATCCCGTCGGCCAGCACGAAGGCCCGCTGGAACTGCCGCGCGGCGATGCCGCGATGAAGAAACGTCTTGTCGCCCGCTTCGGTTTGCTTGCCGCGGATGATGAGCTGGTTTTCCTCCACCGTGACGGCGAGTTCCTCCGGCGAGAACCCCGCGACGGCCAGCGTGATGCGCAGCTTGTCCTGGCCGGCGTCCTCGATGTTGTAGGGGGGATAGCCATCGCCCGCCGCCTTGGCGGTGCGTTCCAACAGCCGCTCCAGATTCTCGAAGCCGAGCAGGAAGGGACTGTTGAAGGCGAAATTCCGTGTCATCTCAAAGCCCTCCTTGAGCGGCTTTGCGTATCTTGCGGCTCCAATCGGACGCCGCCTCTGAGTACAATGTGGGGTCTTTCCGGCCGCGATCAAGTGTCCACCTTTCGTTCAATTTTCGGCCCTTGCGGGAACCTTTGCCGCCTTGGCAGAAGCGGCCATGCCCGAACCGCTGGTGATCCTGGACGATGCCCCTTCCGGCGCCCTGCGGCGCTACCGGAGCCCGCTTGCCACGGTGACGGCGGAGCACCCTGCCGAAGTGCCGGCGGCGCTGACGGCGCTCGAGGCGGCGCTGGGCGAAGGCAGTCACGTGGCCGGCTATTTCTCCTACGAGCTGGGCTACGCGCTCGAGCCGCGGCTCGCCCCGCTGATGCCGCGCGACCGTTCCGTGCCGCTCCTGTGGTTCGGAATCTTCCGTGACTGCGACCGGCCCTCGCCGGAAGAGGCCTTCGCCACGGACCTGCGCGCGTACGCTTCGCCGCTGAGGCACGAGTGGAACCGGCAGGACTACGACGCCCGCTTCGCGCGCGTGCATGCCGCCATCGGCGCCGGCGACATCTACCAGGCCAATTTGAGCTTCCGTTCGCGGTTCCGCCTGGTGGGCGATCCGCTGGCGCTCTATGCCGCGCTGCGCGCGCGCGCGGCCGCGCCGCATGGCGCCTTCGTGCATGACGGCGCGCGGCACATCCTCAGCCTGTCGCCGGAGCTGTTCTTCGACCTGACGGCCGGCGGCGATCTCACCGCGCGTCCGATGAAGGGCACCGCGCCGCGCGGCGCCGATCCCGACTCCGACGCGCGCCTGTGCGCCGGCCTGCGCAAGAGCCCGAAGGACCGCGCCGAAAACCTGATGATCGTCGATCTGCTGCGCAACGATCTCGGCCGGGTCGCCGAACTCGGCAGCGTGGCGGTGAAGGAATTGTTCTCGGTGGAGACCTATCCCACCGTCCACCAGATGACGTCGACGGTCGCCGCGAAATTGCGGGCGGGTGCGCGGGTGACGGACGTCGTGCGCGCGCTCTTCCCGTGCGGCTCGGTGACCGGCGCCCCCAAGATCCGCGCCATGGAGATCGTCGGCGAGCTGGAATCGGGCCCGCGCGGCGTCTATTGCGGCGCCATCGGCCATTTCGCGCCCGACGGCTCGGCGCAGTTCAACGTGGCGATCCGCACCGTCACGCTGCGGGACGGCGCGGGCGAGCTCGGCATCGGCGGCGCCGTCGTCCACGATTCCACCGCCCGGGGCGAATACGCCGAGTGCCGCCTCAAGGCGCGGTACTTCAGCGAAACCCGCAAGCCCATCGGCCTGATCGAGACCCTGCGCTGGGCGCCGGATGCCGGGTTCGCGCGCCGCGACCTCCATCTGGCGCGCATGGAACGCTCGGCATCGGTCCTCGGCATCCCGTTCGGCCGCGCCGCGGCGCTGGCTGCGCTGGACAGCGTCGCGGGCGAGGGCGTCCGGCGCGTGCGCCTGACGCTGGACGAAGCGGGACGCTTTTCCTGCACCCACGCGCCGCTGGGCGATCCGCCGGCGCACTGGACCTACGCGATCTCGCCGGCCCGCATCGCGAGCGGCGACGCGCTGCTGCGCCACAAGATCGATTGGCGCGAGCTTTACGAGGGCGAGCTGGCCCGCGCGGGCGCGGACGAGGTGATCTTCCTCAACCGGCGCGGCGAAATCGCCGAAGGCAGCCGCAGCAACGTCTTCGTGCGGCAGGACGGCGTGCTGAAGACGCCGCCGCTTTCCGCGGGCGCGCTCGACGGCTGCCTCAGGCGCGCGCTGCTGGAGGCCGGTCGATGCATGGAGGCCGCGCTCACGCCGGACGCTCTCGACGGTGAAGCCTATTTCGGCAATTCCCTGCGCGGCCTGATCCGCGCGCGGCGCAAGGCTTAGCTCGCGGCCAGCCCGCACAGTCTGGTCAGCGTCTCCGGCATCACCCAGCCGCCGATCTCGACCAGGCGCCCCGCGGCGGCGTCCTCCGCCAGCGCATCCGCCAGCGGGCGCCTGCCGATGCGGCGGCGAAGCATGCGCGCCACGCTGGCCACGTCGAACATGCGCGAATTGGCGATCACCACCACGCCGATCTTCTCCGCGCTCTCGCGGTCCGGCAGCCTGTCCAGCAGGTCGTCGAAGGCCGTGGGCGGGTAGCGGTGCCTGACGATATGGGCGACTTCGTAGGCCGTGCCGCCGGCGAGGCCGAGCCCGGCGAGGCCGAACAGGCCCGCCAGCACCGGACGCCGCGCGATTTCGGAGCGGAAGCTCATGCGAACAGCCCCTTGATGCGGTCGGCCAGCCTCAGCACCAGCGCCAGCATGTTCATCGTCGGGTTGGAGGCGCCGTAGGTGGGAAACACCGAGGTGCCCGCGACGTGCAGATTGGCGATGCCGTGGACCTGCGAATTGGAATCCACCACGCCCTGCCGGGGATCGTCGTGCATGCGCGTGGTGCCCATGTGATGGTTGCCCCAGTCCATGACGCTGAGCCATTCCGCGCGCGTCTTGTGGTGGAGCTTGATGAGCCCGGTGCGCGCCGCCAGGAGCTGGCGCCCCAGCTCCGACAGCGTCTCGCGATAGCGCGCGAAATCCTCGTCCGAGACGGTCATGGCGAGCTTCAGCCGCGGCATGCCGAGGGCGTCGCGCGCATCCGTCAGCGTCAGGCGGCGCTCGGGATCGGGCGCGAGCTCCATGCCGCAGCCCAGCGTGAACGCCTTGTAGGCGCCCGCGTCCACCCCCATCGCCGAGGCGGTGGTCGCCACCGCGGCGCGGCCGAGTTCGGTGAGCTGGATCTCCTCCTCGATCGTCGAGAGCGAGCCCAGCACGTGGCGGCGCGCCTTGAACGCGTCCGTCGGCGCCAGCGCCGCGCGGAAGATCGCGCCGTCCACCTCGCGGGGGATCTGATAGTAGATCGGCAAGTTGCCGTTGAACAGCGCCAGCGTCGCCACGTGGCCGGGGATCGGGTGGTCGGCGAAGAAGCGGCCGACGAGGCCGTTGCCGTTGCCCACGCCGGTCTTCATCACGTCGTCGGAGGCGAGCAGGATGCGCGGGCATTCCACGCCGCCCGCCGCCAGCACCACCTGCCTGGCCTTCACCGTGAATCTGCGGCCGGTGAGCGTGGCCGCGTCCAGATGGTCGACATGGCCCGCGTCCGCCGCGAGCCGGATGCCGGTGACGTTGGCGTGGAGCATCAGCATCAGGTTCGGCGTCTTCTTCAGGTCGCCGGCGTAGCGCGTGCCGAAATTCGTCGGCAGCACGTCCTCGCTCTGCTTGCTGAACTGGAAATAGGTCGTCTGCACCCCGCCGTCGCCCAGCGCGAGCGCCGCCCCTTGCGCGGAGGTCCAGACCTCCGAGCGGTCGTAGATGAAGGGTCCGGCCTCCACCAGCGCCTGGGCGCGCGGGTAGTAGGGCTCCAGCGCCTCGCGGCCGAACGGCCAGCCCGACCAGGGCAGCCAGTCGCGCTTGAGGAAGTCGATCTTGTCCAGCGGGCGGCACCAGCCGCCCCAATGCGCCGTCGAGCCGCCCAGCACGCGCTGGCGCGAGGCATCGAGCGGCAGGTAGCGCACGCCCGTCTCCGCGCCGTCATAGAGCGCCTGGGTCCTGGCTTCGTATTCGGTGCCGCCGCTCTCCAGCAGAAGCACACGGAAATGCGCCTGCGCCAGCGCGAGCGCCAGCGTGATGCCGGCGGGCCCGCCACCGATGATGGCGAGGTCGGTATCGAGGACGGTATTGTCCGGAACCGTTCTGGCGTCGACGAACGCGGGCAACCCTCAGCCTTTCATCAGCCCGCGCGCTCCGGGGCGGGGAAATTCCGATTCCGTGTCTACAGGCGATTGCCCGCGAATGCACGGATTGAAATTGGTGAATGATCTTCGCGCAATGTTCGCCGGATTCAGCGGTTCGGGAACGCGTTGGCGAGCCAGGCACCCGAAGCTGCGCGAAATCGAGATTGGCCGGCCGACCGTCGCTCGCGTCAACCGGCCCGGCTTCGCGCTGACGCGCTACGCCGTGGCAGGCTCCGCCGCCGCGCGGCGAAGCCTGGTGGAGCCAAGCGGGATCGAACCGCTGACCTCCTGCATGCCATGCAGGCGCTCTCCCAGCTGAGCTATGGCCCCGTTCAGGGATCAGGGATCAGGTATCAGCTGCTTCTGATCCCTGATCCCTGATTGCTGGTCATCTCTCGTCCTTGGCGATGTCAGGGTCGATGATGCCGCTGACGTCGTCTTCGTCTTCTTCGACCGTCTCGAGCAGGCCGTCGTCTTCCTCGTCGCCTTCGCCGTCTTCCTCGATGTCCTCGATGTCGGCGGCCTCGTCGCCCTCGACGACGCTCATGCCGGCTTCGGCGGCTTCGTCCTCGGGCGTCGTGGCTTCTTCTTCCTCGTCCTCGTCATCCTCGCCGGCAACGACGGGCGCGGCCTCGACCACCGCCTCGGCTTCGGCCTCGTCGGTCTCGGCCTCGGCCTCCTCGACCTCTTCTTCCTCGTCCGGCTCGGCGACGGGCTCGGCCTGCACCGGCTCGGGCTGGCGCGGGCGGCGCTGCTTGTAGAGCGACTCGGGCTCGAAGGCGAAATGGCACTTCGGGCACTCGATGGGCCGCTTCTGCAGGTCGTAGAACCGCGCGCCGCAAGAGGGGCAGACACGCTTTATTCCGAGATCAGCCTTGACCAAGATTGTCTTTCCCGCGTGAGTATCGTTTCAGGAAGGCCGGGTCGTTTGCCACTTCCGGCGTGCCCTGTCAAAGGCGGAAATGCCCTCATGAATCCCCCCGCGAACCGTCCCCGAGGTCGTTCGGCGACCGCGCGCCGGGCCGGGCCTTTGGCGGGAACCGCCATTGTGCCGGGGGACAAGTCCATCTCCCATCGCGCGCTCATCCTGGGCGCGCTGGCGGTGGGCGAAACACGGATTTCCGGCCTGCTGGAAGCCGAGGATGTCCTCAATGCCGCCAAGGTCATGCGCCAGTTCGGGGCCGAAGTGACGCGCGACGGCCCCGGCGCCTGGCGGGTGTGGGGCCGGGGCGTGGGCGGCTGGGACGCGCCCGCAGCGCCGCTGGACTTCGGGAACTCCGGCACCGGCTCGCGCTTGGTCATGGGCGCGATGGCGACCACGCCCATCGCCGCGCGGTTCACGGGCGACGCCTCCTTGAGCCGCCGCCCCATGCGCCGCGTGCTCGATCCGCTGACGGCGTTCGGCGCAGCATACGACAATCCTACCATGCCGCTGACGCTCACGGGCGCGGACAATCCGATCTGCATCGACATGGAGGTGGCGGTCGCCTCCGCCCAGGTGAAGTCCGCGCTGCTGCTCGCCGCGCTGAACGCGCCCGGCCGCTCGCGCATCCGCCAGGCCACGCCGACGCGCGACCATACCGAGAAAATGCTCAAGGCGTTCGGCGCCGACATCATGGTCGAGGGCGACACGATCTTCATCACCGGCGAGAAGGAGCTGCAGGCCTGCGCCGTGGACGTTCCGCGCGATCCGTCCTCGGCCGCGTTCCCGCTGGTGGCTGCGCTGATCGTACCCGGCTCGAATGTCTCCATCCCGGGCGTGCTGCTCAACCCGCGCCGCGTCGGGCTGATCGAGACGCTCCTGGAAATGGGCGCCGGCATCGCCATCGCGAACCGTCGCGAAAGCGGCGGCGAGGAGATCGGCGATCTCGTGGTGAGGCATTCCGCGCTCCGCGGCGTCGAAGTCCCGCCCGAACGCGCGCCCGCGATGATCGACGAATATCCGATCCTCTCCGTTGCCGCCGCCTACGCTCATGGCCGCACCGTCATGCGCGGCCTGGAGGAGTTGCGCGTGAAGGAGAGCGACCGCCTCGCCGCCATCGTCGCGGGGTTGCGCGCCAACGGCGTGACGGTCGAAGAGCTGGACGACGGCCTGATCGTCCACGGCCGGGACGGCGACGTTCCCGGCGGCGGCACCGTCGCCACCCACATGGACCACCGCATCGCCATGAGCTTCTTGGTGATGGGACTGGCCTCGCGCGAACCAGTGACGATGGACGACGTCTCGATGATCGCGACAAGCTTTCCGGAGTTCGAGACGCTGATGAAGAATCTTGGAGCGGAGCTATCGTCATGAGGCTCTCGCCAGAATTCTCCCTCGCCCCCGCAGGGGGAGAGGGTTCGGATCGGAAGAACGTCCGATCGGACGTTCTTCCGGCCCGAACGGGTGAGGAGGTGGCGCCGCATGCACCTCGCCTCAAGCGATGCGCGCGCGGAGAGGCCCCCTCATCCCGGCCTTCTCCCCCTCAAAGGCGGAGAAGGAGATGAGTGTCGTCATCGCCGTCGACGGCACCGCCGCGTCGGGCAAGGGGACGCTGGCGAAGAAGCTGGCGGCGCATTTTGGATTCCATCATCTGGATTCCGGCTCGCTCTATCGCCTGGTCGCGCTCGGCGTGGCCGAGGCGGGAGCCGACCCGGCGAAGGAAGCGGATGCGCTCGCCGCCGCGCGCGCCATCGATCCCTCCCGCGCGGGCGATCCGCGCCTCCGCTCCGCCGAGATCGGCAGCGCGGCGTCGCTGGTATCCGTCTTCCCGGCCGTGCGCTCCACGCTGCTCGATTACCAGCGCAGCTTCGCGCGGCGGGGGCCGGGGGCAGTGATCGACGGGCGCGACATCGGCACGGTGGTGTGCCCGGACGCCCAGGCCAAGCTGTTCATCGACGCCGCGCCCGAAGTGCGCGCCCACCGCCGCTGGCTGGAGCTGAAGGGGCAGGGCGCCGCGCCCGAAGAATCCGCCGTGCTCAAGGACATAGCGGAGCGCGACGCCCGCGACCGCGGCCGCGCCACGGCGCCGCTGCGGCCCGCCCCCGACGCGGTCTTGCTCGACACGACTCATTTGGATATAGACGCCGCGTTCCAGGCCGCCCTCGACATCGTCGAGGCGAGGCTCAAGGCGCTGCCAAGGGGTTAAGGAGACCCGGCGGCGCTTCACCGGGCCGGCCGGAACCGACCATCCAACCACGCCAACGCGGGCGCCCGCCCGCTTGGAAGACCGTCACGCCGGAGCCGCAGGGCGAAGGCGGATTGGCACGAACGTTACACAAGGACGCTTCATGGCCCGCACCGCCGCCGCCGAATCCATCGCCACCCCCAGCCGCGAGGACTTCGCGGCCATGCTCGACGCCAGCTTCGAGCAGCAGGCGCCCGCCGAGGGTTCCGTCATCCGCGGCACCATCGTCGCCGTCGAGAACGATTTCGCGGTGGTCGACGTCGGCCTGAAGACCGAGGGCCGCGTCGCGCTCAAGGAATTCTCGATGCCGGGCATGCCCGTCACCGTGAAGATCGGCGACGAGGTCGAGGTCTATCTCGAGCGCATCGAGAACGCGATGGGCGAAGCGGTGCTCTCCCGCGACAAGGCGCGGCGCGAGGAAAGCTGGATCCGCCTGGAGAAGGCGTTCAACGACCAGACCCGCGTCACCGGCGTGATCTTCGGCCGCGTCAAGGGCGGCTTCACCGTCGATCTCGACGGCGCGGTCGCGTTCCTGCCCGGCAGCCAGGTGGACGTGCGCCCGATGCGCGACGTGGGCCCGCTGATGAACCAGCCGCAGCCCTTCCAGATCCTGAAGATGGATCGCCGCCGCGGCAACATCGTCGTCTCCCGCCGCGCCGTGCTCGAGGAGCGCCGCGCCGAGGAGCGTTCGTCGCTCGTCGCCTCGCTCAAGGAAGGCCAGGTGGTCGAGGGCGTGGTCAAGAACATCACCGATTACGGCGCCTTCGTGGATCTCGGCGGCGTCGACGGCCTGCTCCATGTGACGGACATCGCCTGGCGCCGCGTCTCGCATCCGACCGAGGTCCTGAACGTCGGCCAGACCGTCACGGTGCAGATCATCAAGATCAATCCGGAGACGCAGCGCATATCGCTCGGCATGAAGCAGCTGCAGACCGATCCGTGGGAAGGCGTCGCCGCCAAGTATCCGGTCGGCGTGCGCTTCAAGGGCAAGGTCACGAACGTGACGGACTACGGCGCCTTCGTGGAGCTGGAGCCGGGCGTCGAGGGCCTCGTCCACGTCTCCGAGATGTCGTGGGTCAAGAAGAACGTGGCGCCGTCCAAGATCGTCACCCCGGGCTCGGAGGTCGAAGTGCAGGTGCTGGAGGTCGATTCCAACAAGCGCCGCATCTCGCTCGGCCTCAAGCAGACGCAGGACAATCCCTGGGAGGCCTTCGCCAAGTCGCATCCGCCGGGCAGCACGATCGAGGGCGAGATCAAGTCGATCACCGAGTTCGGCCTGTTCGTCGGCCTCGACAACGACATCGACGGCATGGTGCATCTCTCCGACCTGTCGTGGGACAAGTCGGGCGACGAGGCGGTCAAGGCCTACGAGAAGGGCCAGACCGTCAGGGCCAAGGTGCTCGACGTCGATGCCGAGAAGGAACGCGTGTCGCTGGGCATCAAGCAGCTCAGCCGCGACCCGATGGAGACCGCCGGCGCCGACGGCGGCGCGCTGCGCAAGAACCAGATCGTCACCGTCACCGTCACGGAAGTGAACGATGGCGGCATCGAGGTGAGCCTGGCCGACGGCGTGAAGGCGTTCATCCGCCGCTCCGATCTCAGCCGCGACCGCAACGACCAGCGCCCCGAGCGCTTCCAGGTCGGCAACAAGGTCGATGCCATGGTCACCCAGATCGACAAGACGACCCGCAAGGTCTCGCTCTCCATCAAGGCGCGCGAGATCAGCGAGGAGAAGGAAGCCGTGGCGCAGTACGGTTCGTCGGACTCCGGCGCCAGCCTCGGCGACATCCTCGGCGCCGCCCTCAAGAAGCGCACCAGGAAGGACGACGGCGAGGAGGAATAAGCCTCACGCCTCGCCGCAAAGGGCGCCCGGCGCGATCCGGGCGCTTTTTGCTTGGCCGAAATGCTGCTGACAAAACCTGTCAGCAGGGGCGTGTAGGGTCTCTGCGTCTCGAGGAGGACACGCCGATGCTTTCGCACTTGCTGACGCTCGCCATTCTTGCCGCCGTCACGCCGGCCGCTGCGCCCGCCAAGCCGCCGCCGATGGACTACGTCGAGTTCAAGGTCGCCGACATGGCGCGCACCAAGGCGTTCTACAGCGCGATTTTCGGCTGGGAATTCACCGACTACGGCCCGGGCTACACCAGCTTCGTCGACAACGGCCTGGGCGGCGGCTTCACCACCGCCGGAACGCCCACGCCCGGCGGCCCGCTGATGGTGTTCCATGTCGATGATTTGGAGGCGGCATTCGCCAGGGCAAGGGCGGCCGGCGCGGTCATCGTCAAGCCGATCTACTCTTTTCCCGGCGGGCGCCGCTTCGAGATGAAGGATCCGGACGGCTACGACATCGCCGCCTGGACGCAGGAGTAGCCGGGTCCGGGCGGCGCGGTCGCGGCGCCGGCTTTCCGCGCGCCCTGCCGGAAAAGCCCGCCGGCGGCGGGAAAATAACGTTCGTGACGAGGGCGCGCGCGCCCGGCGCGCGCACAACTTGTCCCAAATTAACGCCGCATTATCCCGCAGCCGCTAACGTTGCGGCATCCGCCTTCGGGACCGGCGGTGGCGTTAAGGAAGCTTTTACCAGGGGTATCGGTGTCCGGGACACCCGCCACAAACCTGCGCCCTCTCACGCCGTTCGCGCTCGCCGCGGCGTTCGTGCTGGTGCTCGCCTCCGCGTGGGGCTGCATCGAGCTCACCTATTTCACCGGCCGCGTCGCCGCGATCTGGATCGCCAATGCGATCGCGCTGGCCTTCCTGCTGCGCCATGAGCGCAAGGCCTGGCCGCAGCTGCTGATCGTCGCCTTCGGCGCCAATCTCGTCGCCGACCTGATGGTGGGCGATTCCATCCCCAGGGCGTTTGTCTTCACCGCCGCCAACGCGATCGAGGTGCTGGCCGTGGCCTGGCCGATGCGGCGCTGGAAGCTCGACAGCCAGTTCACCAAGCCGCGCGGCATCCTAGGCTTCTACATCCTGGCGGGCGGCATCGGCCCGGTATTGGGCGGCGCCGTCGCCGCGATCTACATGAGCATCGCCGGCAGCGCCGATATCGGCGACGCGATCTCGCACTGGTACGCCGCCGACGCGCTCGGCCTCGTCATCCTGGCGCCGCTGCTCATCACCGTGCGGATGCGCGACTTCAAGGAGATGTTCGGCCCCACGCAGCGGCTCGTCTCCCTCCAGCTCATCAGCCTCGTCGTGGCCGCCGTGGCGGTGAACTTCGTGTTCCGCGGCTATCCGGTGGCCTTCCTGTTCTTCCCCACGGTGGTGCTCCTCACCTTCCAGCGCGGCTTCGCGGGCGGTGCCATCGGGGTGGCGATCTCCGCGGCCTATCTCGCCGTGCCGGTGCTGATGGGCAACGGCACGGGCGGGCTCAAGGGCCATCCGCTGCGCGAGCAGATCATCCTCGTGCAGATCTTCGTGGCGGTGATCGGCTTCTCCGTGACGCTGGTGGGCGCCGCGCTGCAGCAGCGCCGCCTGCTGGAGAAGGGGCTTGCCTCGGCGATGGAGCGCGCGGAACTGGCGCGCGAGGAAGCGCTGGTCGCGCGCGACGCCGCCGAGCGCGCCAACCGCGCCAAGTCCATGTTCCTGGCCAACATGAGCCACGAGCTGCGCACGCCGCTCAACGCGGTGATCGGGTTCGCCGAGCTGATGCACATCGAGACCTACGGCCCGCTCGGCAATCCGCACTACAGGGAATACACCGGCATGATCCAGAGCGCCGGCCGCCATCTTCTGGAGCTGATCAACGACATCCTCGACATGTCGAAGATCGAGGCCGGCAAGGTGGAGCTCGACCGCGACGCTGTCCCGGTCGCGGGCCTGGTCAACGACTGCGTCGCGCTGATGAGCGAGCGCGCCAGCCAGGGCATGCTCGAGGTGAGCACCGACCTTGCCGGCGCGCCCGCGAGCTTCGTGGCCGACCGCCGGGCGATGAAGCAGATTCTGCTCAACCTGCTGTCCAACGCCATCAAGTTCACGCCCGAGGGCGGGCGGGTGTGCGTGCGCGCCCGCAGCGCGGGCCAGCGGCTGGTCCTGTCGGTCATCGACACGGGCGTCGGCATCCCCGGCGACCAGATCTACCGGCTGGGCAACCCCTTCGTGCAGGTCCGCACCAATGCCGGCGCCACGCAGAACGGCACCGGCCTGGGCCTGGCGCTGGTGCGCGCCCTGACGGAGCTGCATGGCGGCTCGCTGCGGATCGAAAGCGCCGAAGGCCGCGGAACCACGGTCAGCGTGGAAGTCCCCGTGGGCGAAGCGGCCAGCCTGGCCGCCTGAACCTTCGTTTCTGACGCACAAAGTGCGCTATTCCGCCGCAGCGGCCTGCGGGATTTTGGCCACGCCAAACCGAAAAGCGTTGCTCTTTCAGGGGGTTCCCGGTTGACGGGCGCCAGACTCGCTCTCTACGTTAACGATGCTGAACAACTCTCGGGATGGCCCTCAAGGGGGCGGGGGATGATCAAATCGGAACTGGTGGCGCGTCTGGCGCAGCGCTATCCACACCTCTATCACCGTGACGTCGAGCGCATCGTCACGACCGTTCTGGACCAGATCACCAGGGCGCTCGCCGCGGGGCACCGCGTGGAGTTGCGCGGTTTCGGCGCCTTCTCGGTGAAGGTGCGCCCGTCGCGCATGGGCCGCAATCCGCGCACCGGCGCGCCCGTGGCGGTGGACGAGAAGCGCGCGCCGTTCTTCCGCACCGGCAAGGAATTGCGCGAGCGGCTCAACGGCGAGCCGCAAGTCGGCGCCTGAATTGCGGCTGTCGACCTACCTGATCGGCATTCCCGCCGCGGCCGTCGCCGCCGTGATCGCGGTCGCCAACCGGCAGGACGTGCTGTTCAGCCTCGATCCCTTCTCGCGATCCTCGCCCGCCATCGCGGTGGAAATCCCGCTGTTCGTGCTGGTGTTCCTGGCCCTGGGCGCGGGCATCCTATTCGGCTGGCTCGCCAGCGCCGTGGCCCGGCGCCTGAAGTGAATTGAGGTCCTTGCCGCTGGCCCCGCGGCGGCGTAAGAGCGGCGCGAATGCCCAAGCCCAGATTCGCCAACCCCGTCTTCGTCGCTCTGGACACACCGGACCTGGCGAAGGCGCTCTCGCTCGCCAAATCGGTGAAGCCCCATGTGGGCGGGCTCAAGATCGGGCTCGAATTCATCACCGCCAACGGGCCGGACGGCGTGCGCCGCATCGTCGAGTTCGGCCTGCCGGTCTTCGCCGACGTGAAATTCCACGACATCCCCAACACCGTCGCCGGCGCCGCGCGCGAGATCGCCGGGCTGGGCTGCCTTCTGTTCAACGTCCATGCGAGCGGCGGCGAGGCGATGCTGCGTGCCGCGAAGCAGGCCGCGGCCTCCGTCAATCCCGCCGTGAAGCTGATCGCCGTCACCGTGCTCACCTCGATGAGCGATGCGGACCTCGGCGAGGTGGGCCAGCAGGCGCCCGCGCTGGCGCAGGTCGAGCGGCTGGCGAGGCTCGCCGGGCGCTGCGGGCTCGACGGCACGGTGTCCTCGGCGCGGGAGATCGCCACGATCCGCAGGGCCTGCGGGCCGGATTTCCTGGTGGTGACGCCGGGCATCCGCCCAAAGAGCGCCGGCCTCGACGACCAGAGCCGCGTGATGACGCCCGGGCAAGCCGCGGGCGCGGGCGCCGACATCCTCGTCGTCGGCCGCCCCATCACCGCCGCCCCCGACCCCGCCGCCGCCGCGCGGGCGATCTTCGCGGAAGTCTCCGAAACCACAGCTTGACACCGTGGTTGATTTGCCCGGGAGGCGCGGGCGATAAGGCGCGCGCATGGCGGTTCAGGTCAAAATCTGCGGCATCACGACGGCGGAGGCGGCCGACGCCGCGCTCGTGGCGGGCGCGGATTATTGCGGGCTCGTCTTCTTTCCCGGATCGCCGCGCTGCGTGGCGCCGGAGCAGGCGCGCGCGCTGGCGGCGCGGCTGCGCGGCCGCACGCGCATCGTGGCGCTGCTGGCCGATGCGGGGGACGACGCGATCGCCGCCGCGATCGCCGCCGCCTCGCCCGACATGCTGCAGCTCCATGGACGCGAGACGCCCGACCGTGTCGCCGGCATCCGCGCGCAATTCGCCACGCCGGTGATGAAGGCGATCGCGGTGGCCGAGGCGGCCGATCTTTCCGGCGTCGCCGCGCATGAGCGCGTGGCGGACATGCTGATGTTCGACGCGCGCGCGCCACGGGGCGCCGGCCGGCCGGGCGGCCATGGCGCCGCGTTCGACTGGCAATTGCTCCGTGGACGGAGCTTCACGCGGCCCTGGCTCCTGGCCGGCGGCCTCGACGCGGAGAACGTCGCGCGCGCCGTCCAGGCCTGCGGCGCGCCGGGCGTCGACGCGTCTTCCGGCGTGGAAAGCGCGCCCGGCGTCAAGAGCCCGGAGCTGATCGGCGCCTTCGTGGCGGCGGCGCGCCGCGCGCACCTTTCGGGAGCCCCGGCATGAGCGACCGGCTCAACTCCTACCGCGCCGGTCCCGACGGCCGCGGCCATTTCGGCGGCTATGGCGGCCGCTTCGTGGCCGAGACGCTGATGCCGCTGGTGCTGGATCTCGAGAAAGCCTACGAGGCGGCGAAGTCGGATCCCGAATTCCACGCCGAGCTCGGCGGCCTGCTCACCCATTATGTCGGCCGCCCCAGCGCGCTCTATTTCGCGGCGCGGCTCACCGCGCATCTCGGCGGCGCGAAAATCTATCTCAAGCGCGAGGACCTCAACCACACCGGCGCGCACAAGATCAACAACTGCCTGGGCCAGATCCTGCTTGCCCGGCGCATGGGCAAGACCCGCATCATCGCCGAGACCGGCGCGGGCCAGCACGGCGTCGCCACCGCCACCGTCGCCGCGCGCTTCGGGCTTCCCTGCATCGTCTACATGGGCGAGGTGGACATCGAGCGCCAGAAGCCCAACGTCTTCCGCATGAAGCTGCTGGGCGCGGAGGTGCGCGGCGTGTCGTCCGGCTCGCGCACGCTCAAGGACGCGATGAACGAGGCGCTGCGCGACTGGGTGGCGAATGTCGAAGACACCTTCTACATCATCGGCTCCGCCGCCGGCCCGCATCCCTATCCGGCCATGGTGCGCGACTTCCAGTGCGTCATCGGCGAGGAGATCAAAAAGCAGATGATGCAGGCCGAGGGCCGCGCGCCCGATCTCGTCGTCGCCTGCGTCGGCGGCGGCTCCAACGCCATCGGCACCTTCCATCCTTTCCTCGACGACGCCGATGTCGGGATCCACGGCGTCGAGGCGGCGGGCGAGGGGGTCGGAACCGCCCGCCACGCCGCCACGCTCACCAAGGGCTCGCCCGGCGTGCTGCATGGCGCGCGCTCCTACCTGCTGCAGGACAAGGACGGCCAGGTGCTGGAGGCGCACTCGATTTCCGCCGGCCTCGACTATCCCGGCGTCGGGCCGGAGCATTCCTGGCTGAAGGACCAGGGCCGCGTGAAATACTTCTCCGCCACCGACACCGACGCGATGGAGGCCTTCACGCTGCTCTCCAGGCTCGAAGGCATCATCCCCGCGCTGGAACCGAGCCACGCGCTCGCCCACGTCATGCGCGTGGCGCCGCAGATGGCGAAGGACAGCATCGTCGTGATGACCCTCTCCGGCCGCGGCGACAAGGACGTCTTCACCGCCGCCAATGCGCTGGGGGAGAAGATATGAGAGAGACATCCCACCTCCCCCTTGCGGGGAGGTCGAAAAATCCAAAGGATTTTTCGGGCGGGGGTCAGGTCCCTCAGTCTGCGTATCCCCCCACCCGAAAACGCCGTGCGTTTTCGACCTCCCCGCAAGGGGGAGGTTGGAAATGACCCGCATCGCCGCCAAATTCGCGGAGTTGCGCAAGACCAACCGCGCGGCGTTCATTCCGTTCATCACGGCGGGAGATCCGGATGCCGAGACCGCCGCCGCCATCCTGGGGAGGCTTCCCGCCGCCGGCGCGGACCTGGTCGAGCTGGGCGTGCCGTTCTCCGATCCCATGGCCGACGGGCCGGCGATCCAGGCCTCGTCGCAGCGGGCGCTGAAGGCGGGGATGACCGCGCACAAGGTGCTCGACCTGGTGCGCCGCTTCCGCAAGGCCGACGCCGCCACGCCCATCGTGCTGATGGGCTACTACAACCCCATCCATGCCTACGGCACCGCCCGCTTCGCGAAGGACGCGGCGGCGGCGGGCGTGGACGGCCTCATCACCGTCGACCTCCCGCCGGAGGAAGACGAGGTGCTGCGCGCGCCGGCCTCCGCGCACGGCATCGACGTCGTGCGGCTCGCCACGCCGACGACGGACGAGGCGCGGCTGAAGACCGTTCTCGATGGCGCGAGCGGGTTCCTCTATTACGTCTCCATCGCCGGGGTGACCGGCACCAGGAGCTATGCGCGCGGCGACGTGGAGCAGGCCGTCGCGCGCGTGAAGGCGCGCGGCAGCCTGCCGTGCTGCGTGGGCTTCGGCATCCGCACGCCGGAACAGGCCGCCCAGATCGCGCGCTTCGCCGACGGCGCGGTGGTGGGTTCCGCCATCGTCGCGCGGCTTCAGGAAACCAAAAGCATCGAAAATGTGGTGGGATTCTGCGGCGATCTCGCGAAGGCCGTGCATGGCGCGCGCTTGTAGGGTACACTGACGGCATGAACTGGATCGCCAATTTCGTCCGCCCACGGATCAAAGGCCTGATGCAGGGCCGCGACACGCCGGAGAACCTCTGGCGCAAATGCCCCGCCTGCGGCGAGATGATCTTCCACCGCGACCTCGTGGCGGCGCAGAACGTCTGCCCGCAATGCGGCTATCACATGCGCGTGGGCCCGCAGGAGCGCTTCGCCGCCATCTTCGACGCCGGAATCTTCGAGGAGATGCCGCCGCCGGACGTGCCGGCCGATCCGCTGCGCTTCCGCGACGAGAAGAAATATCCCGACCGCCTGAAGGACGCCCGCTCCAGGACCGGCCGCACGGAAGCCATCACCGCGGCGCGCGGCACGCTGGACGGAATGCCGGTGATGATCGCGGTGCAGCCGTTCGATTTCCTGGGCGGCTCGCTCGGCATGGCCGTGGGCGAGACGCTGGTGATCGCCATCCAGGCCGCGGTGGCGGAGAAGCGGCCCTTCATCCTCTTCGTCTCCTCCGGCGGCGCGCGCATGCAGGAAGGCATCCTGTCGCTGATGCAGATGCCGCGCGTCACCATCGGGGTGGACATGCTGCGCGAGGCGGGGCTGCCCTATCTCGTGGTCCTGACCGATCCCACCACCGGCGGCGTCTCGGCGTCCTACGCCATGCTGGGCGACGTGCAGATCGCCGAGCCCGGCGCGCTGATCGGCTTCACCGGCCAGCGCGTCATCGAGCAGACCATCCGCGAGCGCCTGCCCGAAGGCTTCCAGCGCGCGGAATACCTGCTCGATCACGGCATGGTCGACATGGTCGTGCATCGCCACGATTTGCGCGACACGCTGTCGAAGCTGGTGCATCTGATGATGCGCAAGCCCAGGCCGAGGACGCGGCTCGCCCCGCCGATGATCAGCGCCAACGCGACGCGCCCGGTCCCGGCCGCGCCCGCGGCCAGGCCGGCGGGGACTCCATGACCGTCGCCGCCCCGGCCAGCGGCGCGATCCTCGAACGGCTCCTTACCCTGCATCCCAAGCGGATCGACCTGGTGCTCGACCGCATCGAGCGCCTGCTCGCCGCGCTCGGTTCACCGGAAAAGAAGCTGCCGCCGGTGATCCATGTCGCCGGCACCAACGGCAAGGGCTCGACCATTGCTTACCTCCGCGCCATTCATGAAGCGGCGGGGAAAACCGTGCATATCTATACGTCGCCACATTTGGTGCGCTTCCATGAGCGCATTGTGTTGAATGGTCACGAAATTCCGGATGCGTCGCTGCAGGAATACCTTGAACGGGTGACGGTTGCGGCGAAAGACATTCCTGTCACCTTCTTTGAATCCTCCACGGCCGCTGCATTCCTCGCTTTTGCCGA
>DATJXR010000024.1:0-8663 GCA_035499995.1 Rhizomicrobium sp. | reverse complement strand
GCACTGGCGTCGATCACCGCGCCGGAGGAGCCGAACAGCTCGTCGCCCGGCATGGTGACGGTCATCACCTGCCCGGCGGCGAGATTGCTGTCGTAAAACGTGAAGTGCGGATTGCCGACGGCTTCGGAGATCACGTTCTCGACGTTGGTGACATTGGCGAAGTCGAAGGCTTGGGCGTTCTGGAGCTCCAGCGTGTCGTTGCCGTCGCCGCCATCGACGCGGTTGTTGCCGGAGGTCGCGCCGGAGGCCTGGAGGACGATCAGGTCGTCGCCCGCGCCGCCCAGGATGACGCCGCCGTCGTCGGCGCCCATCAGATCCTGGATCGTATCGTTGCCGTCGCCGCCGTCGAGGTGATCGACACCCTGGCCGCCGCTCAGATTGTCGTTGCCGGCGTCGCCCGTCAGCGTGTCGTTGCCGTTGCCGCCGTCCAGCGTGTCGTCGCCCGTGCCGCCGTCGAGGATGTCGTTGCCGTCGAGGCCCGACAGCGTGTCGTTGCCGCCGAGGCCGGAGAGGTTGTCATCGCCCTCGGTGCCGACCAGCACATCGTCCCCGGAAGTGCCGCCCGCGGGATGGCTCCCATGATCGAACAGGGGCGCGAATTCGATCGTGAAGGACGCATCGATATGGGCCGCGTGCGCAGCATTGCTCCGCGGCGCAGCGCCCTGCGCCGAATCTTCGAATACCGCCCGGGAATAAAGCCGCATCCCCGAAACCCCCGCCATGGCAGCGCGGATCAGGGTAATGGATTTTCAGGCGCTGACAACCATCAAGGCCGCGAGACGCGCAGTCCGCGCCTCGTTGGCCCCGAAAAGCGCGGCGGAAAAGCTACACTCCCAGCACCTTCTCCGCGCTCTCGAAGGGCAGCTTCTGGGCTTCGGCAACCGCCGCATAAGTCAGCGTGCCCTTGTAGACGTTGAGGCCGTCGCGCAGGTGCCGGTTCTTCTTCATCGCGGCGTCGGGGCCCTGCTCGGCCAGGGCGATGGTGAACGGCAGCGTGGCGTTGTTGAGGGCGAAGGTGGAGGTGCGGGCCACGGCGCCCGGCATGTTGGCCACGGCATAATGCACCACGCCGTCCACCATGTAGGTCGGGTTGGCGTGGGTGGTGGCGTGGCTGGTTTCCGCGCAGCCGCCCTGGTCGATGGCGACGTCCACGATCACCGAGCCCTTCTTCATCTGGCTCACCATCTTGCGGGTGATGAGCTTGGGCGCGGCGGCGCCAGGCAGCAGCACGCCGCCGATGACGAGGTCGGCGGCCAGCACCTGCTCCTCGATGGCGTCGATGGTCGAATAGAGCGTGTGCATGCGCGAGCCGAACTGCTCGTCCAGCTCCTTGAGGCGGTTGAGCGAGACGTCGAGGATGATGACATGCGCCTCCATCCCCATGGCCATGCGCGCGGCGTTGCTGCCGACCACGCCGCCGCCCAGCACCACGACCTTGGCGGCAGGCACGCCGGGCACGCCGCCGAGCAGCATGCCGCGACCGCCCTGCGCGATCTCCAGCGAATGCGCGCCGGCCTGGATGGACATGCGGCCCGCCACCTCGCTCATCGGCGCCAGCAGCGGCAGGCCGCCGCGCGCGTCCGTCACCGTCTCGTAGGCGATGCAGACCGCGCCGCTTTCGATCAGGCCCCTGGTCTGCTCCGGATCGGGCGCGAGGTGAAGGTAGGTGAACAGCGTCTGGCCCCTGCGCAGGCGCTTGATCTCGACGGCCTGTGGCTCCTTCACCTTCACGATCATGTCGGCGGTGGCGAAGACCTCGTCGGCATTGGGCAGCATCCTGGCGCCGGCGCGGACATACATCGCATCGTGCAGGCCGATGCCCTCGCCCGCGTTGGCCTCCACGAACACTTCGTGGCCGCGCGCGGTGAGCTCGCGCACGGCGGCGGGCGTCATGCCGACGCGGTATTCGTGGTTCTTGATTTCCCTGGGGACGCCGATGCGCATGTGAAATTCCTTCCGGACGTTACCACCGTTCCCTCGCATCCCCGATCGCCACGAGCAGGATGAGCACGTAGGCGGCCGCCGAGACCCAGTGGAAAGTGTCGGGGTCGATTACCCGATTTGTGGCGTGGAGCAAAGCCACGGCCAGATAGTCCAACAAACCCGTGATGACGGCGGGAACCAAAAGCACTAAAATGACGATCAAAAGCCGTTTCAGCGCAACCATGGAACTCCCCCTCACGCAAGCCGCGCAAGAACGCGCCGCACCCCCTCCACCATACGTCCGATTTCGTCTTCCGTCGCGATCAGGGGCGGCGACAGGGCGATGGTGTCGCCGCCCACGCGGATGACGAGGTTCTCCTCCGCGAAGGCCAACCGAATCGCGTCCAGCCCGCGGCGGCCGGGCGACCGGCCGTCAGGCTCGAGCTCGATCCCCGCGGCCAAGCCCACGTTGCGGACGTCGCGCACGAACGGCGCGCCCTTGAGCGCGTGCACGGCCGCTTCCAGCACGGGCTCGAGCCTGGCCGCGCGCGCGAACAGGCCTTCGTCGCGGTAGAGGTCGAGCGTCGCCTCCGCGGCGGCGCAGGCGAGCGGGTGCGCGGAGCAGGTGTGGCCGTGGAAGAGCTCGATCTGGTGTTCCGGCCCGGTCATGAAGGCGTCGTGGATCCGGTTCGACACGATGGCGCCGCCCATCGGCACCGCGCCGTTGGTCACGCCCTTGGCGAAGGTGACGATGTCGGGCGTGACGCCGTAACGCTGCGCCGCGAACGCGTGGCCCAGGCGGCCGAACCCGGTGATGACTTCGTCGAAGACGAGCAGGATGCCGTGCCGGTCGCAGAGCGCGCGCAGGCGCTGGAGATATTGCTTCGGCGGCGCGAACACCCCGGCCGAGCCCGCGAAGGGCTCCACGATCACCGCGGCGATGGTCTCCGCGCCGTGCAGCGCGACGAGGTCTTCCAGCGCGTCGGCATAGGACGCGCCGCCTTCCGGCTCGCCCCTGGTGAAGCGCATCGCCTCGGCATAGGGCAGCGGCAGGTGATCGTCCGTACCCGAAAGAAGCGGGCCGAAGGGCTTGCGGTTGTTGGCAAGGCCGCCCACGGAGATGCCGGCGAAGCTGCTGCCGTGATAGCCCCTGTCGCGCCCGATCAGGCGGAAGCGCCCGCCCTGTCCCACCTTCTGGAACCAGGCGCGCGCGATCTTGAGCGCGGTGTCGCAGGCCTCCGATCCGGAATTGACGAAGAAGACGTGGTCCATCCCGTCCGGCGCCATGGACGCGATGCGTTGCGCCAGCGCGAAGGCCGCCGGATGCGCGAACTGGAACGTGGGCGCGTAGTCGAGCTCGCGCGCGGCCCTGGCGATGGCGGCGGCGATGGTCTTGCGCCCGTGGCCGGCGTTGACACACCACAGCCCGGCGCAGCAATCGAGCAGCGCCCGGCCCGTGTCGTCGTAGAAATACATCCCCTCCGCCCGCGCCAGCACGCGCGGGTTCGCCTTGAACGCGCGATTGGCCGTGAAGGGCAGCCAGAAGGCGGACAGATCGTTGGGCGTGCGCATGGCGGCAGACTAGCGGGCGCGCGGGGCCGTTCAAGGTCCGCGCCCGTGCCGCGATCGCGCAAAAACCCCGGCGATCGCTCGCCGGGGTTTCGCAGGCGCGAGAGGTGGCCGGTCAGTGGCCGTTGTCGTGGCCGTTGTCGTGGTCGCCGTGATGGTGGCCGTTGTCGCCGCCATTCCCGTTTCCGCCATTGCCATTGCCGCTCTGGCCGTTTCCGCTGCCGGACCCGTTGCCGCCGTGACTGCCGTTGCCCGATCCATTGCCGCCGTGGCCATTGCCGCCATGGCTTCCACTGCCATTGCCGCCCTGGCCATTGCCGGCGCCCGACCCGTTGCCGCCGTGGTTGCCGTGGCCGTTGTCGCCATTGCCGCCATTGTCGTGGTCGTGACGGTCGCGATCGGAATCATGGCCATGATCGTTGTCGTGGCCGTGATGCTGCCACCACGCATGATCCCAGTCGCGTCCGGGGCGCCAGTCGTCGCCGCGCCAATAGTGGTCGCGGTCGTGACGGAAGCCGTGGCCGCTATAGAAGGTGTAGCCGAGCGCGGGGCCGTAGCGGTAGTCGTTGCGCCACCAGTTCGGATGCGGACCGCGCCACTCGTCGCGGTGCCAGCCGCCATGGACCCAGAACCAGCGCGCCCCGCCCCAGTCGCGATAGTAGACCGGGCCCTGGTACCAGCGGCCGTCGTAGAAGACAGGGCCGTAGAACACCGGGTAGTCCCAGTAGCCGTCCGGGCAGCCCCATTCGTCGCAGTAGCCGCCGCTGTCGTAGTCGATGCCGACGGCGCCGGGGACGTTGATCGAGATCCCGAAATTCACCTGCGCATTGGCAGGCGCCGATCCGAACGTCGCCGCGCCGGCCAGCGCCGCCGCCGCCACGGTCGATTTCCAAAGTGCTTTCATTCGCTTTGCTCCTGAGCGTGAAACCCCTGTCCCAGCCTCAGGATCGCAACGCGCGCCTGAACGCCGGATGAACCATTTTTATCCCGGAAATCCCCGAAAAAGCACCGGCCCCGGCGAGGATATCGCCGGGGCCGCGCCAAGCCGTTCACCCATCTGACTCGAGACGGACGAAGGGGGCTTAGTGGTGATGGCCGTGGCCGCCGCCACTCCAATGTCCGCCACCTCCACTCCAATGTCCGCCGCCGCCGCTCCAATGGCCGCCGCCGCCGCCCCAGCCGTGGCCGCTCCAGTGGCCGCCACCCCAGCGGGCGCCGCCGTGGAAGTCATGCCAGCCGCCGCGGTACCACACCCAGGGACGTCCGCCCCAGTAGCGATAGTAGTGCGGGCCGTTGTACCAGCTGCCGCCGATCCACACCGGGTCGTCGTACACCGGATAGCCGCAATAGCCGTTGTAGTAGTAGCTGTACGAGTAGCACGGGCCGGGCGGGTAGTAGCCCGGGCCGTAGTAGTAGCCCGGCGCGGGCACGCCGATGCCGACACCGACCACCACGCGCGCGTCGGCGGAGGTCGCCGTCAACGCCGCGGCGCCCAGCATCGTGCCGGCGACGAGCGCCGTACTCGCCAGATATTTGCCGAACCGTTTCATGTCACCGATTCCTCTGTTCCTTTGGCCCCTCCGGCCATGGGCGGAACATTCGCGCGGGGCGGCTGAACCGCACATGAACAACGGCTTCAGGGAACATGCCGTTCCGGCCGGGGAATCAGGCCGATTTCCCGCGGGCTTCGATCGGCCAGATGAACAGGAGCGTGTCGCCGCGCACCACATGGTAGCAATCGTGGAGATTCACGGTCGGATCGCAGTGGGGAACCACGCATGTGACAACGTCGCCGGGCGCCAGCCTGCCTTTCGACGGGTCGTAGACGATGCCGCCCTGCTCGTCGCCGAAGAAGAAATAGCTCGCGCCCTCCGGCGCGCCTGCCGCGATGACGGGATTGCCCGCATCCGTCGCGAAGGACTTGAAGCCCGCATCGGTGGTGGCCAGCCCGTCGCGGTTGGCGCTGATCACGGTGGTCTGCACGAACAGCGACGTCTCGAACGGCGCGCGGCCGCCCGGCTTCTCCCACACCTCGTTGTACTGCCTGTCCATGAACACATAGGATCCGACCTGCAGCTCGGTGAGCACGCGCGCGCCGGGATCGATGTCGAAGGTGCCGGTGCCGCCGCCGGAGACGATCTTGGGCGCGAGGTCCATGGCCGCGAGCCGGTCGCGCAGCGCGCCGAGCCCGGCCAGCGCCTCGAGCGATTTGGCGCGGCGCTCGCCGGGCGTTTCCATGTGCTGGACGTTGCCCGCGTAGCATTGCAGGCCCACGTATTCGAGCGCGTTGGACTGGGCGACACGCCGGACCAGCGCCACGGCGCCGTCGCCGGGGTCGATTCCCGTGCGGCTCATGCCGGGATTGATGTCGACGACGATTTTCAATCGCCGGCCGCCCGCCGCCGCCGCGCCGGCCAGCCGCGCCGCCACCGCTTCGTTGTCGCACACCGCCATGAGGCCGGGAATGCGCGCGTTGAGCGCCACGAGGCGGGCAATGCCGCGCTCGGTGACGATGGGGGACGTGATCAGGATCGACTCGACGCCGGCGGCCGCCAGGGCTTCCGCCTCGCCGAGCTTGGCGCAGCAGACGCCGAGCGCGCCCGATCCGGTCTGCAGCCTGGCGATCTCCGCCGATTTGTGGGTCTTGGCATGGGGCCGCAGCGCGATGCCCTGTCTCCTGGCATGCGCCGCCATGGCGGCGATGTTGCGTTCCATCCCGTCCAGATCGATGACCAGCGCCGGCGTCGCCAGCTTCGCGCGCCCGCCCGAAACGCCGATCAGGTCTTCGTTCAGGTAACTGCTCATGGCGCGCGCCGCCCTGTTATGGTCGGGCGATGCCGCTCGCCCTCTGCCTCATCCTTCTCTCCGCCATCGTCCATGCCGTCGTCAACATCCTGACGAAGCGGGCCGAGAACAAATATGCCATGCGGCTCCTGATCGGCGTGTTCTCGGCCGCCTTCGTGGCGCCGGCGCTGTTTTTCGTGCCGCTGCCGGGCGGGCCGGTGATCTGGCTCCTCTGCGGCACGGCGCTGGTGCACGCGGTCTACGAGCTCTTCCTGGTGCTCTCCTACGAGAGCGCGGATTTCTCCGCGGTCTATCCCGTGGCGCGGGGGACGGGACCGCTGTTCACGGCGCTCGGGGCGGTGCTGTTCCTGCGCGAGCATCCTTCGCCGCTGGTGTTCCTCGGCATCGCCGTGGTGTGCGCCGGGGTGATCGCCATCGGCGTCTCCCACCGCGCCAGCATCGGCCGCGGCCTCGTCTTCGCGCTGGCCACGGGCCTCACCATCGGCGCCTACACGCTGATCGACGCCTCGGGCGTGCGCGCGGCCGCCGATCCCTTCACCTATGTGCTGTGGTTCTTCGTGGCGCACGGCTTCTGCGTGCTGGTCACCGCGCCCGGCATCCGCGGCCGCGCGGTGGTGATCGAGGCGCGGCGGCAATGGCGGCTGGGGCTGCTGCTTGGCGCGCTTTCGATCACGACCTACGGCTCGGCCATGCTCGCCTACCGCTTCGGCGCCACCGCCCGGCTCGCGGCGCTGCGCGAGACCAGCGTGCTGTTCGGCACCGCGCTGGCGATGCACTTCCTCGGCGAGAAGATGACGCCGCAGCGCTGGGCGGCCGCGGGCGCGATCGTGGCGGGCGCGGCGATGCTGCAGGGCTAAATCGCGCCCGCCGCGCGCAGCGCCTTCTGCTTCGCGGCGGCGATGTCGAAGGTGCGGTTCATCATGAAGCGCTGGGCGGAGAGACCGCCGCCGGCCTGGAGGGCCACGACGAAGTTCCACCCGCCGTAGGAATCGGCGGTGAGGTCGCGGATCAGGTTGTAGACGCGCATCCGGGTTTCGACGTCGACGCTCTGCCTGGTGTGCAGGTACTTGCGGATGTAGCGGCCGGAGGCCTCGTTGCGCAGGTCGGCTTCCGACGGCAGCGTCAGCACCAGGCCGCCCGCCAGGTCGTGCAGCTTCTTCACCGCGTCGTGGTAGTTGGCCGCGTAGTAGTACTTCGACGCATTCACCGCGAGCGCGTTGGGGTGGACCATGCCGGACGGCGTCTTCTCGTAGTGGCTGCAGGCGTAGTCGAGGCTCATCCTGAGCATCTCGGCGTAGCAGATCAGCTCGGCGATGGTGTTCTGGCAGATCGCGTCGCGCTCCTTGCCCTGCATCTCGGTGACGAGTTGGGCGAGGCCGACGAACAGCCGCGACGATCCCACCGAGCCGACGAGTCCGCCGGTGCGCTCCCAGAGCCCGAGCGATTGCGCCAGCCGCGAGGCCAGCTGAACCTCGCCCGCGAGGAACACGCGGTCCCACGGCACGAACACGTCGTCGAACACCACGAAGCCTTCCGGCATCGAGTGGTGGCCGCTGGCCGGATAGTCGAATTCGTTGAGCTCCGGCGCCGCGAAGCTGCGGTTGATGATCGAGACGCCCTTGGCGTTGACGGGCACCGAGAACGACACGGCGTAGTCGGTCTCGTCCTGGCGCATGCCCTTGGTCGGCATGACCACCAGCTCGTGCACCAGCGAGGCGGCGGTGATGTGCAGCTTCGCGCCGCGGACGACGATGCCCTCGTCGGTGCGCTTGACGATCCGCACGTAGAGGTCGGGGTCGTCCTGCTCGTGCGCGCGGCGGCTGCGGTCGCCCTTCGGGTCGGTGATCACTTCGGCGGCGCGCAGGTCGTTGTCGCGTACATAGCGATACATCCGCTCGATGTTGGCGGCGTACTGCGGGTTCACCTCGGCGACGGCGTCCTTGACGCTCATCAGCGCCATGAAGACGCCGGTGACGCCGCCGACGATCGACATGTCGTGCATCAGCTCGACGCGGCGGTGCAGGTCTTCCTCTGAGCGCGGGATCTGGAACACCCGATGCGCCGTCTCGCCCTCTTCCGTGCGATAGGTCATCACGTCGCGCCGCCGGGGGTCGCCGTACTCGTAGTCGTGCGAGGCGACCGCGATCGGGGTCTTGAACTTCGGGTGGGTGGTGATGTCGTCGATGCGCTCGCCGTCCCAGTAGGTCACGCGTCCGTCGCGCAGGGACTCGACGTACTCGGCGGGGGTCTTCAGGCCCATGACGATCTCCCTTGGCCCTCTGGCGGGGCTGGGTCGAACGCTAAGACGAGGCCGCGGCCTCTGCCAGTGTTTTTTGAACGCGTTCTAAGTCTGTGAAGCGCGCCGC
>DATJXR010000023.1:0-58856 GCA_035499995.1 Rhizomicrobium sp. | reverse complement strand
GGTGTGGGTCAACGTTTCAAGCGTTTCGTACCTGTAGCCAAGCGTTGGGTTGTCGAACGCACCTTTGCTTGGTTTTCGGATTATCGCCGATTGGACAAAGATCAAGAGCGTTTGGCCCGCAATTCGGTTGCGATGCTCCGGCTGGCATCGATCTCAATGATGTTACGGCGGTTGTGCCCAGTACCTACTTGGCTTTAGCCCAGCCGTACTCTGTCAGAGCCGTTGTTTGACGCAACAATGATTCTATTTCCAAGCTGGTAAAGTAATAGAATTAAGCTGTAGCTGCGGACTGAAAAGGTTGTTCCGAACGTTTTACCGGCTTCTCCGACTTATCAAACAGTTTCTAAGAGTGATAAGTTTCCGCAAGGCGAATGACCGGGAGGTTCGCAGATATGAAAAAGAGAAGGCCCCTGACCGACAAGGACGGTGAAGTTCGCGAGCTCCTTGCGGAGGATATCCGTGCCATGCGCCCGATGGCGGAGGTTTTGCCGCCCGATCTCGTCCAGATCATCCTGAACCGCAGGCGCGGCCAGCGCGGGCCGCAGAAGGCGCCGACCAAGCAGCAGGTGACGTTGCGGCTGGACCGCGACGTGATCGAGCGCTTCCGATCCACAGGCTCGGGCTGGCAGAAGCGGATCAACGACGCGCTGCGCAAGGCGCGCGTGGGCTAGGCTGCGACCGAATCGAGGCCGGAACGATGCGCCAGTACCACGAGCTCATGGAACGCGTGCTCAGGCACGGGGTGGAGAAGCGCGACCGCACGGGGACGGGGACGCTGTCCGTCTTCGGCCATCAGATGCGCTTCGACCTGGCCGAGGGCTTTCCGCTCGTCACCACCAAGAAGCTCTTCACCAGGGCGATCATCCACGAGCTGCTCTGGTTCCTGGCGGGCGACACCAATGTGCGCTATCTGCGCGAGCACGGCGTCACCATCTGGGACGAATGGGCGGACGCGGAGGGCGAGCTGGGCCCGGTCTACGGCCATCAGTGGCGTTCCTGGCCGGTCTGTGGGCCGGATGGCCGTGGCGGCACCATCGACCAGATCGCCAACCTCATCGCGGACATCAGGCGCAATCCCGATTCGCGGCGGCTGATCGTGACGGCGTGGAATCCGGCGGACGTGCCGAAGATGGCGCTGCCGCCCTGCCACTGCCTGTTCCAGTTCTACGTGGCCGGGGGGCGGCTCTCCTGCCAGCTCTACCAGCGCTCGGCGGACATCTTCCTGGGCGTGCCGTTCAACATCGCGAGCTATGCGCTGCTCACCCTGATGGTGGCGCAGGTGACGGGGCTCGAGCCCGGCGAATTCATCCACTCCTTCGGCGACGCGCATCTTTATCTGAACCACCTCGACCAGGCGCGCGAGCAGCTGGCCCGCAAGCCCTACCCACTGCCAGCGATGCACATCAATCCGGAGGTGACGGACATCTTCGCCTTCCGCTACGAGGATTTCCGGCTGGAAGGCTACCAGGCCCACCCGCACATCAAGGCGGACGTGGCGGTGTGATCGTTCGCCCTCCCCTCGAGGGCGGGCCGACAATGTGTTTGAGCGCCGCGAAAACAGATTTCGGGGAGAGGGTTGTCCCCCTCCCCGAAAAAGCTCCGCTCTTTCGACCCTCCCGCGAGGGGAGGGTGATTGTTCAGATGAACACCCCGTACACCACGCGGATCACTTCGCCGGAGTCCTCGTCGATGAGGAGCGCGTCGGGGCCGAAGCGGACCCAGACGTAGCCGTCGGGCGGCGACATCAGGTCGTAGGCCGCCCAGTCGGTCAGCCAGTAGTCGCGCACGAAATACTCCGCCGGCAGCCGCTGGCCCACCGCCCAGCGGCGGTACACGTAATGCGGCGGCGCGTGATAGACGCCGATGCGGAAGTGGTGCCCGGCCGTGATCGCGGCGCGATAGCGGCCGAGGTCGATGTTCACGTGGACGTTGGCGCGGCCGCCGTGATGATCGCCGCGATCCCCATCGTGATGGTCGTTGTCGTGACGGTCGCCGGCGTTCCGGTCGTTGTCATGGTGGTCGTTCTGGTCGTGGTCGCCGGCCTGATCGTCGTCGCCGCCCTTCTTCCAGTCGCTGCCCTGCGGCGTGGTATTGCCGCCCGGGCCGCCGGAATGCATGTCCCGGTCGCTGGGCGTGTTCTTCTCCGCGCCGCTCATGGCATTGGGCTTGTTCGGCCCGCCCATGGTGCTGCCGGCGGGCTTCATGCCGGGCTCGCCCGGCGCGCCCTTGGGCTGGTTCTGGCCGGAATTGTCGTTGTGATGGTGCTTGTCCTTGTCCTGGTCGCCTGGCTGGCCGGACTGTTGCGGCTGGTCCTGCGCCCAGACGATGGACGGCGCACCCGCCGCCAGCGCGAGCGCGAAGGCCGGAATGATCCACTTGTTCATGTGCGAAGTCTCCATGGCCCCCGCGTGAAAACCGGCCAGCGGCCGAAATGTTCCGCTCCCGGTTAACGAAAGTGAACCCCAGGGACGGGCGCGGATGCCAAAAGCGAAAGCCCGGGCGCCGCCGCCCGGGCTTCGTCTTCGCGGCTGCGAAAGCCCTCAGTAGAACACGCCGTAGACCACGCGCAGCACGATGCCGGTATCCGGGTCGACCAGCAGGGCGTCGTCGCCCACCCGCACCCACACATAGCCCTCCGGCGGGGCGATCAGGCCGAAGCCGCCGAAATTGACGATGAAATAGTCGCGCGCGTACCACGCCCGCGGCAGCCGCTCGCCATAGACCCAGCGATGGGCGTACCAGCCCTGCGGCCGGTGGTAGGCGCCCCAATGATAGCGGCGCGGCGCCTGGAAGTTGCGCCGGTAGCTGTGGACGTCGGTGGCGACACGATGCGTCGTCACCCGCGTGCCGTGCACGTTGCGGGTGGTGGTGATCCGGCGCACGGTCTTGCTGTGCACCTGCCCGCCGCGGATCACGTTGACATGGGTGGTCCTGACCGTGCGCTGGACGTGGCCATGGCCGTTGTTCCAGCCGCCGCGATGCACGGTGACGGTATGGGTGGTGTGCGTTGTCCCGTTGTCGTGATGAGGATCGGCCAGGGCGGGCGTCGTGGCCAGCGCGAGCGCCGCTGCGGCAAGGAAAATGCGATTCATGTCCTGGTCTCCTGTCCTGAAGTTAACAATTGAAGCGGAGCCGGGTTCCCTGTCAAAAGTTCCGGCTTTGTCCGAATCGGCGAGAAACACGATGACCCCCGAGACTTTCGAGATCCGCCCCGCCCGCGCCGGCGACGAATCCACCATCCTGTCGCTGCTGCGCGATCTGGCGGTCTATGAGAAGCTGCTCGATCGCTTCCACATCACCGAGGCGGTGATCCGCCGCGACTATCTTTCCGCGGTGCCGCTGCTGAACTGCGATCTCGCCTTCGCTGGCGGCGCGCCGGTGGGCGTCGCCACCTGGTACTGGACCTATGCCAGCTTCATGGCGCGCCGCGGCATCTATCTCGAGGACCTCTTCGTGCACCCGCGGGCGCGCGGCCGCGGCCATGGCAGGAAGCTGCTGGCGCATCTGGCGAAGCGCGCCGTCGCGGCGGGCGGGTTCTACATGCAATGGTCGGTGCTGCCCTGGAACACCCCCAGCATCGAATTCTACGAGCGCCTCGGCGCGGAGAGCGACAGGGACTGGCTGGTCTACCGCCTCGCCGGCGAAAAGCTCGAAGACGTGGCCGATGGCGGCTGAATCCACCTCCCCCTCGCGGGGAGGTCGACAAAATTCGAGCGCAGCGAGAATTTTTCGGGTGGGGGCGCGGTGGCGAAGGCGCGGCACCGCTGACCCCACCCGAAAAATGCTTCGCATTGTTCGGCCTCCCCGCATGGGGAGGTTGTCCGGGTTCACTCTTCCTCTTCCCGGAGCGCGAGGCTGGTCGTGGAGGTGAGCGCCAGCGCCTCCATCTTCTCGGCCTCGAGCAGCAGCCGCTTCTTGCGGGGCTCCTCGACGAAGGCGAGAAGGACGGCGAGCGCCACGATCTCGAAGGCGATGGAGATGGCGAACACCGTGTGATAGCCGAAGGCGCTCGCGATGAGGCCGCCGGCGAGCGGCCCCAGCGTGCTCATCACGCTCTCCGCCGTGTTGGAGAGCGCCAGCCGCATCGCCATGTCGTCGCGGTGGCCGAACTCGAAGACGATGTTCTGCGCGCTCATCTGGTAGCCGGAATTGGCCGCGCCCAGGCCCGCGAACGCCGCGATGAAGAACCCCATGGTATGCACGCCCATGAGCAGCGAGGTGGCCGCGATCCACAGCAGCAGCGCCGAGATGAAACAGGAGCGGAAGCCCAGCCGGTCCGCCATCGGCCCCCAGACGAGGTTGGCGATGGGGTCGGCCACGATATAGGCGAAGGAGAGCAGCGCGATGGTGGTGCCGCTGAAGCCCACGGTCTTGCCGGCATAGATGATGTAGAATGGCGAGGCCACGCGGTTGGCGATGGCGAAGGTGCGCGCCACCATGAACCAGCGGAACGGCGGGTTGTCGCGCAGCATCGGGACCACGTCGCGGATCCGCTCGCGGAACTGCACCCGCGGGCGCAGGGTCGGCGGCTCGGGCTCCTTCACCAGGATGCGGAAGGCGGTGAGGCCGAGGCTCGTCAGCACGAAGGCGGCGAGATACATGGCGCCATAGCCGTTGCCCCCGAAGTTTCCGCCGATGAGGTATTTGCCGGCGTAGTAGGACAGCGCGGCGGCCACCAGCCCGCCGAACAGGTTGCGCCAGCCCTGCAGCCGTCCGCGCCGCGAGATCGGGATCATCTTGCCGAGCAGGAACTGGAACGCCACGCCCTGCGGGCCGGAGAAGATGCCGTAAAGGAAGAGGAACAGCATCGCGGTGGCGATCAGCGCGGTGCCGTGCAGGAACCAGCCGATCAGCCCCAGCCCCAGGATCCACACCCGCATCAGCGTGCCCAGCACCATCGAGACGCCGAGGACGTGCTTGCGGTGCTCGATATGGGCGGCGCCGAGGATGGGCGACACCGTGCCGCCGAGCTGCTGCAGCCCCACGCCCAGGCCCGCGATCACGTCCGATCCGGAAAGCAGATGCAGCCAGGCCGGCACGAAGGTGGGCGCGTTGATCAGCCGGAAGCCCGTCATGCCCAGCATGCCATGCACGAAATGGCCCGCGAAATTGCGCTTCAGGTTCCGCGCCACGAACCGCTCATAGGCCGCTTCGCGCTCGGCGGGCGTGCTGGTTCCTTCGTAGAGGGCGTGCATCGGCTTGAAGTAACGGCCCTCTGAGAAAATGTCACTCACTTGTCCTCCCCCGCCGAGCCCCTTCTTCTCCTCCCCCGCGAGAGCGGGGGAGGTGGCCGCGCCGCGAAGCGGCCGCGGACGGAGGGGGTGAGTCTCTCACCGTCTGCAGACTTACCCCCTCCGTCCGCCATCGTTCGCTCCGCTCACTCGGCGTCCACCTCCCCCGCTTCGCGGGGGAGGATAAGAAAGAGCGGGGGAGAATAAGAAAGATCGCCTCACTGCCTCGCGTATCGCCCGTCGAACACCGTCTTCCAGCTCCGCCCGCCGTCGCGGGACCATTCGATGAGCTGGCGGACATGGCCGGGCGAAACCGGGGACAATGTCGTGCGGTCGAGCAGCGCGCCCGTCTGCGTCACGATCGTGCCCTGGAACACGACGCTGCCGTCGGCGCGCCGGGCGATCATCGTCTTGTGCTTGAGGCCGCCCGGACGCGCGGTGTCCGGCGTCACCCAGGTCTGTTCCCAGGTGCCGCGGCGCGCGTCGTAGCTGAACAGGCTCATGCCGTCGTCGCCCGCGCCGGCGCCATGCCAGTGCTCGATCACCGCGCAGCCGTCGAGCAGGCGTTCGACGCGGTTCTCGCCCGCCTTCGTGCCGTCCGGATCGGTCACGGCCCAGTCGCCGATCCAGAAGTCGAGCGCGGCGCCGTTGCCCTGGCGGCAGGGCATGCCGCGCGGCGCGGGCAGCGTGTCGGCGCACGCTGCCGCGGCGGCAAGCGTCGAAAGAATCAGGATGAACGGGAGATTTCGCATCTGGGCCCTCTTGCGCCCAACGTAGCCGAAGCTAGCCTCGCCGCCGAGCGGATATCGGGAGGAGACCATCATGCCAATGCGCGAGATCGCGACGGGCCTTCGCTTTCCGGAAGGCCCGGTGGCGATGGACGACGGTTCGGTGATCGTGGTGGAGATCGCCACGCCCCGCATCACCCGCGTCAAGCCGGACGGCAGGACGCAGGCGATCGCCAGGCCCGGCGGCGGCCCCAACGGCCTCGCCATCGGGCCGGACGGCGCGCTCTATGTCTGCAACAACGGCGCGAACTTCACCTACACCAGGCGCCAGGGCCTCCTGATCCCCGGCCATGCGCCGGCCGCGCACACCGGCGGCAGCATCCAGCGGGTGAACATCTCCACCGGCAAGGCCGAGCTGCTCTACGATTCCTGCGACGGCGAAAGGCTGATGGCGCCGAACGACATCGTGTTCGACGCCACCGGCGGCTTCTGGTTCACCGATCACGGCACCACCACCGACAAGTACCGCACCCATGGCGCGCTCTATTACGCCCGGGCCGACGGCTCGCGGATCGTGCGCGCCCTGCGCGAGCTGATCACGCCCAACGGCGTCGGCCTCTCGCCCGGCGGAGAGACGGTCTACTACGCGGAGACCTTCACCGGCCGGCTCTGGGCGCTGCCGCTGGAAAAGCCCGGCAAGCCCGCGCGCGTGGCGGGATTCACGCCGGGCGTGTTCGTGGGCGCGTTCCCCGGCATCGCCTATTTCGATTCCCTGGGCGTGCAGGCCGACGGCCATGTCTGCGTAGCGACGATCCTGCAAGGCGGCATCACCACCTTCGATCCGAAGACGGGCAGGACCAGGCACACCCCCATCGCCGATCCGCTGGTGACCAATATCTGCTGGGGCGGCAAGGGGATGAAGACGGCCTACATCACCGCCTCCGGAACCGGTAAGCTCCTCGCCATGGACTGGCCGAAGCCCGGCCTGCGCCTCAACTACAACGCCTGACACCCGGGGAGACCTTCATGCGCACGGCACTTCTCGCCTCCGCCTTCGCGCTCGCCTGCACGGCCGCGCTGGCCGGTCCGCTGGATTCGCGTTTCGGCAACACCACCATCACCAGGGACGGCCAGGGCAACGAGACCCACATCTACTATGCCGCCGACGGCACGCTCACCGGCAAGCAGAACGGCCAGCCCTTCAAGGGCAGCTGGAAGCTGAACGGCGGCACGGTGTGCCTGACATTCGACCCGGTGCCGCAGGGCGCCACCAACCCGACCTGCGTGCCGGTCTCCGATCACAAGGTCGGAGACAGCTGGGGCACCGGCCCCTACACCGTCACGCTGGTCAAGGGCATCCAGTGAAGGAGACGCGCATGCGCAACCTGTTCCTGGCGGGACTGGCGCTGGCCCTCTGTGCCGGCCCGGCGTGGGCCGACGACGACGTCATGGCCTCGCGCTACGGCAACACCATCGTCGTGCACCTGCCCAATGGCGGGCCGGTGGTGCATATGTACTACAACGCCGACCACACCTTCTCCGGCCGCGTGAAGACCGGCCAGCAGGGGATGCCGGACTACATCCTGCACGGCACGTGGAAGATCGAGGGCAACAAGATCTGCAACACCTACGATCCCCTGCCGCCCGGCCAGAAGAACCCGTCCTGCAACACCATCGACGCGCACAATGTCGGCGACACCTGGACGGCGGAGGGCCGCACCATCACCATCGTGCCCGGCATCCAGTGACGCCGCGCGCGCATTGAGGCCATGCGTGGCGCGCGGGCTTGCAAACGAGGCAAACCGCGGCCGCCGCGCCCATATCGCAGATCGCGGGGCGTTCCTCCCGTGTGTTCCCCTGGGAGATGACCATGAACCGCTTCGTTCTCGCGGCCGCCTCGCTGTGCTTCGCCGCCGCCGCCGCGACCACGGCTTCCGCCGATCCCTTCGCCGCCGCCTACGGCAACACCGTCACCCAGACCATGCCGGACGGCAGCAAGGTCGTGATCTACGTGAACCAGGACGGCACCTGGGAGCAGCACCGCGGCGACGGCTCGGTGATGAAGGGCACCTACGCCTGGAAGGACGACCACACCGCCTGCTTCACGCTGGTGAGCCCGGCGCCGAAGGATCCGTCCAAGGCCACCAACTGCAACGACATCCGCGGCGACCACAGGGTCGGCGACACCTGGACCGAGGCGCTGCCCAACAACCAGGGCAGCATCACCATGTCCATCACCGCGGGGCGGTAGCTTTGCGATTGCAGTCTGATGATTCCGGCGGCGGTGTCCGCCGGAATTCATTCCATCAGCTGTGCTTGCCGACGAAGAACGAGAGAACTGCGCCGAGTAAGGAGACGCCAACTGCAGCAACTTCCAGAATACCAACCATAGCCATCTCCGAGGGGCACATCCCTGCGTTGTGTACAAGATACGCACAATAAGCCCCAATTTCAATAGCGCGAGGCTGACCGCTACTTTTCCAAATCCGCCGCTGCGAGCTCGAAGTTCAATGAGCAGATGCCTGACAGCACGATCAAGCAGACAGCGACCACCCAGGTCGAAGCATTGCCTTGGCCCGTCACATCTACGCCGTAAAGCAACGCCGCCGCGGCGAAGCTCAACAGCAGCAAGACCCAAACGATGATGAGCACCGGTGAGAACTTGCTCATGTCGAGATTGCCCGCCGCCATCTTTACAAACACGCTCAACGCCGCGAGCCCCGAATTGCTGATGGTGATGAAGAGCAGGTCTGGCGCCCAGTTATCCGACCAGCCGCTCGCCGGTTTTGCGGCCACATAAAGCAGAACGTGCGCAAGCAGCGGCATGAGGCCGATGGCGAAGCCCGCTATCCAGTTGAACCAGGCAAACTTCTTCTGCTTGCTCATTGTTCCCCGAAGAGATTCTCCTACGGCACCGCCAGCTCGAACTCCACGGTCACGCGCTGGCCGTCGGCTTCGAGGCGGCGTTCGCCGCGCGGCTGCCAGGCGGGGTGCATCACGATCATGCCGGCCTGGGGGCGGATGATCTCGGTCTGGCCGGCGTTGCCGCCGCCGGGAATGCGGAACGCCAGATGCGGCGCCACCATCGCGGGCAGCGCGCCGCGCGGGTCGCAGAGCTCGACTTCGCCGCCCAGCGCCTGGTCGTCCGACTTGGCGTAGCCGTCGTCCGCGAAATAGACGCCGGCCCAGAACGCGCCCGGGTGCGCGCCGGTCTCGACATTGTCGCCCCTGCCGCGCACCGCCGCGCAGGCGGCGATCTTCCAGTCCAGCGTGACGCGCCCGCCGCTGCGCGTGGCGGTGAGGCCGTCGGCCAGTTCGCGCAGCACGCGGGCGAGCGTCTGCGCGTGCTGGCCGCCCCAGGATTCGAAATCGCTCCGGGAGCGCCAGCCATGGCCGCGCGGGCCGCCGGGGCCGTTCGATGGGCCGCCGGCCTGCATGTGCTCGAGGATCCGCGCGCGCAGCTCCGGATTCATCTCCGGCGCGACCGGCACGAAGTGCACGCAGACGGGCGTGGCGAAGGTCGAGCGGATCTGGGGCTTGGGAGTCGCCATGCGACTATTCAATCACGATTTTCGGCGCCGGGCGTTGCGGGGCCGCGATTTTTTCCGCGACTTGTTGCGCAATTGCCAGAAACGAATTCGCTTCCCGGCCGTCGGGCCGGCTCACGACGATGGGCGTCCCGGCGTCGGAGGTTTCGCGGATCGCCGGCACCAGCGGGATCTCGCCGAGGAACGGGCTGCCCAGTTCCTCCGCCGTGGCGCGCGCGCCGCCATGCCCAAAGATGTGGCTCTCATGCCCGCATTCGGGACAGACGAACACGCTCATGTTCTCCACGATGCCGAGGATGGGCACCTGGGTCTTGCGGAACATGGCAAGGCCCTTGCGCGCGTCGATGAGCGCGATGTCCTGCGGCGTGGACACGATCACCGCGCCCTTGAGCGGCACGCGCTGCGCGATGGTGAGCTGGGCGTCGCCGGTGCCCGGGGGCATGTCGATGACCAGCACGTCGAGCGGCGCCCACGCCACGTCGTTCATCATCTGGGTCAGCGCGGACTGCACCATCGGCCCGCGCCACACCATCGGCTCGTCTTCCTTCACCAGGAATCCCATCGACATGGCCTTGAGACCGTATTTCTCGATGGGCTTGAGCTTGTGGCCGTCGCTGTCCGGCCTGTGTGTGATCGCGAGCAGGCGCGGAACCGACGGTCCGTAGATGTCGGCATCCAGCAGGCCCACTCTCATGCCAAGGCGCGACAGCGCCAGCGCGAGATTGACGGCGACGGTGGATTTGCCCACGCCGCCCTTGCCGCTCGCCACCGCGATGACCGCGCCGACGCCCTCGATCCCGCCGGCCGGCTGGGCGTGGCCGTGGGCATGGCGCGCCGGCGCGGGCTCGTTGTGCGCCGTCAGCACCGCCGTCACCGACAGCACGCCGGGCAGCGTATGGGTCGCGTCCTCGGCGGCCTTGCGCAGCGGCTCGGCGGTGCGCCCGCGCGCCGCCGGAACCTCCAGCGAAAAGCCGACATGGCCGTCGCGGACGACGAGGCCCTGCACCAGGCCGCTCGCCACGATATCGCGGCCCGTAGCGGGGTCGATCACCCCGCTCAATGCCTTGAGAATGTCCTCGCGCGTGACCATCGATCCGTCCTTCGCGCCTTCTACCGCAACGCCTTGCGATAGGCGACATCTCCGTCGCCGCCGCGATCCGGTAGATATCTTTTCGGTCATCCTGCCACGGCACGTCGTTTCCGGCCCATAGCGGCGTTTGAGGGCAAGAATTCCCCCGCGGCGCGGCGTTAGCACGCTCGCGAGGAGCCGGATGGCGCGTGCGCGCCGCCGGCGCAGGGAGCCAGCCATGACCGATTATGTCATCACATCCAACGTCATCGTGACATCCGCAGACGCGGAGGATTTGGCTCAGGGCGACTCGCTCTATCTGGCGCAGGGAATCATCATTTCGGCCGCGACGTTCGGGATCGCGGCGTCCAACACGGACGGCGAGGGTGTGAGCTTGTCGATCCTCGGCGCGGTGCGAGGCGGCGATACCGCCATCGAACTGCAGGCCGGCGGCGCGAATATCGCGATCGGCGCCGGCGGATCCGTCACCGGATTCAGCGCGGCAATTACCGTCGGATTCGACTCGGTCGTCTCCAACGCAGGCACGGTCATCGGCCAGTCGGGCGACGGCATCTTCGCCACCGATTCCGGGCAGAACATCGCCAATTCCGGGTACATGTTCGGCACCGACGCCGCCGTCTATTTGCAAGAGTTCAGCGGCGACTTTCCGGATTACATCACCAATTCCGGTACGTTCGCGGGCACCAGGGGTATCTACGAGAGCGCGGCCGGCAACGTCTATTTCACCAACAGCGGCACGGTCTCGGCCTATTACGGCGTCGTGCTGGACGCAGGCGCCGGCAATGTCGACACCATCGACAACACCGGCGTGATCGCGGCGCCCGGCGGCGCCATCCTGCAGACGGGCGCGGGCACGGTGAACGTCACCAACAGCGGGCACATCTCCGGCGCGATCAGCTTCGACGCCGGCAACGACACCTATGACGGCACGCTGGGCTCGATCCTCGGCGCGGTCGCGGGCAACGCCGGCAACGACACGCTGATCGGCGGCGAAGGAAGGGACGTGCTCAATGGCGGATCGGCCAACGACATCCTCTGGGGCAACGGCGGCGCCGACAAGCTGATCGCCGGGCCCGGCAACGACACGATCGACGGCGGCTCGGGCAACGACCAGATCGTCATGAACAGCTTCCTCACCGCCAAGGACCAGATCGACGGCGGAACCGGCAACGATACGGTGTTTCTCGACGGCGATTACTCCGCCGGAATCGTGTTCGGCGCGACGACCATGGTGAACGTCGAGACGATCTCGCTGGCGGCGGGCTTCGGCTACCGGCTGACGACCGACGATGCGACGGTGGCGGCGGGCAAAACGCTGACAGTGGATGCGAGCGCGCTCTCCGGCGGCGCCACGCTGTTCTTCGACGGATCGGCGGAGACGGACGGCCACTTCGACATCGTCGGCGGCGCCAGCGCCAACACCATGACGGGTGGCGACCTCTCCGATACCTTGACCGGCGGCGCGGGCGTCGACACGTTCAAATATCTCGATCCCGTCGAGTCTACGAGCACCCAATTCGACCTGGTCGTCGGGTTCAACGCCAATGCCGACCGCTTCGATTTCGACGTGGCGGTTGGCGCCGTCGACGCCACGGTTGCGTCGGGCCGCCTGTCCATGGGCGCCTTCGACGCCGATCTCGCCGGCGCCGTCGGGGCAGGCCAGCTCGCGGCCGGCCACGCCGTGCTCTTCACCCCCACCGCCGGCTCGCTCCACGGCGACACGTTCCTGATCGTGGATGCCAACGGCGTGGCGGGATACCAGGCCGGTCAGGACTATGTGATCGAACTGGTCAACGCGACGCATCTCGCCAGCCTGTCCACGGCCGATTTCATCTGACGAACCGCAGGCTTGGTTAACCGGGCGTAAGGCATTGAGGGCGTGCGGCTTTCCGGCGCAAGCCCGCCACGGCCGTCGCGCCCCCGTCGCGTCCGTGCGGAAATGTGTCCGCCGCCGCCCCCACCGTAAGCCTCTTGTGACGGCCGGGACGTACTATATTTGCAGAAAGGCAATCCGAGGACGGCGGCATGTTTGGGTATTTGCGGCGGGGGCTGCAGGCATTGGCATTGAGCGCGCTGGCGCTGACGGCGCAGGCCGGGACGGCCCTGGCGCGCCCGGCGCCGGATTCCTTCGCCGACCTCGCGAACCAGCTTCTGCCGACGGTGGTGAACATCGCCACCACCGAGACTCTCAAGCCGAACGCCCAGGCCGACCAGTTCACCGACCTGCCGCAGGATCCCGAGCTGCAGAAGCTGTTCAAGGGCCTGCTCGACAAGGACAAGAACCTGCCGCGCAAGGTGACGTCGCTGGGCTCCGGCTTCGTCATCGATCCCTCGGGCCTGATCGTCACCAACAACCACGTCATCGACGATGCCGAGCAGATCACCGTCACCCTCAACGACGGCACCAGCCTTCCCGCGAAGGTGGTGGGGCGCGACGAGAAGACGGATCTGGCGCTCCTGCGCGTCAAGCCGCCCAGGCCTCTGCCGGCGGCGCATTTCGGCGATTCCAACAAGGCGCGGGTGGGCGACTGGGTGGTGGCCATCGGCAATCCGTTCGGCCTGGGCTCGACCGTAACCGCCGGCATCGTCTCGGCCCGCAACCGCGACATCGCCGCCGGGCCCTACGACGACTTCATCCAGACCGACGCGCCGATCAACCGCGGCAATTCCGGCGGCCCGCTGTTCGACATGGACGGCAACGTCATCGGCATCAACTCGGTGATCTATTCGCCCAGCGGCGGCTCGGTCGGCATCGGCTTCGCCATCCCCGCCAACATGGCGCGCGATGTCATCGGCCAGATCGAGCGCTATGGCTCGCCGCGCCGGGGCTGGATGGGCGTGCGCGTGCAGAGCGTGACGGACGACATCGCCCAGGGCATGGGCCTGGCGCAGGCCAACGGCGCATTGGTGGCGGAGGTGACGCCGGGCGGTCCCGCGGCAAAGGCGGGCATCCAGCCGGGCGACGTGATCCTGTCGTTCGACGGCAGGCCCGTGGCGGATTCGCGCGCGCTTCCCCGCGTGGTCGCCGACACGCCCGTGGGCAAGACCGCCGACGTCCAGTATGTGCGCAACGGCTCCAGGCAGAGTGCGCACGTCGTGGTCGCGAAGCTCCAGGACGACGACCCGTCCGGCGACGGCAAGCCGCAGGCGCCCGAGCCGGCCAGGCCCGTGGGCAAGCTGCTGGGCTTCTCGCTCTCCACGCTCGACGGCGCCTCCCGCGCCAAATACCACGTGCCGGCCGACGTGCAGGGCGTGCTGGTCACGGGCGTCGAGCCCGACAGCCAGGCGGGCGAGAAGAATTTCCGTCCCGGCGACGTGATCGTGACGATGCAGAACCAGCCCGTGCGCACGCCCGACGACGTGTCGCGCCGCATCGACGCCGATACCAGATCCGGCAAGAAGATCGAGATCCTGCTTGTCAATCGCGAGGGCAATGCGACCTACGTGCCCATGCATCTGGACGCGGACGACTGATCAGCCGTCCACGATCTCCGCGTCACAATAGCCCTGAAGATAGAGCAGCGACCTGAGATCGGCGCGATCGATGCGTGCCTTCGCGGCCTCCGCCACGACCGGCTTGGCGTGCCAGGCCACGCCCAGGCCCGCGCGCGCCAGCATGGCGAGATCGTTGGCGCCGTCGCCCACGGCGAGCACGTCGTCATGCACGAGCTCGAGGTCCATGACGGCCTTCTCCAGCGCCGCGCGCTTCGCCTCGCGCCCGAGGATCGGATCGCCGACCTCGCCCGTGAGCGCTTCGCCGTCGTGCAGCAGGGTGTTGGACTGATGGGAGTCGAATCCGGCCTCGCGCGCCACGCGGGCGGTGAAGAACGTGAATCCGCCGGACACCAGCAGCGTCCTGGCGCCATGTGCCTTCATGGTCGCTACCAATGCGCGGGCGCCCGGATTGAGCCGCACCCGTTCCGTCCAGGTGCGTTCCAGCGCCGAAATGGACAACCCCTTCAGCAGCCCGACCCGCTCGCGCAGCGCGCCCTCGAACGCGATCTCGCCGCGCATCGCGCGCTCGGTGATGGCGGCGATCCGCGGCTTGAGGCCCGCCATGTCCGCCAGCTCGTCCAGGCATTCGCACGAGATGATGGTGGAATCCATGTCCGCGACGAGGAGCTTCTTGCGCCGGTTGGCCGAAGGCAGCGCGTTGACGTCGGCCGCGGGCGCCAGGCGCCGCGCGGAGGCCAGCACGGCGGCCGGATCGCCCGCGAACGGAATCTCCCAGGCCGCGGGCGCCAGCACGCGCGGCTCGCCTCGATGCGGCAGAGCCTGTAGAAGCCCGTCTGGCGCCGCGCCCGCCACGACGAGGACGTGAGGAAATTCGTGCAAGGCTTCCGGCCATGAGTTGGGACGCGGTGCTTATCGCAGGGCCCACCGCGAGCGGCAAGTCGGCCGCGGCGCTGGCGCTGGCGGCGCGCATCGGCGGCGCGATCGTCAATGCCGATTCCATGCAGGTCTATGCGGAGGTGCGCATCCTGACCGCGCGGCCTTCGGACGACGACATGGCGCGCGCGCCGCATCTGCTTTACGGCCAGGTGAGCGTGCGCGAGCCCTATTCCGTGGGACGCTACCTGGCGGACGCCGCGCGCGCGCTGGCCGAGGTCCGCGCCATGGGCCGGGTGCCGGTCTTCGTAGGCGGCACGGGGCTTTACTTTTCCGCGCTGACGGAAGGCATCGCCGAAATTCCCTCCGTGCCGGCCTCCGTGCGGGACGCCGTGGCGGCGCGACGCGCGGCGATCGGGCCGGACGCGTTCCATGCCGAGCTCTGCGCCCGCGATCCGGATAGCGCGGCGCGCCTGCGCGCCGGCGACACGCAGCGCACGCTGCGCGCCTATGAGGTGTCCGAGGCGACGGGTCGGCCGCTGTCCTGGTGGCAGACCCGGATGGGCACGCCGCTGCTGCACGGCATGGCGCTCCGGCGCCTTGTCGTCATGCCGCCGCGCGAGGCGCTCCATGCCCACATCGATGCCCGCTTCGACGGGATGCTGGCGCGGGGTGCCCTGGAGGAGGCGGCCGCGCTGCCCCGGATCGATCCGGGTCTTCCCGCCGCGAAGATCCTGGGCCTGCGCGAATTGCGGGCCGTGCACAAAGGCGAGATGACCCTTGCCCGGGCCGCCGGGCTGGCCAAGACCGCCACGCGCCAATATGCCAAGCGGCAGATGACCTGGATCAGGAACCGCATGAAGGATTGGACGCCCATGCAGGACACCGCATGAAGACCTACACCGCACAGGACGCCGATCTCGCGCTCGTGCGCGGCCGGAAGATCGCCGTGATTGGCTATGGCAACCAGGGCGCCGCGCATGCGCTCAATCTGCGCGACAGCGGCGTGACGGACGTCGCGATCGGCGCGCGCCCCGGCGCCAGCGCGGACCGTGCGCGGGCGGCGGGCTTCGCGGTCGCGGAGAATGCGCAAGCCGTGAGGAATGCGGATGTCGTCGTGCTGGGCGCGCCGGATGAGAAGCTCCCCGGGATCTACGCGCGCGATATCGAGCCGCACATGAAGCAGGGCGCGGCGCTGCTGTTCATCCACGGCTTCGCGCTGCATTACGGATTCATCGCGCCGCGCGCGGATCTGGACGTGATCCTGGTCGCACCCGCCGGTCCCGGCTCCTCGCTCCGCGCCAACTACACGCGCGGCGAAGGATATATCGGCCTCTTCGCCGTGCACCGGGACGCGAGCGGGCAGGCGAAACGGATCGCGCTCGCCTACGGCGCCGCCATCGGCGTCGGCGCCGGCATGATCGAGACCGATTTCCGGGAGGAGACGGAGACCGACCTCTTCGGCGAGCAGGCCGTGCTCTGCGGCGGCTCCGCCGAGCTTGCGCGCGCCGCTTTCGAGACGCTGGTCGAGGCCGGCTATGCGCCGGAACTCGCCTATTTCGAGTGCCTGCATCAGCTGAAGCTGCTGGTCGACCTGATGCACACCCGCGGCATCGCCGGCATGTACCAGGCGATCTCCAACACGGCGGAATACGGCGCCTATCGCACCGGCCCGCGCATCGTCGACGCCCATGTCCGCGAGGAGATGAAGCGCGTGCTGGCGGACGTCCAGTCCGGCCGCTTCGCCCGCGACTGGATGGACGAGAGCGCGGACGGCGGCGCCGGAATGGCCAAGCTCCGCGCCAAGGCCGCCGCCCACCCCATCGAAACCGTCGGCGAGCGCCTTCGCGCCATGATGCCGTGGCTGTCGAAGCGCGAGTGACGCCGCGCAGGAGGATGCCCTTCGTCCGGTTCCTCGACCGGTGCAATTGTGCTTGAAATGCGGCCACGCAACCGCAAGTGAACGGGCCGAACCGATGCGCCTCGGCACACCGCTGTCTCCTTCCGCGATCAAGGTCATGCTCCTCGGCTCCGGCGAATTGGGCAAGGAGGTCGTGATCGAGCTTCAGCGGCTGGGCGTGGAGACCGTCGCGGTCGACCGCTATGCCGATGCGCCGGCGCAGCAGGTGGCCCATCGCGCCCATGTCATCGACATGACGGACGCCGCCGCCCTGCGCGCGCTGGTGGAGAAGGAGCGGCCGCATCTCATCGTGCCCGAGATCGAGGCCATCGCCACCGACGAGCTCGTGCGCATCGAGGCGGACGGGCTCGCAACCGTCATCCCCACCGCGAAGGCGGCCCACATCACCATGAACCGGGAGCGCATCCGCCGGCTCGCCGCTGAGGAGCTGAAGCTGCCCGCCTCGCCCTACGCCTTCGCCGCTTCGCTGGAGGAGCTTCAGGCCGCTATTGATGGAAAAGGGGGCGACGGCGGGATCGGCTTCCCTTGCTTCGTCAAGCCGGTGATGTCCTCCTCCGGCAAGGGGCAATCCCGCCTCAGGAGCCGGGAAGATGTGGCCGGGGCCTGGGACAAGGCGCTGTCCGCCGGGCGGGTGAAGCAGCCGCGCGTGATCGTGGAGGGCGAGGTCAGGTTCGACTTCGAGATCACCCAGCTCACCGTGCGGGCCATGGACGGGACCCATTTCTGCGCGCCGGTCGGCCACGTCCAGGTCAATGGCGACTATGTGGAATCCTGGCAGCCCCAGCCCATGAGCCCCGCCGCCCTCGCCAAGGCCCGCGACATGGCCGGCGCGGTGACCGGCGCGCTGGGCGGCTTCGGCATCTTCGGGGTGGAACTGTTCGTCCGGGGGGACGAGGTCTGGTTCTCCGAGGTCAGCCCCCGGCCGCACGACACGGGTCTGGTCACCCTGGTTTCCCAGTTCCAGAGCGAATTCGCGCTCCACGCCCGGGCCATCCTGGGCCTGCCGGTCTCGACGGCGCTCAAGGCGCCCGGCGCGTCCGCCGTCATTTATGGCGGGATGGACGCCCGGGGGATCGCCTTCGACGGGGTGGGCGAGGCGCTCGCCGTTCCCGAAACGGAACTGCGCCTGTTCGGCAAGCCGGAGTCCTACCTCAAGCGCCGCATGGGGGTGGCCCTGGCGCGCGGGACGGATGTCGCCGAGGCGCGCGCCCGGGCCAACCGGGCCGCGGCGCTGGTGCGCCCCGTGGCGGGCCGCTGAGCGCCCCCGCCGCACGGGATTTTCTTCGCCGGAACAGGGCCTTGGCCTTGCGCCGAAAAGCCGAAGCGTCCTACAAGTTCCGCGGCGAGGTCGAAGGCGCGGCGATGCGCTTCGTCAAGGTTAGCGATCGTAAAATTGGCTGAAGAAGCGAACATAGGTCGCTGACGGAGGGCGCGCGCTCTTCGGCGGGTACGGCATTTGCAAGCTTCCGGTCGGGAAAGGAATGTCTGAATGTTCGGCGGTCTCCTCGGCATGCTGTCGAGCGACATGGCAATCGATCTCGGTACGGCGAACACGCTCGTATACGTCAAGGGGCGCGGCATCGTGCTGAACGAGCCGTCGGTGGTCGCCACCATGATGAATCGCGGCGGCAAGAAGTCCGTGCGCGCGGTGGGCAACGACGCCAAGATGATGCTCGGCCGCACGCCGGGAAACATCGAGGCGATCCGTCCCATGCGCGACGGCGTCATCGCCGATTTCGAGATCGCGGAGGAGATGATCAAGCACTTCATCCGCAAGGTCCACAACCGCCGCTCCTTCGCCAATCCGATGATCATCGTCTGCGTGCCCTCCGGCTCCACCGCCGTCGAGCGCCGCGCAATCCAGGAGTCGGCGCTGTCGGCGGGCGCGCGCCGCGTGTTCCTGATCGAGGAGCCGATGGCGGCGGCGATCGGCGCAGGCCTTCCGGTGAGCGAGCCCACGGGCTCCATGGTCGTCGACATCGGCGGCGGAACGACGGAAGTGGCGGTGCTCTCGCTCGGCGGCATCGTCTATTCGCGCTCGGTGCGCGTGGGCGGCGACAAGATGGACGAGGCGATCATCGCCTATATCCGCCGCCACCAGAATCTGCTGATCGGCGAAGCCTCGGCCGAGCGCATCAAGAAGGAGATCGGCTCGGCCGCGCCGCCGCTGGAAGGCAACGGCGTCACGCTCGAGATCAAGGGCCGCGACCTGCTGAACGGCGTGCCCAAGGAAATCACCATCACCCAGCGTCATATCGCCGAAGCATTGTCGGAGCCTACTTCCGCCATCGTGGAGGCCGTGAAAGTGGCGCTGGAAGCGACGCCGCCGGAACTGGCGGCGGACATCGTGGACAAGGGCATCGTGCTGACGGGCGGCGGCTCGCTGCTCGCCAATCTCGACCAGGTCCTGCGCGAGGAGACGGGCCTTCCGATCTCCATCGCCGACGATCCGCTGAGTTGCGTCGCCCTGGGCACGGGCAGGGTGCTCGAGAACGCCAAGGTCATGCGTCACGTCCTTTCGACCGCTTTCTGAGCGGCTCGCGTAAAGAGTTCGGTCATGGCGAACGGCACCTGGAAGATCGCACGCGGCAAGGGCAGCGCCCAGTTGTCGATGGCGATCCTTGCGGTGCTCGCGGTGGGCCTGGTGGTCCTCGGCAAGGCGCAGTCCCAGCTTTTCGACCGCGCGCGCGCCTATTATTCCGACGCCATCGCGCCTTCGCTCAAATCCGTCGGCAAGCCGTTCGACGGCGTCGCCAACTGGTTCGGCGGCGTCGGCCACTTCTTCGACGTCTACCAGGAGAATCTGCGCCTGAAGGCGGAGGTGGCCGAACTCAAGAAGTACCAGGCCGAGAAGCAGGTGCTCAACGCCCGCATCCAGCGCTATCAGCTTCTGCTCAACGCCGTTCCGGATCCGGCGCAGGAATCCATCACCGCGCGCGTCATCGGCCGCGACAATCGCCCGTTCCTCGACACGCTGATCCTCGACGCCGGCAAGAGCCGCGGCGTCAAGCCGGGCGAGGCGGTGGTCGATCTGCGCGGCATGCTCGGGCGGGTGTTCCTGACCGGCGATCACACCTCATGGGTGATCCTGCTGACCGATCTCAACAGCCGCGTGCCGGTGGTGGTCGAGCCGGGCAACATGCAGGCGATGCTAACGGGCGACAATTCGGGCCAGCCTTCGCTGCAGCCCATGCAGCAGGGCGCGCAGATCAAGGAGGGCAGCCAGGTCGTCACCTCGGGCGACGGCGGGCTCCTGCCCAACGGCGTGCCGGTGGGCACCGTGGTGTGGGATGGCTCGGACTGGCGCGTGGCCCTCCTGGCCGACGCCTCCTCCGCGGACGACGTGCGCGTGGTCGATCTCAAGCAGCCGCCCGAGCAGCCGCCGGCCGTCACGCCGAACGAACTGCCCGCGGTCGCCGCGGGCCTGGCGCCGCTCGCCACCAAGCCGCAGACGCCCGCCCAGGCGCCGCCGCCCAGCGCCAATTCCATGACCCCGCCGGGCACCTACGTCACGCCGCCTTCGCCCTACGCGATCCATCCGCCCGCCGCGCAGCAGGCCGCGCCCAAGCCCGCCGTGCCGGGCCAGCCCGCGCCCAATGCCGACAATTCCAACGACGACCAGGTGGACCAGTGAGATGTTCGACCGCCTGGACATATCCTTCAGCCGCAGCTTCGCCGCCGTCATCCCGTTCGGTTTCGCCATCCTCGGCGTGATCCTGTCCAACGCGCCGGTGTCGCTTCTGCGCGGCGCGGTGCCGCCGCCCATGTTCTCGCTGATGCCGATCTATTTCTGGTGCCTGGTGCGGCCCGATCTGATGCCGGCCTGGATCGCGTTTTTCATCGGCATGATGGAGGATTTCTTCTCCGGTGGCCCGCCCGGAATCTGGACGCTGTCCTATGTGGTGACCTACGCGCTGGTCGACCGGGAGCGCGACGCCTTCGCCGGCCTCTCGGGGCTGGGCGCGATCCTCGGCTTCGCCGCCGCCATGCTGGTGGCGACCGTCTGCGGCTGGCTCGTCGCGGCCTTCGTCTATGGCAGGCTGCCGCCGCTCTCGGTCCTGTCCATGCAGTTCGCCATGAGCGTGCTGTTCTACGTGCCCGTCGCGATGATCCTGGGGCGCGTGCATCGCAAATTCGTCGGCCCGCTCAGGAGCGATTTCTGATGCCGGTCTTCGATCGCAAGGACAAGAGCCGGTACGCGACGTTCACCCGCCGCACGCTGCTCATGACCGGCGCGATGGGCAGCGTGCTGGCGGTGCTGGCGGGGCGGCTCTACCAGCTTCAGATTCTCGAAGGCGAGGAATTCGCCACCCGCGCCGAGGACAACCGCGTGAGCGAGCGGCTGATCGCGCCGCTGCGCGGGCGCATCGTCGACCGCTTCGGCGTGGAGCTCGCCACCAACCGCAAGAACTATCGCGTGCTGCTGGTGCCCGAGCAGGCGGCGGAAGGCGTGGACGCCGCGCTCGACACCATTTCCCGGCTCATCGTGCTCGGCGAGCACGACCGCGAGCGCATCAAGCACGACGTCGCCATGAACAAGAAGTTCGTGGCCGTGACGGTGGCCGAGAACATGAGCTGGGAGGAGTTCGCGCGCGTCAACCTGCACCTTCCCTATCTCTCCGGCATGCAGCCCGACGTGGGCGAGACGCGCTCCTATCCCTTCGGCGACGAGATGTCCCACATCCTGGGCTACGTGTCTTCGGTCTCGGAGGCCGACAAGGCGCGGGACAGCGATCCGCTGCTGGACCTGCCGGGCTTCCGCATCGGCAAGGAGGGCATCGAGAAAGCCTTCGACGCGGAGGTGCGCGGCACCGCCGGCGCCAGCCGCGTGGAGGTCAACGCCTATGGCCGCGTCATCCGCGAGCTCGGCTTCAGGCCCGGCATCCCGGGCGACGATGTGTGGCTCACCGTCGACCAGCAGGTGCAGCACTACGCTTCGGAGTGCCTGGGGCAGGAGAGCGCGGCCTGCGCGGTGATGGACGTGGCCAATGGCGACGTGCTGGCGCTGGTCTCCACGCCGGGCTTCGATCCGAACCTCTTCAACGTCGGCATCTCGCGCACGCAGTGGGACGCGCTCAACGACAACGACCACAAGCCGATGCTGAACAAGGTGCTGCAGGGCGCCTATCCGCCGGGGTCGACCTTCAAGCCCGCCATGGCGATGGCGGCGATGGACAACGGGCTGGAGAACCTCGAGGTCGTCTGCACCGGCTCGCTCACCCTGGGCAACCACGAATTCCATTGCTGGAAGAAGGGCGGCCACGGCCGCCTCGACCTGAAGGGCGGCATCCAGCATTCCTGCGACGTCTTCTTCTATACCGTCGCCATGCACCTGGGCATCGACAGGATGCACGATGCCGCGATCAAGCTCGGCATGGGCCAGCCTACGGGCATCGAACTGCCGCACGAGAATGGCGGCTTCATCCCCAGCGCCGAATGGAAGATGCGCAAGTATCACGTGCCCTGGCAGCAGGGCGAAACGCTCAACACGGGCATCGGCCAGGGCTATGTGCTGGCGACGCCGCTGCAGCTCTGCACGGTCGCGGCGCGCATCGCGTCGGGCAACGCCGTCACCCCGCGGATCACCCGGGTGGTCGGCCGCGAGGCGCAGCAAAGGCCCGTGCTCAAGCGGCTGGATTTCTCCGACAAGGCGTTCACGACCGTGCAGCAGGGCATGGGCATGGTGGTGAACGATCCCGGCGGCACGGCCTATGCCTACCGCATCGCCGAGCCGGGCTACGAAATGGCCGGCAAGACGGGCACCGCCCAGGTGCGCGTCATCACCCAGGCCGAGCGCGAAAGCGGCGTGAAGAAGGACACCCAGCTTCCCTGGAAGCTGCGCGACCACGGTCTTTTCATCGCCTTCGCGCCGGTGCAGGCGCCGCGCTACGCCTGCTGCGTGGTGGTGGAGCATGGCGCGCTCGGCCATCCGCAGGTGCAGATGGCGCGCGACATCCTGCTGTTCACCCAGCAGCGCGACCCGGTGAAGATGCAGGCGGCCTATCCCCTCAACGCCGCCGCGCTCGACACCAATTCGGGAGGCGCGAACGGATGAGCTCGCGCCCCTATGCCGCCCAGCGCCGCGCCCTCTCGGTCAGCGAGAAGCTGCTCGAGATCAACTGGGGCCTGGTGCTGCTCATCGCGGTGATCGCCACGCTCGGCTTCGCGATGCTCTATTCGGTGGCCGGCGGGCACTTCCAGCCCTGGGCGCTGCCGCAAATGATCCGCTTCGTGGTCGGGCTGATCCTGCTCGTCGCCATCGCCATGGTGGATCTGCGGGTGTGGATGGCCGCCGCCTATCCGCTCTATGGCGTCGCGCTGGTGCTTCTCTTCGGCGTGGAGATCGCGGGCAAGATGGGATTGGGCGCCCAGCGCTGGATCGAGCTCGGGCCGCTGCAACTCCAGCCTTCGGAGCTGATGAAGATCGCGCTCGTGCTGGCGCTGGCGCGCTATCTCCACGGCCAGAGCGTGGAGGAGGTGTCACGGCCGCTGCGGCTGCTCATACCGCTGGGGATGATCGCGGTGCCGGTGGTCCTGGTCCTGCTGGAGCCCAATCTCGGCACGGCCACGATCCTGGCGCTGGACGGCACCTCGCTTCTCTTCCTCGCCGGGCTGTCCTGGTGGTGGATCGCGCCGACTTTCGCCGCGGTGGTCGGCGCGGTGCCGCTCGCGTGGCAGCACATGCACGACTACCAGAAGGCGCGCGTGCTGACCTTCCTCAATCCGTCCTCGGATGCGCTGGGCGCGGGCTGGAACATCAGCCAGGCGGAGATCGCCATCGGCTCGGGCGGCTTCGCCGGCAAAGGCTTCGGCCAGGGCACGCAGAGCCAGCTCGATTTCCTGCCCGAAAAGCATACCGATTTCATCTACACCAGCATCGGCGAGGAGTTCGGCTTCATCGGCTCCGCGGGGCTTCTGCTCCTGTTCGCGCTGGTGATCGGCTTCGGCATCCGCATCGCCATGGCCTCGCGCAGCCAGTTCGGCCGCCTCGTCGCCATGGGGCTGACGCTGAACTTCTTCTTCTACATCATGATCAACGCCGCCATGGTGATGGGGCTGATGCCGGTGGTGGGCATCCCCATGCCGCTGATCTCTTACGGCGGCACGGCGATGCTGACCGTGATGGTCGGATTCGGTCTCCTGATGAGCGTCCACGTTCACCGCCAGGTCGAAATCCCCAGGCATTCCGCGGGGTTGATGTAGGTTCTTCCGGCCCACAGGGCATTGGACAGGGCGGAAACCCTCTGCTATAGGCGCGGTCCCTTCGCGGCTCCGGAACGGGTGATTAGCTCAGTCGGTAGAGCAGCTGACTCTTAATCAGCGGGTCGCAGGTTCGATTCCTGCATCACCCACCAATCGCCCAAGGTATCCACCGCGCACAGCCGGGTCGGTGCAGCCATTCCCCGCCGGAGTTGCAATCCGCTTTGGCATCTTCCCGGCGGACGGCGGATGCTCTCGCAACTCATCATCGGTCGCAATCCGGTCACGTCGCGCGCGGCCACCAACGGCATCCGCGCGCGTCCAAACCGGAATCCCGGTCGATGGCGGGTCGCCTCATCGCGCTGCCGGAAATCCACAATCGCATGGCCGCGGATCGGCGGGCGGGACTTTTCCCCAGGCATCGCAGGTGATACACCATCCGGCACTTGGATCAGTCATGTCCGGGGGATTGTTGGGCAATTCCTGAGGGGCGAGCGCAGATGAACCGCACCTACCGGTTTCCCGCTGCTCCCGATTCTCCCGGGCGGCTTGTAAGTCTCCGGTTCAGGGACTATCCGCGCGGGGATATGCGCGCGCCACACAGCGAAACATGCGTGCCGCCGTTCCCGCGCGGCACCGGCACTCGAGGAGCATGACCATGGCCAATTACACCGTCGCGTTCTGGCAAGCCAACCAGGCGACGTTGGACAGCGGTCCTGACTTCAATATCCAGGACACGGCCGCGAACATCTCCGGTGCGCTCGACCAGCTCAACGGCGATGCGCACATAGATGCGATCGTCATCGCCGACAACGCGCCGGTCGATCTCGACGTCGCCCAGCTCACCGGTGACGCCGCCGCCATCGGCAAGCTGCAGAACGCGGATGCCTCCGCGGTCTCCCTCGTGGTGGAGGACACCGCCGCCAACATCGTGGCCGGACTGGGCACGCTGAATGTCGATTCCGAAGTCTCCTCCATCGTCATCACCGACAATCAGCCTCTCGTCATCTCGGTTGCGCAACTCCTCGCGAACAGCAGCGCCCTCAGCATCCTGGTCAATGGCAATGCCAGCGCCGCCACGCTGACGATTTCGGATACCGCGGCCAACATCGGCGCCAATTTCGCGACGCTGAACCAGCAGAGCGACGTCACCTCGATCGTCGTCTCGGACAACGCTCCGGTCACGATTACGGCCACGCAGCTGGTAAACGACACCGCCGCGCTGGGCGAGCTGGTGAACGCCAACCTGTCCGCCGCAACGGCGATCGTGAAGGACACGGCGGCAAATGTCGCCGCCAACCTCGACGCGATCCAGGCCGCGGGCGCGGTGGTGAGCTCGGTCGTGATCTCGAACAGCCAGCCGATGACAGTGACGGCGTCCCAGGTCGTCGGCGATGCCGGCGCCCTCGCCAAGGTCAGCAACAACAACGCCGGTCCGGTCACCTACAACGTGTCCGACACGGCGGCGCACGTCTCCGCCAATCTCGACGCCCTGCAGGCCGACTCGCATATCGGCACGATCACGGTCTCCGACAACGCGGCCGTAGCGGTAACCGTCGCGCAGATGGCGAGCGATGCCGGCGCGATCGGCGAACTCGTCAACGCCAACGCCTCTCCCTATACGCTGGCGGTCACGGACACCGCCGCCAACATCGATTCGGCCTTCGACGCTCTGGGCGGCAACATCCACGTTGCCAGGATCGTGGTGACGGACAGCGCCACCCATCGGGTCACCGTGACGGTGGCCCAGCTGACCGCGGATTCGGCGGCGATCGCCGTCCTGTTCCAGGCCGATGGCACCACGCCCGCCAGCGTCACGGTGGTCGATACGGCCGCGCATATCACCGTCGCGCTGAACAGCATCGACGCCAACGGCCATGTCGGCCGCATCGACGTCTCCGACAGCGCCACCCAGCAGGTGAATGTGACGGTCGCGCAGCTGACCAGCGACGCGGCCGCGCTCGCCAAACTCTTCCAGGCGGACGACGCGACGGCGGCGCATGTGACGGTGGACGATACCGCCGCGCACATCTCCGCCGCCTTCGACGCGTTGAGCGCCAATGCCCAGGTCGACAAGATCGTCGTCTCCAACCAGGGCACCCATGAGGTCAGCGTCAAGGTGGCCCAGCTGACGACCGATGCGGCCGCGCTCGGCGAGCTCTTCAAGGCGGATGGAACCACGCCCGCCCATGTGGCGGTGACCGATACCGCCGCACACATTTCCGCGGCGCTCGATGCGCTCAGCGCCAACGCCCAGGTCGACAAGATCGTGATCTCGGACAGCGCCGGCCACGCCGTAGGCGTCACGGTGGCGCGGCTGACGTCCGATGCGAGCGCGCTGGGCGAACTGTTCCTCGCCGACGGCGTCACCCATGCCACCGTCGCGGTGAAGGACACGGCGGCAAACATCAGTGCCGCGTTCGATGCCCTCAACGGCAACACCCAGGTCGACAAGATCGTCGTGACCGACAGCGGCAGCAACGAAGTCGTGGTCACCGTCACCCAGCTTTCGAGCGACACCGCGGCGCTGGGCGAGCTGTTCCTCGCGAACGGCGCGACGCATGCGCATGTCGAGGTCTCGGACACCGCCGCCAACATTTCCGCCGCGATCGACGGCCTGAACGGCAATTCCCAGGTCGACTCCGTCGTCATTTCCGACAATGCGGCGCTCGCCCTGAACGCCTCGCAGGTGGCCGACGACACCGTCGCCCTGGGCGAGATCGTCAACCAGAACGCCACCTCGGTGTCGATCCACGTGTCCGATGCCGCCGGCGCGATCTCGAGCAATCTCGATGCGCTCCAGGCCAACGGTCACGTCACCAGGATCGTGGTGACGGACAGCGGCTCGAACGAAGTCGTCGTCAGCGTCGGGCAGCTCACCGGCGACGCCACCATGCTGGCCGAACTGTTCAAGTCGGACGGAACCACGCCCGCCACCGTGACGGTGTCCGACACGGCGGCGCACGTCACCGCGGCGCTCGACGCCCTCAATGGCAACGCGCAGGTCGACAAGATCTACGTTTCGGACAGCCCCACCGACGTCACCGTCACAGTCGCGCAGCTGGCCAGCGACGCCACCGTGATCGGCGAGATCTATTATCCTCCCATCGGCGGCAACACGCACGCCGAGATCGCGGTCTCGGACACCGCGGCGCATATCCAGGCCGACTTCGACAGCCTCAGCGGCAACCTCCAGGTGAACAAAATCGTCGTGTCCGACAGCGGCTCCAGCAAGGTCGTCGTCACCGTTGGGCAACTCGGCAGCGACGCCGCCGGGCTCGCCAAGCTGTTCAATTCCGATGGCACGACGCCGGCGCAGGTGGTCGTGGCCGACACCGCCGCCAAGATCACGACGGCGCTCGACAGCCTGAGCGGCAATTCCCAGATCGCGAGCATCACGGTCAACGACAGCGCGACCAATCAGGTGGTCGTGAAGGTCGCCCAGCTCGCCGGCGACGCCCATGCGCTCGCCGAGCTGTTCCAGGCCGACGGCACGACACCCGCGCCGGTGACGGTGAAGGACAGTGCCGCCCATATCTCGTCGGCGCTGGACGCTCTCAGCGCCAACGGCCAGGTCGACAAGATCATCGTCTCCAACAGCGGCTCCGCCGCGGTGACCGCCACGGTGGCGCAACTTACCGGCGACGCCGCTGCGCTCGCCGAGCTGTTCCAGGCCGACGGCACGACCCCGGCGCACGTCACGGTGAAGGATACCGCCGCGCACGTATCCGCCGCGCTGGACGGCCTCAACGGCAACAGCCAGGTCAACAGGATCGTCGTGACCGACAGCGGCAGCCATGCCGTCACCGTCACGGTCGCGCAGATCGCGAGCGATGCCGCGGCATTGGCAGAGCTCTTCCAGAGCGACGGAACGACGCCGGCGCATGTCACGGTCAACGACACGGCCGCGAGCATTTCGGCGGCGCTCGACAGCCTCAGTCCCGATGCCCAGGTCAACAAGATCGTGGTGTCCGACAGCGCCACGAACGAAGTGGCCGTGACGGTCGCGCAGATCACCGGCGATGCCGCCGCGCTCGCCGAGCTGTTCCAGGCCAACGGCGCGACGGCCGCCCACGTCGCGGTGCGCGACACCGCCGGTCACATCGCGGCGGCCTTCGATGCCCTCAACGGCAACGGCCAGGTCGACAAGATCGTGGTCGGCGACAGCGGCTCGTTCGAGGTCACGATCTCCGCTGCCCAGGCCGCCTCCGACACCGCCGCGCTGAGCGAGCTGTTCCAGGCCGACGGCGCGACGCCCGCGCACGTCGCGGTTTCCGATACCGCCGCGAACGTCTCCGCAGCGATCGACGCCCTGAATGGCAACGGTCACGTCGACAAGATCGTGGTCAGCGACAGCGCCACCGGCGAGGTCACGGTCTCCGCCGCCCAGGCCGGCGCGGACTCGATCGCTCTGGGCGAGCTGTTCCAGGCCGACGGCGCGAGCCCCGCGCATGTCAAAGTGTCCGACAACGCGGCAAACATCTCCGGCGCGTTCGATGCGCTCAACGGCAACGGTCACGTCGACAAGATCGTCGTCAGCGACAGCGCCACGCACGAAGTCACGATCGCCGTCGGGCAGGCCGCGGCGGACGGGACGGCGCTCGGCGAACTCTTCCGGGCCGACGGCACGACGCCCGCCCATGTCGCGGTGTCGGACACGGCCGCGGCCATCTCCGGCGGCTTCGATGCGCTCAATGGCAACAGCCATGTCGACAAGATCGTGGTCAGCGACAGCGCCAGCAACGAAGTGGTGATTTCCGCATCGCAGGCCGGCGCCGACGTCACCGCGCTCGGCGAGCTGTTCCAGGCCGACGGCACGACGCCGGGTCACGTCGAGGTCCTCGACACGGCGGCGGACATTACCGCCACCCTGGACAACCTCAGTGCCAACGCCAGCGTCGACAAGATCGTGGTCTCGAACAGTGCTTCGGCGGCGGTCGCCGTCACCGTGGCGCAGCTGACGGGCGACGCAGTCGCGCTCGCCGAGCTGTTCCAGGCGGACGGCACGACGCCGGCGCATGTCACGGTCGCCGATACCGCCGCGCATATCTCCGCGGCCATCGACGGCCTTGCCGGCGACAGCCAGGTCGACAAGATCGTCGTCGGCGACAGCGGAAGCAACAACGTCAATGTGAACGTGGCGCAGGTGACGTCCGATGCCGCGGCGCTGGCCGAGCTGTTCCAGGCCGACGGCACGACGCCGGCGACCATCACCGTCACCGACACCGCCTCTCACGTTTCGGCGGCGCTCGATGCGCTGAACGCCGACGGCCAGGTCACGCGCATCGTGATCTCCAACAACGCGGCGATCACGGTCACCGCGGCCCGGGCGGCGCACGACACGCAGGCGCTGTCGGAGCTGGTGAACGCCAACGCCACGCCCGTCACGCTGAACGTGTCGGACAAGGCCGCGAACATCGTCCAGTATCTGGACGCGCTCAATGCGATTTCCAACATCAGCCAGATCGTCATCTCCAACAACCTGCCGCTGACGCTGACGGCCGCGGAGGTCGCCGACGACCAGGTCGCGCTCGGCAAGCTGGCAAACAAGAATGGCTCGGGCGTCATCATCAATGTGGTCGACACCGCCGCCAATATTTCCGCGCATCTCGACGCGTTGAACGCCACCAACGATCTGTCTTCGGTCACTGTGTCCGACAGCGCGCCGATCACCGTCACCGTGGCGCAGATCGCCAGCGACTCCGTGATCCTGTCGGAGCTGCAGAACCAGAATGGCTCGCCCATCGTGCTGACGGTGGAGGACACCGCCGCCAATATCCTGGCCAACATCGCCTCGCTGCAGCAGAACGCCCAGATCACGGCCATCGTGATCTCCGACAACGCGCCGCTGACGCTGTCGGTCGCGCAGCTTTCCGCCGATGCCGGCGCGCTGGCCGAGATGTCGAACGCCAACGGCCAGCCCTATGCGCTGATCGTCTCCGACAATTCGACCCACATCTCAAACGCGCTGGATGCGCTCAACGGCAACAGCCACATCGCCTCGATCGTGGTGACGAACAACGCCTCGCTTACCGTCACGGTGGCCAGGATCGCCAGCGACGCGACCGCGCTGTCCAAGGTCGTGGACAAGAACGGCAACCCCTACACGCTGACGGTGTCGGACACCGCGGCCCACATCTCGGCCGGGCTGGACGGCCTCAGCGCCAACAGCCATGTCACCAGGATTGTCGTCAACAACAGTGCCGGCCATGAAGTGACCGTGACGGTGGCGCAGCTGACCGGCGACGCCACGGCGCTCGGCGAGCTGTTCCAGGCCGACGGCGTCACGCCGGCGCGCGTCGCGGTGACCGATAGCGCCGCGAACATCACCGCGGCGTTCGACAGCCTGAACGGCAACACCCAGGTCGACAAGATCGTCGTCACCGACAGCGCCAGCGCCCAGGTCAGCGTCACGGTCGCGCAGCTGACGTCGGACGCGACGGCTCTCGGCGAGCTGTTCAAGGCGGACGGCGCGACGCCGGCTACCGTCACGGTGGCCGACACCGCGGCCAACGTCACGGGCGCGCTGAACAGCCTGAACGGCAACGCCCAGGTGACGAAGATCGTGGTGTCCGACAGCGCCACGAACGAAGTCACCGTCACTGTGGCGCAGCTCACGAGCGATGCCGCGGCGCTCGCCGAGCTGTTCCAGGCGGATGCGGCGACGCTGGCCAGCGTGGAGGTCATCGACACCGCGGCCAACGTCACCGCCGCGCTCGATGCCCTGAACGGCGACGGCCAGGTTGCTTCCATCGTCGTGTCCGACAGCGGCTCGAACGAGGTGATCGTGACGGTTGCCCAGATCGGCAGCGACGCCGCCGCGCTCGCGAAGATGTTCCAGTCCGACGGCGACGACCTGGCGCATGTGAAGGTGAACGACACCGGCGCCCACGTCTCGGCGCATTTTGATCTCCTGAACAGCGACAGCCAGGTCGATTCGATCGTCGTTTCCAACAATGCCGCGCTGAACCTCAGCGCGGGCCAGGTGGCGGGCGATCTGGTGGCGCTGGCCGAAACGGTCAACCAGGACGCCAGCCCCATCGTCATCGACGTCAGCGACACGGCCGCCGCGATCTCGACGAACCTCGACGCGCTGCAGGCCAACGGCCATGTCGCCAAGGTCGTCGTCTCCGACAGCGGCAGCCACGAGGTCAGCGTCAGCGTCGCGCAGCTCACCGGCGACGCCACGGTCCTGGGCGAACTGTTCCGGTCGGACGGCACCACGCCGGCCTCCGTCGCGGTGTCCGACACCGCGGCGCATGTCAGCGCGGCGCTCGACAGCCTGAACGCCGACGCCCAGGTCGACCACATCGTGATCTCGGACAACGCTGCGGTTTCGCTCAGCATCGCCCAGCTCACCGGCGACTCCACGGCGCTGGGCGAGATGATCGACCAGAACGGCGCGGCCGTGAGCCTCGACGTCGTCGATACCGCGGCACACATCGCGGCGCATCTCGACACGCTGGAGGCGAACACCCAGATCAGCACCGTCACCGTGTCCAACAACGCGCCCGTCGTCCTCACGGTCGCCAAGGTGGTCAACGACCCGGACGTCATCGCCGCGCTGATCAACGCCAACGGCACGGCGGCCAGCGTCACGGTGTCCGACACGGCCGCCAACATCGCCGCCAACATCGCGACCTTGAACGCGCAGTCGCAGGTCACCTCGATCGTCATCTCCAACAACGCGACGCTGCAATTGACGGCGGCGCAGCTGGCGACCGACACGATCGCGGTGGGCGAGCTGAGCAATCAGGACCTGAGTTCGGTCTCGATCAGGGTCAAGGATACCGCGGCCAACATCGCGGCGAATTTCGGCGCCATCCAGGCGGCCGACTCCGTCGTCACCTCCGTCGTGATCTCGAACAACGCCGCGGTCGCGCTGACCGCTTCGCAGGCGGTGAGCGACACGGCGACGCTGGCCAAGCTGGTCGACAACAACGGTTCGCCCTATTCGCTCACCATCCTCGACACGGCGGCGAACATCGGCGCCAATTTCGATCAGCTGGAGGGCAACGTGTCGCATATTGGCGCGGTGACGTTCACCGATGCGGGCACGCCGACCCTGACGCTGACTCAATCGCAGGCGACGGCGGATGCGAGCCTGCTGGCCAGGATCACCAACGCCTACGACCTCACGGTCACCGGCGTGACCGGCCAGCCTTACACGAGCTACACGAATTTCTACGCCGCCGGGGACGTGCTGAACTACTCCACCCAGTTCAATACCGACGGCTCGATCACCGACCACGTCTTCGCCAGCGGGCTCTCGCTCACCGGCACGGCCAACAACGACGCCTTCTTCTTCACCAGCGGCACGAACGAGCACGTCGTCGGCGGCGCCGGCAACGACTCGTTCCACTTCCTCGGCAACTTCGCCGCCAACGACCAGATCAATGGCGGCGCGGGCACCGACTCTCTGGCGCTGAATGGTGACTATACCGGCGGCAACGCCCTGGTCATGAACGCGTCGACGATGACGAATGTCGAGCGGTTGTCCTTCATCGCCGGCCACAGCTACGACGTGACGGAGAACGACGGCAATCTCGCCGCCGGCCGCACGCTCATCGTCAATGGCGGGACGCTGGGGGCCGGCGACAGCCTGGTCTTCGACGGGAGCGCCGAAACCGATGGCAAGTTCAAGATCAGCGGTGGCGCCGGAAACGACGTTCTCACCGGCGGCGCCGGCAAGGACAACATCAACGCCGGTAACGGCACCAACACCATCCAGGGCGGCCTGGGCGCGGACTCGCTGACCGGCGGCAACGGCGCGGACACTTTCGTTTACGGCTCGGCGGCGGAATCCACCGGCGTCAACCGCGACACGATCCACGGCTTCGACGCGGCGACGGACTTCCTGGGCCTGCCTTCAGCGGTCACCGGCATCGATGCCACCGTGGCGTCGGGCACGCTGAGTGGCGGCCATTTCGACGCCAACCTCGCAGCCGCGGTGGGCGCTGGCCAGCTCGCGGCCAATCACGCCGTGTTGTTCACGCCGACGGCGGGCAATCTCGCGGGTCACACCTTCCTGATCGTCGATCTCAACGGCGTGGCCGGATACCAGTCCGGCGGCGACCTGGTCGTGGACGTGACGGGGGCGACGAACCTCGGCAGCCTGTCGGTCTCAAACTTCACCTGAGCCCCGCCCGCGCGCGGCCGCTGCCGGTTGCGCGCGGGTGCGTCCTGCGGTCGCGTTCGGCAAGGCGGAGCGGCCCGCCGTCGTGGAGCCGCGTCCTGTCACAAATCCTTCGCTTCGGTCGCCGTTGCGCCGCCTCCGGACGGCGAGCTATCGTTTTGGGATCGGAGCGGAGTTGCCAATGTCCCGTTTGGCCGGACCGGCGGTCTCGATTGTGGCATGCCTGATGGCCGGGCAGGCGCTTGCCGCGCAAACGATTCCCCCCGCCGCCGCGCGCGGGCACGTCGGCCAGCGGGTGACCGTGCAGGGCCGGGTGCAGGAGGCCTATCACCAGGGTGGATCGGGCGCGACCGTGATGAAGATGGATGGCGAGAACGGATTCGTGGCCATCTTCTATACCGACAGCGACGGCCTCTATCCGGATCCGGACGACCTCGAGGGGCACACGGTGTCCGTCACCGGCGAGATCCAGATCGACCGCGGGCAGCCGGAAATGATCCTCACCTCGCCCGGCCAGATCAAGATCGACCGCTGACGGCCGGTCCGCGCCTTGCATCGCATCGCCCAGCCCCACGCGGCTGACCCAAATCGGGACGGCGCGCGCTTAGCGGAACCTTAAATCCGGCTTGCGAAACTCAAGCCGGGATCGGTGGTGCCATGTCCAGACTTTCCGCCTTCTTCGCCGCGCTTGCGCTCGTGGCGACGGCTTCGGCCGCCGCCGCGCAGGACGTGTCCAGCACCTACCGGCTCGGCACGGGCGACAAGGTGCGCGTCATCGTCTATGGCGAAGACGATCTCGGCGGCACCTTCGAGGTGGACGGCAACGGCATGATCAGCCTGCCGCTGATCGGGCAGGTGAAGGCCACCGGCGAATCCGCGCCGCAGCTGGAAGCGGCGATCATGTCCGCGCTCGCCGACGGCTATCTCAACAATCCGCGCGTGAACGTGGAGGTCACGGACTACCGCCCGTTCTACGTGCTGGGCGAGGTCAACCGGCCCGGCCAGTACGCCTATGTCAACGGCATGAGCGTGTTCAACGCCGTCGCGCTGGCCGGCGGCTATACGGGACGCGCCATCGAAAGCTCGGTCTGCATCCGCCGCTCCGGCGAGACCGAAGAGCAGTGCGTGGATACCGACGAGACCACGAAGATCCATCCCGGCGACATCGTGCGCGTGCCGTTGAGCCCGTTCTGGGCGGCGATGTCCGTCATCAGCCCGCTGACCGGGCTCGCCTATCTCAAAGGGGCGCTGTAGCCGCCGTCCGCGGCCGCGTCAGGTCCGCCCAGAAATTGTCCGCCCCGCGCGAAGCCGCGAGGCTGCCCAGCCTGTCCGCCCATAGCCGGTCGTTGCCGAAATCGCTCTTCCAGCTCCACAGGCGCTGCGTGTAGCGGTGCAGGGCGTGCTCTTTCGTGATGCCGATGGCGCCATGGACCTGATGGGCGACGGATGCCGCCACGTCCACCGCGCGGTTGGCGCGCAGTTTTGCCGCCGCGATCTCGAAGGACGCATCGCCACGATCCGCCGCGCGCGCCGCCGCCGCCGCTGCCGCGCCCACCGCCGCCGTTTCGCTCGCGAACACGGCCAACTGCTGCTGGATGGCCTGGAAATTGCCGATGGCGCGGCCGAATTGCTGGCGGGTCTTGGCGTGCTCGATGGTCATGGCCAGCATCGCTTCCATCGCGCCGGCGATCTGGCCGGCGCGCGCCAGCGCCCCCATCTGGGTGAAATTGTGCGCCTCCGCGGCGGGCCAGCGCGCCAGCTGGACGGTGGCGGTGCGGTAGGCGAGGGTGCCGCGCGGCTCGCCTGCCAGGTTGTTCCGCGTGCTGCGCGACACCGCGGACGCCGCGTCCAGGACCATCAGCCAGGCCTCGCCCATCATCTGCGTGCGGCCGAGGATGAGCGGCGCGCGGTCGTCCCACGGCACGTTGCGCAGCGTGCCGGTGAAGCCCGTGCTCTCGGACACCTCGCCCTCGGCCTGCGTCACGAACGTCACGGGTGCATCGCCGGTGGCCACGCCGCAGGCCGCGAGAATGCGGCTGCCGATGACGGTCTCGGCCACGGGCTGGGCCAGGGCGCCGAGACCGGCCTGGCGGAACACGGCCAGCGCGTCCTCCCACCCGCCGCCGAATCCGCCCGCGGCTTCCGGAACCATGACGTTGCAGAGGCCCGAGGCCGCGATGTCCGGCCAGCCCGCGCCATCCCGCCCCAGCACCTTCGCGGCGGTGTCCGCCAGCATGCTCCTAAGTTCGCTCATGGCGCCATTGTGGCCGCCGCGCCCGCGGGACGCAATTGTCCGGCGCCGGCCGAGCCTCTAGGGTCGGCGCCGGCGGAGGGCATCCATGCGATATCTGAAATATGGCGCGCTGGCGCTCGCGGTCGTGCTGGTGGCCGGCCTGGCGGGCGTCATCCTGGCCGACCGGCTGGCGCAGCCGGCGCCGCCCGACCCGGCGACGCTGATCGCGCGGGCGGGCGCCTACCACGCCCGCATCCTGCGCGACGATTTCGGCGTGCCGCATGTCTTCGGCCACAGCGATGCCGACGTCGCCTTCGGCTTCGCCTATGCCCATTGCGAGGACGATTTCGCCACCATCCAGGAGGTGACGCTGGCCACGCGCGGCGAACTGGCGGCGACCGAAGGCCCGGGCGCCGCCACGACCGACTATCTCGTGCATCTCATGCGGGTATGGGAGACGGTGAACGCCCGTTACGCCACCGACCTGCCGGCGGACGTGCGCCGCGTGGTCGAGGCCTATGCCGACGGCGTGAATTACTATGCGGCCCTCCATCCGGGCGCGGTGAAGCCGGGCCTGCTGCCCGTCACCGGCAAGGACATCGTGGCCGGGTTCGTGTTCAAGACGCCGTTCTTCTACGGCCTCGACAGCACGCTCAAGAAAGTGCTGGCGCCCGAAGCCGGCACGAAGAAGCTCCCCAGCGGCTCCAACGGCCTCGCCGTGGCGCCGTCCCGCTCGGCGGATGGCGCGACGCGGCTCCTGGTCAATTCGCACCAGCCTTATTCGGGGCCGGTGTCGTGGTACGAGGCCGTGCTGCAGAGCGACGAGGGCTGGCACGTCGCGGGCGGGTTCTTCCCCGGCTCCCCCTTCATGCTGCACGGCCACAACGAGCATTTGGGCTGGGCCAACACCGTCAACGAGCCCGACCTGGTCGACGTCTACCGCCTCACCGTCAATCCGAAGAACGAAGATCAATACCTGCTCGACGGCAAATGGCGCGATTTCCGGAAGGAGGATGCCGCCATCCGGGTGAAGCTCCTGGATTTGCCGATCTGGCCGCTGATGTGGACCGTCCATCGCGAGGTGCTGTTCAGCGAGCACGGCCCCGTGCTGCGCACCGATCACGGCGTCTTCGCGATCCGCTACGCGGGCATGGATGAAGTCCGCCAGGTGCTGCAGTATTACCGGCTCGACAAGGCCCGCAATCGCGACGAATGGCTTGCCGCGATGCGTCTGCAGGCGCTGCCCAGCATCAATTACATCTACGCGGACGAGACCGGCACGATCGGCTACGTCTACAACGGCCAGTTCCCGGTGCGCAAACCGGGCTTCGATTGGAAAGGCATCCTTCCCGGCGACCGCTCGGACCTGATCTGGCACGCCTATCTGCCGTTCGACAAAGTCCCGCAGCTCTGGCGGCCGGAATCCGGGCTGGTGTTCAACTCCAACAACACGCCTTTCCAGGCCTCGGTGGAGAGCGCAGCGGAGAAGGCCCGCGCCGCCGAGACCTCCGTTCCGGTTTCCGGACAGCCCGCGAGGCCCGGCCAGGATGCCCTCGATCCGGCCGCCTTTCCCGCCTGGATGGGCATCCAGACCAACATGACCAATCGGGCCTGGCGCGCGGAGGAAACCTTCGGCACCGACGGCAAGATCACCGCGCAGGCGTTTCACGACGACAAGTTCGATCTAGCCTACAGCGCGCGCTCCAGCCTGGCGCAGGAGATTGCCGAGGTCACGGCCATCGATCCCGGCAGGGATGCCGAACTGCGCCGGGCGCAGGCCATCCTGCGCAACTGGAACCGCAAGACGGACATCCACAATCGCGGTGCGGCGCTGGCCGTCGAGATGGGCCTCAAGGTGGCGCCCGTGGAGATGGACGGGCCGCGCAAGGAAGAGCCGCTGCCGGCGCTGCGCGAGGCGATGGCGGATCTCATGGCGCATTTCGGCCGCCTCGATCCGGAATGGGGCCAGGTCAACCGCTTCCGCCGCGGACATTACGACCTGCCCGTCGACGGCGGGCCCGACGTCTACCGCGCCGTCTACGGCAAGGAGCAGCCCGACGGTACCTTCACGGCGGTGGACGGCGACACTTTCATCATGTTCGTGACGTGGGACAGGAACGGACATCTGTCGTCGCAGTCGATCCACCAGTTCGGCTCCGCCACGCTGGACAGGACGTCGAAGCACTATGACGATCAGGTGAAGATGTTCGTTGCCATGAAGCTGAAGCCGGTGCTGTTCACCCGCGAGGAACTCAAGGGCCACATCGAGGCCGACTACGCGCCGGGCCAACCCCACCAGGAGAACTAGCATGCCGACTTCCAGCCTCTTCGACATTTCCGGCAAGACGGCCGTGATCACCGGCGGCTCGCGGGGCATCGGCCTGATGATCGCCCGTGGCTTCGTGGCGGCGGGCGCGAAGGTCTACATCACCTCGCGCGACGCAAAGGCGTGCGAGGCGGCGGCCGCCGAGCTCAACAACGCGGGGACCTGCGTGGCGATGGCGCACGATCTGGGCCGGACGGATGAGGTGCGCAAATTCGCCGCCGGGATCGCGGCGAAGGAAACCAAGCTCGACATCCTGATCAACAACGCGGGTGCCGCCTGGGCCGAGCCGTTCGGCAAGTATTCCGAGAAGGGCTGGGACAAGGTGATGGCGATCAACCTCAAGGCCGTGTTCACCCTCACCCAGGCGCTCTATCCGCTTCTCAAGGCGGCCGGCACGCCCGAGGATCCGGCGCGCGTGGTCAATATCGGCTCGATCGACGGCTTGCTGGCGCCCACGCTGGAGACCTACGCCTATTCGGCCAGCAAGGCCGCGGTGCATCACCTGACGCGCAACATGGCCAAGCATCTGGCGGGCGACAATATCAACGTCAATGCCATCGCGCCGGGGCCGTTCGAGACCAAGATGCTGGCGCCGGTGCTGGCAATGTCGCGCAAGGCCGTGGAGGCCGGCGTGCCGCGCGGGCGCATCGGCAGCGACGACGACATGGTGGGTGCCGCGATCTTCTACTGCTCGCGGGCCTCGTCCTATGTCACCGCCACGGTGCTGCCCGTGGACGGCGGAATCTCCGGCACGCCCTACACCTCTCTCGCCTGGGAAAACGGAATGTAGGGCGCCCCGCGGGTTCGGCAACGGAACCGCGATGGCGCGCGCGCATTCTCTCACCGAGCATCGAGAGGAGCGCCGCCATGCTGCGCTGGGCCTTCATCTTCCTGATTCTGGGGCTGATCGCGGCCGCGTTCGGATTCACCTCGATTGCCGGCGCATCGATCGGCATCGCGAAATTCCTGTTCTTCCTGTTCATCGCGGTCTTCGCCGTGATGCTCGTTCTCGGGTTCACCGTGGCACGGAAGGTCAGCGGGCCTTAGGGCGCCGCCGCTATTCCGGCAGGCGCGCGCGATAGCCTTCGACGGGCGCGTCGAGCAGGGGGCTCTCGGGGCTGTCCGGATTCGAGGCTTGCGCGATGAGGTTTTCAAGCCTTTCGGGCCAGTCCGCGGCGGGAGCCACGAATGTCTCCCGGAACCAGGGCATGTTGCGCTTGTCGAACACGGCGTTGCGCAGGAAGTCGATGGTTGCACGCACGGGCCACTTCCTGGCGGCGTCGCGCCGGTAGGAGATGAATATCGGCGCGTGGAAGCGGATTCCGATGTCGAGCGGGACAAACCCGGGATCGGCCAGCGGCGCGTAGCTCGGCAGCAGCGCGATGCCGGCGCCGTGCCGCACCGACTCCCCCAGGCAGGAACTGAGATTGGTGAACAGCGCCGTGCGGCGCTCGGCTTCGCCCCGCGTCCAGCTTGCCCATGTGCCGGTGTCGCCGAAATAAAGCCCCAGATCGAGAAGGCGATGCTGGATGAGATCCTCGGCCGACCGGGGTTCGCCATGCGCGGCGAGATACTGCCGGCTGGCGAAAGGAATGAAGTGCATCGTGCCGACGCGCATGGCCACGGGTTCGGCTTCCATGGGCTCGTAGTAATGCACCTGCACATCGAACAGCTCGCGCTTGTCGACGGCGGTGTCGTAGGAGCCGAACAGCTTGAGCTCCACCTTCGGGTAGCGGGCGAAAAACGGCGCGAGGAACCGTGTCATCCAGTAGGACGCGACGCCGTCCCCCATGAACGCCCGGCACTCGCCTTCGATCTGGGCGCTGTCCTGGGCGGCCGGCGTGGCGGCCCGGGTCAGCGCGAGCTGGGCGGCATTGGCGTCGTTGAAGATGCGCTGGCCTTCCTGGGTCAGCCGCGGGCCGCGGCGGTCGCGGTCGAACAGGCGCACGCCGATCGCCGATTCCAGCCGCATGAGCCTGCGGCTGACGGTGGGTTGCGTCATTTTCAGCTTGGTCGCGGCGCGGTTGAAGCTGCCGGCGCGGACGACCTCGAGGAAGACGCGAAAATCATCCCAATCCACGCCTTCGGGAATCAGTTGTTCATGGATATCCATATAAGCCAGCTGATTCATCGCAGTCCTCGGCGCGCAGCAGACGGTTACAAGATGGTTCATTTGTGGCGGTGCTGGTGCTTTTGTGTTGCAGCCGCTTAACTTGGAACAGATGATAAACATCGGCCTGCCGTGAAGTCAAACTAAAGAAAAATCAGTGAGTTAACCAAGAGTGCATGCGCGCTCCACGTGGGCCGCCCTTGCCGCCGGATGAAGCGGATTCCATCGAAAGGTACGCGGATTTCCGTTTGATTATGTCGTCACTTGAAAAGCTTTTCGGCCGCGCGGGAATGTGGCCCGCGTTTCGTTATGCAGATGCGTATATGTGCCGAAAATTAAGGCGGCGCATCCGTGCGCGCGACCGGGGCGGCCGTGTGCAGCCGCCCCGCGACTCTGCCCGTCGTCCGATCTATTTGTGGGCCGCGATGTCGTGCGCCCGGAATGTTCTTCTCCTTGGTGTGGCGCGCGCAGCGGTCGAGCACGAGGGCCTCCTTCGAAAGATCGCGGTGGCGAAGAGCTGAGGCGCGGCCGGGCGATCGGCAAGCCCCGCGGCCGTGGCCGGGTTGGAGGCGCCGTCAAATCCGCGTGCGGGTGGCTGGTTTGCGTCCCTGCAATATCGTCCGTGCGTGCCTGCGTCAGCCGGCGAAGGCCTCGGGGCGCCGCCGCGCGATGGCCCGCGCCGCGCCCACGATCGCGGAGGAAAGCGCGGCCATGTCGGCGGGCTGGCGCGGCCGCCAGACGTCCAGCAGCAGGGCCACGCGCATTTCTTCCGTCGTGTTCAGAACCTCATGGGGATAGGTGTCGTCCCACAACATGCATTCTCCGTCGCCCAGCCGGTGCGGCACGCCGTCGACCCACAGGATGGCGCCGGGGACGCCGTCGGCGCCGCGGGGCATCGACAGGCCCAGATGGAAGCGCAGGATTCCCCGGAACGGCCCGCGGTGGACGGGGATGTGCTTGCCCGGCGCCAGGTAGGAGAACGTGGCGGACAACACATCCGGGCATTCGCCCAGCAGCCGGGCGACGGTGGGGCAGCGCGCGAGGTTGGCCGGCACCTCGGCGCCATAGGCCTTCATGACGAACATCCGCCAGTCGCGCCCGTCGTTCGCCGAGATTTCCGTCTGCTCGGCCATGATGTCGTGGAACCGCGGCGCCTGCTCCATGCGGATCGCCAGCGCCTCGCGCCGCATATCGCGCCAGGCGCAGACGAAGCGGGCGCCGTTCGGGAAGTCCCGCGCGGCGTCGAGGACGGGCGGCGCCTCGATGCGATGGTCGTATATCCACCGCAACGCGTCGCCGGCGCGGCCATAGAGTGTCGTCATTGCGGACCTCCCGCCTGGTTGAGGACACGCATCATGGGCCCGTCCGGTGGCAGCGGCGTGTCGGCAATCGGGCGGGATCGTTACAAGCGCTCCATGTTTTGGGCCAAGTGCGTCATCGCCCGACATGCAGGTTGCCGATATCGCCCAGGATTCCGAACACCTGCAGCAGCCACAGGATGACGACGATGACGACGACCACATTCAGGATCTGTTTGATCTTGGGATCCATCGGAATGTAGTTGTTGACCAGCCAGAGCAGCAGGCCGACGAGAATCAGGACGACAATCAGGCTGACGAGCGACATTTCCCTCTCCAATCCCACTCACGGACAATGACGTTCGCCACACCCGCGCCGTGAGCGGATGCCCAAAGACCGTCAATTGAATGCTCAGAGCCCGGCGGAGTTCCCGGGGCCCGTGGTGGCCTCGGCTTCTATGCGCGCATCCGCGAAGGAATGCCCGGCCACCGGCGCGAGCAGCGCCAGCAGCGCGGGAATCTCCGCGACCGTCTCCATGGTGAAATCGTAGCCGGCATCGCGGCTGGCGCCCAGGCGGATCAGGCGCTCATCCAGATCCTGGCGCAGGGCCTGCGGAATATCGGAGCCGAGCTGGTTCTGGATCGCGCGGATCTCGTCGGTGGCGTCGAATATGCCCTCCAGCGGGGAATTCACGCGCAGGATCAGGGTGTGGATCTTCGCGCGCACCAGCGGGTCGGGGATGTCGAACAGCGTTTCGCGGTTGCGGTCGTAGATGTCGAGCTCGCGCTTGGCCGAGCGCAGCATGCGCATGGTGATGAGCCCGAACGGATCGCCGCGGCCGTGGGTGCGGTGCGCGATCTCCATGATGTAATGAAGCGTCGAGAGCACCTCGCCGAAGAACAGCGCCGCCTGCTGGGTGCGGCGCTTGCGCTCGACATGCCATTCCATCTGCGTCGCCGCGACGCCGCCCGCGGTAGCCAGGATGGCGCCGATGAAGATCGGCACCATGCCGTTGAGGTTGTCGAGGAAGCCGAAGTCCGGCGCCGTCATGCCGAAATGCGCACGGGCAGGTATTCGTAGCCCTTGACGAAGGCGGAGAGCACGCGCCTGGGCTCGCCCATCAGCTCGATCTTCGAGAAGCGCTTCAGGATCTCCTCCCAGATGATCTTGAGCTGCAGCTCCGCCAGCCGGTTGCCGACGCAGCGGTGGATGCCGAAGCCGAAGGAGAGATGGCGGCGCACGTTGGGGCGGTCGATGATGTAGGCGTCGGGATCTTCGATGACCTCGCCGTCCCGGTTGCCCGAGACGTACCACATCACCACCTTGTCGCCCTTCCTGATCCGCTTGCCGCCGAGCTCGAAATCGGCCAGCGCGCGCCGGCGCATATGCGCGAGCGGCGTCTGCCAGCGGATGGTCTCCGACACCATGCCGGGGATGAGGTCGTGGTTGGCGCTGAGCCTGGCGTACTGGTCCGGGTTCTGGTTCAGGGCGAGCACCGAGCCGGAGATCGTGTTGCGCGTGGTGTCGTTGCCGCCCACGATCAGCAGGATCAGGTTGCCGAGATACTCCATGCGGTCCATGTTCCGCGTCGACTCGCCATGCGCCAGCATGGAGATGAGGTCGCCGCGCGGCTCCGCGTTCACCCGCTCGTTCCACAGCCGCGTGAAATAATCCGCGCATTCGTAGAGCTCGGCGCGGCGCTGCTCTTCGGACTCCACGATGCCGGAATTCGGATTGGCCGTGGCCACGTCCGACCAGCGGGTGAGCTTGCGCCGGTCCTCCCACGGAAAGTCGAACAGCGTCGCCAGCGTCATGGTCGTGAGCTCGACGGACACGGTGTCGACCCAGTCGAAGGTCTCGCCGACCGGCAGGCCGTCCAGGATCCGGCCCGCGCGCTCGCGGATGAGCGGCTCCAGCGCGGCGAGGTTGGGGCCGGAGACGATGGGGCTCACCGTCTTGCGCTGGGCGTCATGCTTGGGCGGGTCCATGGCGATGAACATCGGGAGCTTGAAGTCTTCCCGGCCCTCGACGATCGTGATGCCGCCTTCGGACGAGAACACCTGGTGGCTCGTGTCCACGGTCATGATGTCGTTGTACTTCGTGACCGACCAATAGGGCCCGTGCTCGGGATGCACCGAGCGGTGGACGGGATCGTCCTTCCTGAGCCGGGCGAAATAGGGCCACATGGTGTCGGTGCGGAAGAGCTCGGGGTTGGCGACCTCGATCTCCTCGACCGGCATGGACCAGGCGTGGGCTTCGGCGGCGGCGCGCAGGTCGGTGGCTTCGCGATCCATGGCAAACCTCGAACGGTGACGATCCGTCCCGATTGTCTGCCGCTTTCGGGCCCTGTCAACGACGGTTATACCGGTGGCCATGAGCCATAGCGCGCCCGGCCAACTCCAAGCCGCCCTCGCCCAGGGCCGCAAGATGCTCGACGCGCGGCCCGACCTCGCCGAGGCGCAGGCGCGCGAAATCCTGCGTGTGCTGCCGGGCGAGGCGCAGGCCGAGCTCCTGCTCGCGAATGCGTTGCGGCTGCAAGGCCGGCCGCTGGACGCGCTCTCCTGGCTGGAGCCGCTCGCCGCGGCGCGGCCCGGCGATGCCGGCGTCCAGTTCGAGCTGGGGCTGGCGTTCTCGGCCGCCGGCGCCACGCGCGACGCCATCGCGGCCTTCACCCGCACCACCCGCCTCAACGCAAGGCACGCCCAGGCCTGGCGGGCGCTGGGGGACGAGAAGAGCCTGGCGGGCGACGCGGAAGGCGCCGAGGCGGCATACGCGCAGCACATCAGGGCCTCGGTCAACGATCCCAGGCTGCTCGAGGCGGCATCGGCGCTGTGCGACAGCCGGCTGGCCGTGGCGGAGCGCCTCCTGCGCGCGTTCCTGATGGAAAGCCCGACCGACGTGGCGGCCATCCGCATGCTGGCCGAGGTCGCGGCGCGGCTCGGCCGCTACGACGACGCCGAGAAGCTGCTCGCGCGCGCGCTCGAGCTTGCGCCCGCCTTCGACGCGGCGAGGCATAACTACGCCATCGTGCTCAACCGCGCGAGCAAGCACGAGCAGGCGCTGGCGCAGGCCGAGATCCTGCTCGAGCGCGATGCGCGCAATCCGGGCTACCGCGCGCTCCAGGCGGCGGTGCTGAGCCACGTCGGCGAATACGAGAAGGCGTCCGAGGTCTACGGAAAGCTGCTCGCCGAATATCCCGATCAACCGAAAGGCTGGATGAGCTACGGCCATTCGCTGAAGACGCTGGGCCGGACGACGGACGGTATCGAGGCCTACCGCCAGGCGATCGCGCGGCTGCCCGGCCTGGGCGAAGCGTGGTGGAGCCTCGCCAATCTCAAGACCTTCCGCTTCACGCCCGGGGAGACCGGCACCATGCGCGCCCAGCTCGCGCGGGGAGATCTGGCGCCTGACGACCGCTTCCATTTCGAGTTCGCCCTGGCCAAGGCGCTGGAGGATGCAGGCGCGTTCGAGGAGTCCTTCGCGCACTACATCGAGGCCAACGCGCTCCGCCGCAAGTCCCAGCGCTACAGCGCGGACCGGAACAGCAGGTTCGCCGGGCGCCTGAAGGCGTTCTTCACGCCCGAATTGTTCGCCCGCTTCGCCGGCACGGGATCGCCGGCGCAGGATCCCATCTTCATCGTCGGCCTGCCGCGCTCGGGCTCGACGCTGGTGGAGCAGATCCTCGCCAGCCACTCGATGGTCGAAGGCACGATGGAGCTGCACGACATCGGCCAGCTTTCGCGCGGGGTGGGGTTCTGGGCGACGAAGGAAGGCGAGGACTCCTACCCCGAAGCGCTGGCCGATCTGCCGCGCGAACGTTTCCGCCAGCTGGGGGATGAATATCTTTCGCGCACGCGGGTCCACCGCAGGCTCGGCCGCGCGCGCTTCATCGACAAGATGCCGAACAATTTCCTCCACGCCGGCTTCATCCGCCTGATCCTGCCGGACGCGAAGATCGTCGACACCCGCCGCCATCCGCTGGGCTGCTGCCTGTCCTGCTTCAAGCAGCATTTCGCGCGTGGGCAGTCCTTCACCTACGGACTGGAAGACCTCGGCCGCTACTATGCGGACTACGTCGCGCTCATGGCGCATTACGACAAGGTGCTGCCCGGCGCGGTCCACCGCGTGTTCTACGAGGACCTGGTGGCCGATCCGGAGGCCGGGACGCGGCGGCTCCTGGAGTTCTGCGGCCTGCCGTTCGAGGAGGGATGCCTACGCTTTTATGAAAATGCCCGCGCGGTGCGTACCGCAAGTTCGGAGCAGGTGCGTCGGCCCATCTTCGCCGACGCCGTGGAGCATTGGCAGAATTTCGAGCCGTGGCTCGGCCCGCTGAAGGACGCGCTGGGTCAAGTGCTTACGGCGTATCCCGCCGTGCCGACATTTTGAGCACACAACAAAATTGCGTTGACGCGGGCGCACGCGCACCATTGACGCAGTTGCGAAGGCCGGTGTCATATTGCCGTGTTGGAGATTCCGGGGCGGGGGTGCGCGCCGGGCGTGTGCTTTAGAGGGGCAGTCCATGCACAAGGTTTCGATCGGGTCGGCCCTGCTGGCCACCACGATGCTTGCGGGCGTTCCGGCGGTGGCGCAGGAGAGTGGCGGGCTGGAGCAGGTCGTCGTCACCGCGCAGAAGCGCTCGGAAGACGTCCAGAAAGTCCCGATGACGGTGAACACGCTCACCAGCCAGAAGATCGAGGACCTCCACCTCGACAATTTCACCGATTTCGCGCGCTACCTCCCCAACGTCACCTATGCCGAGAGCGGCCAGGGCTCGAACGGCGGCCCGGGCTTCCAGAACATCACCATGCGCGGCATCGCCAGCGACCAGAACGGCAACCATTCCGGTCCCGAGCCGACCGTCGGCGTCTATTTCGACGAGCAGCCGATCACCACCATCAACGGCACGCTCGACATCCCGGCCTACGACGTCTCCCGCGTCGAGGCCCTGTCCGGCCCGCAAGGCACGCTCTACGGCGCCTCCGCCGAATCGGGCGTGATCCGCATCATCTCCAACAAGCCCGACCCTTCCGGCTTCGAAGCCAATATCGAAACCACGATCAACTCCATCGATCACGGCGGGGTCGGCACCGAAGCCCACGGCATGATCAATCAGCCGCTGAGCTCCAACGCCGCCATCCGCATCGTGGCCTGGAGCGAGCACGACGCCGGCTATATCGATAACGTGCTGGGCACCCGCACCTACACGTTCACCAACGCCAATCCGCCGGTGCCCGGCACGCCGATCACCATCACCAATGCCGGCCACACCCGGAACAACTACAACACCATCAACAAGACCGGCGCCCGCGCCGCGCTCGGCATCGACCTCAACGACAACTGGACCATCACGCCCAGCATCATGGCCCAGGGCGAGAACAGCGACGGCGTGTTCGCCTTCGATCCGAAATTCGCGGGCGACCTGAAGGTCCAGCACTTCCTGCCCGAATACGTGCACGACAGCTGGTGGCAGGCGGCGCTGACGGTGCAGGGCAAGATCGCCGACCTCGACCTCACCTATGCCGGCGCCTACATGGACCGGCACGTCCGGTCCGCCGCGGACTACACCGACTACACCTACTGGTACGACCAGTACAATTCCTACTACGTCTACTTCACGGACAATGCCGGCAACCAGATCGATCCGACCCAGCGCATCCAGGGCAACGATCACTTCACCAAGATGAGCCAGGAATTCCGGCTGTCCACGCCGAAGGACTGGCGCCTGCGCGGCGTGGCCGGCCTCTTCTACGAAGGCCAGAGGCACTACATCCTGCAGGATTACATCATCGAGGATCTCGCCGATCCGGCGTCGGGCCAGCCCGTGGTCAGCGTCGACGGCTGGCCCAACACGCTGTGGCTGACGGACGAGGAGCGCTACGACCGCGACTACGCGGCATTCGGCGAAGCCTCGTTCGACATCCTGCCGAACCTGACGCTGACCGGCGGCATCCGCTTCTATTCGTACAACAACTCGCTCAAGGGCTTCTTCGGCTTCAACAGCTACGAGGCCTCGCGCTGCTTCGCGCCGACCTCCGTCGACAACGGCCCCTGCACGGACCTGGACTCCCGCGCCAAGGGCAATGGCGAGACCCACAAGATCAACCTCACCTGGAACGTGACGGACGAAAAGCTGGTCTACGCCACCTATTCGACCGGCTTCCGCCCGGGCGGCGCCAACCGCGTGATCGATCCCTCGACCGGCCATCCGTTCCCGTCCTATTCGCCCGACGGGCTCGACAATTACGAAGTCGGCTTCAAGACGACATGGGACGACGGCCGCTTCCGGCTGAACGGCGCCTTCTATCTGGAGAACTGGAACAACTTCCAGTTCCCGTTCCTGGGGCCGAACTCGGTCACCATCGTGCTGAACGGCGGCGAGGCGCGCGTGAAGGGCTTCGAATGGGAGGCCGACTGGCTCCCGGTCGACGGGCTCACGCTGTCGACCTCCGGCGCCTACAATGACGGCAGCCTGACCAAGCCGTTCTGCAAGGACTCCACCGTCGTCTGCACGGACGCCATCGCCAACGCGCCGACCGGCACCCAGCTTCCCATCACGCCGATGTGGAAGATCAACGGCACGGCGCGTTACGAATGGAACGTGTGGAACGGCTACACCGCGCACCTGCAGGGCTCGTTCGTGCATGAGAGCGGCACCTGGTCCGACCTGCGGTTGGCCGAGCGCGCGCTTCTGGGGAAGAACAAGGCCTTCACCACCTTCGACTTCACCACGGGCATCGGCCAGGAAAACTGGATGCTGGAGCTGTTCGTGCAGAACCTGACGGACGACCGGGCCCAGCTCGGCCGCTATGCCGAGTGCACGCCCGGCACCTGCGGCTTCGAGCCCTACATCCTGACCGCCCAGCCGCGCACCATCGGCCTGTCGTTCAGCCAGAAGTTCTAGCCGAACGGCACCACCTTGTTGTGGATGTCGTGTCCGATATCGGCGCGCCCCAGCCAGGGCACGCCCGACACGGCGCACCAGTGGCGCGCGATCTCTTCCTCGGTCTGCTCGAAGGCCGGATCGTTCTCCGGGATGTCGTTGACGCGACCCAGGCGGAGCCCCGCGATCCGGCGCAGCTCGGGCACCGAGGTCAGGTGAAACAGCATCCGGTCGATGCGGTAGTGGTGCTCCGAAACGTCCTCGACCAGCAGGGCATGCCCCGCGAGGTCCGGCATCCACGGCGTGCCGACGAGATTGTTCAGGATCGTGAGATTGAACGCGGCGCGCTTGCCGCCGTCCCGGTGCGGCTCCAGCGTGTCTGGCGCGCGCTCCACCAGCCAGCGAAGCGCGCGCGTCACGGCCGCCTCGCCGCCGGCACGGTTGAGGTCCGCCGGGATCGGGCCGTGGGCCACGCTCAGGCCCGCCCTGTAGAGGCCCGCCAGCAGGAAGCCGACGTCGCTGTATCCGAGATAGGTCTTGGCGCGCGCGGCCGGCCCCAGCCCCGCCATCACGCGCGGCAACAGCCGGTTGGAACCGTAGCCGCCGCGCGCCGCCCACACCGCGTCGAAGCCCGGGTCGTTGGCGAAATCCAGGAACGCATCGGCGCGCGCGTCATCGGGTCCGGCGAAGTGTCCGTGCTTCAGGAAGCATTGCGGATGGAAGGCGAGCTGGACGCGGCCGGGATAGAGCGCGTCGGCCAGCGCCGTCACGCGCTCGGCCGTCGTGGGCCCGATGCGCGAGGACGGCGCGACGACGCCGATGCGGAATTTGCCGTCACCCATGATCCAGCTTATAGCGTCCGGCGATGAACAAATCCTACTTCTTTTGCGGCATCGGCGGCAGCGGGATGCTGCCGCTGGCGCTGATCCTGCGCGGCCATGGCGCCACCGTCGCGGGCTCCGACCGCGCGCTCGACCAGGGCCGGCTGGCCGCCAAGTTCGACTTTCTGCGCGCCCGCGGCATCGCGCTCTTCCCGCAGGACGGCTCGGGCGTCACCGGCGCGGCCCAGACCGTGGTCATCTCGGCCGCGGTGGAGGATACGGTGCCCGACGTGAAGGCCGCGCGCGCGCTGGGCGCGCCGCTCCTCACCCGCGCGGAGCTGCTGTCCGATCTGTTCAACGCCGCGCCCCGGAGCATCGGCGTGGCGGGCACCAGCGGCAAATCCACCACCACCGGCATGATCGGCTGGATCCTCCATGACCTCGGCCGCGATCCCACGGTGATGAACGGCGCGGTGATGAAGAACTTCGCCAATTCCTCCGCGCCCTTCGCCAGCGCGCTGGTCGGCGCGGGCGACCTCTTCGTCAGCGAGGTCGATGAGAGCGACGGCTCCATCGCCCGCTACACGCCCCACGTCGCCGTGGTCAACAACATCGCGCTCGACCACAAGTCGATGGACGAATTGCGCGCGCTGTTCGCCGATTTCACCGGCAGGGCGAAGATCGCCGTGCTCAACCTCGACAATGCGGAAACCGCCGCGCTGGCGGCGCGGGTTCCAGGCGCGATCACCTATTCCGCCGGCAATTCCGCCGCGCGCCTCGTCGCACGCGACATCGCGCCGGCGCCGGACGGCATCGCCTTCGATGTCGAAGAAGACGGCATGCGGGTCCCGGTCCGCCTGAAGGTGCCCGGCCGCCACAACGTCTCGAACGCACTGGCGGCGCTGGGCGCCGTCCGCGCCGTCGGCGTGCCGCTGGCGGATGCCGCGGCGTCTGTCGGCCGCTTCGCGGGCGTGCGCCGCAGGCTCGAGGTCGCCGGCGCCGCGCGCGGCATCACGGTGATCGACGATTTCGCCCACAACCCGGACAAGATCGCCGCCACGCTGGCGACGCTGCACGATTTCCCGGGGCGCCTGCTCGTCCTGTTCCAGCCGCACGGCTTCGGGCCGCTCAGGAAGATGAAGGCGGAATTCGTCGAAGGATTCGCGCGCGGGCTTGCGCCCGGCGACGTTCTCGTCATGCCCGAGCCGGTCTATTATGGCGGCACCGCGGAGCGCGGCGTCTCGAGCGGCGACATCGTGGCGGGCGTGGCGGCGAGCGGGCGCGAGGCGCACGCCTTCGCCACCCGCGCCGAATGCGGCGCGTGGCTCGCCGCGCATGCGCGCGCGGGCGACCGCATCGTGGTCATGGGCGCGCGGGACGACACGCTGTCCATCTTCGCCGCGGAGCTTTTGGCGCGCCTCGGGAATTGAACCTTTGTCGGGAAGGAGATTGGCATGAAGGACATACGGGAAGGCTTCGACGTGGTGCTGCGCGACGGCGACGTGATCGCGGGTGCCGTGCGCAAGGTCGTGCGGGACGGGTTCCTCGTCTATGTGGAAGGCGCGGGCGATTTCGTGGTGCAGAACGGCGCGGTGAAGGAGGTGCATGACGGCCGCGTGGTGCTCGATCCCGCGCGCCTGTCGCCCGAGATGCGCGCCGCGGTCAGGCACGCGCACGACACAGAAGACCCCAACGTCGCGGACGAGACATGAAGCTCGTCCGCTTCGGCGAGGGCGAGATCGGCGCCGTCGAGGGCGACCGCATCGTCGCATTGGACGGAATCGCCACCGGCATGGCGGAGCTCCTCGCCTTCTGGCCCGCGCGCGCGTCCGCGGCGGCGGAGATGGTGCGCGCCGCCAGGCGCGCGGTGCCCCTGAAAGCCACGAGGCTGCTCGCGCCCATCGCCCGGCCGGGCAAGATCCTCGCCATCGGCCTCAACTACGCCGACCACATCGCCGAGACCGGCCGCGAGAAGCCGCAACACCAGACCTGGTTCGCCAAGATGCCCACGGCGGTGAACGGCCCCCACGATCCCATCGTCATCCCGGCGGGCTGCACGACCGTCGACTACGAGGCCGAGCTCGTCGCGGTGATCGGCAGGGGCGGCCGGCGCATCTCGCGCGAGGACGCGCCGAACCACGTCGCCGGCTATTGCTGCGGCAACGACGTGACGGAGCGCTCCTGGCAGCAGCGCAGCTCGCAATGGATCGTCGGCAAGTCCTGCGACACCCACGCCCCCGTCGGCCCGTGGATCACCACGGCGGATGAAATCCCCGACCCGCACGCGCTCGCCATCCGCTGCCTCGTCAACGGCGAGACGCGGCAGGAATCGAACACGCGGCATCTGGTGTTCGACCTCTGGGACCAGATCGCCCATGTCTCCGCCGCCATGACGCTGGAGCCGGGCGACCTGATCTTCACCGGCACGCCCGGCGGCGTCGGCATGGCGATGAAGCCGCCGCGATTCCTGAAGCCGGGCGACACCGTGCGCGTGGAGATCGACGGGCTGGGCGCGCTGGAAGCGAAGATGGTCGCGGAAGACGCTTAGAGTCCGTTGCCATCAAATGGATGCAACCAACCTCCCTGTCATGGCCCGCGCATGCGGGCCACCCAGGTGGGCTTGTCGATTGACGACATATTTGCTCCGGGCACGTTCTTCGAAAGCGAAACGGGCTTCACCTGGGTGGCCCGCAGCCGCGGGCCATGACACGGCTGTATGTGAATCCAAACGATCGCAACCCGCTTTAGAGCGGACGCTTCTGGAACCCGGCGGAGCCGCCGGCGCGCGATTTGATCGTTGCCACCGGCAGATCGGCCGCGGCGCCGGATCCCGCCGGGCCCGCACACGACGCGGGCCGCCGCCGGACAAATCCGGGACCGCTTCTGACGCTCACGCCTTGCAATCGATGCTGATATGCCGGTCTTCGCGCGGCGCGATCGGCTCCTCGCCGAACCGGGCGTGAAGCGCGGGCGCGCCGGGCGCGGTCCAGGTCCGCGTCAGCCGGACATGCTGCTTCGCGTCGGTCGATGGGCGCTCGGCCTCGAATGCCCAGCTTTCCACGCGCCCGGCGGGCCAGGGCGGCTTGTCCTTCCGCATCCAGCCATTCGGAGTAAGATGCATCAGGCCGCTGTCGTTGTCCCGGATATCCATGAAGCCGATCCTTTCCAAGCAAGCCTGCGCCGATGCGGCGCAAATGGATTGATCCTCCTCAATGTCCGGCGCTCCCACATCGCATTTGAGGCGCAACCTGCTCACGGGCGAGTGGGTGCTGGTGTGCCCGCGCCGGGGCGGCCGCCCGCAATCGGAGAAGAGCGAGGCGCAGCCGCCGGCATGCGAACTCCACTACGATCCCGGCTGCTATTTGTGCCCCGGCAACACCCGCGCCACGGGCGCGGTGAACCCGCGCTACACCGGCATCCATGCCTTCGACAACGACTTCCCCGCGCTGTCGCGCGACGCCTCGGGCCCGGCCTGCGATCCGGATTCGCTCCTCCAGTCGCAACCCGAGCGGGGCATCTGCCGCGTGATGTGCTACTCCGGGCGGCACGATCTTTCGCCGGCGCGTTTGCCGGTCGAGGCCCTGCGCAAAGCGGTGGACGCCTGGACCTTGGAATACCGCGAGCTCGGCGCGATCCCATGGATCGGGCATGTGCAGATTTTCGAGAACCATGGCGCGCTCGGCGGCGCCAGCAGCCGCCATCCCCACAGCCAGATCTGGGCCAGCGCCCATGTGCCGCCTCTGCTGGCCTCCGAGCGGCACCACCAGGCGGAGTACGGGCGCGCGCATGGCGGCTGCCTGCTCTGCGACTATCTGAAACGCGAGCTTTTGCTCGGCGCGCGGACGGTCTGCGAGAACGAGGGCTTCGCCGCGCTGGTGCCCTATTGGGCGGTGTGGCCGTTCGAGACGATGGTGGTCGCCAAACGGCATTATGCAAGCCTCGACGGCATGAGCGATCCCGAGCGTGGCCTGCTGGCAGACATCGTCAAGCGCCTGACCGCCCGCTACGACAATCTGTTCAACGTGCCGTTCCCCTATTCGATGGCGATGCACCAGGCGCCGACGGATGGCGAGCCGCATCCGGAATGGCATTTCCATCTGCACTACCAGTCGCCCATGCGCTCGGCCACTGCGCAGAAGATCATGGCCGGCTATGAGCTGGCCGCGGGCCGGGAGCGCGACGATCTGCCGGAAGACGCAGCCGCGCGCCTGCGCGCCGCCGGCGAGACGCATTACCTCGACATCGCCTGCTGAAGCCCGCGCGCCCGCACCTCGCGCGCCAGGCGGTCGATGTCGTCCGGCCGGCACAGCGCGGTGCCTTCGGACAGAAGCGCGGCACTTCCCGCCGCCACCGCATAGGCGAGGGCGTCCCCGGCGCCGTGTTCGAACGCCCACACCAGCGCCGCCAGGAAGCTGTCTCCCGCGCCCACGCTGGTGCGCGCGGCGACGGCCGGCGCGTCCGCAACGAGGATGGTTTCGCGTGAGGCGAGCAGGGCGCCGTCCGCGCCCAGCGTCACCGCGACATGCTCCGCGCCGCCCGACGCCACGATCGCCCGCGCCGCGGCGGCGACGTCGGCGAGCGCGGGCAGCGCGCGTCCCGCCAGCCCTTCCAGCTCGCGCCGGCTGGGCTTCACGATGGCGAGGCCCGCGCCCATGGCGCTGGCGAGCGGGGCGCCGGATGTGTCGAGCGCGAAGCGGGCACCGGCCGCCCGCGCCAGACGCGCGACGCGCGCATAAAGATCGTCCGGCGCGCCGGGCGGCAGGCTGCCGCTGGCGATGAGCCAGGACACGCCGGCGAGATTGCGCGCAAGCGCGGCGAGGCACGCGCCGATTTCCATGGCGTCCAGCGCCGGTCCCGGCAGGACGAAACGGTATTGCTCGCCCGTCGCGGTTTCGTCCACCGTGAAGTTCTGCCGCGTCTCGCCGGCCACCGGAACGGCGGCGCGCTTCACGCCTTCCTCATCCAGCAGCCGCGTGAAATATCCCCCCGTCGCGCCGCCTTCGGGGAAGACGGCGAGAAGCTCCGCGCCCAGGCGCGCCAGCACGCGCGCGCAGTTGATCCCGCCGCCGCCGGGATGATGCCGCGCGCCCGACACGCGCAGCTTGTGCGCTGGCGCCAGCCGCTCGACGGTTCCCGACACGTCAACGGCGGGGTTCATCGTCAGCGTCACGATCCGTCCGGCCGCCACGTCGCGCCCTCGTCTTGCCTGGGTGCAGGCTAACCGCCCCGCGCCCGCCACCGTTTGAGGCAGATCAGCGCCATGCGAAAGAAGGCGCCGCGGCGCGCGTGCCGCGCCGCCTCCGCCGGAAGGCCGTTCACGCGCGCCTGAGCGGCAGGAACCGGCTGTTGCGCAGCAGCCCGGCCGACACCAGCGACACCAGCACGCCCACCGGGAAGATCTCCGCGAAGGTCATCGGCCAGCGGTAGAGCGGGTTGGCGTATTGCACCTTGAACGCGTCCATGTCCGCCACGACCTTGGCCAGTGCCGCGCCGCTCACGCCCGCGGCTTTCTTCTCCGCGATGACCGCCGCGGCATAGGTGCTGGCGAAGTCGAGCCCGGTCGCGGCCACCGTGATCTCCCACGCCGCGACATAGAAGATGCCGGCCACGACGCTGATGCCGAGCCCCAGCCGCAGCGCCTGCCAGAAGCCGATGACGCCGCCCAGCTCGACGTCGCGGTGGCGCTTGATGGCCACGAACACGGTCGACAGCGCGATCAGCATGGTCGTGTAGCCGATGAGCATGCCGTATTGCTGGGAGTGGCCGTGCATGGTCACGGTGATCGCCGACAGCGGTATGCCCACCAGGAGCCCGGCGACGGTGCCGTAAGTCAGAATCTTGCGAAGCATGGAGACGTCCCCCGAAACGTTGCCCGCCTATCAACCGCGCCGGCCCGGGCCTGCGCAATCGCCCAAAAGGGCGATTTGCGCGATTTCACCCCAAATCCCGCCCCTTCAGGGCAGCAGGCCCAGCTCCCTGGCCCGGTTGATGGCCGCCGTGCGCCGCCCGGCGCCCAGCTTTTCGAACAGGCGGCCGACGTGGGTCTTCACCGTGTTGGGGGATACGTCCAGCACCGCGGCGATCTCCTTGTTGGAGCGGCCGGCGGCCAGTTCCTTCAGGACGGTCAGTTCCCGGTCGCTGATGCCGAGCGCCGCCTGCGCCTGGGGGTTGCCCTCCGGCCGGGCGGGGCGGACGGCGCCCAGCACCCGCGCGCCGATATAGATGCCCGCCGACAGGAAACCTGCCGCGACGAGAAAGAGATAGATGTCGCCCGCATGCGCGCGGGCCAGGCGCTGGTAATCGAGCCACTCCAGCGCCAGCGTCCCCGCCGCCAGCACCGCCCCGTAAATCGCCACCTGCTTCCACATCGCCCGCCCTCCAGGCGTGAGGTTAGCACGGTCCCGGGGCCCGGTGGCCGTCGTCGATCGGGGCGCAAGGGCGCGCTATTCCCGCGTGGAGACGAAAACGTTCGGGATGACCTGGCGGCTTCGACCGCCATCCGATCCCGCTAGCCGCCGGGAGGCTGGGACTGCTGCTGTTGCGCCTGTTGCTGGGCCGCTTCGTCCTGCTGCTCCTGGATTTCGCTGGGCTGGAGCGGCGTACCGCTGCCCGCCGTGGAGCTGGACGTGCTACCTTGATCGGCAGGCATTTGCGAGTCCGAATTGCCCGAATTGTCCTGCTGCGCGAATGCGGGATTGACCGTCAGCAACGCCGCGGCGACAGCCGCCAACGCGCTGAACGCTCTCACAAGGCGAGTCATGTGCAATGCCTCCAAAATGCCCACGGCGCTTTCATTCTATATCAGAATGGGCGTCTCGCGAAATCGCATTCGCGGATGAATCGATCGCGGGCGAAGTGCTCTAATTCGTAAAACGAACAAAGCACAATGCGACGGCGAATTCGATGCATTAGCGCCTTCGAATTGACATTTTCCGGCCCGAAGAAATACTTCCGCAATGGTTCGGGCGCGCCGATTGGATTTTGGGGCGCGCAAAGGGGCGGAGATGGATATCGCGCGATTTCGCGTTTTTGCGATTGCCTGGCGCGTGCTGTCGGCGGCGATTCCCGCGTTGTTCGTCGCGTCCACGGCCGAGGCCGCGAACGCACCCGCGATGATCGTTCCCGGCCAGTTCAATGTCGGCGCGACGGGCGCTTTCACCTACACGATCCCCATCGCGGTGCCTCCCGGCACCGCGGGCATGGTGCCGGCGCTGTCGCTCGATTATTCGAGCCAGGGCGGCGATGGGCTGGAAGGTCTCGGCTGGTCGTTGTCGGGGCTGCCGTCGATCAGCCGTTGTCCGCGCACGCTGGCGCAGGACGGTGTCCATGGCGGCGTGAATTTCGATGCCAACGACCGCTTCTGCCTCGAGGGCCAGCGGCTGATCGCGATCAACAATGGCGTGTACGGCGCCGACGGCACGGAATACCGCACGGAGATCGACGGCTTCAGCCGGATCGTCAGCCACGGCGTGGCGGGCAATGGCCCGGCCTGGTTCGAAGTGTGGACCAAGTCCGGCCAGCATATGGAGTTCGGTCACACGCCGGACTCGCAGGCGCCGGTGATCGTGCCGGGCGATCCCGACGATGGCGGGGGCCAGAGCGGCGGGGGCGGCGGACAAAACGGCGGCGGCGGGAACACGCTTGGCGTGTCGGGCGGCTCCACGTCGAACCCCGTGCTCATGCCGACGGTTCGCGCCTGGGCGGTCAGCAAGATCTCCGACACGGTCGGCAACTACCTCACCATCACCTATGACAACGGCGTGCAGGACGCCGCGACGGGGCAGGTCTATCCCACCCGGATCGACTATACGGGAAACGCCAAAGTGCCCGGCGGACAGCAGCCCTACAATTCCGTGCGGTTCGTCTATACCCAGCGCAACGACACCTCGCTCGGCTTCCAGGCGGGCGCGTTCGTCACCAACACGCTTCTGCTGACGCATGTCACGACATACGCGGGTGCCGCGGAAGTCAGCGACTACCGGCTGGCGTACCAGTATGCCAGCTTCAGCGACGAGCACGATGAGCTCGTCAACGTCACCCAGTGCACCAGCGACCAGCCCGGCGCGGGTTGCCTGGCGCCCACGTCTTTCACCTGGCAAGGATCGCGCGACCAGATCGGCTATACCGCGCATTCGACGGCCGATCTCACGCAGCCGCTCAATGGGACACAGAGGCTCACGATCAAGCCGAACCGGTTCGTCGCGGACTTCGACGGCGACGGGATCGCCGATCTGGCGCTGATCGAAAACCAGGACGATATTTGTCCGGGCACGGGCGACATCTATCGCGGAACCGGCGACGGCTACGACTATACCGCGACCGGCGCCAGCATCACCTACGATCCCGCCTACAATCCCGGCGTGCCGGCCGATTGCAGCGGTCCGGCGACGCTTTATGGCGGCCTCACCGCGCTGTTCGACTTCAATGCCGACGGCATCACCGACATCTTCGAGCAGGACCACGATCACGACGCCGAGAACCAGTATTACATCCTCTCCGAGGACGGCCCGGCGCATTTCAGGACCGTGAACGCCGGTTCGCGCCTTTACGACAAGACCGCGGGCGGCATGGCCGTGCTGGGGGACTTCGACGGCGACGGCCGGGTCGACATCTTCGAGCAGATCGACGGCGTTTCGCAGAACGCATATGTCCTGCACAGCGTGGGCGACGGCACATTCACGGCCGGGCCGCCGATAGGCTACGACCTGCATGACGACGACTCGTTTCTCTACGCGGGCGACTATGACGGCGACGGCTGCACCGATCTTCTGGTGCAGAACCACGATCTCTCCGCCTATAACGAGATCGTCTATTTCTGCAATCCGGCCGTGACCGTCTATTCCCTGCCGTTCGGCGACTGGGCGGCGGACGCCAATCACGTCATCACCACCGGCGATTTCAACGGCGACGGCAAGACGGACGTGCTGCTCACCGAAGCGGACCAGAACGCATACATCTACCTGTCGACCGGCACCGGGCTGATGGGCGTGCCCATCGCGTTCATGCAGGGCGCATACCCGATGGACATGACCCAGTATTCCATCGTCACCGGAGATTTCAACGCCGACGGGAAGACGGACATCGCGCTGGTGCCCCACAATGGCGGCGCCACCTATCCGCAGGTGATGATCTATCTGTCGACCGGCGCGGGCTTCGTCGAAGCCGCGACCTACAGGATTCCGTCGGGCGACGACACCGTCAGCGCCACCGCGAGCGACTGGAACAACGACGGCGCGTCCGATCTCTGGGTGCAGAATGCCGGCGGCGGGCGCGACGACACCGTGCTGGTCCTCGACTACACGCCCGAGCTGATCAGCGCGGTCTCCAACGGCATCGGCATCGGCACCTACGTGACCTACGACCGGCTGAACCGGAACGCGCCGCTCTACACCAAGTGCCCGAACGCCCCTCCGGGCACCTACCAGTGCGGCGATTCCTGGCCCACGCAGGACATCGACGGGCCGATGTATGTGGTGTCGCGCGTGGATTCGAACAATGGCATCCAGTCCTGCTCGGTCTCCAACAACGCCAATTGCTACAGCTCGTCCTACGCCTATGCCGGCGCGCGGGCGGACCTGTCGGGACGCGGGTTCGAGGGCTTCTCGCAGATGACGGTGACGGATCTGGAGACCGGCGTGGTGCAGACCACCAGCTACGCCACCCAGTTCCCCTTCACCGGCATGGTGCTGTCGCAGACCAGGGTGGCCAACGGCGCGGTGATCAGCCAGACCGCCAACACCTTCTCGAACGGCACGGGCAGCGACTGCTCCGGCCAGCCCGCGGGGCCGGTGTATCACGTCTATCTCTGCCGCACGCTGGTGCAGAGCTGGGAGCTTGGGGCGACGCCCGGCGTGCAGGGGCCGCTGCTTCCCACTGTCGAGACCGACTACCGGAACTACGACGGCTACGGCAATGTCGGCACCGTCACGGTCGCGACCACGCCGCCGGGGGCGCAGGCGCCCGATGTCACGAAGGTGACGACCGACACCTGGCAGAACACGGTG
>DATJXR010000022.1:0-205485 GCA_035499995.1 Rhizomicrobium sp. | reverse complement strand
CGGCGTCGGTCGATTGGCTCGCGGGCCAAAGCTGAATCCGTGTGCGCTTGCGGCCCCCAAGGGGTGCGGATATGGTCCCGCGCCCCGCGGACAGGTGGCTGAGCGGTTGAAAGCACCGCACTCGAAATGCGGCGTACTCGCAAGGGTACCGGGGGTTCGAATCCCTCCCTGTCCGCCATCCCACGCGGCTGCGCCGCTTCGGGCGGCAGGCCCTCCGATTTCTGGAAAGGATAGAGCCATGTTCGCGCGCATCGCAGCCGCCCTGGTGGTTTCACTCGCGCTCACCGCCGCGGCGCAAGCCCAGATGATCAGCAACTACACGCTGTCGGCCGACTCCAACAAGAAGTTCCTGGCGGACAATCCCCATCGCCCCGGCGTGAAGGTGCTGCCGGACGGGCTGCAGTATCGTGTGATCGCCAAGGGCGGCGGCGCGGCGATCCGCAGCCCGATGGACCAGGTGACCGTCGTCTACAAGGGCTGGCTCATCAACGGCCACGTCTTCGACCAGACCCCGGTGGGCCAGGCGGCACATTTCCAGGCGGGCGGGCTGATCCGCGGCTGGGTCGAGGCGCTCAGGCGCATGCACGAGGGCGACGAGTGGGAGCTCGTGATCCCATCCAACCTCGCCTATGGCGAGCGCGGGGCGGGCAACGGCGTGATCCCGCCGAACCAGACGCTGGTCTTCGACATGAAGCTGATCCAGGTCACGCCGGCGGCGCCGTGAGCACGGCATGACGCGCGGCTTCGACATCGGCGGCGTCCCTATTCCCGGCCGCGTGCTGGTCGCGCCGATGACCGGGGTGTCGGACCTGCCGTTCCGTCTCGCCGCCTCGCGCGCCGGCGCGGCCTATGTCGCGACCGAAATGGTGGCGTGCGAGAGCTTCGCGGCGGGGCGGCCCGACGTGGTGCGCCGCGCGGCGGTGGGCGAGGGCCTGCCGCTGATGGTGATCCAGCTGGTCGGCCGCTCGCCGCACTGGATCGCGCAAGGCGCCCGGCTCGCGGAGGCTGCCGGCGCGCACATCGTCGACCTCAACATGGGTTGCCCGGCCAAGGAGGTGACGGGCGGATTGTCCGGCTCCGCGCTGATGCGCGATCTCGAGCTGGCGGAGCGGATCGTCGAGGCCTGCGTGAACGCGACCTCGCGGCCCGTGACGCTCAAGATGCGGCTGGGCTGGGACGATGCCTCGCGCAACGCGCCCGAGCTGGCCGCGATCGCGCAACGTCGCGGCGTGAAGGCGATCACGGTGCATGGCCGCACGCGCCAGCAATTCTACAAGGGCGCGGCGGACTGGCGCGCGGTGGCCGAGGTCAGGCGCGCCGTCTCGATCCCGGTGATCGTCAACGGCGACATCGTGGACGCCGCTTCCGCGCGCGCGGCCCTCGCGCAATCCGGCGCCGACGCCGTGATGATCGCCCGCGGCGCCTATGGAAGGCCGTGGATCGCGGCGGCCATCGACCGCGCGCTGGCAAACCGTTCGGCGAGCGGCGACGAAGCAGGCGAACCCGGTCCTGAGGAGCGTCTCGCCATCGTCCTCGATCACCTGGCGGACAGCATCCGCTTCTATGGCGACCATCACGGCGTGAAGATCTTCCGTAAGCACCTGGGCTGGTACGTCGAACAGGCACCCTGGCCCCGGTCGACCGAAGCGCGCCGAACCGCGAGATCGGCGTTGTGCAGAATGACGTCGGCGCGCGAAATCGAAATGGCGCTGTCTGCGCTCTGGCCGCGGCGCGCGTTCAGGCAGGCTGCATGAATTTCCTTGCGGCGCCGGCTCGCATCGGTTCTGTCCGGAAGAAACGGGTGCAGGCATTGCGCAACGAGGCCGGCGTCTTCGCTTCGCCGAAGCCGTAGGCCGCCGCGCCGGCGTTGCGGATATGGGCCGCGAGCGCGGCGAAATCGCCGTCGGACGACACCAGGCAGAATCCGTCGAAGGTCCGGCCGCGAAGCAGCGCGTCCGCATCGAGATAGAGCGCGAAGTCGCTGGCGTTGCTTCCGATACGCGGCGCCTGGCGGCGGCGGATGCGATGACGCGCCGCCGCCACCGTCCATGGCTTGAGCCGCGCTTCGCGGAAATCGCCGTACATCCGGCGCAGCCCGATCCTGCCGAGGGCGCCGATCGTGGCGAACAGGCCGTCCGCGATGCATGCGGAGACGTTGTCGGCGTCGATCAGGACGGCGAGGGCCATGGGCGCAGGAAACGCCGCTCGCGCTGAACAACCGGTTGATTTCCCGCGTGCAAATTTAGCGGCGCGTCAATTGCCGTTCAGCACCTTCGTCGCCTGGTCGAGCCGGGCGCTGTAGGCGTCGAGGGCGGATGCGGTGATGGGGATGTATTTGGCCGCGTTGGCGAAGTCCTGGTCCTCGATGCCCTCGCGCACGCCGGGCAGCGTCTTGGCGCCGTAGCCGGTCAGCCTTCCGGGCGCGTAGATCAGGTTCTCGAACCAGGGCCGGCCGGGCAGGCCCACCTTGTCGGGCGCCAGCGTCTGGTCGAGCGATTGCATCGCGGCCATGAGCTGGGCGCGCCGGCCGGGCGCAAGCTTCGCGGCGTTCCTGGTGAAGGCGTCGTCGTAGGCGGCGGCGCTGGCCCTGAGCCTGGTCACCGCCTTGTCGAGCGGGGCGAAGTCGAACTTCGGCACGGCCAGGAGCGCATCCGGATTGCCGCTGGACTTGGTGGGATCGGCGTCGAGCTGGAAGGCCTTGTCGGCGAGCAGCCTGGCCTGGATCACCTGCGCCTGGCGCCTGTCGTCGGCCAACTTCTTCAGCTCGGCGACGTAGCTCGCCATGGTCTCGGCGAAGTCGCCGGCGTGCTGAACCGGCAGGTCGCTGTCCGCGGCGCGCAGGATGATGCGGCCCACGGTCTTGGCCAGCACGGCCTCGTAGACGAAGCCCGGATCGCCGAAGCGGTCGTAATGCTCGAAGGTGTCGTAGCGGGAGTGATAGACGCCCCCGCTCGAGCCTTCGCCCCCGAATTCGAGATTGAGCGAAGGAATGCCCAGATGCTCGAGGAACGCGGAATAGTCGGAGCCCGAGCCCAGCGGGTCGAGCGGCAGGTCGTGCCTGGGATCGGCGGCGAGCCTGGCGTCTTCTTTCAGGCGCGCGACGGCGCCCGGATCGTGCGAACTGGGCGACAGCGCCTGCACCCGGATATGCGCGCGCATGCGCGCCGCGACGCTGACATGGGTCTCCGGATCGGTGACGTCGTTCGCGGCACCCGTGACGAGTTGCGCCAGGTCGTGATTGCCGCCGGCGCTGAAGAAGCCGCGGCCATTGCTGTCGGTGTTCAGATAGAGGATCGCCTTGGATTTCAGTTCCGCCGCGTGGGTTTCCGCCCACTCCGTCGAGCCCAGCAGGCCCGGCTCCTCGCCGTCCCAGCTCAGATAGACGATGGTGCGCGCGGGCCGCCAGCCGGTCCTGGCGAGCTCGCCGATGGCCTTGGCCTCCTCCAGCAGCGCCACCTGGCCGGAGAGCGGATCGTTGGCGCCGAACACCCAGCCGTCGTGATGGTTGCCGCGGATCACCCATTCGTCCGGCCGCGTAGAGCCCTTCATCATGGCGACGACGTCGTAGAGCGTCTTCAGGCTCCAGTCGGATTTCGCCGCGAGGTGGAACGGCGCCCTGCTCGGGCCCACGCGATAGGTGATCGGCAGCGCGCCGCGCCAGCCCGCCGGCACGGGCTGGCCGCTCATGTCCGCGAGCAGCACCTGCGCGTCGGCGTAGGAGATGGGAAGCGCGGGGATCTTCAGGATCACGGGCGAGGTTTCGCGCGTCAGCCGATTGGCGTTTGCCGTCGCGCCCACGCCCGGCGTAAGCGGATCGCCGGCATAGAGCGTCATGTCCTCCACGGAGCCGCGCTGGATTCCATGCGCCGGACGCGCCGGGCCTTCGGGATAGACGGATTCGACCGCGTAGCCGTCGTCGGCGGGATCGGAGTAGATCAGGCAGCCCATCGCGCCGTGCTCATAGGCGAGCTTGGGCTTGAGGCCGCGCCAGCCCGCACCGTAGCGCGCGATGACGATCTTGCCCTTGACGCTGACGCCCATGCGCTGCAGCGCCTTGTAGTCGTCGGGCATGCCGTAATTGACGTAGACCAGTGGCGCGGTCACGTCGCCGTCGCCCTGATAGGCAAGATAGGCGGGAAGCGCGGGCGTCTTCGCCGTCGCGCTGCTGTCGCCGGGGATCGGCGGCTCCTGGAGCATCACCGTGTACGGCTCGGCGCCGAGCAGCTCCGCCGTCTCGCTGATGGGCGTGGGGTAGAGCACCTCGAAGGTCTCGATATGCGCGTCCCAGCCGAACTTCTTGAACTGGGCGAGCTCCCATTCGGCGTTGGCCTTGTCGTGCGCGGTGCCGACGTGGTTGGGCTCCGCCGACATCAGCTTGTCCCAGTCGCGCATTTCGCTGGAGCTGATCGAGGCGTCGAAACGGCGTTCCAGCGCGGCCTGGTCCGGAGCGGCGCCGTAGGCCGCGGCGCAGGACAGGATGCAGACGGATGCAAGCAGGGCGAATCGCGACATGTCTCCCCCAAGGTCTTTTTTCGCGCTCTGCGCACGACCCTATAAGCAGGGCAAGCTCGGCGCAAAGCCGCGATTGCCGCATGGCAGCCTTGCCCATAAGCTTGCCGCCATGCCCCTCGGATCGTGCCATGCCCGGTAGCCAGGACTTCGCCGCCGACCCCCGCAACGCGCGCGTCAAGGTGTGGCTCAATGGCCGGCTGGTGCCGCGCGACGAGGCGAAAGTCTCGATCTTCGACGCCGGTTTCGTGCTGGGGGACGGTGTGTGGGAAGGCATCCGCCTCCACAAGGGCGGCTTTGCCTTTCTCGACGCCCATCTCGACCGGCTTTTCGCAGGTGCGAAGGCGATCGCGCTCGACCTTGGAAAGTCGCGGGACGATATTTCTGCCGCCTTGCGCGAAACCGTCGCCGCCAACGGCATGGAGACCGGCGTCCACATCCGCCTGATGGCCACCCGCGGCGTGAAGAAGACCGTCAACCAGGACCCGCGCAACGCGCTGGGGACCGCCACCATGGTGATCGTCGCCGAGTACAAGGAGCCGAGCGCGGAGATCGTTGCCCGGGGATTGAAGCTCGCCACCTCGTCGATCCTGTGCACACCGGCGAACATGTTCGACATGCGGCTCAATTCGCACAGCCGCCTGAACCTCGTCCGGGCGCTGCTCGACGTGATCGACAGGGGCGCGGACGAGGCGCTGATGCTGGATCCGCGTGGCAACATCTCGAGCTGCAACGCGACCAATTTCTTCTGGGTGAAGCATGGCGAGGTGCGCACGTCGTCCGGCGAGTACTGCTTCAATGGCATCACCCGTGGCAACGTGATTGGCCTTTGCCGCGACAACGGCATCCCGATCGTCATCGACGACTATCCACCTGCCGATCTTCTGCGGGCCGATGAAGCCTTCGTGACCGGCACCTTCGGCGGCATCACGCCCGTGTGCGAGATCGACGGGCGCGTGCTGCCCGCCGCGCTGCCGGGGCCGCTGACCGGCAGGTTGCGCGCGCTTTACGCGAAGCTGAAGGACGACGATGCCGCCCGCAGCCGCTGAGCCCATCCGCATCGCGATGTGGTCCGGGCCGCGAAACATCTCGACCGCCATGATGCGCAGCTTCGAGAACCGCGACGACACCGCGGTGACCGACGAGCCGTTCTACGCCGCCTTCCTGGCGGCGACAGGCATCGATCACCCCCTGCGGGAAGAGGTTCTCGCATCGCAGCCGACGGACTGGCGCGAAGTCGTGACGCGGATACTGGGCCCCGTCCCCGGCGGACGCCCCATCTGGTACCAGAAGCACATGACCCACCACATGCTGCCGCAGTTCGGGCGCGACTGGATCGGCCGCTGCCGCAACGCCTTCCTGATCCGCGCGCCGGAGGAGGTGCTGTCGTCCTATGCCGAGAAGCGCGCGCAGGTGACGCTGGACGACATCGGCTTCGTCCAGCAGGCGGAATTGTTCGACCGGGAGGCGGACCGCCTCGGCCATGCGCCGCCCGTCATCGCATCGTCGGATGTGCTCGCCGGTCCAAAGGCGGCGCTGACCGCGCTCTGCGCCGCGCTCGGCATCCCGTTTTCGGAGCGGATGCTGAGCTGGCCGCCGGGCCGGCGCGCCAGCGACGGCGTATGGGCCCCGGCGTGGTACGACGCGGTCGAGCGCTCGACGGGATTCGGCACGCCGCGCATCGTGCCGAAAGCCGCGCTGGGCGGCGAACTGCGGCGCATCGCGGACGCCGCGCGCCCGTGCTACGAGCGTCTCGCGAAGCATCGAATCGCGATTGCATGACCGTCCGGCCCCCGTCGCGCAAGCCCATGACCGTCGCCGTGGTGGGCGGCGGATTCACGGGCAGCCTGTTCGCGCTCAAGCTGAGCGCGGCGCAGCCGGACTGGCGGGTGCTCCTCATCGAGCACGCCCATCGCCATGGCCGCGGCCTCGCTTATGGCGCGTGCGCGCCCTGCCACTACCTGAACGTGCCGATCCCGCGCATGGAACTCGGCCTCGTGCCGGGCTTCGCGGACTGGCTGCGCGCGAAGCAGCCGGACGTCCTCGCCGAAGCGCTGGCCGAAAGCGGCGGCGAAGCGGGGGCAGCCTTCGTGACGCGCCGCTCGTTCGGCGACTACATGGAAGCATGCCTGGCCGATGGGTTGTCGCATGGCGGCACGAAAGGTCTCGCGCTGCTGCGCGGGCAGGCGGTCCGGGTGCTCGATCCGCCGGCGCGCGGGCTGCTGCTGGAGGACGGCCGCGAGATCAGGGCCGACATCGTGGTTCTGGCGCTGGGCAACCTGCCGCCGCGGCCGCCGCCGGTGAAGGACGGCTGGTTCTACGACACGCCGGATTGGATCCCCGATCCCTGGGCCAGGGGTGCGCTCGACGGCATCGCGCCGGACGCGCCCGTCGCCATGATCGGCAGCGGGCAGACCATGGTGGACATCGCGCTGAAGCTGGCCGAAGACGGCCACGCCGGGCCGCTGCACGCCATCTCCCGCCACGGGCTTCTGCCGCTGGTGCATAAGGCGGGCGGCGAATGGGAGCCGTTCGCCAGGCCGGGCACGCCGCTGGCGCTGATGCGCGACATTCGCGCGGCAGCGAGGAAAGCGGAGGCGCGCGGCATCCCCTGGCAACGGGTGATCGATGCGGTGAGGCCCAACATCGCGCAGCTCTGGGATGCGTGGGCGGAAAAGCAGCGCCGGCAGTTCCTGCGCCACGCCCGCGCCCGCTGGGACGTGCATCGCAGCCGCATGCCGCCCAAGGTCGCGGCGATGCTCCAGGTGCTGATCGATCGCGGCCAGTTGACGGTGTCGGCCGGCCGCGTCGCGGGCTACCGGGCGGTGGACGGCGGCGTGGACGTCCTGCTGCCGCGCGGACGTTCCGTCTTCGCCCGGCATGTCATCAACTGCACCGGGCCCAACGGCGACCTGTCGCGGATCGCGACACCCCTGGTCGCGGACCTGAGGCGGCGCGGCGACATCGCGCCCGATGCGCTCGGGCTCGGACTCGAGACCGAGGATTGCGCGGCGCGGGACAATTCCGGCCGGGCCTCGACCTGGCTCTTCGCGCTCGGCCCGCCGACGCGTCCCGCCTGGTGGGAGATCACGGCGGTGCCGGAAGTCGCCGCGCAGGTCGACCGCCTGGTCGAGGAGCTGTCGTCGCCGCAGACCCAGCCGGCGCGCGGTCTCGCGGAGGTGTTCGTCGATCTGGGCGCCGGGATTTGAAGCCGGCATGCGGATACGCGCCGTCAGCCGGTGATGTTGGCCACGCTGAAGCCGGACATGTTGCCCGTGCCGAGGTCGATCACCAGGTCCTGCCCGGCCTGATAACCGGCCGTGCCGTTGACATCGACCACCAGGAACGTGTGGCCGGCAAGGCCACCGACGTCCGGCGTGAACAGCACCGCGTCGTGCGCGTGAAGCGTCGAGGCCTTTACCGCGGCGGCGAGGGTGGCGTCGAAATTGTTGGCGATGAGCTTGCCGCTGGCGATGGTCGCGTCCATCGCGCCGACCGATACGCCGAGGCCGCCGATGTCGATGGTGTCGGCGGAGGTGTCGAAGTCCAGGATCGTGTCGTGGTTCACGCCGGTGGATTCGCCCACGGCGAAATACCTGAACACGTCCGCGCCGCCGCCGCCCTTGAGCGTATCGGCGCCAACGCCGCCCGAGATGGTGTCGCCCTGCGCGCCGCCGGTCAGCGTATCGTTGCCCTGGCCGCCCGAGATCGTGAACCGCCCATCGGTCTCATGCGAGCCGTTGAAGCTGAGCGTGTCGCTGGCGCCGAGATTGGCGCCGTCGACGTTGAGCGTCGCGCCGGCCGCGACGTTGCCGTCATGGGTCGCGAGCTTGTAGGAGAAGCCGGCATTGAGCACGAGGTTCTCGACGTTCTTGATCGTGGCCTTGGCGAAGTTGAGGCCTGCGGAGTAGTCGCCGGCGAGGTCGACAGTGTCGGTCCCGGTCGAGCCGTCGACCCGGTCGGCGGCGGTCAGCGCGTTGCCGAACATGATCACGTCGTCGCCCGCGCCGCCGTTCACCACGTCGTTGCCGCCGGAGGAGAGGACGATGGTGTCGTTGCCGTCGCCGGCGGCGATGCGGTCGTCCACGCCGGCGCCGGTGATGGTGTCGCCGTTCTTGGTGCCGTCGATCTGAAAGGAGTCCACGCCGCTCGTCCAGTCCGAGAAGGTGAAGCCCGAAGCGTCGAACGCATTTGCCGTCTTCACCACCAGCGTGTCGGGATCGTGGTCGCCGGTGATGACGGCGCCGTGGCTGATGCGGCTGGGCGCGAAGTCGTTGGCGATGAAGGTTGCCGTGGCGGGGGCGGACGTCACGAAGGCGATGCCGTTGCTCTTGGGCATCGTGTCGGAAGAGAAATCGTGCGTCGCGTTCACCAGCACCGCGCCGCCCGGAACGTTCGCGCCGGTGAGCACGAGCGAGATGTTGTCGGCATAGCCGTCATTGTAGCTGCCGTCGGTGCGGGTGGCGTCGAGCTCGACCTTGATGAAGCGCGTGCCGCCGGGAATCGCGCCGCTCGCCTCCTCGTACAGGAGTTCCGTCGCGCCGCCCCGGTCGGTCGCGTTCACGCCGCCCACGCTGACGGTGCCGAGCGAGGTCGCGCCGTCGGCGGCGTAGAAGGTGAGGTTGAGGACCATGTTGTCGTTCTGGGAGAGGTAGCCGCCGAAGTCGCCGCTCGCGTCGAAGTTGAGCGTGCCCGCGTCGATGGCGGAGGCGTAGGCGCCGACGTCGATTGTCTGGAACGCCGTGGCGAGGCCGCTGCTCACGCCCCCCGCGAAATAGCCGTTGCCGCCATACACGGCGGCGCCGTCGGCGGCATTGAGGTCGCTGGGCCCGCCGGCGGCATATTGCACCTGGGTGAAGCTGCCGGTGACCGTCCAGCCGGCCGGCGCGTCGGTGCTGCTGAAGTCGGCTGCCTGCGCGCCGGTCTCGGCGTCGCCGTTCACCACCAGATTGGCCGTCGTCATCGTCGTCATGGCTGGATCTCCCGATTCAAAAAAAAGACGCCCCGGAACCCGGTGCGTTCGCGCGAAGGGGGTTGGGGCCTCGGCGCTAGGCACCGGAATTCCGGAGCGCGGCTCGACTGATAGTGCCCCGCCGCCGTCCCCTTCTTGGGCGCAAGCGACAGGTTGGGCCGAAAACGACTGGAAGCGTCCGTTTCCGGCCCGCCCGGGCCTATTTCTTCGGTTTCTGGAACTTGAAGATGAACTGGTCGGTGTGCCCGCGAATCGACTTGTCGAAAACGAGCGCGGTGTGCGGGTCCCTGGGATTGCGCAGCACCTTGCTCTCGCCCACGAACTTGAAGCCCGCCGCCTCGACCTCCTGCTTCACCGCCGCGGGGTCGATGCGGTGCAGCGTGTCGGTGTCGCGCAGGCCGGAGCCCTTCTCGGCGGCGTGGTCGAGCACGATGTAATAGCCGCCCGGTTTCAGGGCGTTGAAGATCGCCTTGTTGGCGACGGCCAGATCGACCGGCCCGGTGAACTTGTCGTGCAGGTCGTGATAGTTCTGCGAGGTCCACACGATGTCGACCTGCTCCGGCAGCACGAACTTGGTGATCGACTGGTGGATGAAATTGAAATCCGGATAGTTGGGGTCGCCGCCGGCCGGCACCGGGATGTTGTGCTTGGCGTAGACCGCGTCGAACTCGGTCGGCTCGAAGGCGTACACCCAGCCGTACGGCGCCACCGCGGCGGCGAACAGGCGCGAGAAATAGCCCTTGCCGGGAATGAGATCGACGACCTTCATGCCGGGTCTGATGCCGGCGAATTCCATCATCTCGGCGGGCTTGCGGTCGGCGTCGCGGGCGACGTCTTCCGCCGGGCGGTTCTTGTTCGCGATGGCGGCTGCGATGTAGGCGGGCGTCTTCGCGGCGGCGGGCGCGGCGGCGGCGGCAAGGCCCAGTATGGCCGCCGCGATGAACAGGCTTTTCATGATGTCCCTCCCAGGATGGCGACGGCACTCTAGCGTTGACGGCGGACCTGAAACATCCCTGCCACGCTTTCGTGACGGCTCCTGGGCTATGATGATGGCGGAATCCTTCGGAGGCTTTATGTCCGTTCGTGCGTTGCGCCTGGCGATTTCCACACTTCTGGCCTTGTGGACCGGCGCGGCCTGCGCGCAGGTCGAGACCGTCTGGGTGACGGCGGCGCGGCTGCCCGAGCCCGTCGGCGGCGGCGCTTTCGCCGAAACCTCGCTGGACAGCGCCCAGCTCGCCCAATTCGATCAGATCGACGCGGCGCTGGAGCAGGTGCCCGGCGTATCGCTGTTCCGCCGCTCGACCAGCCTGAATTCCAACGCGACGACGGAGGGAATCTCGCTGCGCAACATCGCCCCCTCCGGCGCCGGCCGGGCGCTGGTGATGCTGGACGGCGTGCCCGTCAACGATCCGTTCGGCGGCTGGGTGATCTGGAGCGCCCTGCCACAGGAGGACATTTCGGCCGTGGACATCGTGCGCGGCGCCGGCGCCGGGCCCTACGGCGAGGGCGCGCTCACCGGCACCATATTGCTCAGCGAGCGCGACACCACCGACGGCGTCGCGACCGCCGATCTGTCCGCCGGCACGCTCGGGACCTATCGCGGCGGCGCCTCGGCGGGTGCCCGGATCGGCAAGGTGGATCTGTTCGCCAGCGCCGCGGGCGAACGCTCCGACGGCTGGATCCTCGCCGGGTCCCCCGGCCGCGGACCGGCGGACAATCACGTCTGGCTCGGCGACGGCGAAGCCAGCCTGCGCGCGCAGATGGAGATCGGCGGCGGCGCCACCGCATCGGCGCGCGTCGAATACTATGACGAGGCCCGGGGCGCGGGGCTCATCGGCGCGCGCTCCGAAGCGTCGGGCGAGATCGCGAGCCTGACGTTCGCGCGGCCGGCTGCGGGCGGCGGTCTCGGCTGGCGGCTGCAGGGCTGGGCGATCGACAGCCTGTTCAGCAACGTCTCGGTCTCCGTGGATTCGCTTCATCGGACGACGACGCCCGCCAACGACCAGTACGCGGTCCCGGCGCTGGGCTACGGGTTCAATGCCGCCCTGCTCGGCAACGACGGCGCGTTCCGCTGGGAGACCGGCGGCGACCTGCGGCTCGATGCCGGGCAGTCCAAGGAGCTGTTCAGCTACAACGCCGCGCTCCAGGCCTTCACCATGAACCGCCGCTCGGGCGGCATGGAAACGGCCGGCGGCGTCTATGGCGAGGGCGCTTACGGGAGTGGCCCCTGGCTCCTCACCCTTGGCGTGCGCGGCGACTACTGGTCGACGGCGCAGGGCCATCTGGTGCAGAGCACCCATCCGGCCGGCGTCGTCACCGTCGACACCGGCTTCGCCGGCCGCAGCGGCCTGGTGCCCACCGCCCGCGGCGGCGCCCGCTACGATCTGGCGGACGGTCAATATCTGCGTGTCGCGGCCTATGAAGGCTTCCGCGTGCCGACCTTGAACGAGCTCTATCGCCCGTTCCGCGTGGGCAACGTCACGACGTCCGCCAACGCCGGCCTGAAGCCGGAGAAGCTCTACGGCACGGAGATCGGCTGGGGCCGGGATGACGGCGCGTTCCAGTGGCATGTCACCGCCTTCTGGAACCGGCTGCACGATGCCATCGCCAACGTCACCGTCGGCGTCAACCAGCTTCAGCGGCAGAACGCCGGCGACGTGAACGCGCTCGGCCTGGAGGGCGATGCGACGTGGAAGCTGTCCGAAGCATTCGCGCTCGACGGGGCGTTCTCGCTCACCGACGCCCGCATGCGGACCGCCATCCACGATCCGCAGATCGACGGCAACCGGCCCGCGCAGGCTCCGCTTGCCACGATCACGGGCGCCGCCGCCTGGACGCCGCTCGACACGCTGCGCTTCGACGCGCTGGCCCGCTGGGAAAGCCGCCGCTTCGAGGACGACCAGAACACATTGCGGCTCGGCTCCGCGCTGGTGGTCGACGTCCGCGCCACCTGGCTCTTCAAGCCGGACTGGGCGGTCTACGCGGCCGTCGACAATCTCGCGAATGCGGACGTCGCCATCGGCGAGACTAGCACCAACGCCTCCCTGCCGCCGCCGGGCGAAGTGGTGAGCCTCGGCCCGCCGCGCACGTTCGAGGTCGGCCTGACCTACACGCCGTGACGAGGATGCTCAGCGCAGCCCCAGGTCGCGGGCGATGATGCCGCGGAGGATTTCCCGCGTGCCGCCCCGCAGGCTGAACGACATCGAGATCTGCAGGAGATAGGAGAGCGTGTCGTTGAACGCGCCGGGCAGGGCGGGGTCCATGTCCTCCCGCGCGATGCCCTGGATGGCGCGCGGGATCTCCTGCTCCAGCCCGGTGCCGAGATCCTTCACGATCGAAGCCTCGACGACGGGTTGCGCGCCGGCGGCGAGCTGCCCGGCGACCGAGATGGACATCTGCCGCAGCGTCCACAATTCGCAGACGAAGCGGCCGATCAGCAATCGCTCCGCCTCGGACGGGCTGTCGCCGGCGGCGCGGAGGAATTCGAGGAAGAGCCGGAGGCTCGAAAGATAGCGTTCCGGCCCGCTGCGTTCATAGGCGAGCTCGGCGGTGACCTGGCGCCAGCCGTCGCCTTCGCCGCCGATCATCATGCTCTCGGGCACCACCACGTCGTCGAAGAACACTTCGTTGAAGTGCGAATGGCCGACGAGGTCGACGATCGGCCGCACGGTGATGCCCGGCGTCTTCAGGTCGATCAGGAACTGCGTCAGTCCCGCATGGCGCGACGAATCCTCGCCGGTGCGCACCAGCGCGATCATGTAGTGCGCGTTCTGGGCGTTGGAGGTCCAGATCTTCTGGCCGTTGACCACCCAGCCTTCGTTGCCGCGCCGCGCCCGGGTGCGGACGTTGGCGAGGTCGGAGCCCGCGCCCGGCTCGCTCATGCCGATGCAGAAATAGGTCTCGCCCCGCGCCATGCCGGGCAGGAGCTTCTCGCGCTGCTCTTCGGTGCCGAAACGCAGGAGCAGCGGGCCGCTCTGCCGGTCGGCCACCCAGTGGGCGCTCACCGGCGCGCCGGCCGCCAGCGCCTCCTCGAGCACGACGTAGCGCTCGACATAAGATCGCTCGTGACCGCCGTACTTCCGGGGCCAGGTCATCCCGATCCAGCCCTTCGCGCCCAGCGCCCTGGAGAAATCCGGGTTGAACCCGGACCACGACAGCGCCCGCCGCGCCGGCGCGGTCTCGCCCATCCACTCGCGCAGGAACGCGCGCACCTCGCCCCGAAGCGCCTCGGCCCCGGGCGGGAGATCGAAGGGAGCGAACCTGAAGCTAGGCACGCGTCAGCCGGAATTGACCCACATCGATGGAGCCTGCCCGAAATCCGCCCTCGCAGGAAGCCAGATAGTAGTCCCACATGCGCTTGAAGCGCTCGTCGAAGCCCAGCGGCTGGATGGTGGGCCAGCGGGCGTCGAAGGTCTCGCGCCAGCGCCTGAGGGTTTCCGCGTAGGACAGCGCGAAGGTGCGCACGGTTTCGAAGCCGAGGCCCTGCCGCGCCGATGCCTGCTCCAGCGCGCCGGGCGAGGGCAGCATGCCGCCGGGGAAGATGTAGAGCTGGATGAAGTCCGCGCTCCGGCGATAGCTGTCGAAGCGGCCATCGTCGATGGTGATGATCTGCAGGCCCGCGATGCCGCCGGGCTTCAGCCGCTCGCGCACCACTTCGAAATACACCGGCCAGTGCTCCTCGCCCACGGCCTCGAACATCTCGATGGAGGCGACGCGGTCGAACTGGCCTTCCACGTCGCGGTAGTCGACGAGCTGGATGTCGATCAGGTCCGCCAGCCCCGCCTTGCTCACGGCGTTCCGGCCATAGGCATACTGCTCGTGCGACAGGGTGATGCCGGTGACGTGCGCGCCATACTCCCGCGCGGCGAACATGGCGAAGCCGGCCCAGCCGCAGCCGATCTCGAGCACGCGCATGCCGGGCCTGAGTTCGAGCATCTCGGCGAGCTTGCGCCACTTGTTGCGCTGCGCGTCCTCCAGGCTCATGTCGTCACGCTCGAACACCGCCGAGGAATAGGTCATGGTGGGATCGAGCCATTGCGAATAGAACGCGTTGCCCAGGTCGTAATGCGCGGCGATGTTGCGGCGGCTGCCGGCGCGGGTGTTGGCGCGCATCCGGTGGCGCAGCATGTTCATCCATTGCAGCGGCGCCAGCCCCGCCAGCGCGCCCTTGAGCCGCCCGGTGTTGCGGGCGGCGAATTCGAAGACGGCGGCGAGGTCCGGGCTCGTCCAGTCGCCGTCCATGAAGGCTTCGGCGATGCCGATCTCGCCGCCCAGCATCAGCCGGCGCCACACCCGGTCGCGGGCCACGTCGAGCACGGCCCGGGCGCCGTCGCGGGCGGCCGAGATGGTGCGCTCCGCGCCATTGGCGAAGCGCAGGACCAGTTCGCCTTCGGTGATGTTGCTGGTCGCGCGCATGACGGCGCGGCCCCAGAACGGCGGCGCGATCGCCTCTGCCTTCTCTGGCAGGGAACGTGACGCGGTCTCGACCATGTGAGCCTCCCTACGGGGGTGCGCCAGTCTTCAGATGAGCATGGGCGGGCACGCGCTTCAACCACAGACGAAGGGCTTCATAGTGGATGGCGGCCACGACCTTCAGCGTCATCAGGGGGTGGCGCAGCAGGGCAAGAGCGAGATTCCGGTCCGTCAACGCCTTGCGCCTGCCCGCAAAACAGGCATCGAGCACCGGCGCGCCGCCCTCCGACTCGCGGATGGCGATCACCACGTCCTCCGCCGGCGGGCGGACGCGGAATTCGTAGCGGCAATCCTGCGACAGGAACGGCGAGACGTAGAACGCCTTGCCGCATTCCTGGCGGAGGCCGTCCGGGCCGCTCCCGGCCGCAAGCACGTAGCTGTGGCGCTCGCCGAAGGTGTTGTGCACTTCGTAGATCGTGGCGGCGAGCGCGCCGTCACCGCGATGGCAGAACCACACGCTGAGGGGATTGAACACGAAGCCGAACAGGCGCGGGTAGCAGAGCACGCGGATGGGGCCATCGGCTTCGATTCCCGCCCCGGCCAGCCTGGCGCGCACCCATTCGCGCAGCGGGCGGCCGTCGCCGTGATCGCCGTCGTGAAAGCTCGCGAGGCGGCAACCGTTGCGGCCGAAGAGTCTCAGGCCGGGCGCGTCGATCTCGTCGAGATCGAGCAGCAGCGAGAACACCCTGTAGCGGAAGGCGTGGCGCCGCGGGAATATCCGCGTATGCGCGACGTAACCCTCGTAGATCGCGGAGTGCATCGTCACGCCGCCTCCAGGGTTCGCGCCGCGCGGGCGATGCGCCCGGATTCGTCCGGCACGATCCACGGGCGGCGCACCTGGCCCGCGTCCTCCGCCGCGGCGAGGCCCGATTGCAGCGCGTCCTCGTGGAAGCCGGAGCCGAAATAGCTGCCGCAGAACCAGGTGCGGTTGCGGCCCTGCAGGCTCCAGAGCCTTGTCTGCGCCTCGATCGCGCCGGAGTCGAACACCGGATGGGCGCAGGTGAAAACGCCATGCGTCCGGTCCTCGCGCGGCATCCTGGGCGGATTGAGCGTGACGAACAGATCGGTTCGGGTCGCGAGCGGCTGCAGGCGGTTCATCCAGTAGGTCACGCAGAGGTCGGCATCGGCGGGCGCGCCGCTGGCGCCGAGATAGTTCCAGCTCGCCCAGGCGCGGCGGCGCCTCGGCATAAGCGTCCTGTCTTCATGCAGCACCACCCGATTGGGCCGGTAGCGGAAGGCGCCGAGCAGCGCGCGCTCCTCCCCGGTCGGCGCCGCCAGCATGGCGAGGGCGCGGTCGGCGGGCGCCGCGATCACGACGCCCTCGAAGCGCCGCCGGTTGCCGCGCACATCGGCGATTTCGACCCCGGAGCCATCGCGGACAACCGCCGCGATACCGGCGCCGGTGCAGGTCTCGAACGGCGCCGTGATGCGCCTGACATATTCGATGCTGCCGTTGCGGACGGTGCGCCATTGGGGCCGGCCGGTCAGCTTGAACAATCCGTGATTCTCGAAGAAGCGCGCGAACGCGGCGACCGGATGGTCCAGCATGTCGCCGATGGACGAAGACCAGATCGCCGCGCCCATCGGCAGCAGATGCAGTCGCGCGAACGCGTCGGAATAATCGTTGGCGCGCAGGTAGGCGCCGAGGCTCATCCGCGCCGCGCCGGGATGGGCCAGCATCCGCGGCGCCTCGCGGTAGAAGCGCAGCGCATCGGACATCATGCGCCAGTAGTCGCGGCGGGCGAGGGCGGCGGGCTGCGCCAGCAGGCCCTTCAGGCTGCCGGCGTATTCCAGCGCGCCGGCGTCGAGCGACACCGAGAAGCTCATGTCGCTGGGCGCGGTCTCGACGCCCAGCGTGCGGAACAGCGCGGTCAGGTTCGGATAGTTGGCCTCGTTGTAGACGATGAAGCCGGTGTCGACCGGCACGCGGCCATCGGCCGTGGCGGCCGCGACGGTGTGGGTGTGGCCGCCGATGCGCGCCTCCCGCTCGAACAGCGTCACCCGGTGGCGGCGCGAGAGGAGCCAGGCCGCGGACATGCCCGCGATGCCGGACCCCACGACGGCGAAGCTTCCGCCCGGCGGCATCGGCTCGATCTTGTTCACGCTGGCTCTCCCGAAGCGGTCGGCAGGCTGAATACGAGCCCGGGCGCCGCGCGGATCAGGCGGCGGACCGGGCTGATCCGCCCTGCCGCGGCGTGCGTATTTGCGGCTATGATGGCGCATGCGTTGCCCGCCGGTCCCTGGCCCGTCAGCCCCTCCTGGAGCCCGGGGCGGCGCAAGCGCGCGCGCCGTCACATCGCGCAGGGGCGGATGACCGAGACCGCGACACCGGAGCCCGCGAGGCTCAACGCGCTGGTGCTGGCGGTGGCCGCCCACCGCGACCGCGGCGCATTCGAGGCGCTGTTCGGCCATTTCGCGCCGCGGATAAAGGCCTATCTGCTGAAGCTCGGCGCGGGCGCCGCGCTGGCCGACGATCTCGCCCAGGAAGCGATGCTCACCCTTTGGCGCAAGGCGCCGCTGTTCGACCCGGCCAAGGCGTCCGCCGCGACCTGGATCTTCACCATCGCGCGCAATCTGCGCATCGACGCGATCCGGCGCGAGCGCCGCCCCGACTTCGACCCCGGCGATCCGGCCCTGGTGCCGCAGGCCGAGCCCGCCGCCGATACGCGGCTGATGCGGGAAGACGACGAGGCGAAATTGCGCGTGGCGTTGAGGGAACTTTCACCGGAACAGGCGCAGGTGATCCGGATGTCGTTCTTCGCCGACAAGCCGCACAGCCAGATCGCCGCCGAGCTCGGCTTGCCGCTCGGCACGGTCAAGTCGCGGCTGCGCCTCGCCATGGCGCATATCCGCGTCAGCATGGCCGATACCGGTGGAGGCGCCCCATGAGCGCGACCCATCATCCTTCGGACGAATTCCTGCTCGCCCATGCCGGCGGCGTGGCGGACGAGGCGCTGTCGCTGATCGTGGCGACGCATCTGGCGCTCTGTCCCGCCTGCCGCCAGAAGGTCGCGCGGATGGAGACGGCCGGTGGCGCGATGCTGGAAGACCTCGCGCCCGAAGCGCTGTCCGGCGGGGCGCTCGCATCGGTGCTGTCGAAGCTCGATGGCACGCCTGCCGAGCGGCGCAAGCCGGCAAGCGGCGCGCGCGCGCACTGGACGGCGCCGGAGCCGCTGCGCTCCTATCTCGGCGGCGATCTCGGCGAAGTGCGCTGGACCTCCATGTCCAGCGGCATTTCCTACAAGCCGCTGTTCAAACGCGGAAAGACCGCCGCGCGGCTCATCCGCAGCAGGCCGGGCCGCGGCGTGGGCGTGCACACGCACAAAGGCGAAGAGCTCACGCTCGTCCTCACCGGCGGCTACACCGACCAGACCGGGCACTATCTGCGCGGTGACCTCCAGGCGGCCGACGGCACGCTCGATCACCGCCCCATCGCGGATGAAGGCGAGGATTGCATCGTGCTCGCGGTCTGCGACGCGCCGCTGAAATTCCGGGCCCGCACCATCGGCCTCATCGCCAGGTTCTTCGGATTCTGATGACGCGCTTTTGATTGGCGCACCCGCCCGCGCCGCCCTTGGCTGGCGCGGCTTCCGGGGGGAGCGCGCCGTGGGCGATTGGGGCATCCGGGTCTTCGCAATGGCCGCCGCCGCTTTGGGCGCGATCGGCCTCTATTGGGACGATTTCGCGTTGGTCTGGCAGCCTGTTCCGCCCGGCGTGCCGGGTCGCGCGCTGCTCGCCTATGTCGCGGGCGCCTTGTTCCTGATCGGCGGCGTGATGCTGCTCCCGCGCCGCACCGCGCCCTACGGTGCGCTGCTGCTGACCGCGCTCTATGCCGTGAATGTCCTCCTCCATGTGCCGGACGCGGGGGCGCATCCCGGCGAAGTGGTCTCGTGGTCGGGCATCGCCGAGCAGCTCGCATTGGTCGTCGGCGGCGCCGTCACCTGCGCCTTCAGCGCGCCGCTCGATGCCGCAACCTCGCAACGCCTGATCCGCATCGCCCGCATCGTGTTCGGCATGTGCCTGTTGGCGTTCGGCGCGGCGCATTTCGCCTATCCCGCGCCGACGGCGGCGATGGTGCCGAAATATCTTCCGCCCAATCAGATCTTCTGGGCCTATGCCACGGGCGCCGGCCATGTCGCGGCGGGCCTCGCGATCCTCTCCGGCGTGCTGGCGCGGGCCGCGGCATGGCTGCTGTTCGCCATGTTCGCGAGCTTCGCGCTGCTCGTGCATCTGCCGATCCTCGTTGCCGATCCCACGACGCACCTGAACTGGACCATGAACGCGGTGAACCTCGCGCTCACCGGCACAGCGCTCCTCATCGCGGAGTCCTATCGCGCGCGCGCTTGAGTGCTTATGCTTGCTTCCAGGACAATGGAGGAACGCATGGAACTCGTCCGCTTCGGCAATACCGGCCTCAAGGTGTCGAAGATCTGCCTCGGCTGCATGACCTATGGCACGCCCAAATGGCGCGACTGGGTGCTGGACGAGGAGCAGAGCCGGCCCTTCATCAGGGCGGCGCTGGACAAGGGCATCAACTTCTTCGACACCGCCGACGTCTATTCGCTGGGCGCGAGCGAGGAGGTGCTGGGCCGCGCGCTCAAGGACCTCGCGCCGTCGCGCGAGCGCATCGTCGTCGCCACCAAGGTGTGCAGCCCGATGGGGCCGACGCCCAACGAGGTCGGCCTGTCGCGCAAGCACATCATGCACGGCATCGACAACTCGCTCAGGCGGCTCGGCATGGATTATGTCGACCTCTACCAGATCCACCGCTTCGATCCCACGACGCCGATCGAGGAGACCATCGACGCGCTCCACGACGTGGTGAAAGCCGGCAAGGCGCGCTACATCGGCGCGTCGTCGATGTTCGCCTGGCAATTCGCCAAATATCTGTTCCTCCAGGACGCGCGCGGTGCGTCGCGTTTCGTCTCGATGCAGAACCACTACAACCTCGTCTATCGCGAGGAGGAGCGCGAGATGATGCCCTTGTGCCGCGACCAGAAGATCGCGGTGATCCCGTGGAGCCCGCTGGCGCGCGGATTCCTCGCCGGCAACCGGCACAAACAGGACAAGGGCGAAACGGCGCGGTCGAAATCCGACGAATTCGCCCATCGCATGTACTACCAGGACACCGATTTCGACACCGTCGACCGCGTGAGCGAACTCGCCAGAGCGCGCGGCGTGCCCAACGCACAGATCGCGCTCGCCTGGCTGCTGCACCAGAAGGGCGTGACGTCACCTATCATCGGCGCCTCCAAGATGAGCCACCTGGACGATGCCGTCGCCGCCGCCGAGCTCAAGCTCACCGACGACGAGCTGAAGGCATTGTCGAAGCACTACAAGCCCCACCCGGTGCTGGGGCACACGTGATCTTCCTCCCCTGCGTAGCGGTGGAGGGGGACCGGCGAAGCCGGTGGAGGGGGAACGGCGGTGGTGAAGGACCAGCTTTCGCCGGCGGACACACCCCCTCCGTCTTGTGCGCTGCCGCTCGCAATCCACCTCCCCCGCTCTCGCGGGGGAGGAAAACACTTACCACGCATCCACCCACGCCAGCTTCTTCCCCGTCCGCTTGGGCGGCGGTGGCACGGCGCGCAAGCCGGCGGTGATCCACGCCCGCGTCTCCGCCGGGTCGATGACCTCGTCGAATTCGAACAGCGTCGCGGCGCTGATGGCTTTGCCGCGTTCGTACATCTGGGCGACCATCTGGTCGAATTTCTTCTTGCGCTCCGCCGGATCGGCGATGGCGGCGAGCTCGCCCCGGTAGCCGAGCTTGACGGCGCCTTCGAGCCCCATGCCGCCGAACTCGCCCGTGGGCCATGACACGCAGAAGAACGGCGCCACGAAGCTCGCGCCCGCCATGCCCTGCGCGCCAAGCCCGTAGCCCTTGCGCAGGATCACCGTGAACAGCGGCACGCTCACATTGGCGCCGATCACGAACAGGCGGGAATTGTGCCGCACCAGCGCGGTCTTCTCCGCTTCCGGCCCCACCATGTTGCCCGGCGTGTCGCAGAGCATGAGGATGGGGATGTCGTAGGCGTCGCAGAGCTGCATGAAGCGCGCGGCCTTGTCGGAGCCGTCGCGGTCGATGGCGCCGCCGAGGTGGCGCGGATTGTTGGCGACGATGCCGAGCGGCCGGCCCTCCACCCGCGCGAAGGCCGTGACCATGCCCACGCCGAACTGGCGGCGCAGTTCGAGCACCGTACCGGTGTCCGCGATCAGGTCGATCACCTTGCGGACGTCGTAGACGCGCAGGCGGTTCTCGGGGATCGCGCCGCGCAGCCGCCGCTGGTCGGCGCAGGTCCACTCCGGCAAGGCGCCCTGGAAGTAGGAGAGATATTTCTTCGCGGCGGCGACGGCTTCGGCCTCGTCCTCCACCACCACGTCGATCACGCCATTTGGGGCCTGCACCGACACGGGGCCGACTTCGCCGGGCGCGAAAACGCCCAGGCCGCCGCCCTCGATCATCGCCGGACCGCCCATGCCGATGGAGGAGTTCTTCGTGGCGATGATCACGTCGCAGCAGCCGAGCAGCGCCGCATTGCCCGCGAAGCAGTAGCCGGAATTGATGCCGACCAGCGGTACCAGGCCCGAAAGCCGCGCGAACTGCATGAAGGTGGTGGTATTGAGCCCGCCCGCGCTCATGCCGTCGGTGTCGCCCGGCCGGCCGCCGCCGCCCTCGGTGAAGAACACGATGGGCAATCGCCATTTCTCGGCGATGGTCAGCATGCGGTCCTTCTTCTGGTGATTGCGCATGCCCTGCGTGCCGGCGAGCACGGTGTAGTCGTAGGCCATGGCGACGATGCGTGCCTGCTCGTCGGGGAAGACGTGGCCGTTGACGCGGCCGAGCCCCATCACCAGGCCGTCGCCCGGGGTGCGCTCGATCAGCTCCTGCATCGAATTGCGCCTGAGCCGCCCCGCCACGACCAGCGAGGCATATTCGGTAAAGGAGTCCGGATCGCAAAGATCCGCGATGTTCTCCCGCACGGTGCGCTGCCTGGTCTTGCGGCGGCGCGCGACGGCTTCGGTCCGGTTCTCGTCCTTCAGGTAGCCGCGGCGCCTTTCGAGCTCGGCGAGATCGGGGCGGACGGCATCCGGATCGAAGGCGGCGTCCTTCGCCGCTTCGCCGGCCGCCACTTCGCCTTCCGCGATGAAGGCGAGGGCCGCGCCCTCGAACACCGTGTCGCCCGGCGCCACCGCGAATTCGGCCAGAATGCCGGAGCGGTCGGCGTCGATGACGTGCTCCATCTTCATGGCTTCCATGATCAGCACCGGCTCGCCCGCGCGCACGGCATGGCCGGGCTTCACCGCCAGCGACACGATCGTGCCCTGGAGCGGCGCGCGCAGGGCTTCCGTGCCCTCCGGCGCGTCGCGCTCGTCGGGCATCTCGGCGCCTTCCTGCGCGGCCTTGCCGTGGGCGAGCACGGCCAGCGGATCGTCGGTCTCGAGCCTCGCGCCCGCCTGCCGCGTGGCACGGCCCTGTTCGACATAGAGCTTGCGATGTTCGCCGCCGATCAGCGCGCGCAAATTCTCCTCGATGAAGCCGGTGTGGATTTCATGATCGGGGTGGGTCAGCACGTTCTGCAGGAAGGCGATGTTGGTGGGCACGCCGGCGATGCGGAATTCGCACAGCGCGCGATAGGCCTTGCTCTTGGCCTCCGCCAGCGAGCCCGCATGCACCACCAGCTTGGCCAGCAGGGAATCGAAGCGGACGTTGGTGGCGTAGCCGGCATAGCCGTAGCCGTCGACGCGCACGCCGCGGCCCGACGGCGGCTCGTAGGCCGCGAGCACCCCGCCCGCGGGCTTGGCGGTGCCGTCCGCGAGCATGGTCTCCATGTTGATGCGCGCCTGCAGCGCCACGCCGCGCGGGCCCGGCGCCTCGAAGCCGGCCAGCATGCGCCCGCCCGCGATCTCGAGCTGCAGGCGGACGAGATCGAGTCCGGTGATCTCCTCCGTCACCGTGTGCTCGACCTGCAGGCGCGCGTTCGCCTCGATGAACGCGAAATGCTCGCCCGCCACCAGGAATTCGACGGTGCCGAGCCCCTTGTACCCGGCCGCCGCGGCAAGCCTCACCGCGGCGTCGAACAGCTTCGCGCGCACGGCGCCGGGAACGTCCGTGACGGGAGCGGTCTCGATCAGCTTCTGGTGGCGGCGCTGCAGCGAGCATTCGCGGTCCCACAGATGCACGCACTTGCCCGTGCCGTCGCCCGCGATCTGCACCTCGATATGCCGCGCGCCGGCCAGATATTCCTCGGCATAAAGCGCGTCGTTGCCGAAGGCCGCCATGGCTTCCGACGCGCAGCGCTCATAGGCCTGGGAGAGCTCGCCCGCCGCGCGCACCACGCGCATGCCGCGCCCGCCGCCGCCGGCCACGGCCTTGAGCATGATGGCGCCATGCTTGGCCTGGAATTTCGCCACCTCGGCCGGCGACGCCACCCCGGTGCCGGCGAGCACCGGCACTGCGTGCTTCGCCGCGAGCGCGCGCGCCGCCGCCTTGTCGCCGAACAGCGCCAGCGTTTCGGGCGAGGGCCCCACGAACACCAGGCCCGCCTCCGCGCAGGCCCGCGCGAAGGCCGCGTTCTCCGACAGGAAGCCGTAGCCCGGATGCACCGCGTCGCAATCCGCCTCGCGCGCCGCGGCCACGATCGCGTCGATGTCGAGATAGGCGGCGGCGCCCTTGCCCTGGAGGGCGCGCGACTCGTCGGTCTTGCGGGTGTGGAGCGCGGTCGCGTCATCTTCCGAGAAGACGGAGACCGTGGCGATGCTCATCTCGGCCGCGCTGCGCGCGATGCGGATGGCGATCTCGCCGCGGTTGGCGATGAGGAGTTTCTTGATCATGGGCAGAGTCCGATGGCGTTGGCCCCAACATACAGATGTCGTCCCGGCCAGGCGAAGCGCGAGCCGGGACCCATTGAGGCGGTGTCACGATGAGTCCCGGCTCTGCGCGATGCTTGCGCATTGCCTGGCCGGGATGACAGGTTTGTCAGGGGCATAGTTCGGGAAATGCGCAAAGCGTGCCCGACCAGCGTGTGACACTGGCGACCGTTCTGGGAAAAAGCAGGGTAATAACAGTACAAAATGCGCATGATTGGGGAAATTCACAAATCCAGGCGGAAGGCCTCGGCAGGGGCGCGGGCCGCGCCGGAACCGTCAACGGAAGCGGGAAGGGCAATGCGGAGGCAGCCGGCGGCGGCTTGGAAGGCCACCGGGGTGCCCGTGGGCAGGTGGGTGACGGCGCGCGGCGAGGGCACATCCTCCAGCGTGAGTTCGCCGGCGGCCGGGCGGCCGAGCAGGTGGACGTAGAGCGCGCCGGGCTTGGACATGTAACGGACGTCCCCGCCCTCGGGCGTCCGCGCCTCCGCGCGCAGCCAGGGGCGGGTGCCGTAGATCGCCTCGCCGTTCGCCTTCAGCCAGGCGCCGAAGCCTTCGAGCCGGGCGACCTGCTCGGCGGGTATCCGCGCGTCCTCGCCGCGCGGGCCGACATTGAGCAGGAGGTTGCCGTTCTTCGATACGGTGTCGATGAAGCCGTGCACCAGCGACGCCACGCTTTCGTAGTCGGCATCGGTGTCCCGGCGGTTGAAGCCGAAGGAATGGCTCATGCCCTTCGTCGCTTCCCATTTGCGGCGCTGGATGTCGGGGAAGGTCGTGTATTCCGGCGTGCGGAAATCGAAATGCGGAGGCTTGGGCGGGGTGACGCCCCTGGGCGCGTCGCGTCCCTGCAGGCGCTTCCTGATCGCGGCGTCGAGCCGCTTGCGCATCGCCTTGAAGCGCAGCATGCGCGTGCGCCAGCTCACGGGCATCCATCGATCGTTGATCACGCCTTCGGGCACGGCGTTGTAGTAATCCGCGAAGAGCTTAAGCTGCCCGGGCAGGCGCGCGGGCCAGGAGATGTCGTTCCACAGCACGCTCGGCCTGTAGCGTCCGATCAGCTCGCGCGTCTGGGCCTCGGCATAGGCGGGATAGTCGCCGCCCGGCGCGGACGCCATGAAATCCGCCAGCGTGCGGATCGGCTCGCGGTTGAACGTCCAGTCGATGCCGCCGGAATAGTAGACGCCGAACTTCATGCCGCGCCCGCGCACCGCCTCGGCCAGCTCGCCCACGATGTCGCGCGGGCAGGTCCAGTCCGCCTGATGGGGATTCTTCACCTTGCTGGGCCACAGGCAGTAGCCGTCGTGATGCTTGGTGACGAAGACGACATAGCGCGCGCCGGCGGCGGCGAAGAGATCGGCCCATTCCGCGGGCCGCCACTGCCTCACGCCCTCGAGGAACGGCTCGCGGAAGCTCTCGTAGGGCGCATCGCGCCAGACCTCGCGGTGGTGGCGCGCGCTTTCGCTCTCCGGCACGCGGATCGCGTTCCAGTACCATTCGGTGTAGGGCGTGCGCGCCACCGCGGTGTCGTAATGGTCGCGGAAGGCGTCGGAGATCGAGCCGGAGCGGCTGGCGAAGGCGGGGATGGCCCACATGCCCCAGTGGATGAAGATGCCGAACTTGGCGTCCTCGTACCATTCGGGGACCTTGTGGGCGGCGAGCGAGGGGAGATTGGGTTCGAATGTCATTTGACGCTATCCTGCCGCCATGATCGAAGAACGCAATCCTTCCTTCCCCGAAATCCGCGAGAGCGTGCGCAGGCTGTGCGCGCAATTCCCCGGCGCCTACTGGCGCGCGCTGGACCGCGGCCGCGAATACCCCACCGAATTCGTGCGCACGCTGACGCGCGAGGGCTTCCTTTCGGTGCTGATCCCGGAGGAATATGGCGGCTCGGGGCTGGGGCTGGGTGCGGCCTGCGCCGTGCTGGAGGAGATCCATCGCTCCGGCTGCAACGGCGGGGCGGCGCATGCGCAGATGTACACCATGGGCACGATCCTCAGGCACGGATCGCCCGCGCAGAAGGCGAAGTATCTTCCGGCCATCGCCAGGGGCGAATTGCGGCTGCAGGCCTTCGGCGTCACCGAGCCCACCAGCGGCACCGACACCACGCGCATCACCACCTTCGCCCGCAGGGAAGGCAACCGCTACATCGTGTCCGGCCAGAAGATCTGGATCAGCCGGGTGGAGCATTCCGACCTGATGGTGCTGCTGGCGCGCACGGCGCCGCGCGACGCGGTGGCCAAAGCCAGCGACGGCATGAGCGTGCTGCTGGTCGACCTGCGCGAGAGCGTGGGCAGGGGGCTCGCCGTGCGGCCCATCCGCACCATGATCAACCATGCCACCACGGAGCTCTTCTTCGACGATCTCGCCGTGCCGGCCGAAAACCTGGTCGGCGAGGAGGGCAACGGCTTCCGCTATATCCTCGACGGCATGAACGCGGAGCGCATCCTGATCGCGTCCGAAAGCATCGGCGACGGGCGGTTCTTCATCGACCGCGCCGCCGGCTACGCGAAGGCGCGCGAGGTGTTCGGCCGGCCGATCGGCGAGAACCAGGGCGTGCAGTTCCCCATCGCGCGGGCCTATGTCAACGTGTCGGCCGCGGCGGAGATGGTGAGGAAGGCGGCCGCGCTGTTCGATGCGGGCGAGCGGTGCGGGACCGAGGCCAACATGGCCAAGCTTCTCGCCAGCGAGGCAGCCTGGTTCGCAGCCGACATGTGCATCCAGACCCATGGCGGCTTCGGCTTCGCGGAGGAGTTCGACATCGAGCGCAAATTCCGCGAGGCGCGGCTTTACCAGGTGGCCCCCATCTCGACCAACCTCATCCTCAGCCACGTCGCGACGCACGTGCTGGGCCTGCCGAAGTCGTTTTGAGAGGTTCGCTTGATCTATCCACACGCTCCCATTGTCATCCCCGGCGAGCGCGTAGCGCGAGGCAAGGGGACCCAGATAGTGCGATTTGCACCGGTGCTGTTTGTGCCACCTGGGTCCCCTTCCCTCGCGCGCGAAAAGCGCGCTCGCCGGGGATGACAGCGAGGGTGTGATGGGCGACCTGCGAAATCTCAGAGACTGGCTTGGCCGCACCGAGACATTGCAAGATGTCGCCGCGGCCGTGCCGCTCGCGGGCATGAACGCACTGCTGAATCGCGATACGCCGGTGGGTGACACCGTCCCACCGCTCGGGCACTGGCTCTACTTTCTCAACGGTGCGCGGCAGTCAGAGCTGGGGTCGGACGGACACCCGAAACGCGACGGCGCGCTGCCGCCCCGGCGCATGTGGGCGGGGAGCCGCGTCGAATTCCTCGCGCCCATCGCCATCGGCGCGGCGATGACGCGCCGCGCGGAAACCGTCGCGACGGAGAAGAAGTCCGGCGCGTCCGGCGACATGATTTTCGTGACCGAGCGCTATGAGATTTCGGCCGATGGCGTGCCGGCCGTGCAGGAAGAGCGCGATGTCGTCTACCGCGCCGCGACCGGCGAGGCGCCGAAATCCTCGCTCGCCATGCCGCAGCCGGAGCACACGCGGTCGGTGACGCCCGACGCGACGCAACTCTTCCGCTTCTCCGCGCTCACCTTCAACGCCCACCGCATCCATTACGACCGCGACTATACGACGGGCGTGGAGGGCTATCCCGGCCTCGTCGTGCAGGGGCCGTACACGGCGATGCTGCTCATGGACCTGGCGCTGCGGCAGGGCGTGCGGCCTAGGACGTTCGCGTTCCGCGCACGGCGGCCCCATTTCGCGGGGCGGGTGCTCAACTTGTGTGCAGCGGGCAACCGCCTGTGGTCCACCGACGATAGGGGGCAGGTGGGCATGACGGCGGAGATTTCCTGAATCGGCCCCTCGTGGGCGGGTCGACAATTTGCAAGCGAAGCGCAGCAAATTTCGGGGAGGGGGAAGCGGTCGACATCGTGGCTCCCCTCCCCGAAAAAGCTTCGCTTTTTCGACCCTCCCACGAGGGGAGGGTTGTTTTTTCCGGCCCATCGGCGCGAAAGTAACCGCAACAAGATATTAGAACGCAGGGACCGGAAACATGCCTTGGAACTACGGCGACATACTGGACGCCGTCGCGGACGCGGTGCGTCCCGATGCGGCGGCGTTCGTGCATGGCGGGCGGCGCGTCAGCTGGGGCGAGGCCTCGCCGCGCATGAACCGCGTGGCGCGGGCGCTGATCGCGCGCGGCGCCAGGCCCGGCGACAAGGTCGCGTTCTACCTGCGCAACTGTCCCGAATACACCGAGGCGCTGGGCGCCTGCTATCGCGCGCGGCTGGTGCATGTGAACATCAACTACCGCTACAAGCCGGAGGAGGTGCGCTACATCCTCGACAATTCCGACGCGGTGGCGCTGATCTACGGCAGCGAATTCCGCGACACGGTGTCGGCGATCCGCGACCGGCTGCCCGGCATCGGGACCTTCATCGAGGTCAGCGACGGCGACATCGCCGGCTACGCGGAGGACTACGAGGATCTCGCGCAGGAGGGCGACGGCTCGCGGCTCGACATCAGGCGCTCGCCCGACGACATGCTCTTCATCTACACCGGCGGCACCACCGGCATGCCCAAGGGCGTGATGTGGCGCCACGGCGATCTCTGCACGCTGTGGCACAACCGGCTGGAGCGCACCCTCGGCATGCGGCCGGCCACGCTCGCGCAATTCGCCGCCGGCATCAGGGCGGCGGGGCAGGGGCCGGTGTCGCTGCCAGCCTGCCCGCTGATGCACGGCACGGGCTTCGTCTCCGCCTCCACCGCCATGCTGTCCGGCGGGACGGTGGTGACGGTGGACAACCGCCATTTCGATCCGCACGCGCTGTGGCAGGCCGTCGAGAAGAACCGCGTGCAGGGCATCTCCATCGTCGGCGATCCGTTCGCGCGGCCGCTGCTGCAGGCGCTGGACGAGGCGCCGGGCCGCTACGACCTGTCCTCGATGATGACCATGACCTCCTCCGGCGCCATGTGGAGCGTGGAGATCAAGCGCGGCCTCCTGCGCCACATGCCGCAGCTCGTCATGACCGACAGTTTCGCCTCCACCGAGGCGATGGGGATGGGCGCCTCCGTCATGAACAAGGATGGCGAGACCCAGACCGCCGCGTTCCAGTTGCTCGAGAACGCCATCGTCATCGACGAGAACGACCGGCCGATCCCGGCCGGGAGCGGCAAGGCGGGGCTGGTGGCGCTGGGCGGGCCCTTGCCCGCGGGCTACTACAAGGATCCGGAGAAGACCGCGCGCACCTTCCGCACCATTGGGAACGTCCGTTACTCGATCCCCGGCGACTGGGCGCGGGTGGACGAAAACGGCGCCATCACGCTGCTCGGCCGCGGCAACAACTGCATCAACACCGCCGGCGAGAAGGTCTTCCCCGAGGAGGTCGAGGAGGCGCTGAAGACCCATCCCGCGGTCGAGGACGCGCTGGTGCTGGGCGTGCCGGACGACAAATGGGGCCAGGCCATCACCGGCGTCGTCACGCTCGCCAGCGGCGGCGAGTTCGACGAGGCGGCGCTGCGCGAACACGTCCGCGCCCAGCTTGCCGGCTACAAGACGCCCAAACGCATCCTCATCGCCGAAGTCCCCTTGCGCGCCCCCAACGGCAAGGCCGACTACAAGGGGGTGAAGGATTTCGCCGTCAAGACTCTCGGAATCGGAGACGCGCCATGAAATTCACCTGGTTCAACCTGATGCCGTGGCCCTATCTGCCGGACGATTTCCGGGAGACGCATCATTCGGTGTGGGTGGACATCGACTCGCGCCTGTTCGATCCGGTGAAGAGCCACGAGGTCTACAACACCTATCTCGACCTGCTGGAATACGCCGGCGCCGCCGGCTTCGACGCCATCGGCGTCAACGAGCACCACCAGAACGGCTACGGCATCATGCCGTCGCCCAACCTCATCGCCGCCGCGCTGGCCCGGCGCACCAAGGACGTCGGCCTCGTCGTGCTCGGCAACTCCATCGCGCTCTACAATCCGCCGGTGCGCGTGGCGTAGGAGTTCGCGATGCTGGACTGCATCTCGGGCGGGCGGCTGGTGGCGGGCTTCCCCGTCGGCACCTCGATGGACACCAATTACTGCTACGGCCAGATCCCCGCGCTCACCCGCGAGAAATACCAGGAGGCCCACGACCTCATCATCAAGGCCTGGACCGACCCGGACGTGTTCGCCTGGAACGGCCGTTACACCAAGCTGCGCCACGTCAACATCTGGCCGCGCCCGATCCAGAAGCCGCATCCGCCGATCCACATCCCCGGCGGCGGCTCGGTGGAGACCTACGATTTCTGTATCGACAACACCTATTCCTATTCCTACCTCTCGTTCAGCGGCTATCTGCGCGCCAAGGCGCTGATGGACGGCTACTGGAAGCGCGTCGCCGAGCGGGGCGCGCCGGACGATTCGCCCTACCGCGCCGGTTTCGCGCAGACCATCTGCGTCGCCGACACCGATGCGGAGGCCGAGCGGCTCTATGGCGAGCACGTCAGCTACTTCTACAACCGCTGCCTGCACGTCTATCCCGGCTTCGCGGACGCGCCGGGCTACCGCACCATCAAGACCATCCAGACGGGAGCGCTGTCGCAATACGCCCCGCCCAAGGGCTACGCCAACATCTCGTGGAAGGAGCTGACCGAGGGCGGCCACGTCATCGCCGGCTCGCCCGAGACCGTGCGCCAGCGGATGGAGGAGCTGATCAAGACCCTGCGCGTCGGCAACATCTTCTGCCTCATGCATGTCGGCAACATGCCCAGGGAGAAGTGCATGTACTCGACCAGGCTCTTCGCCGAGAAGGTGATGCCGAAGCTGCGCGGGCTCTATCCGGACTACGCGAACGACGAGCGCTTCTGGTGCCACCCCATCAAGCAGGTGAAGCCGGGAAGTTTGCCGAGCGAGCGAGAGGTCGTGGCGGCGGCGAAGTGAGATTACCTCCCCCTTGAGGGGAGGTCGAAAAATCCGAAGGATTTTTCGGGCGGGGGTTGTTGCCCGTGGCCTTCCCCTCCCCGAAATTTTGCTTCGCAAAATTGTCGACCTTCCCACAAGGGGAGGGTGAAGAAGAGGTTGAGCCATGCCGATCGAACTCAAAACCGTCGCAGCGCCGCTGGTTCCGGTGCGCTATTTCGAGGGCGGCGGCGGCCGGCCGCTCGTCTTCCTGCACGGCGCGGGCGGATTACAGGCGGGCGATCCGTTCCTGGCGAAGCTCGCCACGAAGCACCATGTCTATGCGCCGCTGCTGCCCGGCTATGGCGACAGCGAGGAGTGCGCGGCGCTGCGCGACATGCTCGACGTCACGCTCCACACCTGGGACGTGATCGAGGCGCTGGGGCTGAAGGATCCGCTCCTGGTGGGTCACTCGATGGGCGGCATGATCGCCGCCGAGATGGCCGCCATCGCGCCGCACGACATGACCCGGCTCGGCCTGATCGCGCCCGCCGGGCTGTGGCTGCCCGATCACCCGATCCCCGACCTCTTCGCCACCATGCCCTACGAATTCCCCGCGCTTCTGTTCCACGACGTGGAAGCGGGCACGGCGCTGCTCACCGCCGGCGTGGCGCTGGACGATCCGGAATGGCTGAAGGGTTTCCTCGTCACCAACGCGCGCCAGCTCGGCATGGCCGGCAAGCTGCTCTTCCCGGTGCCGGACCGCGGGCTTTCGCAAAGGCTCTACCGCATCAGGGCGAAGACGATCCTGGTCTGGGGCGACAGCGACAGGCTGATCTCGCCGCACTACGCGCAGGCCTTCAAGAAAGGCATCAGGGGCGCGGAACTGGTCGCCATCCCCGAAGCCGGACACATGGTGACGCTCGAAAAGCCGGACCAGGTGCTCGCCGCGCTGGCGAGGCTGGGATAGAGGCATTTTCGCCAGCCGCGAGATCACGCCGCCCGCGTGAATGCGATACGGCAATAGAGGCCGGCCGGGCGGTACTCCAGCCTGACGTCGCCGTTCTTCTCGCGCGCGGGAACGGCCTTGATGACGCGGGTGCCGAAGCCTTCCTGCCCGGGAAGGGGTGGCGGCGGGCCGCCGAACTCCTCCCATTCGATGGCGATGTGCTCGCCGTCGTCCGCCTGCCTCGTGGACCAGCCGACGCGAACCCGCCCGTCGGGAACCGAAAGCGCGCCGTACTTCAGCGCGTTGGTCGCAAGCTCATGCATGGCGATGGCGACATTGCCGCCCGTGGCTTCGGACAGCTGGAGCGGAGGCCCTTCGAGCGCGAACCGCTCCGCTCGGTCCTCCAGGAATGGCGCCAGCGTGGCGCGGACGAGCGAGCCGATCTCCATGTATTTGAGCTGGCCGATCAGCACCTGGTCGGCCGCGGCGCCCAGCGCGTGCAGGCGGCCGAGGAAGCGCTTGAGGAAATCGTCCAGCTCGGCGTTCTCGCTGCCGCGGCGGCGGGAATATTTCGCCAGCGCCTCGATGATGGTAACGAGGTTCTTGAGGCGATGGCGGGCCTCGCCCACCATCATCTCGTCGCGCTCCTTGGCGAGGCGCAGCTCGTGGACGTCGCGGATCGCGGTGATCCATTCGGCGGTGCGCCCATCCGGCCCCGGCAGCGCCACGGCGCGGGCGCGATACCAGCGCCAGTCGCCGAAATTGACGTCGCGCAGCCGGAAGTCGACGAGGTGCGTGCCGGACCCGTCCTGCGGCGCGAGGGCGGCGCGATCTTCCTCATGCACGGCTTCGGCCCAGCGCGTGCCGGCATAACCGGGCCATTCCACGCCGGTGATGCGCGACCAGGCCGGGTTTGGCTCGCGCACGTTGCCTTCCGCGTCCGTCAGCCAGACCACGTCGGAGATGACGGACATGAGCCGCTGGTAGCGCATCTCGTTGCGCGCGCTGGCCTCCAGCGCGACGCGGAGATAGTGCGCGAGGACGATCACGGGGATCGCCGACAGCATCCACAGCGCCACGGTGGCCGACTGCACCGCGGAAAGGACATGGAAGCTGTAATAGGGCGGAACGAACGCGTACCAGGCGAGGAGGATGCCGAGCACGAGCGCGGCGATGCCGTACTCCCATCCGGCGACGAGGGTCACCACGATCAGCGCCGGGAAATAGAACACCATCGGCAATCCGGAGGTGACGCCGAGGCCGAGATTCACGCGCATCGCGGTCGCCAGCGACGCGAGCGCGAGCGCGCCCGCCAGCCACAGCAGGCGGACGGCCCGGCTTCGCGGTTTGATCAGGAATCTGACAAGTCCCGGCGCGTCTGCCTTTATTTCCGGTACGCCTTGCCCAGCGGCCAACCCCGCCATGGGAACCTCCACTATGCCGACAAGGGCGCACAAAACCGCGCGTGGCGCAACAGCCAGGATCAATATCTGGTTGCGAGTGTCTTGCACGCGCCCGTCACCGGCGATCGCGACGGGCGGCCGCCATCGCGGGAATGTCAAATGACATGCTAGGGCCGGTCGATCCCGTAGCGGTAATGGCCGGTGATCCTGAACGCGAACAATATGTCCTCCAGCACCTGGCCGCGACCGATATTGTTCAGGATTAACGGGCGTTTGCCATCCGGCGAGCGCGTGGGCATGACGATCCCGATATGCGGCGTCGACCCGCGCGGATCGAGATTCCAGGTCACCAGATCGCCCGGCCTGTAGTCGCCGGGGTCGTTCGTGATCTTCAGCACCTTGCCGAAGCGTGTGAAGAATACTCCGAGGTTGAGCACGCGCCGCTGGTCGATGTTCGGGTCGGGCGCCGCGAGCCGCCACGTCCCGGGATAGAGCGCGAAGTGCGCCGTCATGTCCTCGTGCAGGAGCTTCTGGAGGTCGATGCCGACGCCGCGATAGGCGCGCACCACCACGTCGGCGCACACACCCTGGTCGGCGGGCACGTCGCCCATGGGGTAGGGGATGCGCCGGTAGCCGGGCGCGAAGCGGACGCGGGGATCGATCAGGGCGGAGGCCGCGCGGAGAAAGGCGGCCGTCTTCACGGGCGCGGCCGGGGCCGGCAGGGCGGCCAGGAGCTGGAGCGCGAGAAGCCAGGCGGTCAACCGGCGAAGGGGCATCGGGCTCGGCCTTGCGGAGCGGCGGGGCGGATTCGTGGCGCAGCAGGATGGCAAAGCTGTGGCGTTCGGCTTGACATCGGGCGTGCCGGGGCGAACCGTTCGCCGAATGCTATCCGGGAGTGCGCCATGGCGCAGGCTTACGATCTCGTCATCCGCGGCGGCACGCTGGCCGACGGCACGGGCGGCCCGTTGCGGGAGGCCGACGTCGCGGTCAGCGGCGGGCGCATCGCGGCGGTGGGCAAGGTGGACGGCGCGGGCCGGGAGGAGATCGGCGCGAAGGGCCTGCTCGTCACGCCGGGCTTCGTCGACATCCACACCCATTATGACGGTCAGGCGACGTGGGATTCGCGCCTGCAGCCTTCGAGCTGGCACGGCGTGACCACGGTGGTGATGGGCAATTGCGGCGTGGGCTTCGCGCCCGTGCGCGCCCAGGACCGCGACCGGCTCATCGAGCTGATGGAAGGCGTGGAGGACATCCCCGGCGCGGCCCTGCACGAAGGCCTGCCGTGGAACTGGGAGAGCTTCGGCGACTATCTCTCGGCGCTGGAGAGCGTTGCGCACGACGTCGATTTCGCGGCGCAGCTTCCGCACGGGGCGCTGCGCGTCTATGTGATGGGCGCGCGCGGCGCGGCGCTCGAGCCCGCGAACGAGGCCGACATCGCGCGGATGCGCGCGCTGACGGAAGAGGCGATGCGCGCCGGCGCGCTCGGCTTCTCCACCTCGCGCACGCTCAACCATCGCACGGTCAAGGGCGACCCGACGCCCAGCCTGCGCGCCACGCAGGCGGAGCTGCTCGGCATCGTGCGCGGGATGAAGGACGCGGGCTCGGGCGTGATCGAGCTGATCTCCGATTTCGACAATCCCGATCCGCTGACCGAGTTCGCCATGCTGCGGGGCCTGGTCGCCGAGAGCGGCCGGCCGCTGTCCCTGTCGCTGGCCCAGGCCGGGCGCGACGCGGACGGCTGGAAGGGCCTGCTCGCGATGATTTCGCAGGCCGCGAAAGAGGGGCTTCCCATGCGCGGGCAGGTGGCGCCGCGCCCCATCGGCCTGCTGCTCGGGCTGCAAGGCACGCTCAATCCCTTCGTGGCGCACGAGGCGTTCCAGGCCATCAAGGACCGCCCGCTCGCGGAAAAGGTCGCGGCGATGCGCGATCCGGCGTTCCGCGCCCGCATCATGGCCGAGAACGATGCGCGCCAGAGCCATCCGCTGGCCCGCCGCGTGATGATGTTCGAGCAGATCTACCCGCTCGGCAATCCGCCCGACTACGAGCCGCCGCGCGACAGCGCCATCGCCGTGCAGGCGAAGGCCAGGGGCGTGGATGCGGCGCAGCTCGCCTACGACATGCTGCTGGAGGACGAAGGCCTCGCCTTCCTGTTCAGCCCGTTCGCGAACTACACCCGCTACAACCTGGATTGCTGCGGCGAGATGATCGCGAGCCCCGACACGGTGATGGGCCTGGGCGACGGCGGCGCCCATGTCGGCATCATCTCCGACGGCTCCTACCCGACCTACCTTTTGACGCATTGGGGCCGCGACCGCAGCCACGGACGTTTCGATCTCCCCTACCTTGTGAAGCGGCAGACGTCGGACACGGCGGCGGCCGTCGGCCTGATGGACCGCGGCGTGGTGGCGCCCGGCATGAAAGCCGACCTCAACGTGATCGATTTCGCCCGCCTGCGCGTGGAAGCGCCGGTGATGCGCTTCGACCTGCCGGCCGGGGGCAAGCGCCTGCTGCAGGGCGCGACCGGCTACGTCGCCACCATCGTCTCCGGCGAAACCACCTACCGCGAGGGCGAAGCCACCGGCGCGCTGCCGGGCAGGCTGGTGCGGGGGGCTCAGGCCGCGCGCAGCCTGTAGTGACTGACTCCCCAGGCGCCGCCGCCGGCGTGGCCGAACATCTCGGCGGTGGCGAGGAAGAACATGCGCCAGCGCCGCCGCCACAGTCCCGCCTCCGCGCCGTAGACGGAGCGCAGGATGAGCCGGAGCGCGTCCTGCCGCGCGTCGAAATTCGCCAGCCAGGCCAGCGCGGTGCGGCGGTAGTGCAGCCCGCTCCAGCGCCATTCCTCCTCGACCGCGAAGAGATCGGGGAACTGCCGGATGAGCCCATGGCTCGGCATGATGCCGCCGGTGAAGAAGTGCCGCGCGATCCAGTCGTTCGCGTCGCCATGATCGAAGCGATAGGGCGCGCTGCGGTGGCTGAAGACGTGGAGGAACAGCCGCCCGCCTGGTGCGAGCCAGCCGCGGGCGCGCTGCAGTAGCGCGCGCCAGTTGGCCATGTGCTCGAACATCTCCACCGAGACGATCCGGTCGAAGCGGCGATCGATGGCGAAGTCGTTCATGTCGGCGGTGACGATCTCGACGTTGCCGAGCCCGCGCGCCTGCGCCTGGGCTTCGATGTGGCGGCGCTGGGGCGCGGAATTCGAGACGGCGACGATGCGCGCGTCCGGATAGCGCTCCGCCATCCACAACGTCAGCGAACCCCAGCCGCAGCCGAGTTCCAGGATATGCTGCCCGTCGCGCAGATCGGCATGCGCGGCGGTTTCGGCCAGTGCGCATTCCTCCGCCCGCGCCAGCGTTTCGCGGCCCGTGGGGTAGAGGCACGACGAATATTTCCGGCGCGGCCCCAGCACCTCGGCGAAGAACTCCGGCGGAAGCTCGTAGTGCTGCGCATTGGCGGCCGAGGGATGCTCGGCGATGGCGTGTCGCGGCATGTCGCGGGCGAAGGCCGCCTCGCTGTCGTCCGCCAGATCGCGGTCGCTCGCCGATATCCGCCGCCGCATGCCGGCCGTCACCAGCGCATCGGGCACCGGCGTGCGCTCGGCCAGCCGCCCGCCAAGGGTGAGAAGGTCCATGGGAGAGTCCGCTCGTAATCCCTGCGGACTACGAAAGCCGCACCGTCGCGGATCAGGCCGGCCTTGGCGGGGAGATGAGGGTCCACGGCTTGACCCGCGATTAGTTTCATATGAAACTATCTCGCCCTCAGCAGGAATCGCGACATGGCGCTCATCACGCAGGATCTCTGGGACAATCCCGTCGGCACCGCCGGGTTCGAGTTCGTGGAGTACACCGCGCCCGACGTGGCGCAGCTCAACCGGTTCTTCGAGCGGATGGGGTTCCGCGCGGTCGGCCGCCACCGCTCCAAGGACGTGACGCTCTACCGCCAGGGCGACGCCAACTTCATCGTCAACGCCGAGCCCGACAGCCATGGCAGCCGCTTTGCCCGCGCCCACGGCCCCAGCGCCTGCGCCATGGCGTTCCGCGTGAAGGATGCGCCCAGGGCCTACGCCAAGCTCATCGAGAAGGGCGCCAAGCCGTTCCAGAACCAGGTCGGGCCGATGGAATTGAACATCCCGGCCATCGAGGGCATCGGCGGCAGCGTGATCTATCTCGTCGACCGCTACGGCGCGCATTCGATCTACGACGTGGATTTCGTGCCCGTCGATCCGACGAAGGGCTTTGCGCATGCGGGCGCGGGCCTCGCCTATATCGACCACGTCACCCACAACGTCTTCCGCGGCAACATGGACCGCTGGGCGGGCTTCTACGAGAAGCTCTTCAATTTCCGCGAGATCCGCTATTTCGACATCGAGGGCAAGCTGACCGGGCTCAAGAGCCGCGCCATGACGAGCCCGGACGGCAACATCCGCATCCCGATCAACGAAAGCTCCGACGACAAGTCGCAGATCCACGAATATCTGGAGGAATACAAGGGCGAAGGCATCCAGCACATCGCCATGGCGACGGACGACATCTACGCCTCGGTGGAGACGCTGCGCGCGAACGGCGTCGGCTTCCAGGACACGCCGGATACCTACTACGAGCGCCTCGACAACCGCATCAGGGGCCATGGCGAGGACGTTGCGCGGCTGCAACGCAACGGCATCCTGATGGACGGCGAGCGCAATTCCGAGGTGGGCCTGCTGCTGCAGATCTTCACCCGCAACGCCATCGGCCCGATCTTCTTCGAGCTGATCCAGAGGAAGGGCAACCAGGGCTTCGGCGAGGGCAATTTCAAGGCGCTGTTCGAGTCCATCGAAGCCGACCAGATCAAGCGCGGCGTGCTGAAGGACACCGCGGCATGAGCGCGAAGAACTGGATCGAATTCCCCCGCGCCGAGGGCGAAACCTCCCGCCAGGCCCATGCCGACCTGCCGGCCGGCACCTACGAGCGCGAGATCGGGCGCGACGGCTTCTTCGGCCCGGCCACGCATATCTACCACCGGCATCCGCCTACGGGCTGGACGGCGTTCGACGGCCCCTTGCGTCCGCGCGCCTTCGACGCGGTCGAGGCCGCCAAGGAAGCGACGGCGGAGCCCTATCGCGGCGTGGGGCTTCTGTCGAATGCGCATTGCCGCATCGCGCTGTGGCGCTGCGATGCGGCGATGCCCAGGCTGCAGCGCAATTCCGACGGCGACGTGCTCCTGTTCGTTCACGCCGGCGCGGGCGAGATGTTCTGCGATTTCGGCCACATCTCCTATCGCGACGGCGACTACGTGCTGATCCCGCGCGGCACGATGTGGCGGCTGGAGCCTTCCGCGCCCACCGCCTCGCTCCTGATCGAGGCGACCGGCGGCGCCTACCGGCTGCCCGAGCGCGGCATCCTGGGTCCGCACGCCGTCTTCGATCCGGCGGCGCTGGACACGCCGAAACTCGACGCCGCCTTCCGGGCGCAGCGCGACGGCGAATGGCAGGTCGAGGTCAAGCGGCGCGGCGCGATCACGAAGATCGCCTATCCGTTCAATCCGCTGGACGCGGTGGGCTGGAAGGGAAATCTTTCGGTGGTCCGGCTCAACTGGCGCGACATCCGCCCGGTGATGAGCCACCGCTACCACGTCCCGCCGTCGGTGCATTCCACCTTCGTGGCGGACCGCTTCGTGGTCTGCACCTTCGTGCCGCGGCCGATCGAGAGCGACCCCGGCGCGCTGAAGGTGCCGTTCTATCATTCCAACGACGATTACGACGAGGTGATCTTCTATCACGCGGGCGAGTTCTTCAGCCGCGACAACATCCATCCCGGCATGGTGACCTGGCATCCCAACGGCTTCACCCATGGCCCTCATCCCAAGGCCTTCGCGGCCGGCGCCAGGGCGGCCAGGACCGCGACCGACGAAGTGGCGGTGATGGTCGACGCCCGCGACCCGCTGGACATGAATCCGGCGCTCGAACCCTTCGAGGACAAGGGTTACGTCTCGAGCTGGATGCCGAAATGAACACGGGCGACACCGTTTCCCTTTCCGAGATCCTTTCCGATCCGTGCTGGTTCCCGGCGGGGCTGGAGCGGAACATCTTCGATTTCGTCTTCACCGATCACGAGACGCTGGCGTCGCAGCCGTTCCTCGACCGGCGCTGGAACAAGACGGGGCTGGCGCATATCGGCGTTCCGGCGGACGAGCTTCTGGCGCGCGCGCCGGCCCAGCTGCCGCCCACGCCGCTGAACTTCATCTGGCACACGGGCTTCTGCTGCTCGACGCTGCTCGCGCGGCTCCTGGACAAGCCGGGCCGCAATCTCTCCCTCAGCGAGCCGCAGGCCCTGACCGCGCTGGCCGACGCGCGGCGCGCGGGCGCGCTGCCCAACTGGAACACGGTGATGCGCGCCTGCCAGGTGACGTTGCACCTCATCGGGCGGCCGCTGGAGGAGGGTGCGGCCGTCACCGTCAAGCCGACGCCGTCGACCTCCTGCTTCCTGCGCGAGGCCGCCGAGCTGACCGGGGGCAGGATGCTCTTCCTCCATTCCGATTGCGAAAGCTTCGTGGCCTCGGTCCACAAGCTGGGCGAGGAAGGCCGCGCTTATGTCGCGCGCATGGTGAGCGCGCTGACCTTCGACCGGCTGCGGCCGCCCCAGGCGATCCAGTTCAAGGGCGTGGATGCCGCGGCGCTTGTCTGGCACATGCAGATGGCGGCCTATCGCGTCTGCGCGGACGTCATCGGCGCGCGCGCCGCGTCGCTCGACTGCGATGCGTTCCTCGACCGGCCGGGCGAGAGCTTGTCGCGGATCGATGCGTTCCTGGGCCTGAAGCTGGGCGGGGATCACATCGCGGGCGTGCTCGAAGGGCCGCTGTTCCGCCGCAACGTCAAGGATCCGTCGCGGGCCTTCGATGCCGTGCGCCGCCGCGAGGAGCATGCCGCCGCGAGGAAGGAGCTCGGCGCCGCGCTGGAAGACGCCGTGGCCAAGTCGCGCGCGCTGTTCCCCGACCTGACGCTGCCCAATCCGCTGGCGGGCGCGCCATGAAGCTCGCCTCGCTCAAGCACGGGCGCGACGGCGCGCTGCACGTGGTCAGCCGCGATCTTTCGCGTGCCGTGGCCGTGCCGCACATCGCCCATACGCTGCAGGCGGCGCTGGACGACTGGCATGGCGCGGCACCGCACCTGATGCGGGTCTACGACCTGATGAACGAGGGCAAGGCCGGCGGCGAGAAGCCGTTCCGGCCCGGAGACTGCGCCTCGCCGCTGCCGCGCGCCTATCAATGGGCGGACGGCTCGGCCTACGTCACCCATGTCGAGCTGGTGCGCAAGGCGCGCGGCGCGGAGATGCCGCCGTCGTTCTGGACCGATCCGCTGATGTATCAGGGCGGCTCGGATTCCTTCATCGGCCCCTGCGATCCCATCGTCGCGGCCGACGAAGGCTGGGGCATCGATTTCGAGGGCGAGGTGGCCGTCATCACCGGCGACGTGCCCATGGGCACGCCCGCGTCCGCCGCGGAAAAGCACGTCAAGCTCCTGATGCTGGTGAACGACGTGAGCCTGCGCAATCTCATCCCCGCGGAGCTGGCCAAGAATTTCGGCTTCTTCCAGTCCAAGCCGGCCAGCGCCTTCTCGCCCGTGGCCGTGACGCCGGACGAGCTGGGCGAGGCGTGGAGCGGCGCCAGGGTCCACCTGCCGCTGACGGTCACCTATAACGGCGCGAGGTTCGGCGCCCCGAACGCGGGCGAGGACATGACCTTCTCCTTCGCCGATCTCATCGCCCATGCGGCGAAGACGCGTTCGCTCGGCGCCGGCTCCATCGTCGGCTCCGGCACGGTGTCCAACAGGAACCGCGCCGCGGGGTCCGCGTGCCTGGCCGAGCGGCGGACGCTGGAGACCATCGAGCAGGGCGCGCCGAAGACGCCGTTCATGAAATTCGGCGACCGCGTGCGCATCGAGATGTTCGATCTCGCCGGCCATTCCATCTTCGGGGCCATCGACCAGCATGTCGCAAAAGCCTGATTTCACGCTCTACGGCTACTTCCGCTCTTCCGCGGCGTTCCGCGCGCGCATCGCGCTGAACCTCAAGGGCATCGTGCCGGAGACGAAATACATCCACCTGCTGAAGGAAGGCGGCGCGCAACACAGCGCGGCCTACAAGGCGGTGAACCCGCAGGAGCTGATCCCGACGCTGGTGCATGACGGGCACGCCATCGGCCAGTCGCTCGCCATCATCGAATATCTGGACGAGATCCACCCCGAGCCGCCGCTGCTGCCGAAGGATCCCGCCGGCCGCGCGCGCGTACGCCAGCTCGCCTATGCCGTGGCCTGCGACATCCACCCGGTGAACAATCTGCGCGTCCTGCTCTACCTGCGCGATGCCTGCGGCAAGGACGAAGCCGCGCGCGCCGCGTGGCAGCGGCACTGGATTTCCCTCGGCTTTGCGGCGCTGGAGACGCTGCTGGCCGGCTCGCCGGAGACCGGAAAATTCTGTCACGGCGATCTGCCCACGCTGGCCGACATCTGCCTCGTCCCGCAGATGGCCAACGCGCGGCGGGTGCAGACCGATCTGTCGCCCTATCCGACCCTCCTGCGCATCGAGGCCGCGGCGTTGGCGCATCCCGCCTTCGACGCCGCGCTTCCGGGAAAGCAGCCCGATGCCGAATGACGCGGGCACGATGGCCAGGGAGGCCGGCAAGGAGGCCGCCGGCGATGCCGGGCATCTCGATCTCGACCGCTTCCTGCCCTACCGGCTGTCGATCCTGTCCAACAAGGTGTCGGATTCCATCGCGCGGCTCTATTCCCAGCGCTTCGGGCTCTCCGTGCCGGAGTGGCGCATCATGGCCGTGCTCGGGCAGATGCCGGGCCTGTCTGCCGGCGACGTCGCGCGGCGCACGGCGATGGACAAGGTCCAGGTGAGCCGGGCCGTGGCGGCGCTGGTCGGCACCCGCCGCGTCCAGCGCGACGGCGACGAGAGCGACGGCCGCGTGACGCGCCTGTCGCTCACGGCCAGGGGCCGCGCCAACTACGACGAGATCGTGCCGCTGGCGCTGCATCTCGAGGCGGTGCTGCTGGGCGCGCTGTCGCGGGAGGAGCGCGAGAGCCTGAACCGGCTGCTGGACAAGCTCGCGCGCCAGGTGGATTCGCTGGAGAGCGTGTAGCGTCCTTCCTCGCGAGAGCGGGGGAAATCACCTCACCACCAGCACCACCAGCGCCCTGGGGCCGTGGGCGCCGAGCTCCAGCGTCTGCTCGATGTCGCCCGTGCGCGAGGGGCCGGTGACGAGGTTGAGCGTATGCGGCAGGTTCGTTCGCGCGCGCGCCAGCACGTTTTCGAGGCAGGGCACGATCGTTTCGGCCCTGACCACGGCGATCTCGAGGCCCGGCCGGTAGTGCCACGACGCGGGCGCGGCCGGCGCGGCGAGATAGGCGAGCGTGCCGGTCTCGGCGATGGCGAAATCGGCGCGGGCGAGCGCGGCGTCGTCCGGCCCCGGCGGCGTGCGCTCGACGGCGACGGGACCGAAATCGGCGCCGGCGAGATCGTTGCCTTCGGGGATGTGAATCGCGGCTTTCAGGTTGCGCGCGCGCAGGATGTCCGCGACCGCGGCGGGAATCTCCGCGTCGCCGGCGAGCATGCGCACTTCGGCGTGCTCCGACGCGGCTTCGGCGGCGAAGCGGGCGACGGGATCGGCATCGGGGGCGGGCGGCGCGTAGGCCGGCGGACGCCTGGCGTCGCGGATGCGTCGCGCGCGGATGGCGGAGAGGATGGCGTCGCGCGCGCTCATTTCCGCGCGCTCCATTGCTCGTGGAAGGTGCGGCCCTGGGGCGCGGGAAAATCGCGCACCGCGAACCAGCCGCGCGGCAGCGGCAGGGAACGGACGTGACCGCGCCCGCCGCCGCGCCATTTGAGCAGCCGTGCCATCAGCCTGGCGCCCAAGCGGTAAAGCGCGGGCCGCTGCGCCGCGAAGGCCCAGAGCGACAGCCCCGCCACGACGGATTTCGGCGCCAGGCCGCCTTCGTATTCGCGCCCGCGCCAGTAGCGCATGATCGTCGGCAGCGGGATCTTCACCGGGCACACCTCGGCGCAGCGGCCGCAGAAGGTGGAGGCATTGGCGTGATGGCTGGCCTCGGCGACGCCGAGGAGATTGGGGTTGAGCGCCGCCCCGATCGGGCCGGGATAGACCGCGCCGTAGGCGTGTCCCCCCACCGCGCCGTAGACCGGGCAATGGTTGAGGCAGGCGGCGCAGCGGATGCAGCGCAGCGCCTCCTCCGCCTCGGTGCCGATCAGCCGGGAACGTCCGTTATCGACCAGCACGACGTGATACGCGCCCGGCCCGTCGCCCGCGCCGCCGGGGCCGGAGAACACCGAGACGTAGCTCGAAATGTCCTGCCCCGTGGCCGAGCGGGTGAGAAGCCGCAGCAGCACCGCCACGTCGTCGAGGTCGGCCACCACCTTCTCGATGCCGGTGAGCACGATGTGGGTCCGGGGCAACGACCGCGTGAGATCGCCGTTGCCCTCGTTGGTGACGAGCACGCAAGTGCCTTCCGCGGCGGCGAGGAAATTGGCGCCGGTGATGCCCGCGTCCGCGCCCTCGAACTCCGCGCGCAGCATCTGCCGCGCTTCGGCGACCAGCGTGGCGCGCTCGTCCAGCGCGCGCGCCGGATCGAGCGCGGCGTGCGCGGCGCGGAAAGCTTCGGCCACGTCCTCCTTGTTGAGGTGGAAGGCGGGCGCGATGATGTGGCTGGGCGGCTCGCGGCGGAGCTGGATGATGTATTCGCCGAGGTCGGTCTCGACCGGACGGATTCCATTGGCTTCCAGGAAAGGATTGAGCGCGATCTCCTCGCTCACCATCGACTTGCCCTTGGTGACGGTCTTCGCTCCCGCGTCCCTGAGGATGGAGAGGACGACCGCGCGCGCGTCCGCGGCATCGCGCGCCCAGTGCACCTTGCCGCCGCGCTTCGTCACGTTCGTTTCGAAGGTCTCGAGAAGCGTGTCCAGGCGGCTGAGCGCGAAGTCGCGGATGGCGGCGCCCTGGTCGCGCAAGGCTTCCCAGGCCATTTCAGGATCGGCGCCGCCGTAGCGGGCGATGGCGTCGGTGCGGCGCTGGACGAAATGGGTGCCGAGCCGGCCCAGCGCCTGCCTGAGCCCGGCGTCCCCGAGCGCCGCGGCGGAGGCGGCGCGGAAGCGGCGCGGATCCGGATCGGGCCACGTGTTCATGGCTCGCCCAGCGCGGGCCCCGCGTCGCCCGCCAGCACTTCGGCGATGTGGCGGACGACGAGCGGCTTGCCCTGCCGCTCCATGCGCCCGGCGAGATGAAGCAGGCAACCGAGGTCGGCGCCGATCAGCGTGTCCGCGCCGGTGGCGCGCGCGTCGGCGATCTTGTCGTCGGCCATGCGCGCGCTGATCTCGGGATACTTCACGCTGAACAGCCCGCCGAAGCCGCAGCACATTTGCGGCGCCTGCAATTCCGTCAGCCCGGCAAGCATGCGGCGCGGCTCGTCCTTCACGCCCATCTCGCGCAGGGACGAGCAGCTGTCGTGGTAGCAGGCGCGCGATGCGTCGCAGGCGCGCGCAAAGCCGCGCACGTTGACGAGGAAGGAGATCAGCTCGTGCGTCTTCGCCGCCAGCGCGCGGGCGCGGGGCAGCCATTCGGCGTCATGCGCCAGCACTTCGGGATAGTGCTTGTGCAGCATCCCGGCGCAGGAGCCGGACGGCGCGACCACGTAGTCGAAGCCTTCGAACGCGGCGATTACCTGGCGGGCGATGCCGGCGGCGTGCCGGCCGGCGCCGGAATTCCACGCCGGCTGGCCGCAGCAGGTCTGCGCCGAGGGCACGTGCACCTCGCAACCCGCCTGCTCGAGAAGCTTCACCGCCGAAAAGCCGATCTGCGGGCGCACCAGGTCGACGAGGCAGGTGACGAAGAGGCCGACGGTGGGTTTCATGTCGCCGGGATTCATGTGGCGAATCGGGGCCGGCGCGCGCTGCGCCGCGGCAGTCCCTCGCCGAGCCTGTAGGTGGCCCGGCGGAGATGGTCCATGAATTTCTCGCGGTCGCCGATGGCGGCGAGATCGCGGTGCGGGATGACCTCGCCCACCCGCACATGCACCTCGGTGCCGATGCGGTCGTGCACCTCCTTGAAGAGCAGCGACAGGCGCAGCGTCATGCTCACATGGCTGGCGAGCTGGAACAGCCGGCTGTTCTGGCCCGCGAAATAGACCGGCGCCACGTCGGCCTTCGACTGCAGGATCAGCCGCGCGGTGAGGTTCTTCCATTCCGCGTCCGTCGCGTCCTTGTGCCAGACCGACGGCGTGGTGGAGACGCCGCCGGCCGGGAACACGATCAGGCAGCCGCCGGCGAGAAGATGATGCCTGGCAGCGGCGCGGGATCTGAGATTGGTCTCCAGCGCCGCCTTCGTCTCGGTGAAGTCGACGGGCAGAAGATGCTCCCTGATCTCGTCGGCGCGGTTGAGCACGGCGTTGGTGAGCACCCGGAAGTCGCGGCGCAGGCGCGAGACCAGCTGGCAGACGATGATGCCGTCCAGCACGCCGAAGGGATGGTTGGCGACGACGACGAGCGCGCCGCTGCCCGGCAGCTTCGCCAGCGCGTCCTCGTTCACGTCGATCTTCAGGCCGAGACGGCGCACCGCCGAATTCCAGAAGCTCTCGCCCGGGACGGGCTCGGCGCGATGGGCCTCGTAGAGCCGCTTCAGGCGCGGCTGGCCGGTCATCCGCTCGATCAGGCGGATGACGAAGCGCTTCAGCTTCGGATCCTCCGGCGCGGCGTAGGAGAAGGTCTCGACGTCGTCGGGCATGATTCCGACACTACTCCCTCTCCCCCTTTAAGGGGGAGAGGGCAGGGGTGAGGGGGCGGTGACGATTGTGCGACGGCTTCAGGAGCGCGGCGCATTCGACACCCCCGCACCCCAACCCTTTCCCCCGCTGCGCGAGGGAGAGGGAGAACTAGAGGAACCGCCGCTTCAGCCAGTCGATCATGGCCGCGCTCGTCTCCTCGGGGTGCTCCTGCTGGGTCCAGTGGCCGCAGCGGCGGATCAGGACCTTCTCGAGGTCCGGCACATAGAGCTCCATGTTGTCCGCCATGGCGGGAGAGAGCACCACATCGTCCTCGGCCATGATCATCAGCCCGGGAACGTGCACCTTGTACTCGTGCGGCCCCATGATCTGCCAGTTGCGGGTGAAGTTGCGGTACCAGTTGATGCCGCCGGTGAAGCCGGTGCGGGTGAAGGTGTCGACGAACACCTTCAGCTCGGCGGGGCTCATCACCAGCGTGCCGGGCCATTTGCTCTCGTCGGATTGCAGCGCGGCGACGAGCTCGAGATTGCGCTCTTCCTTCGGCCGCCTGGCGTATTCCTGCGCCGTCATGCCGCCCTTCCTCATGAAGAAGCGGAAGGTCTTGCCCACGTCCCTGGCCAGGATCGCGTCGGCGACGCCCGGCTTCTGGAAATAGACGATGTACATGTTCTCGCCGTACATCGCCCGCATCGCCAGGATCGGATCGATCGGCGCGCGCGGCAGGAACGGCGTGTTGACTCCGACGATGCCGCGGCAGCGCTCGGGATGCAGCAGCGGCATCATCCACACCACCAGCCCGCCCCAGTCGTGGCCGGCGAAGACCGCCTTTTCGATGCCGAGCGCGTCGAGCAGGCCCGCCAGGTCGCCGGTCAGGTGCGTGATGTCGTAATCCTCGATCTTCTCCGGGCGCGAGGTGCCGCCATAGCCGCGCTGGTCGGGCGCGATGGCGCGGAAGCCCGCGCCGGCGAGCGCGGGAAGCTGATGGCGCCAGGAATAGGCGAGCTCCGGAAAGCCGTGGCAGAGCACCACCGGGATGCCGTCTTTCGGCCCCATCTCGTACACCGCCATGTCGATGCCGTTGGTCTTGACCATGGTGGGCGAAGGAAATTCGGCCATCTTCGTCTCCTAGGATGCGGCGAGCCCCAGCCGCGCGAACATCTCTGCGCGCTCGGGGCCGAATTTGGGGGGATAGTAATTGCGTGCCGTCTTGGCCGCGCGGGGCATGGCCCAGACGCACAGGATGCGCGCGATCAGCGCCGGGCGGCGCAGCAGCGTCTGCGGCTCGTCCAGCATGTGGAAGATGCGCGACAGGGCGCGCGCCACTTCCACGTCGCCGCGCTGGGCCGGCATCAGGCCGTCCTCGGCGAAGCTCTTCGCGAGCCTGGCGCGCCAGCCCGGAACGTAGCGGGGATCGCGCTCATGCTCGGCGCGGCGGATGGCCTGGAGGTCGAGCTTCGCCATGGAATCGAAATAGGGCCGTATGACCTTCCGCACGGCGCGGTCGTAGAGAAGGGCGCGCCGGGCCGGGTCCGCGGCGGTGTCCAGCGCCTCGCGCAGGAGGTGCGCCTCGACCACGCCGGAGGAGCAGCCGCGGCCGTAAAGCGGATTGGTGCGCACCGCCGCGTCGCCGAGCGCGAAGAAGCCGAGCGCTTCCGGCGCGCCGTCCTTCACGAAATTCCGCCACACGTTCTGCAGATTGCCCATCGAGAACACCTGGCTCACGGGCTCGGCGCGCTGCGGATTCATCCAGCGCGCGGCACCGGGAAGCGCCAGGCAGATGGAATCGAAATTCTCCGGCTTCACCACCGCCATGCGCATCCCGGTCTCGATCTCGGGCGTCGCCAGCGTGACGGAGAAGTGCCGGTTGTCGGCGATGAAGACGCCGAACTTGATGTAGCCGAGATCGCCGCCGCCCGGCGTGCCGTCGCGGGCGGGCTCGTCCTGCCCGTCCCTGAGCCGGTAGTGGCGGGTGAAATAGAGGATGCCGCAGGGGCTCGATTCCTCGCGGATCGCCGCGCCTTCCGCGCGCAGCCATTCGGGGAAGACGGTGTTGCGGCCGGTGGCGTCGACGACCACGTCGGCGCGCATGTCCTCCGTCGTGCCGTCGCGCTCGACCCTGAGGCCCTCGACCACGAGCCGGCCGGCGTCGCGCCGCGCGATCAGCCCGCGCACCGCCGCGTTCGTCACGAACGTGACGCCCGGGATGCGCGCGGCGTGGCGGCGGATGGTCAGCTCCAGCGTCGTGCGGCGGCTGAAGAGGAGATACATGTCCTCGTCGCCGGGCGCCTTCTCATACTTGCGCTCCAGCGCGGGCGGCAGCGCGTCCGCGAACCCGAACAGGCGCGTGCCTTCGGCCAGCAATTCCTGGAGCAGGTCCGGGTAGCGGTCGCGGATCAGCGCGGTGAGGCGGCCGAGGAAGGCGTGGCTGTGGCGCAGCTGGGTCGCGCCCTTGCGTTCCCATTTGTAGAAGGCCTCGTCGGGCGAAAGCTCCGGCGGCGGCGGATCGCGGTCGAGGATCACCACCTCGCGCGCGCCGCCGCCCAGCGCCAGCGCCGCGCCGAGGCCGGCGATGCCCGCGCCCGCGACCAGCACGCGTTCCGTCATGCGAGTTTCGTTGCCGCCCATGCCAATGCCGCCCAGCCGGCGAGGAACGAAAGTCCCCCGAACGGCGCGGCCAAACCTAGCCCGCGCGCGCCGGTGAGAGCCAGCAGATAAAGCGAACCGGAAAACAGCACGATGCCGGCGAGGAAGAATGCTGACGCTACGTTAGCCGTGGGCGCGGCGGCGGCGTTGCGGGCGGCGAGCGCCGAAAGCCCGATCGCCAGCGCGTGATACATGTGATAGCGCGCGCCGGTTTCGAACACCTGCGTGGCGTGCGGGTCGAGGCGGTCCTGAAGTCCGTGCGCGCCGAACGCGCCGGCGGCGACCGCGAGAAAGCCGTTGATCGCCGCGACGAGGAGCCAGTTCATTTCGGGCTCAGGCGCAGCCGCAGCCGCCGCCATGGGCGTGGCCGTGATGCTGGTGCTGGGGATGGGCGTCCTTGAGCTTGGCGAGCGCGGCCCTGGAGACGTCCGCCGTCGCCTGGAAATCCGCCTTCGCGGTCTCGAGCAGGCGGCTGTCCGCCATCAGCTCCAGCGCCGTCAGCGCCAGCGCCTTGGCGCCGTCGATGACGGCGTCGTCGCCTTTTTCGGACGCCGCCCAGCGGGCGAATTCCGCGTTGTGGATGATCACGCCCGCGGGCGCGACCGCCAGCATCGGGTGGATCGAGGGCACGCGGTGGCTGACATTGCCCATGTCGGTCGAGCCCGCGAAGCCGGGCGGGATCTCCTTCACCGGGAAGAAGTCGCGGCCCAGCGCCCGGGCGTTCTTCACGAAACTGTCCGCCATCGGCCAGTTCGTCTTGAGGTCGAGATAGTCGGTGTTGCCCCATTTGATCTCGGCGCGCGTGCCGGTGGCGAGCGCCGCGCCCTCGAAGCAGCCATACACCCGCTGCTTGAGTTCGGCGAGCTCGTGGATGTCCGCCGCGCGGACATAGAAGCGGCAGGCCGCGCGCTCGGGCACGATATTGGCGGCGAGCCCGCCCTCGGTGATGATGCCGTGCAGCCGCTCGCTCTGCTTGATGTGCTGGCGCAGTTGCGCGATCGACTGATAGGCGGTGACGACGGCGTCGAGCGCGTTCAGCCCGCGATAGGGCATGGCGGCGGCATGGGCGGCGCGGCCGTGATAGGTGACCTCCACCTCCGAGATCGCGATGCAGGGCATGGTCGCGAGGTTGAGGTTGGAGGGATGGATCATCATCGCGGCATCGGCGCGGTCGAAGGCGCCCTCCTCGGCGATGATCTCCTTGCCGCCGAAGCGCTCCTCCGCCGGGGTGCCGAGATAGCGCACGCGGCCCGGCAGCCTGGCGCCGAGCTTTGACAGCGCCAGCGCCGCGCCGAGGCCCGTGGTGGCGATGATGTTGTGGCCGCAGGCATGGCCCACGCCCGGCAGCGCATCGTATTCCGACAGGATGGCGATGGTCGGCCCGCCCGCCTTGCCGAATTCGGCGACATAGGCGGTGTCGAGCCCGAAGGCGCCGCGCTGCACCGGCAGCTCGTGTTTCGCCACCGCGTCCGAAAGCCGCGCGGCGGCCTTGTGCTCCTCCAGCGCCAGCTCCGGCTCCTGGTGGATCGCATGGCTCAGCGCCAGCAACTCGGCCCGCATCGAATCGACGAGGGCTTCGACGTCTTTCTTCAGCGCGTCCAGCGACATGGGGTGCTACCTTGATATAAGACCCCATCCTAGACAGCCCAAGGCCCGCCTGACCATGACCAAATTCGCCACCGCCGCAGACGGAGTCCGCATTGCCTACGAGATCGCGGGCGCGGGCGCGAAGACGATCGTGCTGGTTCACGGTTTCGCGTCCGACCGGGTGCAGAACTGGCGCGCGCCCGGGTGGTACCAGGCCCTTCAGAACATCGGGTATGGCGTGGTGGCGCTGGATTGCCGCGGCCATGGCGAGAGCGGCAAGCCGCGCGACCCGGCGATGTACGGCCACGCGAAAATGGCCGCGGACGCGATCGCGGTGATGGACGATGCCGGCGTGGGCGAGGCGGCGCTCATGGGCTACTCCATGGGCGGCTATATCGCCATGTCGCTTCTGCTGAAGCATCCCCGGCGCTTCTCCAGGGTGATCGTCGGCGGCGTCGGCGCGAGCTATCTCGACATCGCGGCGGCGGAGCGCGGCACGGCGAGCGCGGCGCGCCGCGGCATGATCGCGGACGGACTCGAGGCGGAGGATCCCTCCACCATCGCCGATCGCACCGTGCGCGAATTCCGCGCCTTCGCCGACCAGGGCGGCAAGGACCGGCTCGCGCTCGCCGCCTGCATGCGCGGCAACCGTGACGCCTTCACCCGGGCCGATCTCGCCCGTGCCGCCAGGCCCGTGCTCGTGGTCTGCGGCGAGAACGACGCGCTCACCGGCCCGCCCGGCCCACTCGCCGCCGCCTTCCCGGACGGCCGCGCGGTCACGGTGCCCGGGCGGGACCACATGCTGACGGTGGGCGACAGGGTGTATAAGCAGGCGGTGGCGGATTTTCTGGGATAGGGGCGATGGTCAGGGCGGGTTTCGCGGCCGCGATCGGCGGCATGCTGTTTGCGGGCACGTGCGCATGGGCGGTTTCGCCCGTCGAGGATTTCGGGAATCTCCCCGCGATCTCGCAGGCGACGATCTCGCCCGACGGCAAGCACCTGGCGACCGTGGAGCCCGTCGACGGCAGGCCCGTGGTGCTGGTCTACGACGTCGATCCCAAGCCGGGCGCCAAGCCCGTCGGCTTCGACGAGCCCGGCGGCACGCCGGTCGGCATCTACTGGGCGAACGACGACCGGCTGATCTGCCTCTACAACGCGGTGGTGAACCAGGCGACGGCGCAAGGCATGTTCCTGCGCAACAATTCGCGCGCGATTTCCGTCAGCATCAGCGGCAAGGATCCCGCGATCCTGATGAAGGGCCAGCTCGCCTTCAAGATCAACGGCTCGACGATCTCGATCCTGGGCCGCGATCCCGACGGCTCGCACGTCTATCTTGCGGCCTACGGGCTCGAGGGCAATGTCGATCTCTTCCGCGCCGACGTGGAGGACGAGGACGCCAAGATGGTCGGCGCCGGCACCGACACGACCGGCGACTGGGTGATGGGCCTGAACGGCGTGCCGATCGCGCGCATCGACTACTATCCCGGCGGCTCGACGTCGCCGTTCCCGATCGCCCATGTCTTCGTCAACGGCAAGGATGGCTGGCGCGATTCGCTGCAGTACCAGACCGTCGGCCCGCGGCAGGCGACCGTCGAAGGCCTGACGCAGGACGGCTCGGCGCTCGCGATCGAGCGGCTGGGCACGCGCGATACCCGCGGCCTCGACTCCTTCCCGCTCACGGGCGACGAGGCCAGGACGCTGTTCGCCGATCCGCTCTACGACGTCGACGGCGCGGTCTCCGATTTGTGGACCGGCGCCATCATCGGCGCCCATTACGTCGGCGACATGCCCAAAACGGTGTGGTTCGACGACGGCATCGCGCGCATCCAGCGCGGGCTGGAGAAGGCGATCCCCGGCCAGACGGTGGAGATCGTGTCCTTCGACGCCAGGCGCGAGAACTTCATCGTGACGAGCACGAACTCGCGCAACCCGCCGGTCTACTGGATCTACAACGCCACGACGCACCAGCTGAAGGCGCTGGCGGCGGCGTATCCCAATCTGCAGCCCGCCGATCTGGGCGAGACCAGGCCCTATCCCTACAAGGCGCGCGACGGGCTCGACATCCACGCCTATCTCACCCTGCCGCCGGGCGCGGCCGCGAAGAACCTGCCGCTGGTGGTCTTCCCCCATGGCGGCCCGGAATTGCGCGACGACGCCGGGTTCGACTGGTGGGCGCAATTCATGGTGTCGCGCGGCTACGCGGTGTTCCAGCCGAATTTCCGCGGCTCGGGCGGCTATGGCTGGGATTTCCGCCTCGCCGGCTTCGGCCAGTGGGGCCTGAAGATGCAGGACGACATCACCGACGGGGTGAAGAAGCTGATCGCCGACGGCATGGTGGATCCCAAGCGCATCTGCATCGTGGGCGCGAGCTATGGCGGCTACGCCGCGCTCGCGGGCGCCACCTTCACGCCGGAGCTGTACGCCTGCGCGGTCAGCGTCGCCGGGGTCTCGAACATCGCCAACCTGGTCGGTGGCTCCGACGCCTCCGACTACTGGCGCGCGCGCATCGGCGACATCGAGACCCAGGAAGACGCCATGGACAAGGTGTCGCCCGCGCTGCATGCCGCCAACGTGCGCGGGCCGATCCTGCTGATGCACGGCGATCACGACGTGACGGTGCCGTTCGGCCAGAGCAATCTCGAGCAGATCGCCCTCAAGAAGGCCGGCAAGCAGGTCGAGCTCATCACGCTGGAAAACGACGACCACTATCTCAACCTTGCCAGCACGCGCATAAAGATGCTTCAGGAGATCGAGAAATTCCTGGCCGCGAACATCGGCCGCTAGAGGATCGCCATGAGCGCCGCGCCGCGACATCCGCATGCCCCCGTAAGGCTCGAATCCAACCCCTTCGACTGGGCCGATCCGCTGCTCCTGGCGGAGGAGCTGGGCGAGGAGGAGCGCCAGGTGCGCGATTCCGCGCGCGCCTATTGCCAGGACCGGCTGATGAGCCGGGTGCGCGACGGCTTCCGCAACGAGACCTTCGACCGCGCCATCATGTCCGAGATGGGCGCGATCGGCTTCCTCGGGCTGACGCTGCCCGAGGCCTATGGCGGCGCCGGCATGAACTACACCTGCTACGGCCTGGTCGCGCGCGAGGTGGAGCGGGTGGACAGCGGCTATCGCTCGGCGATGAGCGTGCAGAACTCGCTCGTCATGCATCCCATCTTCGCCTATGGCAGCGAGGAGCAGCGGCGGCGCTATCTGCCCAGGCTCGCCACCGGCGAATTCGTCGGCTGCTTCGGGCTCACCGAGCCCGACTTCGGCTCCGATCCCGGCGGGATGAAGACGCGGGCCGACCGCGTGGCCGGCGGCTATGTGCTCAACGGCGCCAAGATGTGGATCACCAATTCGCCCATCGCCGATCTGGCGGTGGTGTGGGCCAAGCTCGACGGCGCCATCCGCGGCTTCATCGTGGAGCGCGGCGACAGGGGGTTCTCCACCCCCAGGATCGAGGGCAAGTTCTCCCTGCGCGCCTCCGTCACCGGCGAGATCGTGCTCGACGATTGCAAGGTCGGCGAGGGCGCGCTGCTGCCGGAGGTGTCGGGCCTGTCCGGTCCGTTCGGCTGCCTCAACCGCGCGCGCTACGGCATCGCCTGGGGCGCGATGGGCGCGGCGGAGTTCTGCTGGCACGCCGCGCGGCAATACACGCTGGACCGCAAGCAGTTCGGCCGCCCGCTCGCCGCCAACCAGCTCGTCCAGAAAAAGCTCGCCGACATGCAGACGGAGATCGCGCTGGGGCTGACCGCCGCCGCGCGGCTGGGGCGGCTGATGGATGCGGGCCGCGCCGCGCCGCCGGCGATCTCGCTGCTCAAGCGCAACAATTGCGGCAAGGCGCTCGCCATCGCGCGCGAGGCCCGCGACATGCACGGCGGCAACGGCGTCTCCGACGAATACCACGTCATCCGCCACGTGCTGAACCTGGAAGCCGTGAACACCTACGAAGGCACCCACGACGTCCACGCCCTGATCATGGGCCGCGCGATGACGGGGATCCAGGCGTTCAGCTGAAGCGGGTTGCGTTCATTTGGATTGACATACAGCGGTGTCATGGCCCGCGGCTGCGGGCCACCCAGGTGAAGCCCGTTTCGCTTTCGAAGAACGTGCCCGGAGCAAATATATCGTCAATCGACAAGCCCAACTGGTTGGCCTGATGCGCGGGCCATGACAGGGAGGTTGATTGCATCCATTTGATGGCAACGGACTCAAGATGCGTTGGCCGGAGGCCAGACAAATTCATAGAGAAACGTCTGTATCCTGTCACCGCGATCGACATGATAGAGTTCGGTTGCGATCTGGACGCCGAGCTCGATGACGGTTGCGTCCTCGACGCGCAGATAGCGCCATTTCCTCTTCTGCCGTTCGTTGATCGCGTGGCCGCGCGCTTCGGCGAATGCGATGATTCTGTCTTTCTCGGCGATGTTCCCCGGCTGGTCCAACTCCCAGTCCAGGCCAAGACGATTCTCCTCGATGGAAAATTGAAGCCAAACATCCTGACGCGGGTCTTCATCGCGTTGCCCCAGGAGGAAGCAGGCGAATGAGCCGTCCTTGCCGGTCGTCGCGAGCTGGCGCACGACATCGGGAAGCTGCGCGAAGGCGATGGCCGGGGAATCGTCCTTTCCCCATCGGAGGACCGCGAACACCGCCGCGGCGATGACGAAGAGGACGCCGAACGCCACATATTGGTCCACTGACAGCGCCACGATCACATTCTCTTGGCCAGCACGATCCAGTCCCAGGGCCGGTTCTTGCGGCGCCTGGGCGTTTCGCGCATGCCTTCGATGGACCAGGGGTAACGCGCGCGGCCGATGCGGCGGGGCTTGAAGCCGGCGCGGGCAAGCGCGGCGATCAGTTCGTCCCGCGTGAAATGCTTCTGCAGCGCGCCGCTCCGCCGCACCAGGCCCCGGCGCCGGCGGCGGCGCCGGCGGCCGGGATCGGCGGTCTGCTCCACCATGTCGTCGGACTCCAGCGATGGCACGACGACGAGCGCGTGGCCGCCGCGGCGCGTCACGGCGGCGAGGCTGCGCCACAAGGCGGCGCGCGTCGCGGCGTTGGAGGACGTGATCACGTTCATGCACACCGTCAGGTGCGCGCGCCGGCCGATGCGCCGCGCCGCGCGGACGATGCCGGTGGCGTGCCAGGTCACGTTGTCGACATGCGCGCAGCGCTCGCGGGCGCGGGCGACGATGTCGCCTGCGTATTCCACGCCCGCGACACGGGAGAAGCGTGCGCCGTAGCGCGCGATGAACGTGCCGACCCCGCAGCCGAGATCGGCCAGCATCGCGCCACGTCTGGGGATTTTCGCCAGGGCCACGTAGCGGCCCACCTGCGCGCCCGATTCCTCGCGGGAAATATCGCAGGCCTCGGATTCGAATTTCTTCGCGAGCCGGTTCCACTGCCTGCGGTTCATGGGGGGAAGTTTGCGCACGATTCGCGCCGCCGCCGCAAACGCGGCCATCCACGATCACCGCGCGAAATCGAAAGGCTCCGGTGCGTGCCCGGAGCCTTTCCATTGCCGCAAGAGCGGCCTTTGCATGCGGGCTTTCGCCCGCTTCGTATCGTTTCGATTGTGGGCTGCGGCCGGCTTTTCGCCTCAGCCGGCCGTGGCTCCGCGGGCGCGGAGCCCCGGATCTATGCCCGGCGGAGTGTCATCCATGCGGAATCTCCCGTTCTCGAGCTTCGTTCGGGCCGTTCGGCGGATTCCGCCGGAGCTTGCGGAGTCGTTCCGCCAAGTCGCTCGCGCCGGTGCGCGGGGCCATCCGTCTCAGCGGCCACGACGAAATCCTCCGCCTTGCGGGGCGATGAGTCAATACGGTCGCGGTCGCTCGTCCCGCGCGGAACCCGCGCTCACACTGCGCGCCTGGACTTGTCCTTTTCGTTGGCGCCCTTGATCTCGCCGCGGATGCGTTCCCAGTCTTCGTCGCCGAGCGCCGACAGCGCGGCGAAATTGCCGCCCGACGCCAGATGCATCGCGCCGTCGATGGCGATGGTCTGGCCGGTGAGATAGTCGCAGCCATCGGCCATCAGGAACACCGCGAGGTTGGCGAGCTCCGGCATCTCGCCGTTGCGGCCCATGGGGATGGTGTTGGCGCGGCCGGAGTCCCTGTTCGAGTCGCGGTTGGCCGATTGCGGCGAGAGCCGCTCCCACGCGCCCTTGGTCGGGAACGGGCCCGGCGCGATGGCGTTGAGGCGGATGCCGTTCGGCCCCCATTCGGTGGCGAGCGACTTGGTCATGATGTTGAGTCCCGCCTTGGACATGGCGCTCGGCACCGTGAACGGCCCGCCGTTCCAGATCCAGGTGGTGAGGATGGAGATCACGCTGCCCTTGTGCTTGCCCTCGATCCAGCGCTTGCCGCAGGCCAGCGTCACGTAGAACGAGCCGCGGAACACGATGTCGGCGATGGCGTTGAAGCCGCGCGGCGAAAGATCCTTGGTGCGGCTGATGAAATTGCCCGCGGCGTTGTTGACGAGCCCGGTGAGCGCGCCGCCGTCGGCCCACACCTGGGCGATCATGTCGTCCACCGCTTCCGCCACGCGGATGTCGCAGGCGATGCCTTTCACCGTGGCGCCGGTGGCGCCGGAAATCCGCCTGGCGGTCTCGTCCAGCACCGTCGCGCGCCGGCCGCAGATGTAGACGGTGGCGCCGAGCTGCGCGTAGGCCTCCGTCATCACCTCGCCCAGTCCCGTGCCGCCGCCGGTGACGAGGATGCGCTTGCCCTTCAGCAGGCCGGGCTTGAACATCAATTCCATGTGCTGCTCCTAATGCGACCACATCCGCTGCAGATTGGCGATGACGAATTGCAGGCGCGTGCGGTTTTCCCATTTCATCGCGAGGCCCTCCAGCGCATGCACTTCGTTGAGCTGGTAGAGCAGCTCGCGGTGCATCTGGTCGGGAATGGCGCTTTCCATGAAGGTGAACATGGCGAGCCGCTCGCCACGGGTGACGGGGCTGACCTCGTGCAGCGTGGTCGACGGATAGATCACGATCGTGCCGGGCTCGCCCTTGACGACCACGCGCTCCGTTCCCTGGTGGATGATGAGCTCGCCGCCGTCATAGCTGCCGGGATCGCCCAGGAAGAGCGTGGCCGACACGTCGGAGCGCATCGGACCGGTGGGCAGCGGCAGGAAGGCGGAATCGGTGTGCACGCCGTATTTCATGCCCGGCTCGTAGCGGGAGAGCAGCGGCGTGGCGATGCGCCTTGGGAAGGCGAAGTTCTGGATCTCCTCGCTGCGCATGATGGCGTTGCCGGCGATCTGCGCGCAGCGCTGGGCGGCGGTGTCGCCCATGTCGGCCTGCAGGTTCTGCTTGGCGGTGTTGTGCGGGTTGGACGCGCGCCCGTCCACGAAGCGGACGGATTTCGCCGCCTGGCGGATCTGGTCCAGCTCCTGCGGCGCGAGCAGGTTCTTGATGACGAGGAACATGAATCCTTCCGGCGGCCCCCGCGGCTCCCCATCGTGTCACGGCCCGCGACCCTGGGCCATGACGCAGCCATCGATTTGCACAAAACGGGAACTAAACTACAGTCTCCCCATGCTCGCGCAACCCTCCCTGCCTCCGATTTTCGCGGACTGGTTCGCCGCGCGCGGCTGGAGCCCGAGGCCGCACCAGCTGGAGCTGGTCGCGCAGGCCGGGCGGGGCGAATCGGTGCTCCTGATCGCGCCCACGGGCGGCGGCAAGACGCTGGCGGGCTTCCTGCCCAGCCTGATCGAGCTGGCCGGCACGCCCAGACGGGCGCGCGCCCAGCGCCTCCACACGCTCTACGTCTCTCCGCTCAAGGCGCTGGCGGTGGACGTGGCGCGCAATCTGGAGGCGCCCGTCGCCGAGATGGGCCTTGCCGTGAGGATCGAGACGCGCACGGGCGACACCCCGCCGTCCCGCCGCGCCCGCCAGCGCCATTCCCCGCCGGACATCCTGCTCACCACGCCCGAGCAGCTTTCGCTCTTGATGTCCTCGCCCGGCGCGCCGCGTTTCTTCGGCGGCGTGCGCGCGGTGGTGCTGGACGAGCTGCACGCCATCCACAATTCCAAGCGCGGCGACCTGATGGCGCTGGCGCTGTCGCGGCTGGAGGCGCTGGCGCCGCGCCACCGCCGCATCGGCCTCTCCGCCACGGTGGCCGATCCCGTGCCGCTGCAGCGCTACCTCGTGCCGCAGCCGGACGGGCGGGCGGCGCTGTCGTCGCTGGTGCGCGCGGGCGGCGGCGCGCGGCCGAAGATCGAGATCAGCGCGTCGGGCGCCCTCGTGCCCTGGGCCGGCCACCTGGCGCTGCACGCGATGCCGGACGTGATGGCGGAGATCGCCAGGTCGCGCACCGCGCTCGTCTTCGTCAACACCCGCAGCCAGGCGGAACGGACGTTCCAGCACCTCTGGCGCATCAACGACGGCAACCTCCCCATCGCGCTGCATCACGGCAGCCTCGCGCCCGAGCAGCGGCGCAAGGTCGAGCGCGCCATGACGCAGGGCAGGCTGCGCGCGGTGGTGTGCACCTCCACCCTCGACCTCGGCATCGACTGGGGCGACGTGGACAAGGTGATCTGCATCGGCGCGCCCAAGGGCGCGGCCCGGCTGGTGCAGCGCATCGGCCGCGCCAACCACCGGCTGGACGAGCCGTCGCAGGCGCTGCTGGTGCCGTCCAACCGCTTCGAGGTGCTCGAATGCGAGGCGGCGCGCGACGCGGTGATGGCGGGCGAGCTCGACGGCGAGCGGCTCAAGACCGGCGGGCTCGACGTGCTGGCGCAGCACGTGCTGTGCGTGGCCTGCTCGGCGCCGTTCGACGCGGACGCGCTTTACGGCGAAATCCGGGCGGCGTCGCCCTACGCCCATCTCGGGCGCGAGGATTTCGACCGGGTGGTGGATTTCGTCGCCACCGGCGGCTACGCGCTCAGGAGTTACGACCGTTACGCCCGCTTGCGCAAAACGCCCGACGGCATGTGGCGCATCGCCCATCCCCGCGTCGCCCGGCAATACCGCCTCAACGCCGGCGTCATCGTCGAGGACCCGATGATCGACATCCGCCTGCAGCCGAAGGGCAAGCCGGTCGGCGCGGGCGGGCGCGTGCTGGGCCGGCTGGAGGAGTATTTCATCGAAAGCCTCACGCCGGGCGACACCTTCGTTTTCTCCGGCGAGGTGCTGCGCTTCGAGGGCATCCGCGAGGACGCCGCCTATGTCTCGCGCACAACCGACCCGCTGGCGCAGGTGCCGTCCTACAATGGCGGCAAGTTCCCGCTGTCGACCTTCCTCGCCAGGCGCGTGCGCGAGATGATCGCCGATCCGAAGGCATGGTCGGCGCTGCCCGAGCCGGTGGGCGAATGGCTGCGCATCCAGGAACTGCGCTCGCTGGTGCCGCAGGCGGGGCAGCTCCTGGTCGAATTCTTCCCGCGCGGCTCGCGGCACTATCTCGTCTGCTATCCCTTCGAGGGCCGCCTCGCGCACCAGACGCTGGGCATGCTGCTCACCCGCCGGCTCGAGCGCGCGCGCATGCGGCCCCTGGGCTTCCTCGCCAACGAATACGCGCTGGCCGTCTGGGCGCTGCGCGACATGGGCGGGCTGGACATGGACGGCCTGTTCGACGCCGACATGCTGGGCGACGACCTGGACGCCTGGCTGGCCGAATCCGCGCTCTACAAGCGCACCTTCCGCAACTGCGCCATCGTCGCCGGCCTGATCGAGCGGCGCTCGCTCAACGCCGAAAAGACCGGCCGCCAGGTCACCTTCTCCTCCGACCTGATCTACGACGTGCTGCGCGAGCACGAGCCGGACCACATCCTGCTGCGGGCGACTTATGAGGATGCGGCGACGGGGCTTCTGGACATCGCGCGCCTGTCGGACATGCTGGCCCGCGTCAGGGGCCGGATCGTCACGCGCCGCCTCGAGCGCGTGTCGCCGCTGGCGGTGCCGGCGCTGCTGGAAATCTCCAAGGAGATGGTCGCGGGCGAGGCGCATGAGGATATCCTGCGCGAGGCCGAGGAATCGCTGATCGCGGAGGCGATGCGTCTTGGATGAGTTGCGCCTTGAGGTGAACGGCGAGGATCTGGTCCTCGATTCCAGCGGCGCGTTGTGGTGGCCGGCGGAGCGGACGCTCGTCGCCGCCGACCTGCATTTCGAGAAGGGCTCGTTCTACGCCCTGAGCGGCCAGTTCCTGCCGCCCTACGACACGCGCGCCACCTTGAAGCGCCTGCGCGCGCTGGCGGGGCGTTACGCGCCCAGGCGGATCGTCGCGCTGGGCGATTCCTTCCACGACCGTCTCGCCACCGAGCGGATGGATGCGCTGGAGCGCGGCCTCCTCATGGCGATGGCCGAAGAGGTGGAGTGGATCTGGATCGCGGGCAACCACGATCCCTCGCCGCCGGCCTGGTGCGGGCGCGCGCTGGAAGAGATCGCCATCGGCAATCTCGTCTTTCGCCACGAGCCCTCGATCTTCCGCGCGCGCGGCGAGGTGGCGGGGCACCTGCATCCCTGCAAGACGGTGACGCGGCGGGGCCGTTCGCTGCGCCGCCGCTGCTTCGTCAGCGACGGCGCGCGCATCGTGCTGCCCGCCTTCGGCGCCTATGCCGGCGGCCTCGACGTGGGCGACCGCGCCGTGCGCTCCCTATTCGAGGACGCATTCCGCGCCTACGTGCTGGGCCAGACACGGGTCTACGCGGTCGCGGCGTAAGATCGTCTCCCACGCTTCCTCCCCCGCGCGAGCCCCCCGCGCTTCCTCCTCGAGAGAGGCCCGCACGCTTTCTCTCCCGCGTGATGCCGCACGCTTCCTCCCCCGCGAGAGCGGCCCGCGCTTCCTCCCCCGCGAGAGCGGCCCCTGCTTCCTCCCCCGCGAGAGCGGGGGAGGGGGACCGCCGTAGGCGGTGGAGGGGGTGTGTCAGTGGTGAAGAACTCGCACTTTCTTCGCTACCGACACCCCCCTTCCGTCTCGCGCGACTGTCGTCGCGCGATCCACCTCCCCCGCTCTCGCGGGGGAGGAAGCTTTCCGGCGTGGCACAAGCGGGGGAGGAAGCTCCTGCGAAGCGGGGGAGGAAGCGCCGCCAAAGCGAGGAAGCTCTGCGGCTCGGCACAAGCGGGGGGAAGCTTCCCGGCTCGGCAGAGGCGGGAGCAGGAAGCCGGAATGGCGGAAAACGGGGGGGGCTTGGCGAGAAATATTCCTCTGCGAACCTCTTGTGTTCTACTCTGGGCTGTCCTATATCCACCGCCGAGGACACGCAGGAGTAGGATCGTTGAACTGAATTTGCCGCAAGACCAGACAGGCAAGGGCGCCCACTTGCGGGCAGCCCGCGCGGAATCTGAGGATCGAAAGGCCGGAGCGCCCCCAAGAGAGAGAGGGGCGCCTCGATCGGCGTCCCTCCGGGGCGCGAGGCTGGGGTGTTGCACCACAGGTGGCCCTGGCATCACAGCTACCGGACCCAAAGGCGCCGGGGCGAAGATCCCGCTTTCCGCATGTGAAGCCGTGGAGGTTCCAGATGGGCGATGTGGCTGGCGGCCTAGCCTCCGTCACGCCACCGGCCCCAAGGACATCACACCGAGCCCTGGCCATCGCGATGGTCCAGGGCTTTGGCGTGTGTGCGCGCTCCCCGCGAAGGCGGGGGGACACATCAGATCCTGCGGAATACTGCGGTCGACAGCCAGCCCAGCGCGAGCGCCATCGCGACGGCGAGCAAACCGTAAGCCACCGGCTCGTCATGCGCGAAGCTGAGGATGCGCCGCTCGAGCCCGGCCTGCTCGATGTAGAGCGGCGTGGTCTGGGCGGCGACGACGAGGCCGTCGCGGAAGAGATAGACCTCCGCGGTGTACTGCCCGCGCGGCACCGACGCCGGCACCGGCACATGCACGCGGAAGAGCGAATAGCCCAGGAACTCCACGCCCTGCGGATCCTCGCGGAACAGCCCGTCGCGCTCGCGGGCGCGGATGGCGGCGAGGCGATAGGGCTCGGCCTTGGAGGGCGTGTGGGTGCTGGCGCCTTCCGGCATCACGTCGGCGACGCCGAGCTGGTATTTGAGCCGCGTCTCCTGCGTCGTCACGCCGGCGAGCGGGCGCGTGCTGGCCGCGAAGTAGTAGGCGGGCATCCGGTAGAGCGTCATGGCATCGCGGTTGATCCACACCCCCGCCACGCGCACCTTGCGGCGCACCGTCATGTCCTGCCCGGGGCCGCGCAGCACCACCACGACGTCGCGTTCCCCCGCCGGGTTCTCGCCGCCGGTCGTCTCGATGGCGCCGAAGATGGTGAGCTCGGTGCCGGTGTAGCTGGAGGTGATCTGGATCTGGTCCTGCGACAGGCCGGAGACCAGGTTCTCGGCCCGCGCCCCCGTGGCGGCGAGAAAGAGCGCGAGCAGGATCGCGGCGCCCTTCACGGAGCGGCCAGCTGCAGCGAGTAGAGATCGGCCGGCGCCGCAACCAGCCCCCAGAACAGCCTCAGCGCCACGCCCACGATGATGAGCGCCAGGAGAAGCCGCAGATGCTCGCCCCTGAGCCGCGTGGACAGCCGCGTGCCCAGCTGCGCGCCCAGCACGCCGCCCAGGATGAGGAACAGCGCCAGCACGATGTCCACGTTGAAGTTGCTGGCGGCCTGCAGCACGGTCGTCACGGCGGTGACGCAGAGGATCTGCGCCAGCGAGGTGCCCACGACCATGTTGGCCGGCATGCGCAGGATGTAGATCATCGCGGGCACCAGGATGAAGCCGCCGCCCACGCCCATCACCGCGGAGAGGATGCCGACGAACGCGCCCAGCACCGCGGGTGGGATCACGCTGATGTAGAGCCGCGAATCCTTGAAGCGCATCTTCCAGGGCAGGCGCTGCAGGCGCGTGTGCTGCCCGGCGCGGCGGGCGGGGACCGGCGTGCCCGCGCGCGCGGCGCGCAGGGCGCCGAGGCTCTCGCTGAGCATCATGCCGCCGACGGTGCCGAGCAGCACCACGTAGCTCACCGAGACCACGAGGTCGGTCTGGCCCTTGGCGCGCAACAGCGCGAACAGCGCCACGCCGGCGACCGTTCCGAGGATGCCGCCGCCCAGCATCACCGCGGCCATCTTGAAGTCTATGGCCTTGCGACGCCATTGCGAGAGCGCGCCCGACATCGACGACGCCGTCATGTGGCTCGCCGTGGTGGCGACGGCCACGGGCGCGGGGATGCCGTAGAAGATCAGCACCGGCGTGAGCAGGAAGCCGCCGCTGACGCCGAACATGCCCGACAGCATCCCCACCATCGCGCCGAGCGCCACGATCGCCAGCCAGTGGACACTCATCTCGGCGATGGGCAGATAGATTTCCATCGGACTCGCGCGAAGGGCCGGATTTCCGCCGATTCAGCGGAGTAGCGCGCGGAGTTTCGGCTCCCGCCCGGGCGTGGTCAACCGCCGAGGACGGCGGACAGGTCGGGCGGGATGTTGGCCGCGCGGTCCGAAGGCTGCGGCCTGAACGCGGCGGCGGCCCTGGCGGCGGTGTCCTTGTCGGCGGGCGAAAGCTGCGTCGCCAGCGCGTCGACGCGCGACTTGGATTCGGCGTCGCCCTGCGCGGCGGCGATGGCGTACCACTTGTAGGCCTCGACCAGGCTCTGCGGCACGCCCATGCCGCGCTCGTAGAGGACCGCGAGGTTGAACTGCGAGTCCGGCAGGCCGAGATTCGCGGCGCGGGTGAACCACTGCGCGGCCTGCGCGGGATCCTTCTTCACGCCGGTGCCTTCGGCATAGGCGACGGCGAGGTTGTGCATCGCCTTCTTGTTGCCGAGCCTGGCGGCCGCGCCGTAAAGCTGCGTCGCCTTGGCGGCGTCCATCGGCACGCCGCGGCCGCGCTCGTAGAGCGTGCCGAGCCGGTATTCGGCCAGCGCCTCGCCCTGGCTCGCCGCGCGCTCCAGCCAGCGCGCCGCCTCGGCTTCGTTCACGGCGGTGCCCTGGCCGTCGAGATAATCGAGGCCGAGCAGCAATTCCGCCCGCGCGTTTCCGCCATTCGCGAGCGCGGCCAGGCGCTGCATGGGCGGAACGGGCGCGGCCTGCTGCGGCGCGGGTTTGGGTGTCGCGGCTTGCGGGGCGGGCGTGGCCTCGGCGGGCTTCGGCGTCGCCTTGGACGGCGAGGTCGCGGCCGGCGGCGGCGCCGCTTGCGCGCTGCCGGAGTTCTGCGCGGCGGCCGGCGCCTCGTCGCCGGTGGGCGGGAAACTTTGCGACGGTTCGCCCGCGGCGGGCGCGGACGGGGCTTGCGGGTTCGTCGCGGCGGGACGCGACGGCAGGATGGGCGGCAGCGCGACCGGCTTGTGCGAACCGCCGACGCCATGGCTCAGCATCACGCCCGCGATCATCGCCACCATCACGATGGCGGCGATGCCGCCGACCAGGAGGAAGCGGGTGGCATTGCTCTTCTTCTCGGGCTCCGGGGCGGCGGCGGCGGGCCTGCCCCAGCTGAAGCCGCCGAAGGGCGAGCGTTGCGCCTGCTCCGCCTGCGCGGCGGCGGCCGCACGGGCGGACCGGCGCGCGGCATCGAGGAAGGTCTCGTTGGCCGGCACCCCCGCCTGCGCCGCGGCGTTCGCGGCAAAGGCATCGGCGCCCATGGTGGCGGCGGCGTTGAAGCCCGGATGGGTGTCGAAGCTGGTGGTGGGCGGCGGCGCGAAAGGATCGGCGGGCGCATGCGCGACCGGCGGCGCCTGGTCGGGGAAGGGCGGCAGGTCGAAATGCGCGCCGGCGAACGGTGGCGGCGCGGCCTGGGCCGGGATCTGCGCCGTGGGAGCGGCCGGCGGCGCGGCGTCGGGCCCGAGCGAGCCGTTGGCTTCCTTCACCGCGGCGCGAAGCTCGGCCAGCGCGTCGCGGTGGCGCTTGTCGGCGGCATCCACGCGCGAGGCGAGGCTGCGCAGGTTTTCTTCCACGAAATCGGCGCCGACGCTCTTCTGCTCGGTGTGCTCCAGCCTGTCGGCGATATCGGTCAGCGCGTGCTCGATGTTGGAGAGGCGGCGATCGAGCCCGGTCTCGACGTTGCGGGTTTCGAGCTTGGCGACGCTCTCTTCCAGCCGCGCCATGGCACCGGCGCTCTGGGCCTCGGAAGCGGTGAGCCGTGCGCCGAGCTTGTCGATGGTGTCGCCGATCTGGGCCAGCGCGCTTGCCTGGCGCTGGATCTCCGCGAGCTCCCCGGCCTTGGCGGAATGCGTGGCCTCGACGTTCTCCAGCGTCTTCTCCAGCGCATTGGCCGAGGCATGGGCGGCGCGCTCGACGGCGCGCACGCGCTCGTCGATGGTGGCGATGCGGCTTTCCAGCGAGCGCGAGGTGTGTTCGGCCTCGCCGCGCGCGTCCGCGACCCGGCCGGCGACGGCGTCGACGTTGTTGGCCAGCGCGGCGATCTGCGTGGCGGACTGGCCGGCAGTGTCCGAAATCTGGTCGGCGAGGCGCGAAAGCCCCTGATGCAGCGCTTTCACCGCTTCGCGCAAGCTGTCGTTGGCGGCGCTGCGCTCGACGCGGGCAAGGCGCTCGGTGAGCCCGACGACATGGCCGCCCAGCTGGTCGAAGGCCTGCGCCTGCTCGCGCGCGGCCACGTTGATCTCCGCGGCGGCCTTGCTCATGGCGCGGCCGTTCTCGGACTGGCTGCGCTCGGTGGCTTCGAGGCGGCGCGTCATGGCGCGCATCTGGTCCTCGATCCGGCGATAGACGTCCTGGGATTCGTTCTCGGCGCGGGAGACGCGCGCGAGCATGTCTTCGGTTTCGCGCCCCGCGACCGGCGGCGGCTCGACGGCGGCGACGCGATAGGGCGCGGCCGTGCTGCGCCAGGACTCACGGGTTGGCTCGGCGATATCGAGACCCGCGTCGCCGAAGCTCTTGAGGATGCGCCGTGTCAGCCATTCGCCGACGGACAGGCCCTCGCGGCGCGCAGCCGCGCGCGCCGCTTCCCGCGCTTCCGGCGGTATTCCAGCCACATTCCACGGGAGTTCAGGCTGCATCTGATTCGCCAACCGCCGCACCACCAAGAACGGTAGCGGCGCCAAGATGTTGTGTAAAGAAACGATCTTGCGCCAACAGGAAGGGGGCGGGCGGCGTGCCTCTTTCCCAACAATTATCTTTGCGCGGGAGCGTTAATTCCGGGTTATCGCTGTTCCACCCCGGCACGCGACAGTTCGGCGCCGAGCCGTCCGGTGATCCAGGCAAATGCCATGCGGTAGTCGGAGGCGAGCGACCACAGCGGATAGGTGAAGGTCGCGGGCCGGTTATGCTCGATGAAGAAGTGGCCCACCCAGGCGGGCGCATAGCCGGCGACGAGCGCCGCCGGCAGGAACCACCAGTTCCCGGTCGCGATCAGCGCCACGGCGCTCGCGGTCGCCAGCGCCGTGCCGAAGAAATGGATGTTGCGGGTCGCGGGCCTGGAATGCTCGCGCAGGTAATAGGGCCAGAACTCGGCGTAGTTGGTGATTTTGCCGGCCATGTCCGTCTCCGTGGCGCTCAACCGGGCTCCGGCCGCGCCCTCGGCACGGGCGTGCCCGCCGGCGCGTCCGGATATTTGCGCGGCGGCGGCAGGCCGAGATCGGTGGCGAAAAGTTCCACCGCGAACACCTCGTTGCCGTTCACCGCGGCGCCCACGCCCGAGCGGTCGTACTGCGGCGTGGCGAGCAGCGCGCGATTGTCCGGATTGGCCATCCAGATGTCCACGAATTTCCGGGCGAAGGCGTCCACGTCCACGCCGAGCGCGGGCGTGTAGTATTGCCCGGCGATGTTCTCGCCGAGCAGGCCCTGGAAATCCCGGTCCTCGTCCATGATCAGCGTGGTCGAGGTCGTGCCGTCGGGCGCGGCGTGGTTCATGTAGCCCTTGGCCGCCATGTCCGCGCTGCGCTTGCGCGCGACGCCGACGAGCTCGGAATCGAGCGCGAGCGTCTTGGCATTCGGGTCGAGCCTGCGCCGCTCCTCCTGCACGAGATCGAAGATGCGCAGCTCCAGCGCCGCCATCTGCGTATGCGGATCGGGCGGTGGAGGCGGAGGCGTGTAGGCGGGTTCGGGCTGCGAGGCGCAGGCACAGAGCATCGCGCAGGCGAGCAACGCTGCCGCCTTTCCGCCGGGGGAGAGTCGAAAAGCGCGGAACGTTTTTCGGGCTGGGGCCGCATTTGACCGGTTGTGCACTGACCCACCCCGAATTTGCTTCGCTTTGCCCGCAAATTGTCGGCCCGCCCTCAGGGGAGGGCGAACCTAGTGGACGATCTCGAACAGTCCCGCCGCGCCCATGCCGCCACCGATGCACATGGTGACGACGCCGAGCTTGGCGCCGCGGCGGCGGCCTTCGATGAGCAGATGCCCCGTCATGCGCGCGCCGCTCATGCCGTAGGGATGGCCGATGGAGATCGCGCCGCCATCGACGTTGAGCTTGTCATGCGGGATGCCGATGCGGTCGGCGCAATAGAGCACCTGGCTGGCGAAGGCCTCGTTGAGCTCCCAGATGTCGATGTCGGCGGGCTTGAGGCCGTGGCGCTCCAGGAGGCGCGGCACGGCGAAGACGGGGCCGATGCCCATCTCGTCGGGCTCGCAGCCGCAGGTCGCGAAGCCGCGGAAGATGCCGAGCGGCTTGATGCCGCGCCTGGCCGCTTCACCGGCTTCCATCACCACCGCGGCCGAGGCGCCGTCGGAGAACTGCGAAGCGTTGCCGGCGGTGATGTACTTGCCTTCCTTGATCTCCTGTCCGCCCTGGAACACCGGCTTGAGGGCCTGCAGCCCTTCGAGCGTGGTGTCGGGCCGGTTGCACTCGTCGCGATCGACGGTGACATCGACGATGGATTCCTGTCCGGTCGCTTTGTCGGTCTTCTTCATTTTCGTCTTGAGCGGGACGATCTCGTCCTTGAACTTCTGCGCCTGCTGGGCGGCGGCGGTGCGGCGCTGGCTTTCCAGCGCATAGGCGTCCTGCCGCTCGCGGCTGACATTGTAACGGGCCGCCACCACCTCGGCGGTCTCGATCATGCTCATCCACAGCGCGGGCTTCACCTGGAGCAAATGCTCCTCGGTGATGTTGCGGGTGTTCATGCCGCCCATCTGCACCAGCGAGATGGACTCCACGCCCGAGCCGATCGCGATGGGCGTCTGTTCGGTCATCACCTGCTGCGCCGCCATGGCGATGGCCTGCAGGCCCGAGGAGCAGAAGCGGTTGATCGTGGTGCCGCCGGTGGTCACCGGGCAGCCCGCCCAGACGGCGGAGAGGCGTGCGATGTTCATGCCGGTGGCGCCTTCGGGCTGCGCGCAGCCCATATAGACGTCTTCCACGTCCCGGGGATCGATGCCGGCCTTGGCGATGGCGCTCTTGACGGCATGGCCGCCCATGACGGCGCCGTGGGTCATGTTGAATCCGCCGCGGACGGATTTGGCGAGCCCCGTGCGCGCGGTGGAAACGATGACGGCTTCTCTCATGACACCCTCCGGTTCTTGTCCGGCGGGCACAGTATCGCGGCGGCCGGCTAGATGTAAGCGCCCATGTCGGCCCATTCCGGCGCGGCGCGGACGCGCGCCCGGTGGGTGATCATGCGATCGTGCAGATGCCGCACGGTGCGGCTTCCCGTCGTCACGAACAGGAAGGGCAGGAGGCCGTGCAGGAGGCAGGCGGCGCCCGCCGCGATCATGCGAATGCCGAACGCCGCGGCGCTCGCCAGGTGCTGCCAATAGGTCTCGCCCACGCTTTCCGGATGGGCGGTGAACAGCTTTGTGAACGCGGGCATGGCTTCACCTCGTTGGATCGCGCCTCACCAGCGCAAGGCCGCCGGCCGGCGCACCGGCATGGGCGCAAGCGGGCGATAGCGCGCCGTGAAGGCGATGGCAACCACCAGCGCGGTCAGCGCGCCGGCGATCTCGATGGTGGCGGAAAAATCGTGGTCGAAATTGGCGATGCCGTCGAACGCCGTGGCGGTGGCGAAAGCGGCCGTCCATACGCCGGTGACGACGTAGTTCGCGCGCAGGAAGTCGGGCCTGTTCCAGATCTCCGGCGGCACGAATTCACGCGCGTAGCCCAGTGAAGCGGGGCTCTTGCGGACCAGCGAAACCGCCGACATCAGGAGGAACCCCAGGTCGATCACCAGCCTGGTCGTGGAATCCTTCAGCGTCGGCTCGACGAAGCCGACGAACAGGGCCATGACGAAGAAGAGCGCCATGCCCCCCGCGTCGAGCACCCGCAGCGATTTGGAATGCAGAAAATCGCGGATGCCGACCACGAAGGCGGCCGCGAGCGCCGCCCACAGCGACAGACTCATCGAGACGCCCGCGAGCAGCGAGAAGACGATGAAGGGTATGAAGGCGATCAGGACTCCCATCTGGGATAGGCCGCGCGGCCCGGCGAAGCTTCAATTGCTCCGCCGGGCCGGGCGTCGGTCTCAGTGGCCCTGCTTCTTGCGGGCCTGGGCGTAGAGGCCCCACAGATGCGCGGCTCCGGCGCGGGACGCGGAGCCCGTGACCTGGGCGAAGGTTGCGATGGCGTCGTCGAACTTGCCCTGGGCCACCTGCGCCTCGCCCAGCACCATCAGGCCTTCGCTCGGATCCTTCATCCCGCCCTTGGCGATGGCTGCGCGCGCCGCGGTCTCCGCGTCGGCATAACGGCCATAGCCCCAATAGTCCTCGGCCAGCTTCACTTCCTGCTCGCCGGTCTTGCTCCTGTCGGCGGCGGCAGCGATGGCGGGAAGATTGCGCTCGTCCGAGGCGGCGTCCTTGCGGGCCTTGGAGAGGCCCGCGCCCGCCTGGCCGGCGGAGAGCTTGCCGGACGCCATGCCCTGCTCATAGGCCTTCACCGCCTCCGTCGGGTAGCCGAGCTGGGTGGCGAGCTGCGCCATTATCGTGAAATCGTCGCCCGACTGCATCGCGCCGGCCATGTACTGCAGGCGGTAGAGATAGAGCGCGTCGATCTCCTTCACGCTGCCCTGGCCGAGGGCGTGCTGTGTCAGGCGATGCCACACGTCCGGATCGTTGTGATCGACGGCGAGCTGCTCGATGGTCGCGAGCGCGGCGGCGGGATTGGAGGAAGACTCGCTGTTGGCCACCAGCTGCAGCGCCTGCTCGGGCGGCGTCTTGTTGTGCGCCTTGGCATAGTCCACCGCCTTCTGGGCGTACGCGGTCGCGTTGGCCTTGTCGTTCAGGCTGTAATAGGAGATCGCGATCACCGTGTAGGTGCTCTCGTCGTTGCCGTTGAAGGTCTCCAGCTTCTGGCCGTAGGTGATCGCCTTCTGCCACTGCTGCAGATTGTCCGCGACGATGACGGCGTTGTAGTAGGCGCTCTTCTGTTCGTCCGGCGTGAGGTTGTCGAAATAGGGCGAAGCGAACATTGCGTCGTAGGACGTCATCGAGGTCTGCCAGTCGCGCAGGTTCGCCGAGACCACCGAGAGGAACTGGTTGATCACGAAATCGTCGTAGGGCGTGCGGTCGCTCACGGCCTGCGCGGCCTTGATCTGCGCCAGCGCGCCCTGCATGTCGCCGGCCTGCGCCGCCTTCTGCGCGGCCTGGATCGCGGCGGAGACGTCATGGCTCAGCTTGCCGCCGGAGGTATTGCCCGAGCGGCTTTCGGTGGAATGCGGCGTGGGACCCATCGCCAGCGCGGATGTGGAAACGGCGGCGACGAGGGATGCCGCCAGCGCGGCCAGTACGTAACGCTTCATTGTCTTCAGATCCTCTTCAGGGTCGGGCAGGCGAACGCCGCCCCAGGGTAAGACGCGCATTTTAATGTCCGGGTTCCGCCTTTTCCAAGCGGCAGAGAAGCCACAGCATATTGCGCTGCAACCGGAAAGTGCTTAAGCGGCGTCCCAGACGCAATTTTCCGTGACCCCGCATGTCCGATCGTCCCCAAGGCATCCCGCCGGAGGCCGAACTCGCCTCCACCGGCGGCTTCAACAAGTACATCGGCCCCCTGTGGCGGCTGCCCGACGAGGGCGAAATCCGCCGCTTCGCCTTCGTGGCCGAGGACAAGCACATGAACGGTGCCGGCACGATCCATGGCGGCATGCTGATGAGCTTCGCCGACACCGCCATGAGCCGCACCACCCGCATCGCCACCGGCGCCGGCGGCGTGAGCACCGTGGCCCTCAACTGCGACTTCGTGGCGGCGGGCAAATTGGGCGAAGTCATCGAGGCCCGCGTGCGCATCACGCGGCAGACCCGCACCATGGTGTTCCTGTCCGCGGAGCTGAAGGCCGGCGGCCGCACGCTGCTGGTGGCCACCGGCCTCTGGAAGATCGCGGGCGAGCCGTGAGCGGGCCCGCAGGTTTTCGCGAAACGGCGCTCGTCGATCCGTTCGAACGCCACATCGGGCCGGTCTGGGAGAAAGGCGAAGCACCCGCGCGCGCCTTCGCGCTGCTGGTGGACGAGCGGCACGTGAACATGCGCGGCATCATCCACGGCGGGATGCTGATGACCTTTGCGGATGCCGCGCTGGGCCAGGCGGTGTGGGATTTTACCGACCGCGCCCCGTCGGTCACGCTCAACATGCAGTCGCAATTCCTCAAGCCCGCGCGCCGGGGCGACCTGATCGAAGTGACGCCGGTGCTGATCCGCAAGACCCGCAGCCTCGTCTTCATGCGCGGCGATTTCCAGGTGAAGGGCGAAGCCATCTTCGCTGCCACCAGCGTGTGGAAGCTGCTCGGCGCCTGACGGGCCTGCGCTGCGCGCCCCGGCTGCGCGCCCCGGCAGGGTAACACGTTGTTTACCATGCCGTGCGAGGTTCCGGTGGGGCATAGGGCTCTTGCGGCATGGCAAATCCGGCGGAACTGGTGCTCGGGTCGGTCCAGTTGGGGCTCGCCTATGGCGCGGCCAACCGCACCGGCAAGCCGTCGCGCAAGGCGGCGCTGAAGCTGGTCCGCCGGGCGGCGGATTCGGGCATCACCAAATTCGACACCGCGCGCGCCTATGGCGACAGCGAGGAGCGGCTGGGCGAAGCGCTCGAAGCCCGCAAAGCCGTCCGCGCCATCACCAAGCTGAGCCCGCTGGGCGAACTGGCCCCCGATGCCTCGCGCGACGACGTGCGCACGGCCGTGGACGCCAGCGTGATGCAGTCGCTGGTGGCCCTGCGCCGCGAGCGCATCGACTGCCTTCTCCTGCACCGCGCGGCGCACATGACGGCGTTCGGCGGCGCGGTCTGGGAGCGGCTGGTCGAGCTTCTGGAGGAGGGCACCGTGCTGTCGCTGGGCGTCTCGGTGCAGTCGCCGGAGGAAGCGCTCCAGGCGCTGTCCCGGCCGGATATCCGCCACATGCAATTGCCGTTCAACCTGCTCGACTGGCGCTGGCGCGAGGCGGGCGCGATCGACGACATCCTGGAGCGCCGCCACGTCACCATCCACGCGCGTAGCGTGTTCCTGCAGGGCATCCTGGCGGCAGGCGACGCGTCGGTCTGGCCCGCGGTTCCCGGCATCGACGGCGAGGCGATCCTGGCGGAGCTTTCCGGCCTTGCGCACGAATTCGGCCGCGAGAGCATCGCCGATCTCTGCCTCGCCTACGCGCGCGGACAGGATTGGATCGACGGTGTCGTGGTGGGCATGGAGACCGAAGCGCAGCTCGTCGACAACCTGCGCCTGTTTGTGCGCCCGCCGCTGGCGGCGGAAGACTGCGCCGCGCTCGCCGCGCGCGTTCCGCATGTGCCGGCCCAGCTTCTCAACCCTGCGCTATGGCCCAAGGCATGACGGCCCTGTCGCCCCGCGCCGGCGCGCCCGGCAAGTTCCGGTTGGACGGGCGCATCGCCTTCGTCTCGGGCGCCGCCGGCCATCTCGGCCGCGCCATGACCCTGGCGCTGGCGGAAGCCGGCGCGTCGGTCATCGTCAACGGCCGTGACGAAGCGCGTCTGGCGCGATTCGAGAGCGAGCTGGCGTCGGCGGGACATTCCGTCGCGCGGGCGGCGTTCGATGTGTCGGATTGCGATGCGTCCCGTTTGTACTTTGGCGGGCTGGAGCGGCTGGACATCCTGGTCAACAACGCCATCTCGATGACACCCAAGCCTTTCGATCAACTCGGCCCGGAAGACTTCGCCCGCACCTACCAGAGCAGCGTAACGGCGGCATTCGAGGCAGTGCGGGCCGCGCTTCCGGCGTTGCGGCGTGCCGCGGCCGCGTCGGGAGAGGCCAGCGTCGTCAACGTCGCCTCGATGTATGGCGCGGTGTCCCCGGACAAGCGGATCTATTCCAGTCCCGGACAGGCGAGCCCCTTCCATTACGGCCCGGCCAAGGCGGCGCTGCTCCAGCTCACCCGCCATCTTGCGGCGGAACTGGGACCCGAGAGCATCCGGGTCAATGCGCTTGTGCCGGGGCCATTCCCGCGCGGCGAGGTCGCCGTCGCCGATCCCGCCTTCGCCGAAAGGCTCGCTTCCCGCACCATGCTGGGGCGCACCGGCCGCGCCGACGAGATCGAGGGCCCACTCCTCTTCCTGGCATCGGCCGCGTCCAGCTATGTCACGGGGACCGCGCTCGCCGCCGATGGCGGCTGGACCGCCTGGTGAGCTAAAAGGGGCGCGGGCTGATGAACATGGCGTTTCTGTCTTCCTTTCGCGCCGGCCGCGACACGATCTATCCAGAGCAGCTGCGGGAGCAATTGCTCCACTTCCCGCTGTTCCAGGGCATCGGCGATGCGGCGCTGAAGCGGCTGCTCGCGGAGGCCAACTGGTTCGGGCTTCCGGGCGGGATGCTGCTCAAGCGCGACGGCGAGAACGACCAGGCGCTGTTCCTGGTGGTCACCGGCAGCCTGGGCGTTTTCGTGGACGACGAGAAGGGCAAGAGGCGCCTGGTGGCGCACGTGCCGGCCGGCGAGACCGTGGGCGAGATGTCGCTCATCTCCGGCGAGGCGCATTCCGCCCAGCTGGTGGCGTTGCGCGACACCGAGCTTCTCCGGATCAGCCCCGAAGGCTTCGACAATCTGATCAACCGGCACCCCATCGTCATGCGCAACCTGCTGCGCGTGATCGTGCAGCGGCTGCAGAAGACCACGCGCCGGCGCACGGATTCGAGCCGGCCCAAGACCTTCGCGGTGGTTCCGCTGCAGGACAATCTGGGCCAGTTCCACATTGCGCGGCGGCTGGCCTCGGCGCTCGCGGGCATGGGCACGCGCGCGGCGGTGCTCGATGCGGATTCCGCGGACCATTCCGCGGAATGGTTCAACGCCTTCGAAGCCGATCACGACATCGTCTTCTATCGCGGCGACACGCCCAACAGCCCGTGGACCCAGCTCTGCCTCAGGCAGGCCGACCGGGTGTTCCTGCTCGCGCGCTCCGACGAGTCCCTGCCGCTGCGCCCGGTCGACATCCCGGCCTTCAAGGAGCGCGCGACCGGCCTGCCGGAGCTTCTGCTGCTCCATCCCGACACCAATACCCGCGACCTGCCCGAGCATTTCTCCATCCGCAGCGGGCTGTTCGAGTCCCACCATCACCTGCGCCGGGGCAATGAAGGCGACATCCAGCGCCTGGCGCGCTTCATCGCCGGGCGCTCGGTGGGCTTCGTGCTTGCCGGCGGCGGCGCGCGCGGCTTCGCCCATATCGGCATCATCAAGGCGCTCCGCGAGTCGCAGGTGCCTTTCGACCGGCTGGGCGGCACCAGCATGGGCGCGATCGTCGCGGCCGGCCTGGCTCTGGAATGGAGTCAGGACGAGCTGACCGAGCGCGTGCGCGCGGCCTTCGTCACGACCGATCCGCTGTCCGATCTCACGCTGCCCCTGATCGCGCTGGTGCGCGGGCGCAAGGTGTCCAAGCTCCTGCGCGAGCATTTCGGCGAGATCCGCATCGAGGAGATGCCCAAGCCTTTCTTCTGCGTCTCGTCGGACCTGACGACGGGGCGCATCCATGTTCACCGCCAGGGGCCCCTATGGAGGGCCCTGCGCGCCAGCGTGGCGCTGCCCGGCATCCTTCCGCCGGTGACGCATCACGGCCATCTTCTGGTCGACGGCGGCGTGATGAACAATCTGCCCGTCGACGTGATGGCCGAACGCTCGCACGGCCCGATCATCGCCTCGGACGTGACCGGCGAGGTCGACCTGCGGGTATCGGATTCGCGCTATGGCGAGCGGCCGATCTGGGATCTCCTGTGGCAGCGCATGCGCGGCTCGCCGTCGATCCTCTCCATCCTGATGCGCTCGGGCACGGTGGGCTCGGAAGCCCAGCGCCGCCTCGTGCGCGACCAGGCGGACTACCTCTTCGAGCCGCCGCTGGAGGATGTGGGCCTGCGCGACTGGAAGAAGTTCGACCGCGCCATCGCCGAAGGCTACGAGCACGCCCAGGCGCGCATCAAGGAGAAGGGCGTGCCGCTGGCCGACATGTGGGCGGTGCAGCCGCTCGCCGCCGCGGCCACCTAGTCAATCCGCCGGACGGCAGGCGCTGCCATAAACCAGCGGCTTTCCCTCGGCCCAGGGGCGATAGGCGTTGGCGAAGCGGATGCGGTCGGCGTCCGACGGATGGGTGGCGCGGAAGATCAGGAAAAACGTGTCCCACTCCGGCGGATCGTGGTCGCGGGTGATGTAGGCCGCTTCGTTTTGCGCCAGCGCATGGTTCTCGTGCGTCAATTCGAGGCCGAAGCGGTCCGCTTCATGCTCGACGCTGCGGGCGAAAAGATTGAACGCGGGCGTAATCGCGAGCCAGTAGGCGGTGGCGATCAGGACGATCAGCGGAAGCGAGGCAGGATCGGCGAGGTCGTTGAATCCGAAGGCCCGATGCCAGCGCGCGATCATGCCCTTGCCCAGCCGGTCGACAAGCCAGAGCGCCAGGAACAACGACACCACGATGATGGCCAGCGCCTTGTAGTTGTCGCCCATCACGTAATGCTTGAGTTCGTGGCCCACCGTCATGCGGATTTCGGCGGGCGTGTCGTTGCGGAATATGTCTTCGCCCAGGATGATGCGGTTGGTCGGGCCGAGGCCGACGACGGTCGTGTCGTCGCCGCCGACGAGGACGGGGATCGGACCGACGCCGCAGCGCGCCGCGAGCGACTGGATCTCCGCCGACAGCGCCTTGTCCGCAAGCGGATGGTACGCCGTCATCAGCGGATCGACCCACACCGGCAGCGCGACGAGGATCGCGAAAGCCACCGGCGCGAGCAGGGCGGCCGAGTATATCCACCAGCGGCGCGGGCTCCTGCGCATCAGCGCGTAGGGAATCCAAAGAAGCAGCACGGCGGCAAGGATCCTGGCGGCCGCCGGCACGATCTCGCGGACAAGCCAGGTCTTGAAATCGGGGCCGCCATGGCCGATCAGGCTCGCATAGCCGCGGTAGTAGTCGAACGGCGGAAGCAGCGCCGCGTTGAGCAGGAGATAAACGGCGGCAAAAGCGCGAGCGTCGCATAGCGATTGCCACGCGCGAGGCGCACGCACATCCGGCTCAATCTCCCGCCAAGCCCCGTGAACAGAAAGAGCGCGGGTATCGCGAGCGCGAGCATCTGCGCCTCCGCCCATTGCCAGTTGCGCATCGCCATGAACGCGTTGGCTCCCGGCGGCGCGGGCGGCACGGCGACCGCTTGCGCAGCGGCATTCGCTAGGGCGGCCGCGATGAGGGGGAGCGGCACGGCGCTCAAGCCGCTCCCAATCCTTTCCTCAGCGGCAGCATGTCGGCGAATTTGGGCGGGCGCTTTTCGCTCTTGGCGACGAAGCTTTCGCGCATGTCGGTCTCGGGGTTGTACATGCCGGCCTGCCAGGTGGCGATGTAGTCGAGCCCGTCGGCGGTGGAGTGGTCGCGGGCGTAGTTGATCATCACCTTGGAGCCATGCACGGCCAGCGGCGACTTCTCCGCGATCTCCTTCGCCAGCGCCATGACGTACTTCATCATCTCGTCCTGGCTCGCGAACACCTCGTTGACGAGGCCGGACTGCATCGCCTTCTTCGCCGGCAGGCGGCGGCCGGAATAGGCGAGCTCCTTCACCATGCCCTCCGGCATGAGCTTGCACAGGCGCGGAAAGGTGCCCACGTCCGCCGTCATGCCGATGTTGATCTCCTGGATGACGAAGAAGGCGTCCTCCGTCGCGTAGCGGCAGTCGCAGGCGCTCGCGAAATCCACCGCGCCGCCCACGCAGCCGCCCTGGATGGCCATCAGAACAGGCATGCGCGCGCGCTCCAGGCAGTTGAAGGTCTCCTGGATGTCGAGGATGCCCTGGCGGAGATTGGCGCGGGTGCGGCCGCGTTCGTCCTTCGACGCCGCCGCCGAGGTGCCCACGGATTGCCCGCCCGTGAACACCGACAGGTCCATGCCGCCGGAGAAATGCCTGCCGGTGGACGACACCACGATGACGCGCGCCTTGGCGTTGGTGTCGATGTCCTTCACGATCTCGGGCAGCTCGCGCCAGAACTCCGGCACCATGGTGTTGAGTTCGTCGCCGCGCTTGAGCTGGACGTGCGCGATGCCGTCCGCGATCTCGACATTGAAGCAGCGATAGGTCATGGCGGGTCTCCCGGGTTCTCTCCGGGCCTCTTTACCACTTCGCCGAACGGCGCTCTACTTCGCGCCAGACCGACCATCCGGAAATTGACGCGAGGGAAGCCAGATGCCCATCGACTACGACGAACTGATGCAGGCCAGATCCAGCGGCGTGGAGGCGAGCTACACCGACCGCGAGACCATGCTCTACGCGCTCGGCATCGGCTTCATGCGCGATCCCATCAATGCGGACGAGCTGCCCTTCGCCTACGAGAACGGGCTCAAGACCGTGCCGACCATGGCGACGGTCATCGGCTGGGGCCGCTCCAGCACCATGGCGCGCTCGGGCATCAACTACCTGATGGTGGTGCATGGCGAGCAGCGGCTGACCATGCACAAGCCCCTGCCGCCGTCCTGCGAGACGCTGTCGGACGAGCGCGTGCTCGGCGTCTTCGACAAGGGCAAGGACAAAGGGGCGGTGATCGTGACCGAACGGGTCATGCGCGAGAAGAAGAGCGGCGACAAGCTCTGCACCCTCGTCGGCACGACGTTTGCGCGGGGCGACGGCGGCTTCGGCGGCCCGAAGGATGGCGCGCCCGAGCCGCATGTGCTGCCCACGCGCGCGCCCGACCTGGTGAAGGAATGCGACACGCGCCCCGACCAGGCCTTCATCTACGCGCTGTCGGGCGACCGCAATCCGCTGCACCGCGATCCCAACGTGGCAAAGATGGCGGGTTTCCCGCGGCCGATCCTGCACGGCCTCTGCACCTACGGCACCGCGTGCCGCGCGATCATCTCGACCGTCTGCAAATACGACCCCACGAAAATCACCGGCTTCGACGTGCGCTTCTCGGCGCCGGTGTTTCCCGGCGAAACCATCGTGACGGAGATGTGGGTCGACGGCGCCATCATCTCCTTCCGCTGCAGGCTCAAGGAGCGCGAGGCGGTGGTGATCAACAACGGCAAATGCACGCTTGCGGCCTGACGAAGACCCGATCGCCCACGCCGAAGCGTTGATCGCTGCGGACCGCGCGGGCGAGGCCGCCTTGCTCCTCTCCGCATTGCTGCGGTCCGGCCGCGGCGGGCTGCTGATGCGGTTGACGCTCGTGAAGGCCCTGCGCGAGGCAGGGGATGCCCGGGACGCACTCGCCGCGGCGCGCGAAGCGGCGTCGCTCCATCCCGGCGTCGCCGTCGTGGCGGTCGCGCTAGGCGAGGCGATGCTGGCCGCGGGCCTGCTGCCCACCGCCATCGGTGAATTCCAGCGCGCGCTGCGGCTCGATCCGGAGAGCGCAGACGCGCGCCGCGCCCTGGGCCGGGCCTGGCTCGACGCGGGCGAGCCGGACAAGGCGTTGGAGACGCTCGCATCGCTCGACGATGTGGACGCGCTGCGCGCCGGGGCCGAGGCCATGAAGCGCGCGCCGCGCTCCAACGCCAACTATGTCCGCCATCTCTTCGACCAATTCTCCGCCGATTACGACGCGCGCATGATCGGCCAGCTCGGCTATCGCGCGCCGGCGATCCTGCGCGAGCTGTTCGATCTGACGGCCGGCACGCGTGGGTTGGCGGTGCTCGATCTCGGCTGCGGCACGGGCCTGAGCGGCGCGGCCTTCCGCGATGCGGCGGCACGGCTGGTGGGTGTCGATCTCAGCCCCGCGATGATCGAAAAGGCGCGCGCGCGCGGCATCTACGATGAGCTGGCCGTCGCCGATCTCGAAACCGCGCTGGACGGTACGCAACGCTACGGCCTCATCCTCGCGGCCGACACGCTGGTCTATCTCGGCGACCTGTCCGCCGTGTTCGCGGGCGTGGCGCGGAGCCTGGAAGCCGAAGGTCGCTTCCTCTTCACGGTCGAGCGCAAGCAGGGCGACGGATTCGATCTCGGCCCCAAGCGGCGCTGGCGGCACTCGGAAGCCTATCTTCGCGATCAGGCGGCGGCGGCCGGCCTGAACGTCGCTGGGCTGCTCGAATGCTCGCCGCGGAGCGAGGCAGGGCAGGCCGTCCCCGGGCTGGCCGCGGCGTTCTGCCTGGCAGGAAAGGTGGGCTGATTGTCATTCCAGCCAAAGCCGGCCAGGGCTAAGGTGCCTCCATGCCCAACGCCGGACCCCGCGCGGTCGTCATGCTTGCCTTCGAGGGCGCGCAGATCCTCGATGTCGCCGGGCCGATGCAGATCCTTGCGGCCGTCAACGACGAGCGCTCCGCGCCGGTCTACGCGCTGACCCTGCTGGCCGGGAAGAAAGGTCCGTTCGCGACCTCCGGCGGCCTGCGGCTCGATGCGGATGGCGCCTATGCCGCGCTCCCCGCGCGCATCGACACGTTGATGGTCTGCGGCGGCTCGATCGAGCGGGCATTGCGCGATCCGGAAATGATGACGGCGGTGCGCGAGGGCGCGAAGCGGGCGCGGCGCGTGGTCTCGATCTGCAGCGGCGCGTTCTTCCTCGCCGCGGCCGGCCTTCTCGACGGCAGGCGCGCCACCACCCACTGGCGCTCCGTGGATCAGCTTGCGAAGCACTATCCGCGCGTCACGGTGGAACCGGACGCGATTTATGTCCGCAACGGCAGGACATGGACGTCGGCCGGCGTCACGGCGGGGATGGATTTGGCGCTCGCGCTGGTGCGCGAGGACTGGGGCGACGCCATGGCGCTGGCGGTGGCGCGCCGGCATGTGATGTTCCTCATGCGGCCGGGCGGCCAGTCGCAGTTCAGCGCGCATCTCGCCGCCGAGGCGGCGGGCACGGGCAGGCTCGCGCCGCTGCTGCGCTGGATCCCCGAGCACGTCGACGGCGAACTCGATGTCGCGGCCCTCGCCGCGCGCGCCAACATGAGCGAGCGCAGCTTCGCGCGAATCTTCCGCAAGGAAACCGGCGAGACTCCCGCGGCCCATGTCGCGCGCGCCCGGCTCGACGCCGCGCGCCGGATGCTGACGGCGTCCGGCCTGCCGGTGGAGACGATCGCGTTGCGGGCCGGCTTCGGATCGGAGGAGCGCATGCGGCGGGCGTTCCACCGTCATCTCAAGGTCGCGCCGTCGCAATTCCGCGCCAGGTTCAAGCAGGAGACCCCGCCATGACCTCGACCATCGGCATTCTCGTCTTCGACGGCGCGGAGGAACTGGATTTCGTGGGGCCGTGGGAAGTCTTCACCATGGTCAGCGAGGTGTCCGCCCGCGCCGGCAAGGACAGGCCGCATGAGGTGAAGCTGGTCGCGGAGAGGCCGGAGCCCGTGCGCTGTGCCAAGGGCATGCGCGTCGTGCCGGACGTTACGACCGCGCAATGCGGCAAGCTCGACGTGCTGCTCATCCCCGGCGGGATGGGGACGCGGCGCGAGGCGAAGAATGGGGCGCTGCTCGCCTGGGTGGCGAAGACGGCCGCGTCCTGCCAATGGATCACAAGCGTGTGTACCGGCGCGCTGATTCTCGCCGCTGCCGGTCCGGCGAAGGACAAGCGCGTCACGACCCATTGGGGTTTCATCGAGGCCCTGCGCGCCGGCGGCGAGGCGGCGGAGGTGCTCGAGAACGTGCGCTATGTCCGCGACGGAAATGTCGTCACCGCGGCGGGCGTGTCGGCGGGCATCGACATGGCGCTGTGGTTAACCGGGCAGATGCACGGCCCCGCGACCGCGCGCCTTGTGCAGCGCGCCATGGAGTACGATCCCGCGCCGCCCTACGCCGCGGAGGTGTAGCGCCGCGGCATCGCCGCGCCCGCGCCAGGGCTTTGTTTGCGCCGGCGTTCGTGCTTCACTCCGGCCGGTTTCATCCGTGGGGAGTTCCGCATGTCGCGCAAGCTGCTTCTGGCCGTGCCCTTTGTGATTCTGCTGTCGTCGCCCGCGATGGCGCAGGAGAGCTGCGGCAGCGCGCCGTTTGCGCCGGCCATGCCGTCGGCCGGCGACATGAAGACCAAGTCGGTGGCGGATGCGGAAACGGCGCTCCACGACGCGTTCCTCGACATCCGCAACTGGCAGGGCGACCTCAAGACCTATCGCGGCTGCCTCACCGGCGAGGGCGATTCCGCCAAGGCCCAGATGACCGGCCTCGATCCGGTGAAGGACCAGCAGAAGATCGCGCAGCTCAAGGACGAGAAGGCCGCCGCCGACAAGGCGTTCGACAGCACCGTCGACCAGGAAGAGAAGGTCGTGAACGAGTATCACGCCGCGCAGACCGCCTATTGCGGCCGCCCCGACGCCAACAGGAGCAAGTGCCCCAAGTAGCGGGCCGGCGGCATGGCGAAGGGCCAGACGATCGATTTCGATTCCACGCGTCCGCCTTCGCCGTTCCTGAAGGAGACGCATGAGGCCTGGCGGCGCGAGCTGCGCCGCTTCATCGAGCGCGAGATCGTCCCCTTCGTCGAGGAATGGGAGGAAGCCGGAGAGATTCCGGAATCCCTCTACAAGAAGGCCTCCGCGTTCGGCCTGCTGCGCATGGGCTATCCCGAGCGGTATGGCGGCATCTCCGAAGGCCTCGACCGCTTCCACGGCATCGTCACCAGCGAGGAGATGTCGCGCATCGGCGCGGGCGGTATCGGCGCGAGCCTGATGGTGCACGGCATCGGCCTGCCGCCCGTCCTCGCCGCGGGCACCGAGGAGATGAAGCAGCGCATCGCGCCCGCGGTGCTGGCCGGCGACAAGCACATCAGCCTGGCCATCACCGAGCCTTCGGGCGGCTCCGACGTGGCGCAGATCAGGACCCGCGCGCGCCGCGACGGCGATCACTATGTGATCGACGGCTCCAAGATGTTCATCACCGGCGGCATGCGGGCGGACTATTTCACCACCGCCGTGCGCACGGGCGGCGAAGGCCTGGCCGGCATCTCGCTCATTCTCATCGAGGCCGGCTGGCCGGGCCTCAGCCGCACCAAGCTGAAAAAGCAGGGCTGGTGGGCGTCCGACACCGCGGCGGTCTATTTCGACGATGTGCGCGTGCCGGCGGAAAACCTCATCGGCGGCGAGAACCAGGGTTTCCTGGGCATCATGCACAATTTCAACGGCGAGCGGCTGGGCATGGCGGCCGGCGCCTGCGGCTCGGCGCGGGTTTGCCTGGAAGAGGCGGTGAAGTGGGCGCAGGAGCGGCAGACGTTCGGAAAGAGGCTGGCCGACCACCAGGTGATCCGCCACAAGATCGCGGAGATGCTGCGCCAGATCAACGCGACCACCGCCTATCTGGAGATGTGCGCCTGGCGGGTGATGAACGGCGAACGCCCGGCCGCCGACCTCGCCATGCTCAAGGTCCAGGCGACGCTGACGCTGGAGTTCTGCGCCCGCGAAGCCATGCAGATCCTGGGCGGCGCGGGCTACATGCGCGGCTCCCGCGTGGAACGCATCTATCGCGAAGTCCGCGTCAACGCCATCGGCGGAGGCTCCGAGGAGATCCTGCGTGATCTGGCGGCGCGGCAGTTGGGGCTCTGATTCCCCCTGCGGCTCGCATGGGGGAGAGGGAGAATCGCTCTACTCTTTGCCGCATGGAATCAGTCCACGAACGGCGCGCGAAGCAGCATACGGCCACCCGCTCCGCGATCCTCGGGGCGGCACGCACCGTCGCCGCGCGCGAGGGCGCCCGTGAATTCTCGCTGCGGGGCGTGGCGGCCGAGGCGGGGTTTTCGCCGGCGGCGCTCTACGGGTACTTCCGCGACAAGGACGAATTGCTGGTCGCGCTGGCGGCGGACGATCTGTCGGCGTTGTCGCGTGAAATGCGGCTGAAGGCGGGCGAGGGGTTGCAGGCCGTCGCCGCCAGGGCCCTGGATCATCTCAGGCATGCCGAGACGATCGCGGCGGCGTCCTGCGCGCTGTCCGCCGGGGAAAGCGAAAGCGCGCGGCTGTTCAACGGCCGGCTCATCGCCGTGCTCAGGGCGCTCTCCGAGGCGGCAGGCAATCCCGCGGACAGCCGCGAGTCGCAGGCCGACGTGCTCCTCATCGCCGCGGCCGTCACCGGCCTCGCCGCGCTCGAGCGTACCGGCCGCCTCGATGCGCTCGGCTTCGACGCGCAGGAAGTTCTGGCGCGGCTTGGCGCGCGGCTTTCGGGTTCGTTTCTGGCCCCCCCTTGAGGAAGGGGAAAAATGCGCGGCATTTTCGGCGCGGGGTGGTGGCGCCGCTGACAGCCCTGACCCTATCCCGAAATTTGCTTCGCGGCGCTCGCTGATTGTCGGCCCTCCCGCGTGAGCAGGGCGGATGGAATTCATGCCGCGATGATGCCGTGCGCATGCAGGTGCGGCCTGAGCTCATCCGCCATGCGGTGGATTTCCTCGCGCACCAGGTCCGGAAATTCCATCGGCAGGAAATGCGACGCCTCGGGCAGCCTGATCACCCGGGTGCCGGGATGGCCGTGCACGAAGGTCTGCACTTCGCCGTCGGAAGCGGTGCTGCCCGCAAGGCCCTGAAGGATGGTGACCGGACAGTTCAGCAGCCGCGCCTTGCGCGAGGTGCCCTGCGGGGTGCCACGGAAGGTCTCCGCTTCCCACCACGGCGCGCAGGTGAGATGCGCCTGCTCCGTCCTGGTATCCAGCGCCATCCCGCCGTCGAGATAGTCGCGCAGCATCTCGTCGGGCCAGGTCCCGAACGCGCCGCGGCCCTTGTAGGCCTGGAATGCCGCCTCGATGGTGGGGAACGTGTCGCGCCGCCTGGCCGCGCGTTCCGCCAGGTTGGGCGCCTCGCGGCCCGCCATCATCCGGCGCAGCATGGCCGACGGCCAGGCCATCTGCGGCATCAGCACCGGCTCGATCAGCACCAGCCCGCGCACGAGATGCGGCCGCGCGATGGCCGTCAGCACGCTCACGACGGCGCCCATGGAGTGGCCGGCGAGGATCATCGGCTTGCCGCCCACATCGTCCAGGAAGGCGAGCAGATCGTCGCGGAACACCGTCCAGTTCGACGCCAGTCCCCGCGCGGCGCCAAGCGCCGTGAGCCCGTGGCCTCGGGCGTCGCTGGCGTAGATGTGGAACCTGCCGGCCAGCGGGCCGAGCAGGGACTGGTAGGTCTGCGCGTTGAAGCCGGTGGCATGCGCGAAGTGGAGCGCGGGCGCCCCCTTGTGCTCCCACTCCAGATACGACATCGCGCCGCCGGTCATGGGCGCGAGCTTGCGAACCGGTTGCATCGTCATCCAGCCCTCAGCCTGGCATAAGACCCGCGGCCCGGTTAAGGGTCAATGGAGGGTTTGCGCGAGGGCTGCCGTTTCGTAAATTGGAACAAAGCCATTCGAGGTAAACGCCGTGCATCCCGCCGTCATCGTCAAGGCCACGCCGGACAAGCCCGCCATCGTCATGGCGTCGACCGGCGAGACGCTCACCTACCGTCAACTGGAAGACCGCTCCAACCGGGGCGCGCAGCTTTTCCGAAAACTGGGCCTGAAGACCGGCGACGGCATCGCCATCTTCATGGAGAACAATATCGACTTCCTGCCCATCTGCTGGGCGGCCCAGCGGGCGGGGCTCTATTACACCTGCGTGTCCTCGCGGCTGACGGCGGGTGAAGTCGAGTACATCGCCAGGGACTGCAACGCGAAAGTGCTGTTCGTCTCGCACGGCCTGGGCGGAGTGGCCGAGCAGCTGCCCGCGCTCCTGCCGGGCGTGAAGCTCTATTCCGTGGGCGGCACGATCGCCGGCTACGAAAGCTGGGAAGCGGCCTCGGGTGCGATGCCGGCCGAACGCATCGCCGACGAGACCGCGGGCGCGGACATGCTCTACTCCTCGGGCACCACGGGGCGGCCCAAGGGCGTGCGCGTGCCGCTGTCGGGCCTCGCCATCGATGCGCCCAGCCCGCTCGGCGGCATCGTGCAGATGCTCTTCGGGCTCAACCAGAATTCGGTCTACCTCTCGCCCGCGCCGCTCTATCATGCCGCGCCATTGCGCTACTGCATGACGATCAACCGGCTGGGCGGCACGGTGATCGTGATGGAGCATTTCGACGCCGAGGAAGCGCTGAAATACATCGAGCGCTACAAGGCCAACGCCAGCCAGTGGGTGCCGACCATGTTCGTGCGCATGCTCAAGCTGCCGGACGAGGTACGCCTGAAATACGACGTGTCGTCGATGAAGTCCGCCATCCATGCCGCGGCGCAGTGCCCGGTCGAGGTCAAGAAGAAGATGATCGAATGGTGGGGGCCGGTGATCCACGAATACTACGCCGGCACCGAAGGCAACGGCTTCTGCTACGTCGGCAGCGCCGACTGGCTCACCCATCCCGGCACGGTGGGCAAGTCGCTGCTCGGCGCGGTGCATATCTGCGACGACGAAGGCAACGAGCTGTCGGCCGGCGAAGAGGGCACGATCTATTTCGCCTCGGCGACCCAGTTCGAATATCACAACGACAGGAAGAAGACGCAGGAATCGCGCCATCCCGCGCATGCCGACTGGTCGACGCTGGGCGATGTCGGCAGGCTCGACAAGGACGGATTTCTCTACCTCACCGACCGCAAGGCCTTCATGATCATCTCCGGCGGCGTGAACATCTATCCCCAGGAGGCCGAGAACCTTCTGATCGGCCATCCCAGGGTGGCCGACGTCGCCGTCATCGGCGTGCCCAACGAGGAGTTCGGCGAGGAAGTGAAGGCGGTCGTGCAGCCGGCGGACTGGGCCGACGCCGGGCCGGCGCTGGCCGCGGAGCTCATCGCCTTCTGCCGCGAGAAGCTTTCTCCCATAAAATGTCCGCGCACGGTGGATTTCGAGCGCGAGCTGCCGCGCCACCCCACCGGCAAGCTCTACAAGCGCCTCATCCGCGACCGCTATTGGGGCAAGCGCGAATCCCGCATCGTCTGACCGTTGGAGATCTCGATGAAGACCGTTGCCTATGAAGACCTGGCGGGCCTCGCCGGCCAGGAGACCGGCGTGTCCGACTGGGTCCTGATCGACCAGGACCGGATCAACAAGTTCGCCGACGCCACCGGCGACCATCAGTGGATCCACATCGACGTCGCGCGCGCCGCCACGGAGATGCCGGGCGGAAAGACCATCGCCCACGGCTATCTCACGCTTTCGCTGATCCCCATGCTGGGCGCGCAGATCCTGCGCATCGCCGGCGTCAGCCGTGGCATCAACTACGGCTCCAACAAGGTGCGCTTCACCAGCATGGTGCCGGTGGGAAGCCGCGTTCGCGGGCGGCAGAAGGTGCTGAGCGTCACCCCGCGCGGCGGCGGCATGGAGATGATCAGCCAGATGACCATCGAGATCGAAGGCCAGGACCGCCCAGCCTGCGTGGCCGAGACCATCGGGCTGGTGTTCAAGTAGGGCAGGAACGCGTTGAAAGCGCGCAGGCCAGGCTCTATGGTCCGCGCCCTTCCCTGATGGGGCGTCGCCAAGCGGTAAGGCACCGGATTTTGATTCCGGCATTCGGAGGTTCGATCCCTCCCGCCCCAGCCACACTGCACGTCTCAATCCGCCCGCGGCACCGCGTAGGATGTCCAGGACGTGGCCCGGAATTCCGGTCTTTCGCGCAGGCGGGCCAGCAACCGGTCGAGCGTGGGATAGCGGCCCGCGGGCATGAGGTCGGGCGCGGTCACCGCGATGTAGTCGACGGCACAGCCGGTGGTGATCTGGGCCTGGTCGAGCGGCCCGGCGCCGGGCCAATCCAGCGCGTCGAGCGCGGCGAGCGCGGCCAGCCCCTGGGTGGTGCAGCGCTCGATCCAGTCCGGCCAGCGGTAGCGCGAGGGGCGGATCATGGTCTCGTAGTTGCGGCCGCCTCCGATCTTGTCCACGGCCCCGTTGGCAAGCGCGATGCGCTGCAGCGCCTGGCGCCGCGCGGCTCCCTTCGGCGGAAGCAGCGCGCGCTCCGGCCCGACCGTCTCGTCCAGATGATCGAGGATGGCGGCGGAGTCGATCAGCACTTCGCCGCCGTCCAGGATGAGCGAGGGGATGCGGCCCAGGGGGTTGGTCGTCCGCATGGAGTCGAAATCGCCGAATACCGAGCGCGTGTCGTGGCTGTAGGGCAGGCCCAGCACCATCAGCGAGATCGCCACCCGGCGGGTGTAGGGGGAGTCGTATTGGCCGACGAGGATCATGGCCCATGCTCGCCGGACGGCGGTGCCTTAACAACCCGTCCGGCTCGCAGATCTGCCGGGAGAATCCGGCCTGCGGCAGCGGGTTGCGCCCCGTTCCCGCCCCCCTTATAAGGCCGCCCTCCAGGGGCGGAGAGTAGCTCAGCCTGGTAGAGCACTAGCTTCGGGAGCTAGGGGCCGGAGGTTCGAATCCTCTCTCTCCGACCAGTTTCATCCTTCGGCGGATTCCTTCGCCGCGGCGCCCCGGAAACGAGGCGCCGCCCAGGGCGCCGTTGCGCGTCATGCCGCCTGGGCGGATGAGGCAGGGTCCGTCTTCGCCGGCGCCCAGTTCTCCAGATTGCGCAATCCGTCCCGCACGAAGGGGCTGGCGCGCAGCGCGGCGAAGAAGAGGTCGCGCAGCGCCGAGCCGGGGAAATTCAGCGGCCGCTTGATATGCAGCAGAAGGATGATGCGGTCTTCATCCGTGTCGTTCCACACCTCGTGGGGATACATGTCGTCGAACACCGTCACGCGGCCTTCCTCCCACACCACGTCCTCGCCCGCCACGTCCATGTGGCAGCGCGCGCGCTCATGGGGGACGATGAGGCCGAGATGGGCTGTGAGGATCGCCTTGGTCGGGCCGGTATGGCGCGGCACATGCGCGCCCTTCAGCATCACCGAATAGAAGGCGCTCAGCAGGCCCGGGATCTTCTCCACGATCGCCGCCGTCTCGGGGCAGCGCGCGCAATTGGCTTCGATGCGCACGCCATAGGCCCAGAGGAAGAACGAGCGCCATTTGCCGTCCAGCGCGATCTTGCCGTGGTCCGGCGAAATCTCCCGCACCGACGGCACCGACATGCGGTCCGTCAGCAGCACATCCGCCTCCGCGCGGATCTCGGGCGCGCGCGACTCAAGATAGGGAATCCATCCGAACCGGGAATTGGGCAGGACGGGCTGCGCCGGCAGCGTGCTCGATCGCATGAGCAGGCGATCGAAGCCGGGCAGCATGCGCTGTCCGGCGGCGATGATCGCGTCGCGGTCCAATCCCGGCATTTGCGCTCCCGAATGGCCTGTGCCACGGCTAGTGGCAATGTACAGGCGCGCGGCTCCGTTCCCGCATTTTATCTTGTTCATCCCGGCGGCGACGCGGGAATTTCACAATTGTCACGGCCGTGGCGATGAATTTCTTGCACAACAATACACACTCCGTGGCGGCCCGGCCTCCTTGTTTCGGTCCCGGCCGGTTGCGGCTCGTGACAGCGAAGCGCCTGCAATTGCGTCGAAGTTCAAGCGTTCATTTGATTTCCTTTCGCGACGTCCCCCAGCCAGTACGCGCTCGGCTTGGGTTTGCGGGCCTGCGTCGTGCGGTCCACCTCCACCAGTCCGAACTTGGGGCGGTAGCCTTCGAGCCATTCGTAGTTGTCCATCATCGACCAGTGGATGTAGCCGCGCACGTCGATGCCGTCCCTGAGGCAGCGCTGCACGCCGGCCAGGGCGCGTTCGGTATAGGCGATACGGCGGGTGTCGTCCTCGGTGCCGATGCCGTTCTCGGTGACCACGACGGGGCAGCCGCTTTGCTTCGCGGCCTGCCGGATCGTGGCCTCCAGCGCCTCGGGATAGAACTCGTAGCCCATCTGCGTGCGCTCCGCGCCGTCCGGCGGCGGCATCACGCCCGCTTTTCCGAAGCGCACGCGGGTGTAGGTCTGCACGCCGACATAGTCGTCGCCCTTGAGCGAGGCGAGGAACTGGCCGTTGATGGCCTGGTCCGCGGTCTTGAACAATTCCTCGCCGCCTTCTTCGGCGCACTGGAAATTGTTCAGCGCCAGCGTGATGCCGACCTTGCCGTCGGTGCGGCTCTTGATGACGCCATAGGCCTTGCGGTGCGCGGCGATGAGGTTGGGCGCGGAAGCGATGCCGTCGCCGGAAAGGTAGGGCGAGAACTTGCCTGGCTCGCCGCCGCAGAGCCGCGCGGCTTCCGCCAGCGCGCGCTCGCGCCGCCCACCGCCGCCCGCGATGCCCACGGCCCGGCGCATCATGGTCACCATGATGGGGATGTTGGCCTCGTTGATGGTGCAGATGTACGGCACGAGGTCGCCCAGCGCCTTCGCCGCTGTTTCGCAATAGCGCGCGAAGCGGTCGACGGACTTCTCCGTCTCCCAGCCCGAGTCGCGGCTGAACCACAGGGGCGCGGTGAAATGGTGGAACGTCACCATCGGCGTCACTTCCAGCGCCAGGCACGCCGCCACCATGCGCCGGTAGTGGTCGAGCGCCGCCCTGGAGAAGAAGCCTTCTTCGGGCTCGATGCGCGCCCACTCGATCGAGAAGCGGTAGGTGTTGAACCCGAGGCCCTTCAGGAGCGCGATGTCCTGCGGGTAGAGATGGAAGTGGTCGCAGGCGTCGGCCGAAGGCTCGGTGAAGATCGAATCCTTCATCCATTCCATCAGCCACAGGTCGCTATGGGTGTTGTTGCCTTCGACCTGATGCGCCGCCGTGGCCGTGCCCCAAAGAAATCCTTTCGGAAATTCCGCGCCCATCTCCGTCCTCCCGGTGTTTCGGCGCAGGGTTCCACAAGCGGTCGCAAAGCGAAAGGCCCGGGCCCCGCCCGGCGATACGCACCTGGTGGGACCCGGGGCCCGCTCGGCCGGAGGGTGATCCGGCTAGAACGAAATGCCGGTCTCGAACAGCGCGCGGAACTGGTTGTCCTTGTTGAACGCCTTGCCGAAGCCGATCGCGTTGTCCTGAAGGCTCGTGTAGGAGAGCTCGCCGCGCGCGAAGAAGATGCCCTTCTGGTAAGTCGGCGTGACGGTGAAGGACCACGCCTTGCTGCCCGGGCCGTAAACGAAGAGCGCGCCGCTGTTGTCGGAATCCTCGTATTCGGCGCGGCCGTTCAGGCTCCATTCCGGCGTGAGCTGGTAGCTGGCGAGCACGCCGGCGCCCCACTCCGACCCGCCGCCGTGGTTGACGCTCTGGTACTGGACATAGGGGCCGACGGTCCAGGGATCGGCGCTGTAGGTGTACATCAGGTCGTAGATCTGGTTGCCGGAGGCCGAGCCGTAATCCGGCGTCACCGAGGCGTCGAAGGCCAGCGTGTTGGAACTGTCGATCGTGTAGGAGATCAGCGCGGAGCCGGTGTTCCACACATTGGTGTAGTAGCCGTCGTTCCACGACACCGCGATCGAGAGCGGGCCGCTGGCATAGTTCGCCTGCACGCCGCGGCTGGTGATCGGCTCCTGGAACCAGAGCAGGCCGCGCTCGATGTTGCTGTTCTGGGGCGTGAAGGCGAGTTCGGCGCCCACCAGCGTCGGCAATTTGCCGGCGGAGATGGAGAATGTGTCGGTCAGCTGGAGTTTGGCGTAGGCCACGGGCACCGGGCCGAGATAGGAGTTCTGGTCGGTCGCCTTGTCGTAGGGGAAGCCGACCGTCGGGAAGGCGTAAAGGCCCGCCGCGACATAGAACTGGAAGAAGCCGTCGGTCTTGGACACCTCGATCATCGCATTGTCGAGGTCCAGGTAGGTCTCGGAATCGCCTGGAAGCAGGTGCGTGGCATTGGTCTGGTAGAACGCCAGGCCCGTGAGCTGCCCGTCCACGGAGATCTTTCCGAACCCCGCATCGAAGGTGATCGGGCTCGTGTTGGCGGCGATGGCCCCGGCGGCGGCCGGACTTGCCGAAGCCAGCATTGCCAGCGCCGCCGGGATGGCGAGTGCGGTGTACTTCATCGAACGCCCCTGTGATTTGACCGCCGTCAGGTTCGGCGGTGGGGGCATTCGGACTCAATGTGGAACGGAACCTGGAAATGTAGGAATCCCGTAGGGAATCGCGGGATTCGCCGCGGCGTTGTTGCAATGCAACAAACAATGCCGAAGCCGTGGGCAGCGCGCTGCCTCTTTAGGCGCGCTTCAGCGGCGCGCGCCCGCATTCATGGTGAGGTGCAGGCCGCTGTCGACCAGCATCAGCTCGCCGGTGACGTTCGACGATTCCGGCCCGGCCAGGAACACCACCATGTTGGCGATGTCGTCGGCATAGGCGACCTTCTTCAGCGGATTGCCCTCGGCCTGCTGCTCGGCGATGCGCTTGGCGCCCTCGGCGCCGAAGCGGCCGCTGAACCACGGCGTCGCCACATAGCCCGGGCAGACGGAGTTCACGCGGATCTCCGGCGCAAACGCCCGCGCCAGCGACAGCGTGAGTGTGTTGAGCGCGCCCTTGGACGCGGCATAGGCGATCGAGGAGCCCACGCCCGTCACGCCCGCGATCGAGGAGACGTTGACGATCGCGCCGTCGCCATGGGCCCTGAGCGGGCCGATGCAGGCGCGGATCATCTGGAACGGGCCCACGACGTTGACGCCATAGATGTTGTGCCAGTCCTCGCCCGACAGCGCGTCGAGGTCGGTGTGCGCGGCGAATTTGGTAGTGCCGGCGTTGTTCACCAGGATGTCGATGCGGCCCCACTTATCGAGCGCGGCCTCGGCGAGCTTGCGGCAGTCGGCGTCCTTCGACACGTCGGCCTGCACGACGATCGCCTCGCCGCCGCCCTCGCGCGCGGCCTCGGCGGTTTCGTTGGCTTCCTTCTCGCTCTTGGAATAGTTCACCACCACCCGCGCGCCGCGCCGCGCCAGCCCGATGGCGGAAGAGGCGCCGATCCCCGTGGCGGAACCCGTGACGATCGCAACCTTGCCTTTGAGATTTGACGGTTCCATCCGGGCGCTCCCGCTTCTATGTTGACCGGCATGAAGCTAGCCGCCCCGGCCGCCGCCGCAAACCATGAATTCCGCGACATCGCGCCTGTGGCGCCCGCCGTTGCCGCGCCCGGCGCCGTGGGCGAGGTGGCAGGGAGGGCCGCCCGGCCGCTCAGGATCGTGCTGATCCGCCACGGCCAGCCGGCCATCGATCCGGCGCCCGTCACCGGCCGCCATGGCTTCCGCCACTATATCGACGCCTATGAAGCCTCGGGCCTCGATCCCGCCAGCGCCCCGCCCGAGGAACTCCAGGACCTGGTGGCGGAGATCGGCAACGTCTTCACCAGCGGCAGGAAGCGCGCCGACGAAAGCGCGCGCGCGCTGGCGCCGGGCGCGGAGCTCACCGTCAATCCCCTGTTCGCCGAAGCCCCGCTCGCGAGCCCGCCCATTCCCCTGCTCAAGATGAAGGTGACCAAATGGGCGGTGGTGAGCCGGGTGCTGTGGTACGCCGGGTTCAATCCCCGCATCGAGAACTACCGCCGCGCCCGGCGCCGCGCGGCCGCCGCCGCCGACATCCTCATCGACCGCGCGCGGCGCGACGGCACCGCCGTGCTCGTCGCCCATGGCTATTTCAACTACCTCATCGGGGCGATGCTGCGCCGGCGGGGATTCCGCCAGACCGGCTCGCACAAGGCGCGGTACTGGAACGACGTGGTGTACGAGCGGGCGGACTCAGGGCCTTAGGCGCCGCCAGGTCCTGTCGAGCGGCAATTGAATCCGATGATCGGCCCCGGCGATTGACCCGTCGCGGCCAGGGCCTATAAATCGCGAAGGTTCACGAGAAAAATATGCTCTCCCAGAAAGGCCGCTACGCGCTGCATGCGCTGATCGTGCTGGCGCGGCATGGCGGCGAGGCGCCGATGCTGATCGCGGACATCGCCGAAAAGGCGAGCGTGCCGCGCAAGTTCCTCGAAGCGATCCTGGTCGAGCTCAAGAAGCGCGGCATCGTGCGCAGCCAGCGCGGCCGCGCGGGCGGCTACAGGCTGGGCCGCCCGGCCGCCGCGATCTCCTTCGCCGACATCATCCGCGTGACCGACGGCCCGCTGGCGCTGGCGCCCTGCGTCAGCGTCACCGCCTACCACAAGTGCAACGACTGCGTGGACGAGGACGTCTGCGCCATCCGCAAGGCGCTCATCGTGGTGCGCGACGCCACCGCGGAAATCCTGGAATCCTGGACGCTCGAATCCGTCCTCAAATCCCGCAAAAAACTGATCTGAGCCGCGGAACCGGACCCGGCCTCGCCGTGTTATGTACTAAATCTCTATTGACTCGGTAGGGATTATGGAGCTTGAATGATCGCGGATCAAAGGAGGAGGGGCTTCATGCCGAGGCGTTTGCGCGTTCTATCCGCCCTGCTGCTGGCCGGGACGGCCGCGATGGCGCTCGCGCCGCCCGCCCGGGCGGACGCCGGCACGGACGCCCGGATCCAGGCCTTGCAGGACCAGGTGAATGCGCTCAACGCGCAGCTCCAGGACCTCAAGCGTAGCCAATCCGCGCAGTATGACGACGCCCAGCGCCAGGCCGTGGAGGTTCAGAAGGCCGTCGCCGAGGCGCAGGCCGAGACCGCCGCGCAGGCGAAGGCCAGGAAGAGCGGCGTGAAGGTGTCGCTCGACAACGGCCGGCCGACGATCGCCTCGGCGGACGGCCGGTTCTCGGCGTCGATCCGCGCGCTGGTGCAGTTCGATTCCGGCTACTTCATGCAGTCCCACCACGCGTTGTCGCTGCCGGCGGGACAGGATCTGTCGAGCGGCTCGAACTTCCGCCGCGCGCAATTCGGCATCCAGGGCCGGCTGTTCGGCGACTGGGCCTATTTCTTCAACTACGATTTCGGCAGCTCGAAGGGCAATGAGCAGCAGGGCCGCATCCAGTCCGCCTACATCGAATATGACGGGCTGGGCCCGCTGGCGTTGCGCATCGGCGCCTATCCGCCGCCCGCGGGACTGGAGGACGGCACGTCCTCGGCCGACACGATCTTCCTGGAGCGCAACTCGCCGTCGGACGTCGCGCGCAACATCGCGGGCGGCGACGGCCGCGACGCCGCCTCGATCCTGTACGCCGGCGACCGCTTGTTCGGCGCGCTGAGCTACACCGGCGGAAAAGTTGCCGACTCGAATGCGTATTTCGACGAGCAGCAGGCGTTGCTGGGGCGGCTTTCGGGCGTTGTCTTGTCCGGCGACGAGGGGAAGCTGGTCCTGAGCACAAGCGGAACCTGGGTTTTCAAGGCTCCTGACGCGACGGCCGGACCGTCCTCGGCCCGCAACATCTCCTTGTCCGATCCCCCGGAACTCACCTTCGACGACAATGGCGTGACGCTGGTTTCGACCGGGAGCCTGAACACGCAGACGCTCACGCAATGGGGGGTGGAGGCGGGCGGCAACTGGCGTAATCTCTACGGACAGGCCGGGTATTTCGGTTACGACGTCAGCCGCCGCCAATCCGCGCTGCCCGATCTGTCCTTCAGCGGCTGGTACGCGCAGGCGAGCTGGGTGATCACCGGCGAGAGCCGTGGATACTCCGCCGCGTCCGGCGCCTTCACCTCGCCCAAGCCGGCGGGCGAATGGGGCGCGTGGGAACTCGCCGCGCGCTACAGCGATCTCGACCTCAACGACCGCGCAGGATCGCCCGGCCTCGCCACGCCGCCCGGCGGCATCCGCGGCGGCGAGCAGAGGATCTGGACGCTGGGGCTCAACTGGTATCCCAACGCCGCCCTCAAATTCATGCTCGATTATGAGAACATCGATGTCGACAAGCTCTCGGCCACCGGCGCCGATATCGGCCAGAAGATCCAGGCCGTCGCCATCCGCAGCCAGGTCAATCTCTGAACGGAGGAAGCCATGAAACGACTTCTCCTCTTCGCCTGCGCATGCGTGCTCTCGGCGGGCGCTGCCCAGGCCGCCAACGTCACGCTGCTCAACGTCAGCTACGACCCGACGCGCGAGCTCTACAAGGCCGAGAATGCTGCCTTCGCCGCGCAATGGAAGCTGAAGACCGGCGATACCGTCACCATCAACCAGAGCCACGGCGGATCGGGCGCGCAGTCGCGCGCGGTGATCGACGGCCTCGACGCCGACGTGGTGACGCTCGCGCTCGCCTACGACATCGACGCCATCGCCCGGAAGGCGCAGCTCCTGCCGGCCAACTGGCAGTCGCGCCTGCCGCAGCATTCCGCGCCTTACACCTCGACCATCGTGTTCCTGGTGCGCAAGGGCAACCCGTGGAAGGTCCATGACTGGCCCGATCTGGTGAAGCCCGGGATCCAGGTGGTGACGCCGAACCCCAAGACCTCAGGCGGAGCGCGCTGGTCCTACCTCGCGGCCTGGGCGTTTGCGCAGACGGCGCCGGGCGGCAACGCGGAGAAGGCGAAGGCCTTCGTGGCCGACCTCTACGGCCACGTGCCCGTGCTCGACACCGGCGCCCGCGGCTCGACGACGACTTTTGTCAACCGCGGCATCGGCGACGTGCTGCTGTCATGGGAAAACGAAGCGTACCTGGCGCTGGACGAACTCGGCCGCGACAAGTTCGAGATCGTCTATCCCAAGGTATCGATCCTCGCCGAGCCGCCGGTCGCGATCCTGGACAAGAACGTCGATCGCCATGGCACGCGCAAGGTGGCCGAGGCCTATCTGAACTTCCTTTATTCGAAGCAGGGCCAGGAGATCGAGGCCGAGAACTACTACCGTCCGCGCGATCCCGCGGTCGCCGCCGCGCACGCCAGGCAGTTCCCTGCGCTGAAGCTCTACACCGTGGACGAATTGTTCGGTGGCTGGACCAAAGCGCAGGCCAAGCACTTCGCCGACGGCGGCGTGTTCGACCAGATCTACAAGCCGAAGTGAAGGAATCTGGATGAGCGCGGCCACGCTTCCGATCCGGTTGCCCCGCGCGCGCTGGCGGCACGCGAGCGCGCTGCCGGGCTTCGGGCTGAGCCTCGGCTTCACGATCTTCTGCCTTTCCGCCGTGGTGCTGATCCCGCTGGCGGCGCTGGCGATACGGCCGTGGTCGTTGGGCTGGGACGGGGTGTGGTCGGTTCTATCCAACCCGCGCACCATTGCGGCGCTGGAGTTGTCGTTCGGCGCGGCGGCGATCGGGGCCGCGATCAACGTCGTGTTCGGATTGATGATCGCCTGGGCGCTGGTGCGCTACAACTTCCCCGGCAAGCGCCTCATCGATGCGCTGGTCGACCTGCCGTTCGCGCTGCCCACGGCGGTCGCCGGCATTGCGCTCTCCACGCTCTACGCACCCAATGGCTGGCTCGGTGCGCCGCTCGCAACGTTCGGTGTCAAGGCCGCCTACGCGCCGCTGGGCGTCGTCATCGCGCTCACCTTCATCGGCCTGCCGTTCGTCGTGCGCACCTTGCAGCCTGTGCTGACCGATCTGGGACTGGAGCCGGAGGAGGCCTCCGCGACCTTGGGCGCAACGCGCGGTCAAACGTTTCGCCGTGTGGTGCTGCCCGCGCTGGCACCGGCGCTCATTACCGGCGGCACGCTCGCCTTCGCCCGCGCCGTCGGCGAGTACGGCTCTGTGATCTTCATTGCCGGCAATCTGCCGATGAAGTCGGAGATCGCTCCGCTCCTCATCGTCATCAAGCTCGAGGAGTTCGACTACGCCGGCGCGGCCGCCGTCGGGCTCGCAATGCTCTGCGCGTCCTTCGTCATCCTGCTGGTGTTGAACGTCCTGCAGCGTGTGCTGCTCGCGAGGCGCTGACCATGCCGCGGCCGCCCACCAAGGACTCGCCAGCAACTCGCGTTGTCGTCACGACCGTGTCGATCGGGTTCATCGCGATCTTCCTGCTGATGCCGCTGATCACCGTGTTCATGCAGGCGCTGGCGCAGGGGGTGGGCGCCGCGCTGAGCGCACTCACCGAGCCGGATGCGTGGGTCGCGATCAAGCTCACGCTCCTGGTGGCGGCGATCGCGGTGCCGCTCAACACCGTATTCGGCGTTGCCGCCTCCTGGGCGGTCGCCAAGTTCGATTTCCGCGGCAAGGGCTTCCTCGTCACGCTGATCGACCTGCCGTTCTCCGTGTCGCCGGTGATCTCGGGCCTGGTCTACGTGCTGATCTTCGGTATGGCAGGATGGTTCGGCCCCTGGCTGCGCGACCACGACATCAGGATCATCTTTGCGCTGCCCGGTATCGTGCTGGCCACGATGTTCGTGACGTTTCCGTTCATCGCGCGCGAGTTGATCCCGCTGATGGAGGACCAGGGCCGCGAGGAAGAGGAGGCTGCCGTGTCGCTGGGCGCCGGGGGCTTCTCGGTCTTCCGGCGCGTGACGCTGCCCAACATCAAATGGGGTCTGCTCTACGGCGTGCTGCTCTGCAACGCACGCGCGATGGGCGAGTTCGGCGCGGTCAGCGTCGTCTCCGGCCACATCCGCGGACAAACCGACACCATGCCGCTGCAGGTCGAGGTTCTCTACAACGACTACCAATTCGTGGGCGCCTTCGCGGTCGCCTCGCTGCTCGCGCTGCTCGCGCTTGTCACGCTGACGCTCAAATCCTTCCTGGAGTGGCGCTACGCGGACGAGATTGCCGCCACCCATCGCCATTGAGGTTCGTGTCATGACCATGATCGTCGACCAGATCGCCAAGCATTTCGACGGCAGCGTCCATGCGCTGAACGGTGTCGGCTTCGAGGCGCCCAAGGGCGCGTTCGTGGCGTTGCTGGGCCCGTCCGGCTCCGGCAAGACGACGCTGTTGCGCATCCTTGGCGGGCTCGAATTCGCCGACACCGGCCGCGTCTCCTACGAGGGCGAGGACTGGCTGGCGATCCCCGCGCGCGCGCGCCGCGCCGGCTTCGTGTTCCAGCACTACGCGCTGTTCCGCCACATGACGGTCGAGAAGAACGTGGCGTTCGGATTGGAAGTGCGCCCGCGCAAGCTCCGCCCCGGCCGCGCCGAGATCGCGCGACGGGTGAAGGAGCTGCTGTCGCTGGTGCAGCTCGAAGACCTCGGCAAGCGCTATCCGAGCCAGCTCAGCGGCGGCCAGCGCCAGCGCGTCGCGCTCGCCCGCGCGCTCGCCATCGAGCCGCGCATGCTCCTGCTCGACGAACCCTTCGGCGCGCTCGATGCCAAGGTGCGCAAGGACCTGCGCCATTGGCTGCGGTCGCTGCATGAGCGCCTCGGACTGACGACAATCTTCGTCACCCACGACCAGGAAGAAGCCCTCGAACTCGCCGACCTCGTCGCCGTCATGAACGACGGCCGCATCGAACAGATCGCCCCGCCCGCGACCTTGCGCGACCATCCGGCGACGCCGTTCGTGGCCGAGTTCCTGGGGCAGGGCGAGGAGCGTGCGGCGGCGGTGGTGCCGCTCAGGCGGCGGGGGGATTGTATACTTGACAAAAGTGACCCGAGGCCATATCTTTCTGTTTGAGAGGAAAGACCAATGGCTTCGGACATTCAGAACCCCATTTTTACCGACGAAAACAAGGCCCGCGAGGCCCTTGAGGCGGTGCGCTGGCGCGATGGCCAGTTCTGCCCTCATTGCGGCTGCGTGGAGGGCTTAGCCCGCCTGCAGGGCAAATCGACTCGTCCGGGGGTGTTCTACTGCAACGGCTGCAAGAAGCAGTTCACGGTCACCGTGGGCACGGTCTTTGAACGCTCGAAAGTACCTCTGACGAAGTGGTGGCTTGCGGCCTATCTGCTTTCGTCGAGCAAGAAGGGCTTCTCCAGCCATCAATTGAGCCGCGCCCTCGGGGTTAGCTACAAGACCGCTTGGTTTGTGTCGCATCGTATCCGCGAGGCCATGCGCGTTGGCAGCTTCCCCGGTCCCTTGGGCGGCGAGGGCAAGATCGTGGAGGCCGATGAGACATACATCGGTGGCAAGGAAAAGAATAAGCACGTCGGCAAGCGTGACCGTAAGAAGATCGGCGGAACGGGCAAGGAGATCGCTTTCGCGCTGGTAGAACGCGGCGGCAAGGTCAGGTCGCATCATGTTCCCGAAGTCAGCGCAAAGACGTTGCGGCCCATTCTCGTCTCGCAAATCCATCATCAAACGTCTCTGATGACTGACGATGCTGGCCAGTATCGCCATATGGGCGAGGAATTTGAGCGCCACGAAACGGTCAATCATGGAATTGACGAATATGTGCGCGGCGATGCCTACACCAACACAATCGAAGGCTACTTCTCAATTCTCAAGCGCGGCATCATGGGGACGTACCACCATGTCAGCCCCCAGCATCTGAAACGCTACCTTGGCGAATTCGACTTCCGCTATAACGAGCGCACCGCGCTTGGCGTGGACGATATGTCCCGCACGGTCAAAGCGATGGAAGGTATCGAGGGCAAGCGGTTGACGTATCGACCGCCTCACTCAAGCCGCGCGCACTAAGCGCGTGCTGCTTTCTTCTTCTGGCGTGGTTTCGGCGCTTTTGAAGCAATCCGAGTCTTAGGGGTCTTGTGCGGCTGCGGTGGCGTCCGCACAAGATTTCCCATGATTTGCTCGGCCAATTTCAGACCATCGCGTTCTTGTGACCGGGTTGTCATATCAGATGCAGTACGAATTGCGCCGCCAGTGTGAGCCTAGCGCGCGGCTATTTCAATTGCCCGTTTGCAGGCGGGACATTTGCGGGACGGCGTGCATCCAGCGGCCCATGAGCCCCTTCGTATCGGGCAGGCTTAGCCTGTCGGAAAAGAACATCACTTCGCGGCCACGGTGACGATCCTGCGCAGAGTAGTTCAGGTCGTATACGATCCGGCGGCGGTCAGGGTATAGGCCGTGCTTGATCGCGCTCACGTCATAGGTAACTACCCAAGGCAGTTTCAGTTTGAGAACTTGGGTTGCGAGCGTGCGGTGGCCATCTAACGTGTAGTCGTTCAAATAGAGGTCTTTGCCGTTTTCAATGTAGGGCGGATCGTAAAACGCGAGCGCGTTACGCCCCAAATTTCCGACGACATCTTTGGTGAAGGCGAGCGCGTCCATCTGGTAGATATGAACCCGGCTGCGGAAGCGCGCGATGTGGCGAATTTTCGTAATCGCCCTGTCTCGATAAAATCGCGCGTCGATCCCCCATTCGCCGGTTTGATCCTTTCCGCCGATGACGCCTCCGTTGAGAATCCCCGAACGGTTCGTGCGGTTGAGAAAGAAAGTGGCAAATCCCAAGTCTGACAGGTCTGCGGTGTCCGCGTTCTCGTATACCTTACGCTGGCGCTTCCACTCGCGCATTGTGAGATTGACGCGCTCGATCCGGAGACAAAGATTCTCCGTGTCATGGAGAACACTATGCCAGAAGGCGTAGACTGGGCGGCTCAAATCGTTGATGTGTATTGTCGCCGCATATTCCTCTAGCAAGAGCGCCAGCGCGACGGATGCCCCGCCCGCGTAAGGTTCCGCATATTCAATATCCGCAAGGCCGTTGCCTTCTAACAATCGCGCGATTGTCGAGACAAGGCGACGTTTGCCGCCGGGATAGCGAAGGGGTGTGTAGACACGCACACCGGACCATTTAGAGGTTTTTAAGGCGCTTGGCCAGCCGGTTGGCATTGAAATTACGGATATTTTTTCTTGGGTGTTTTTCTTCCAGCCTTTTTGACCGGCAGGCGCTCCACATACATCCAAAAATGATCGAGCTTTGCTGAACTCGTATTGTTCGCGAGCACTTTCCAAAAAGCATTCAGCGCAATTTCGATGTCGCTTTCTTGTAGAGAAATCGCTGCATAGGTTGCTGTCCGGCCCCCGGTCCATTTGATGCCATGCTTGTCGAGTCTCCGACGAAGTTTGGCATAAAGTTTTGCGTAAGCAGGCTGAGGTCCATTCAGCGAAAATCGTACAATCGCGCGCATCTGTATTCCTTTCTGCTGTTATGGCGACCAGATTGCCGTCACGAATGGCTGCAAGCTGTTCCAATGGGCGCGAAGGTCGCCAGGCGCGGGGAAGATGTGCTGATTGTGAACGAAGGCGTGCATCATGGTGATGGACGGCGCGAGAAAAGAGTCCTTTTGACATGCGCGACGGACCGGCGCGGCCTGTTGCGCTGTCATTTTCTTTTGGGCGACAAGATCGGCTGCTACGGTGGCCATTTTCTTGCCGAGCGATTGATCGGCGGTTGCCCCGGTTAGCTTGCGTTTCGCGATATGAGCGTCAGAACTCAATTCCAGAAACACGCGAAGCAGGACGCTTATAGAATTCGGATAGGATTCGAGACTGAGTTGGCGCAGTTCGCCCTCAATCTCGGCGCAACGTCCGTCCGTCACCTTGAGTACGCAATCGTCCGGTATGAGAATGTCGCGGGCCTTCGGCCTCACATATTTGGGTGCCTTCTTCGCCATGGTTGCCTTCGCCATAGGCTTCGGGTGCGTCCCGGCAGGCAGCGGCACAACCACTTTCTCAGGCAGTCGATTTGCGTAGCGAATGCGATCCTTTCTGCCTGACGTTGTACGCGAGGTTTGTTTGCCGCTTCTGACTTCGTTGATGACGTGCATCAACGCGGTGGCCACCTGCTTGGGATCGCCAAGGATTTGCAGTTCGCCGCCGCTCAAGCCAATGCCAAGCTTAGCGCGCACCTCTGGCGTTCCGATAAGGCGCTTGAATGTAGTGGTCCAAAATCCGCGCCGTTGCTCTGCCGTCAGGTTGCCGGTCTTTTCCAGCCAATTGAGAGCTTGAGTATGAATCTCGATCTTGCCGCCGCGAGCTCGCCAGCGGGCGGCTTCATCCGACCCCCAAGGGATGACGCCAGCACCTTCCACCTGGCCGTTGTGACGTAGCCAAATCCAATGTTCTGCTTCTTCACGTTTCTTTACGACTAGGCACCTTATCGACTCCACGGGGTTAGATTGATAGGCCTTACTTAGTCGCCGTAGATCGGCCAACGTTTCCTGAGGTACAGCACCCGCTATTGCTTCTGGGTTTTCGAGTGTCTTGAGCGCCGCGAGGCGACGGTTGCCTTCGAGTACGACGAACCGGCTTGCGTCGTCGCCCGAGGGCATTACGATTGGCAGGGTCGCCAAGTCGAGACCAAATTGGACGATATCTTCGGCGAGCTTAAAGAGCTTCCTGTCAAGAAGGGTAGCCAGCGCCCGCCATGCCTCTCTCTGGCCAATATTTGGCTGCGAAAGACGTGGGTTTTCCGAATCAAACAAAAGTTCCGCCGGGCTGATAAGCTTTACGTCCGGCATAGCCAGCCCCCAAGAATCGCCCTTAAGTTGCTATCTTCGCTGGACTGTCACTTTTGTCAAGTACACAATTCCCCTGGAGGGGGAGGGGGAGGGGGAGGCGGGCGGAGGCAAACAATGATCAAGGGAAAGGAGGTCAGCGAAGATATGCTACCATAAGTTGATTCTGGCACGGATGCGCTGAGACCGGCCAGTCCGGGCTGGGACGGCAAAGCTGTGTGGAGACCGGAGCGCCCGCCGCGGCCTTGGGTGCGCGCGCGCGCCGCGTCCGCCTCACAGCATCGCCGGGATCACGCGGTCCGGCGGCTTGTGGCCGTCGGCGAAGGTCTTGATGTTGATGATGACCTTCTCGCCCATGTCGATGCGGCCTTCGAGCGTGGCCGAGCCCATGTGGGGCAGGAGCGTCACGTTCTTCTGGCGCAGGAGCTTGGGGTTCACGGCGGGCTCGTGCTCGAAGACGTCGAGGCCGGCGCCCGCGAGTTCGCCGGCGGCGAGCATGCGGGCGAGCGCGTTCTCGTCGATCACCTCGCCGCGCGCGGTGTTGACGATGTAGGCGCTTGGCTTCATCAGCTTGAGGCGCCGGGCGCTGAGCAGGTGATAGGTCGCTGGCGTGTGCGGGCTGTTGATGGAGACGATGTCCATCCGCGCCAGCATCTGGTCGAGGCTCTCCCAATAGGTCGCCTCGAGCTCCTTCTCGATCCCGGCGTGGACGGGCTTGCGGTTGTGGTAGTGGATCTGCAGGCCGAACGCCCTGGCGCGGCGCGCCACCGCCTGGCCGATGCGCCCCATGCCGACGATGCCGAGCCGCTTGCCCCAGATGCGGTGGCCCAGCATCCAGGAGGGCGACCAGCCGTGGAAACGATCGGCCTTGAGCTCGTCGACGCCCTCCACCAGCCGGCGCGGCACGGCGAGGATCAGCGCCATGGTCATGTCGGCGGTGTCCTCGGTCAGCACGCCGGGGGTGTTGGTGACCGTGATGCCCTTCTCGAGCGCGGTCTTGACGTCGATGTTGTCGACGCCGTTGCCGAAATTGGCGATCAGCTTGAGCCTGTCGCCGGCGCGGACGAGCACCTTGGAGTCGATGCGGTCGGTCACCGTGGGCACCAGCACCTCGGCGCTCTTCACCGCCTCGATCAGCTCGGCCTGGCTCATCGGCTTGTCGTCCAGGTTCAGCCGCGTGTCGAACAGCTCGCGCATGCGCGTCTCGATCGCGTCGGGCAGCTTGCGCGTGACGACGACCAAGGGCTTGGGCGCGAGCGGCCTGGTTGCGGCGGGCATGGCGGGCGGACTCCGTCTCCGGGCCTCTTAGCAGATGCAGCGAAACCGGCAAAGGCGAGGGCGGCTCCCGCGCCGTGCGGCGAATTTCCCTTGGCGGGCGAGCCGGATATGCGAAGCTGCCGCCAACACGATATCCGGGGAGAGCGTTTTGGCGTCAGACCGGGAGGCGGCACAAGCCGCCGCCACGAAGGCCACGGCGGGCGAATTGAGCGGCGATCCGGCCCTGACGGCCGCGGCGCAGGCGGGCGGGCTCGCCGAGTGGCTGCACGAGCCCCACGACCTCGCCGCGGCGCAGCCGAAGGGACTGGCCGCGTGGCTGCGGGAGCCCCGCGAGCTTTCCGCCACCGGCGACCGCGCCGCGAGCCGGCTGGGCCAGGTCTCCTGGGCGATGTTCGAATGGGCGCGCAATCCCTACGTGCTGCTCGTCACCATCTACCTGTTCTCGCCCTACTTCGCCCTCGACGTGGTGGGCGACAAGGTGCGCGGGCAGGCGCTGTGGGGCTTCATCGCGGCCTGCGGCGGGCTGATGGTGGGTGCCTTCGCGCCATTCCTCGGCGCCATCGCCGACGCCGGCGGCAGGCGCAAGCCCTGGATCGGCCTCTTCGCCGCCATCATGGCATGCGGCTCGTTTCTGTTGTGGTTCGCCAGGCCCGGCGCCACCGGCTGGGCGCTGTTCGCCGCGGGCGCCACGGTGGCGGTGGCGAACGTGTCGTTCGAGCTCACCGCGGTGTTCCACAACGCGCTGTTGCCCACGATCACCCAGCCGCGGCGGGTGGCGGGCCTGTCGGGCCTCGCGCTCGCGCTCACCAACGCCGCGGGCGTGCTTCTGTTCTGCTTCGTGCTGGTCGCCTTCTCGATGCCGGGCAAGCTTCATTGGAGCTTCATCCCCGCGCATGCGCTGTTCGGGATCGACAACATCCACGGCCACCAGGACCAGCGCCTGGCCGGGCCGATCTCGGCGATCTGGCTGCTGGTCTTCAGCCTGCCGCTGTTCTTCTTCACGCCGGACAGGCCGAAGGGGAAGGTGGACCTCTGGCGCGCGGCGACCACGGGCGTGAAAAGCGTGGTGCGCACGGTGAAAAGCCTGGAGCATTACCGCAACGTAGGCGCCTATCTGCTGGCGCGGCTATTCTTCAACGACGGGATGACCGCCGTCCTCACCTTCGGCGGCATCTACGCGGCCAGCACGTTCAACTGGGGCGCGATCCAGCTTCTGCTCTACGGCATCGAGCTCAGCATCTTCGCCGTCCTGGGCGGGTTCCTCGGCGGGTGGCTGGACAATCACCTGGGATCCAGGCGCGCGATCTTCGTCAGCATCGGCGGCACCACGCTGGCGGGGCTGGCGACGCTGACCATGGCGCCGGACCGGATCCTGTGGTTCATCCCTTACGACGTGCATGCGGCGCCGGTCTGGTCCTTGCCTTATTTCAACACCTGGCCGGAGCTGATCTTCCTCGGCATCGTCAATTTCACCGCCGTGCTGATCACGGCCGGCTATGCCAACAGCCGCACCATGCTGGCGCGCATCGCGCCGGCGGAGAAGATGACGGAGTTCTTCGGGCTCTATTCGCTTTCCGGCACCTCGACCACGTTCCTCGCCACCGGCTTCGTCGGCTGGTTGACGGCCTTCTCCCACAGCCAGCGCATCGGCCTCCTCGGCGAGACGCTGTTCCTCTCCATCGGCCTGGTGCTGATGTTCTTCGTCAGGGAGGAACGGACCTCCGTTGCGCGCGAGATCACCGTCGCGCCCTGAAAGACGCGGTTGCCTGGCCGTTAGTGCCCGTGCCCATCATCGGGCGGAGGCGGCGGGCCGTCGTGCCAGTGGCCGTCCTGGTCGTACCAGCCATCGCGCGGGCCGTCCCGGTCGCCGTCATGATCACCGTCATGACCGTCATGGCGATCGCCATCATGGTGGTCGCCATCGTGCTGATCGCCATCGTGCCAGTCGCCATCGTGTTGATCGCCATCGTGATGATCGCCATCGTGCCCGTCAGCGTCATGGTGATCTGCGTCGCGATGATCGCCGTCGTGCCCGTTACCGTCGTGCCCGTCGCCGTCGTGCCCGTCGCCGTCGCCATGCCAGTCGCGGCCGCCGTCGCGGTAGAACTCGGGCGGCGGGCCGTCGTAGTCCGGCGGCGGGCCGTCATGGAACAGGCCGACGCCGTATTTGTGCCAGAGCTCGCGGAAATGCTTGCCGTCCAGGTAGGTGATGTCGTAGGCGCGCAACTCGTCCATGTAGACGTTGATCAGCATGTCGTACATGTTCGACTGCCGCCAGTAGCGCCTCAGCGCTTCCTTGTGCGCCCAGTAGAGCTCCCAGCACAGCTCGTCGCAGCGCGGCCGGTGCGGACGCCCGCAATAATGCTCGCAGCGGCGATAGCCGCAGGGATCGAAGCAGTCGGGATGGCTGAAGCCGATCTGCGGCACCGGGTCGAACGGGTCGAGCAGCACGGAGTCGTCTCCCGGCACCCCGGCCAACGCCGGCGCGGCGGCGCCGGAGGCCAGGCACAGGCCCAGCGCCAGCCCGGCGAGCAGCGTAACCCGGCGCAACCCCGAACGGATGTTCATGGCACTCTCCTCAATTCCCTGGCCTCAATGGCCTTCGCGATGCGGGCCGGCATTGGCGTGATCGAGCAGCTCGCGCAGCTGGTTCATGGTCGGCTTGAACCCGGCCAGCGCGGATGCCGTCATGTAGTCGTTGGCCTTGGACAGGTCCTGCTTGATGCCCGGCGGGCCGGCCTTGTAGAGCACGCCCAGATGATAGAGCGCCGCGCCGTAGCGCTGGTCGGCGGCCTTCTGGAACCAGTGCTCCGCGCGCACGTAATTCAGCGGCACGCCGATCCCCTTGGCGTACATCACGCCCAGCGTGTTCTCCGATTCCGCGTCGCCCTTGATCGCCGCGGTCTGGATCACGCGCACGATCTCCAGCGGCGTGAACCTGCCGGTCGGCTCGTCGCCCATGGTGGCCTGGAAGCGGGCGATGGCCTTGTATTCCACGCTTCCCTGCGCGGCCGCCCAGCGGGCGAACGGCACCGAGCTCCAGCCCAGGAACCACAGCGCCTGCTGCACCTCATGCGGCGGGATGCCCGCCTGCGCCACGGCCAGCGCGCGCTCGCGGTCGAGGCCCAGATGACACTCGTCCGTATACGGAACGCCACTCGTGTTGCCGTCGGGCGGATAGAATTCGAAGGGCGGCGCCCAGTATTGCGCCTTCTCCGCCGCTTCCATCGAAACGCGCGGGCCGAGCCAGCGGGAATTGCGGACGTTGTAGTCCAGGTCGCGCATGTATTCGTGCGCGAGCTCGTCGCCCATGTTCTCGGCGACGTGGTAATACGTCAGCGCCTCGCCGTTGTTCGGCACGATCACCGAATCCGACGCGATGCCCATCTGGCGGCGCGCCTGGGCCGCGTCGCCGCTGTCGAATTCGTTCCAGGCATCGTCGTTGAAGCGGTGCCATGAGCCCCAGACGTTGCCGAGCGAGCTGTAGGTGTCGGGCGGCGGCACATAAGTCTGCCTCGGGCCATGCGAATTCCACGCGGGCGGGCCGGGCGGCGCGGCGGACACGGGCTCGTCGCCGAAATTCGCCGTGTGGATCTCGCCCAGCTTGATGAAGCCGTCCGCGCCGCGGCACGAGAGGATGTAGATGATGCGCTTGCGCGCCTGCTCGCGCTGGTCCGCCGTCATCAGCAGCATCAGCTTGGACTGCTCGCGCAACGCGCGGCGGAAATCGTCGGCGATCACGCGCCGCGCGTTGCGGTCGCCGATGTTCTGGGCGACGCGGTCGCTGATCGAAGCCAGGTAGTACCAGACATAGGCTTCGATCGGGTCGTAGTACTTGTTGTCGCCGCGCTCGTCGCCATAGATGTCGCCGAGCTTCACTTCCGAGAGGAAGTCGTCGTCGCGCCATGCGCTCTGGCGCCAGATCTTGATGCCGGCTTCGGGGCTGATCCTGGAGAAGGCGACGGCGCCGTCCGTGAAGTCGGCCTGCGCGGGCAATGCGGTGAAGGCGGTCGCGGCGAGCGCGGCCGTCAAGCTGAACGCGAGGGCCCATCTCTGGCCCGTACCCAAAACCCCGACCACCGGCCTGTCCCCCGACCGTTAGGCCCTCTTTCGCAAGGGCTTGTGCCCAACCCAGCCGGACACCAGCCCGGCCCCTGATTTATCGAATGCTTACCTTAACACGTTGGTTCCGGGTGCGGGAGTGTCGTAGCTGTGTACTAGTGGCGGAAATGGCGCACACCCGTGAACGCCATCGCGAGGTTCGCTTCGTCGGCCGCCTTGATGACCTCATCGTCACGAATCGAGCCGCCAGGCTGGATAACCGCGGTCGCGCCTGCTTCCGCCACGGCAAGAAGTCCGTCAGGGAAAGGAAAGAATGCGTCGGACGCGGCGGCGGAGCCCTTGGTTAACGGCTCCGCCCACCCCGCCGCGGCCTGCGCCTCGCGCGCCTTCATCGCGGCGATTCGCGCCGAGTCGACGCGGCTCATCTGGCCCGCGCCGATGCCGGCGGTCTGCCCGTCCTTGGCGTAGACGATGGTGTTGGACTTCACGTGCTTGCCGACGGTGAAGGCGAACAGCATGTCGACGATTTCCTGTTCGCTCGGCTTGCGTCTGGTGACGATCCTGAGCTGTTCGCGGGCGATGCGATGGCTGTCGCGCGTCTGCGCGAGGAATCCGCCCGCGACGGTGCGCACCGCCCAGCCCGCGGAATTGGGATCGGGCAGTCCCCCGGCGACGAGCAGGCGCAGATTCTTCCGTGCCGCCAGGATGCGGCGCGCATCTTCGTCGGCCTCCGGCGCGATGATCACTTCGGTGAAAAGCCTGGAGATCTCCTCCGCCGTCGCGCCGTCGAGCTTGCGGTTGAAGGCGAGGATGCCGCCGAACGCGCTCACCGGATCGCAGGCCAGCGCCTTGCGATAGGCATCGGCGAGCGACGTCCCGATCGCCACGCCGCAGGGATTGGCGTGCTTGACGATGGCGCAGGCGGGCGTCTTCGGATCGAACTCCGCCACCAGCTCGTAGGCCGCGTCGGTATCGTTGATGTTGTTGTAGGAAAGCTCCTTGCCCTGGATCTGCTCCGCCGTCGCCACGCCGAAGCGCCGCTCGCCGGTGACGTAGAACGCGGCCTCCTGGTGCGGATTCTCGCCGTAGCGCAGCGGCTGCTTGAGGCGGCCCGCCAGCGCGCGCCGCCGCGGCGGGGCCTTGTCGCCGTCCTTCGCGAGCTCGCCCGCGAGCCAGTTCGACACCGCCGCGTCGTAGGCCGCCGTGCGGGCGTACGCGGTCTGCGCGAGCTTGCGGCGCAGCGCGCGCGCCGTCGCGCCCTTGTTCGCATCCATCTCGGCCAGCACGGGCGCGTAGTCTTCGGTGTCGACCACGACGGTCACCCATTCGTGGTTCTTCGAGGCGGCGCGGATCATGGCGGGGCCGCCGATGTCGATGTTCTCGATGGTTTCCCCGAATTGCGCGCCTTTCGCCACGGTGGCCTCGAACGGATAGAGATTGGAGACCAGCAGATCGATGCCTTCGATCCCGTGGGTCCTCATCGCCTGGGCGTGGTCCGGCTTGTCGCGTAGCGCCAGCAAGCCGCCATGGATTTTCGGATGCAGCGTCTTCACGCGCCCGTCCATGATTTCGGGAAAGCCGGTGACGTCCGACACGTCCGTGACGGCGAGCCCGGCCTCGCGCAGCGCCTTCGCCGTGCCGCCGGTCGAGAGCAGCGTGACGCCGTGGCGCTGGAGCCCCCTGGCGAAGTCGATCAGCCCCGTCTTGTCCGAAACCGAAAGCAGCGCGCGGCGGATGGGGCGGAGCGTCATGGAACCGACTCTGGCGTTGCGGATTTCGCCCGCTCTTATCGCCGCAGGAGCCAAAAGAGAAGTGTCAGAACGACGCTGGCGATGAGCGAGGAGGTGAAGGGCGCGAAGAACCGCCAGTCGCCGATGACGAGGTGCATGTCGCCGGGCAGGGCCAGAGCGTCGAAATAGGACATCGCGGGCATGAGCACCAGCGCCCCCAGGAGCACGATGATCAGCCAGCCCAGCGCCTGCATGCCCGCCCCCTCATTTGCGAAGCAGCCACAAGATTAGAGTCAGCACCCCGCTGGCAAGGAGGGATGTGACGATGGGGAAATAGAAAGTGAAATTTTGCCTGTGGACAACGATGTCGCCCGGCAGCCGGCCCAGCCCCAGCCGCGAAATCCACGGCCACAGCAGGCCCGCCGCGAGAATCGCGACCCCGAGGACAATCAGGAACCGCTGCATCCGGTCACCACCTTCACGATGGCGCCCGTGAGCCGCGACAGGTCTTCCGGCGCGATGGTCAGGGCGGGGGTGAGATAGACGATGTCGCGGAACGGGCGCACCCAGACGCCTTCGGCCACGAGTCGCCTCTTGAGATCGTTCATGTCGGCGATGCGCGCCAGCTCCACCACGCCGATCGCCCCTTTGGCGCGCACGTCCTTCACGCCGGGCACCCCGACGCAGCGCCCGAGCTCGCGCGCCATCTGCTTGCCGATCTCCGCCGCCTGCAGCAGGCGCGGCTCGCGCTCGAACAGGTTGAGCGAGGCATTGGCGGCGGCGCAGGCCAGCGCGTTGCCCATGTAGGTGGGGCCATGCATCAGGGCGCGCGCCGGATCGTCGGACCAGAAGGCCTCGAACACTTTCTTCGAGGCGATGGTGGCGGCGAGGGGAAGCGTGCCGCCGGTCAAGCCCTTGCCGAGGGTGACGATGTCCGGCGCCACCTCCGCCGCGTCCATCGCGAACAGCGTGCCGGTGCGGCCGAAGCCGGTGAAGATCTCGTCGAAGATCAGGAGCAGCTCGTGTTTGTCGGCCGCGCGGCGCAGGCGCTGGAGCACGGCCGGCTCGTGGAACAGCATCCCGCCCGCGCCCTGGACCAGCGGCTCGACCAGGATGCCGGCGAGTTCGTCCGCGTGCCGTTCGAGGAATTTCCCGAAGGCCGCGATGCGCGCCTCGTCGCGGGGCAGGCCGATCACGTGGTGTTCCGGCAGCAGGCCCGCGAAGCGCGAATGCATCCCTTCCTCGGGATCGCACACCGCCATGGTGGCGATGGTGTCGCCGTGATAGCCGCCCCTGAAGGCGAGGAATTTCGTGCGCCCGCGGATGCCCCGGTTCAGCCAGTACTGCGTCGCCATCTTCATCGCGACCTCGACGGCGACGGACCCGGAGTCGGAGAAGAACACATGATCGAGATCGCCGGGAAGCAGCGCCGCCAGCCGCCGCGCCAGCGTCAGCGCCTGTTCGTGCACGAGCCCCCCCAGCATGACGTGGGGCAGCACGGCGAGCTGGGCCTCCACCGCGGCGCGGATGTGCGGATGGTTGTAGCCGTGGCACGCCGTCCACCAGCTCGCGATGCCGTCGATCAGCTCGCGCCCGTCGTCGAGCAGGATTCGCGTCCCCGTCGTCCCCACGGCCTTCAGCGGCGCGGGCGTCGTCTTCATCTGGGTATAGGGCAGCCAGATGTGCGGCCGTTCCATCACGGAACCCGCCGGCAGCGGTCGTCTTCCATCCGGTAGGCGATGGCGATCAAAGGGCCGGTGGCGCCGTAGCGCGTGAGCAGGAGCGGCTCCTGCGCGAAATAGCGGCCGCCCGCGCCGCGCCCGTCATCGCTGAAGCACACCGCGACGTCCCTGATCCCGTCGCCGTTGATGTCGCCCACGCTGAAAACCGCGATGGTGTAAACCCAGCCTTTGGATTTGAGCACAACGCGCTGCTCGTCCGCGGAAGCGATGGCGATCCCCAGATCGGAGAAATGGTGTTGGCCGGGCTGGCGCCGCGGCCCCAGCGAGGAGCGGATGCTCGCGATGTCGAATTTCTCCGCGATGAAGCGCGGCAGGCCCGTCTGCGGCAAATAGCTCGCCACGCGCGCTTGCGCCCCCGTCGCGCAGCACGCCAGCGCCAGGGCAAGCAGCGCGCGCATCACACCGCCATCGGCTTCAGCCCCAGCCGGTCGAACAGGGCGCGGTCGCGGTCCTGCGTGGCGTTGGCGGTGGTGAGGAGCCTGGGGCCGTAGAAGATGGAGTTCGCGCCGGCGAGGAAGCACAGCGCCTGCAGCTCCTCGCTCATCGCCTCGCGTCCGGCAGACAGCCGGACCATCGATTCCGGCATGGTCAGCCGCGCGACCGCGATCGTGCGCACGAACTCCAGCCCGTCGAGCGATTGCCCCCTGGACACCGGCGTGCCTTCGACCTGGACAAGCGCGTTGATGGGAACGCTCTCCGGATGCGCGGGCAGCGTGGCGAGCGCGTGGATCATGCCCACGCGGTCCTCGCGGCTTTCCCCCATGCCCACGATGCCGCCGCAGCAGACATGGATGCCCGCGCCGCGGACATGCGCCAGCGTGTCGAGGCGCTCCTGATAGCCGCGGGTGGTGATGATCTCGCCGTAATATTCGGGCGAGGTATCGAGGTTGTGATTGTAGTAGTCGAGTCCCGCTTCCTTCAGCCGGCCGGCCTGTGGGCCCGTCAGCATGCCGAGCGTGACGCAGGTTTCCATGCCGAGCGCCTTCACGCCCTCGACCATGCGGCACACGGCGTCGAGGTCCTTGTCCTTGGGCTGGCGCCAGGCCGCGCCCATGCAGAAGCGCGAGGCGCCGGCATCGCGAGCGGATTTCGCGTCGGCCAGCACCGCGTCCACGTCCATCAGCTTGCCGGCCTTCACGCCGGTCTCGTAGGAGGCGCTCTGCGGGCAATAGGCGCAATCCTCGGGGCAGCCCCCCGTCTTGATCGACAGCAGCGTGGAGATCTGCACTTCGCGCGGATCGAAATGCGCGCGATGCACGCCTTGCGCGCGCCACAGGAGCTCGTTGAAGGGCAGGGCGAAGAGGTGCGCGATCTCCGCGCGCGTCCAGTCGCTGCGCACGTCGCCGTTATGGATCGTGGCGGGAGCGTTCATGACAAGTCCTTTGATCCGGCCCGGGGAGGCATTATAGGGGCGCACGGACCCACGCAAGATGCCGCCGCTCGACCGCTTCGCACAGGACAAGCTCGCCGCGCTGGACGCGCGCAACCGCCGCCGCCGCCTCACGGAGACGGCGCGCGAGGACGGGCTGTGGGTGGTGCGCGCCGGGCGGCGCCTGCTTTCCTTTTCCTGCAACGATTATCTCAACCTCACCCATCACCCGAAGGTGAAGGCGGCCGCCGCCGAGGCGGTGCTGGCCTGGGGCGCCGGCGCGGGCGCCTCGCGCCTGGTGACCGGGAACCATCCGCTCTTCGCCGCGCTGGAGGCGCGGCTGGCCCGGTTCAAGGGCACCGAGGCGGCGTGTGTCTTCGGTTCGGGCTATCTCGCCAATGCCGGGATCGTGCCGGCCTTCGTGGGCGAGGGCGACCTGCTGCTGGTCGACGAACTCTCCCATTCCTGCCTGTGGGCCGGCGCGCGGCTGTCGCGCGCGGCCGTCGGCACGTTCCGCCACAACGACGTCGCGCATGCGGAGGAGTTGCTGAAGGACCGGCGTCGCGAGCATGCCAACGCGCTGATCGTCACCGACAGCGTGTTTTCGATGGATGGCGACCTGGCGCCGCTGCGCGAGCTCGCGGCCCTCGCGCGCGGGCACGACGCCTGGCTGATGAGCGACGACGCCCATGGCCTGGGCGTGCTCGGGGGCGGCCGCGGTGCCGCGCATGGCGCGGGCGTCGACCTCAACATGGGCACCTTGTCCAAGGCGCTGGGCTCCCATGGCGGCTATGTCTGCGCCTCTTCGCCCGCGATCGAATGGATCGGGACCCGCGCGCGCACGCTGATCTACTCGACGGGCCTGCCGCCGGCCAACGCCGCCGCCGCGCTCGCCGCGCTCGACATCATCGAGGCGGATCCGGCGCTCACGGCGCGCCCGCTCGCCCGCGCGCAAGCCTTTACACGGATGCTCGACCTGCCGCTCGCCCAAAGCCCCATCGTGCCCGTCGTGCTGGGCGAAGAAGCGGCGGCGCTGGAGGCGCAGCGGGTGCTGGAACGCGAGGGCGTCCTCGCCGTCGCCATCCGTCCGCCGACCGTGCCCGCCGGCACCGCCCGGCTCCGGCTCGCCTTCACCGCGGGCCATTCCGAAGACGACGTCGCCCGCCTCGCCGCGCTGGTGCGTGCGCGAGTCCTGCCGATGGCCGCATGAGCGCGCTGTTCATCACCGGCACCGGCACCGGCATCGGCAAGACCTTCGTGACGGCGGGGCTGATCCGCCATCTGCGCGGCCTCGGCCGCGAGGTTTCCGCCCTCAAGCCCGTGATCAGCGGCTTCGACCGCGAAAACCCCGCGACGAGCGACTCCGGGGTTCTGCTGCGGGCGCTCGGCGAGGAGATCACCCAGCCTGCGCTCAACCGCCTGTCGCCCTGGCGCTTCGCGGCCCCCCTGTCGCCCGACATGGCCGGCGCCCGGGAGAACAGGGAGATCGATTTCGACGTCCTCGTCGGCTACTGCGAGCAGGCGATGAAGCAGGGCGAGCACCTCTTCATCGAGGGCGTGGGCGGGGTGATGGTGCCGCTGGATGGGCGCCACACCGTGCTCGACTGGATCGCGGCCCTGCGCCAGCCCACGCTCCTGGTGACCGGGTCCTATCTGGGCGCCATCAGCCACACGCTGACGGCCGCCGAATGCCTGGCGCGCCGCAAGATCCCCCCGCGCGGCATCGTCATCAGCGAAACGGGCGACGGCGCGGTGCCGGTGGCGGACACGATCGCGACGCTGAAGCGCTTCCTGCCGCGCGTCGCGATTGCAACCATTCCCCGCGTGGGACATTTCGATGACGCGCGCGAGAATTTTGCGGCGCTCTGGGATGCGATCGGCTAAGACGATTCCTCCCTCCATCGGAGTGTTCATGTCCAGACCGCGTCCGTACGATTGCCTGAAGTGTCCGGGCTATTGCTGCTCCTATCCCCTCATCGAGCTCGACCGCAAAGACGTCCGGCGACTGGCCGATCATTTCGGCATCGGCTTCCGCGAGGCGCGGCGCAAATTCACCTACAAGGACCCGGAAGCCGCCTATGCCATGCGCCGCAAGGCCGATCCGCATTTCGGCCGCATCTGCCGCTTCTTCGACACCGAGGCGCGCCGCTGCACGGTCTATGAGGCGCGGCCCGGGACCTGCCGCGTCTATCCCGAGGCGCCGCGCTGCGGCTATTACGACTTCCTCAAGTTCGAACGCTCGCAGCAGGACGACCCCGAGCACATCGCAACGACGCACAACCCGGACTGAGAGCTCCGCGCGGGGACACCTCCATCACGCCGCCGCGCTGGGCCGCGCGCTGGCGCGCTCGTGCCAGGCGCGCAGATGCGCCGCGTCGTCCGGCATTTCCATGTTCACGAATTTCGCGAAATCGACGCCGCAGAGGAGCGCGATGTCGGCCATGGAATAGGCCGCGCCGGCAAACCAGGGCCGGCCGTCGGCCAGCTCGGCGTCCAGCCATTTCATCGCGGCGGCGACGAGCTTGCGGTTGCGCCGGCCATACTCCGGGAACTGGTGCGGATTGACCGCCGCGGTGCGCGGATCGTCGTTGATCCACACCTGGCCCATCGGCGTCCACAGGCAGAATTCCACCCGCCGGATCCACATCTCGACCAGCGCCTGTGCCTTCGCATCGCTGCCGAAGAGCGGCGGGTCGGGGTGAAGCGCCTCGATGTAGCGGCAGATGGCGATGGATTCGGACAGGAACGTCCCGTCGTCCAGCTCCAGCACCGGCACCTGGCCCAGCGGATTGCGCGCCAGATGCTCGGGCGATTTGTGCGCCCGCTTCATCAGGGGCACGCGCTCGCGCGCGATGTCAATCCCTTTCTCGGCGAGGAAGACGCGCACCTTGCGCGGATTGGGCGCCGGATTGGCTTCGTCGTAGAGCTTCATCCGCCGGCCTTCCCTGCCTCGCGCCCCCCGCACCGGACGCGGCGGGGCTTTGTTGACCCGCAACCTTGCCCCGCTATATTCCCGCGCGCCATTCCTTTTTCCCCGGCGTGCCCCTGTGGCGGAACGGTAGACGCGGCAGACTCAAAAGCAGATTTATTTGGTAGTAGAAATAGAAATAAGTCAATGAAAATAAGCACTTCATTCTTGACGGCACTGTGGAAAAGCCTTACACATGGCTTGCACAAATTGCACATTTTCACAGTCGGTTTGAGACCCGCAAATGGCAGAACATCACGAATTGATGGGCGGAAAGCTCCACGTCTACCGGCGTGAGAACAGCAGCAACTGGCAGTGCTCGACTTATCTCGCGGGCAAGAACTGGCGCGTTTCGACGAAGGAAGACAGCCTCGCGCACGCGAAGGATTTCGCGGAGGACTGGTATCTCGGTCTTAGAGGCAAGGCCCGCAACAACGAGCTCAAGGTCGGAAAGACCTTCGCGCACGCGGCCGAGCAGTTCATCAAGGAATATGCCGTTATCACCCAGGGGGAGCGCAGCCCCCGCTATGTCGAAATGCAGGAGGCCCGCATTCGCGGACACCTCATGGATTTCTTTGGCAACAAGGTTGTCACCGAGATCACGCCGGGGATGGTGCAGGAGTATCGCCTGCATCGCATGACCAAGCCCAAGGAGGTCGAGGAGCAGGAGAAGCGCGCGGCGGAGGAGGCCAAGGCCGCCCGCGAAGCAGGCAAGGAGCCGAAGAAACCTAGGAAGCCCTGGGCGCCGCCGGCGCGGAGCACGCTCCATCAAGAAGTCATTGCCTTGCGGCACGTCCTGAGAACCGCCGAAAGGCATGGCTGGCTGCCTTTCCTTCCCGATCTATCCGCGCCCTACAAAACCTCCGGAAAAATCTCGCATCGCGCATGGTTTTCTCCGAAGGAGTACCAAAGCCTCTACGAGGCCACGCGCGAGCGTGCCGCCAACCCGCCGCACAAGAAATGGCGGTGGGAGTGCGAGCAGCTTCACGATTTCGTCCTGTTCATGGTCAACACGGGCCTGCGCCCGGACGAAGCGAAGAACCTTGAGTTTCGGGACGTGGAGATCGTGGAGGAGCCCACGAACAGAGAAGAAATCTTAGAAATCAGCGTTCGGGGAAAACGCGGCGTCGGCTACTGCAAGAGCACGCACGGCGCGGTCGAGCCGTTCCGGCGGTTGCTGGCCCGCAAACGGCCCGCCAAGTTCTTTGAGAACTCCGCGAGCCTTGATGTCGCCGCCATTCCCAAAGAGGGGCGGCTACCTGGACCAACCGACCGGCTTTTCCCCAACGATCACCGCGAATTGCTCAACAAGGTCTTGGGCGAACTTCATCTCAAGACCGACCGGCAAAACCAAGTGCGCACCGCATATTCGCTACGCCATACCTACATCTGCCTGCGGCTCATGCAGGGAGCCGACATCTATCAGATTGCCAAGAACTGTCGCACCAGCGTCGAAATGATCGAGAAATTCTACGCCGCGCATATCAAGGATATGATCGACGCGGCGGCCGTAAACGTCATGAAGCCGAAGGCGCAACCCAAGAAAGAGGCGAAGGCCAAGCGGACGGACGGACGCGCCCCGCAGCAACCGGCGAACGCCAAGGGCGCGAGGACTAGGCGGAGTGGAGGGCACCCGAAATCCCGCCATTAGGTATTGGCGAACGCCATCTCTCTCGCTATAGAGCTAATCGCGTGCCCGAGTGGTGGAACTGGTAGACGCACTGGATTCAAAATCCAGCGCCCGCAAGGGCATGTCGGTTCGATTCCGACCTCGGGCACCATTTCGACCTAGGAGTTATTCATGCCAAAGGTCATTCTTGTTTCTGGCATTTCAAATTCAGGCAAGACGAAATCTATTCGTCGGTTTCTGGAAAACCGAGGTATCCATCACATAAAGCGAAAAGGTGACGTCACCGTCGTTGTTCCGATCCAAAAAAATGGCAAGAGCTATGCTATTGGTGTCGCAAGCGGCGGCGACAATCTAGGCGTAGTTCGGCGCAACCTCACTTTCATAGATCGCTATCATTGGGATGTTGTTGTTTGCGCATCGCGGTCTCGTGGGCAAACACCGCAGTATGTCCGGAATTTCGCGCAGCAAAACCGCGCTAAGTTCGTGAGACTTCGCACGAAGCATGTAAAGGGCAAACCGGCCATCACTGCCGCGATCAGCCGGATCGCGAGTCAGGTCGAGCGCAATCTGCCCTGAGCCAACACGCGTCGGATCGTGTAGAGGTTGATGAGCGCATTGCGGCGGTCGGCGGAGCCGTCCCGCAAATCGGGCAGCATCGCTTCGATGGCGCGGATGAGCGTCACGAGCTGTATCCAGTCATAACGCCGCAGTTCCTTCGTTGAGAGGGGACGCATCGCGGCCTCCTTAGCGGATGCGCGCTTGCCGCATCGAGCGGCGAAGCGTTTCGCGGGTGGTGAACGTGCGCTGGCCGTTTGTGGCGAGGCTCAGCAGTTCGGCGGTGACCGTGCAGGCGATGGCGAGCGCGCCAAGCCATTTGCAGGTGCCCAATTCGATTTTCGTCAGCGGTTCCATAAGTCCTCCTTCGTTTGTGACTGCGACCATCGCTGCCATGCGCGGAAGGACACGCGCCTTGAGGAGGCAGCCGCATCGCTTGCGACCGCAACGCTAGAGGAGGAGTGCTTGCACTTGCTGGCCCGGCCGACCGGAGGCGCTACGACCCGAGCCAGGCCGTGAGATGGCGGAAGAACGCAAGGGGCTTGAAGCTGACTTCGCACAATGTCCGTATTGTGAACGAAATTAAATGTGCGATTTCGCCGAGCTCTATTCGAATGTGCTAAATTCTCCACGCGAGCTTTGGGAGCTCGATGTCCATCGGCTTTAGCTTAGTGACAGGTATTTGCGGAGGGACCAATGTTGAAGGATATATTGCATATTCTCTTTCGAGAGCCAGGTCGCTGGTTTGCGGCGACTTGTTTGATACTAGTGTCGGTGCAGCCAAGCGTCGCTGCGACGCCATTAAGCCCTTCCGCTCCCGTCTACCGATCTTCCGGTGCCGGTGACACTTGGTGTTTGTCGGATTGGAGGCTCACTGTTCAAGGTTCGTATCGGGGTATCATCGATGTTTGCATCGATATGAGCGCCTCGGCCAACCCGCAAACAGGATACGTTACGATACGGGCTAACACCACGGTAACGGAAAAATGGACCGAGGAATGGCTTGATCCGCAATTCAATAGCAATTTCGCAGGTCCTGATCTTTATCTAACGGCCGACCTATATGACGTGAATAATGTCAATTTAGGCGAAATAAGCATCGGGACATATCGTCGAATTTGCGCCAGCCAGATTCGTTTGCCAACTCCATTGGGAGCAACGCAGGTGGATAGTCCTTGGCCCTCGGGCATCGCGCTCGAAAATGTGAGCTATGTGGTGCTTAGCGGCTCCGATCACGCGCACGATCACTGTTAGCGCCGAAGCGCGCCCCCAAGCGGCATTTCGAATTGCGTGGCGTTGTGCTCATTTGTAGTGAGCTCAAACTTTGTTCCCCCGCCTGCTCGAATACCTCTCGTCGAACGTCGCCGCTCTTGCGGTAAGCCGCCCCAAAACGTCCTCGCATTGATGCGCAACCTGGAGCCTTGCGCGTCCGGTTCAACGAGAATGTTTCCCCTGCTTCGCATTCCTCGCGACCGCTGCGCTTCCAAAATTCCCGTTCCCCTACGGTGATCCGGCCACTGCCGGCGGCTCCTTGAGGTGCGCATGCGAGGCCGCACAGGGCGGCCTCAGAACCGCAAGGAGACTTCTTATGACGACCATCGGTACATTCTCTCGCGACGGCGACGGCTTCACCGGCACCATCGCAACCCTCGCCATCAAGGCCAAAGCGGCCATCCGGCCCAACGCCAAGACGGTCGAGAACGCCCCCGACTTCCGCATCTACGCCTCGGGCGTGGAGATCGGCGCCGCCTGGGCGAAGACCTCGGAGGCCAGCGACAAGCCCTACCTCTCCGTCAAGCTGGACGATCCGAGCTTCCCGGAAGCCATCTTCTGCCGCCTCGTCGGCAAGGCCGACGGCAGCCACGCTCTCGTATGGAGCCGTTAACGTCCTCCTACGACAAACGTAAACAGCTGCTCGACAGCACGCGCTCGCCCTTCGGGGCGAGCGCAGCCATCCACCCCTAAGCGGGCGACGATGGAGTTCTTACCCGACACCGCCCGAAACCTGCCGTCCGACCTTCCGCTGGTTCAGCTGTCGGTTCACTCAGCTCAGGAGCGATGAACAAACAATTTGTTGGTCATCGCCAGATTTGGTATAGTGCCCGAGCTATCGACATTTTATTATTCTTATAAAGCCCAACAAAACAGTTAGATCCAACATTCGCGAGCCCGGCAACGGATTTTCGCAATTCCTTACACAACACGGTGTTGATGACGCAGAAGCACTGCGGGTTGGCAAACTGCTGAACGACTACACACGAAAGCAATTGCCGAATTTGGCAGTTCTATCGGCGATAGCTGACTTGCGCGAGCAATTGCACGGGGAAAAAGTGGTCGCGAAAATGCTCTATCCAGGTCGCCGTAGCGGCATCGATCCCGTCGAATACCTCATGGAACACTACGGGGAGGACATTAAATTGGGCCGGCTAGGGCCTGGCCGATTGTTCAACATCGATGCCGGGCTATACACTTCCGTCCATGAGCGTCTCAAGAGCGCCAACCCGCCAACAACCATTACGGCTTTCTTTGCGGCTCACACAGCGGAGGATAAACGCGGGACTGCGGGCGAGCGTCGCATGCGCGCTTTGGCAACAATACTTCAAACAAGTCAGCCAGAAGCCGCTCGTTTTCTGCAAAACGTTCGACCAAGTCGTCTGCTCTTTCACGACAACAATATTAAGAGAAGCAGATAATCCGGAACATTAAACATTGACCGTCTTTTCCTGCTGTGGTTAAATACCGTGTCGAAGTGGGCTCGCCTTAATTTGGGGGAGCCAATGATTGGTCCAAGAATTGTCACAGGACTATTCGGCGCTGGATTGGGCTTTATCGTCGGCGGCCCATTCGGAGCCTACGCTGGTTGGAAACTCGGCGGCTTCGCAGTAACAAAAAATCCCATCTACCTCATTCCTGGCGGGAGCATCATCAGCGATGGTGTTAGCGTCATCGCTGACATTGCTGGAGCGGGTTCCGATGTTGTTGGCGCTGTTGCAGACGTGGGAGCGACCGCCTCCGATGTCGGTGTTTCAACTTCGGATGTCATTTCTCCTGATGGGTATTCGCCAAGTGCATCCGCATTTGCTGATGCCGGGCCAAATGTTCAAGGCAATCCTGGCGATGCCAATGTATGGGGCAACATCCCCTCTGACGTTCAAGGAAATCCTTCAGGCCAGCTGATTACCGGCAGCCGCCCAACAGACGTTTGGGGGCGGCCGACTTAGCTCTGCGGCCGCCACAATTCCTGAAGCGCCGTCCTCTAACTTTCGCGAGGTAGTCAGAATGTCCATCCAGGGAAAGAAATACGAAGAAAAGAGAGACAGGAACATCGGTGTCGGTGCTGCGGTCGGGGGAGGCAGCGCGCTTGCACTACCGCTGCTGCTCGGAATGGCACTTACGCCTCTCGGTTGGGTGGCGCTCTTGTCCACCGCGGCTGGTTGGGCCATGACCGGAGCGGGGATTGGAGCTGCGGCATCTGGTGTTCACCCGGACAGCAGAGACGATGACTGAATCTGCTTCACCGTCCGGCGAATATCGGAGAGCCCGATGAGGGATGAAGATTGAATAGCGCGCGTCGCAAAAGACGGGCGTTCATTCCGTTGGTGCGGGCGCGGGATTCGTGCATGGCGCAACCTTTGTTGCGCCGGTGGCATCGGCAATGTGCGCTCTGCCGCTGTGCCAGTCGATTGGTGATTACTCTTTCTGATCAGTGACGGAATTGGGTACTTCTCGAGCTGAACGCAGTGTTCCACGAACCCCGTATTCCGGGTGAGTAATCACTGCCGCCGAGCTGATCCGTCAACAGCGTCGCTTCTCTCGGATTGAGAATCGCGCGCTCGTGCAAGCGACTGATTTTTCGTGTAATTGCGTCCAGGCCGCACGATGCAAATTCCCTACAAAACGGCGCGCATTTGAGATATAATGACTGGCAATAAGAAGAACGTAGGGAGCGGTTATTCAGCGTAGCGGCGATACAGTTTCAGAAGGCGAAGCGATAGATCGCGCGCAACTCCTCTATCAGATTGAAAGCGCCAGCCAAGCACTACAAAGTCAGCTTGATGCGCTTCGACAGGCAGACCTCAGTCATCTTCACCAAGACGCGCTCGATCAAGGTAGGGCCAAACTCCAATATCTCAGCGAACTTGGCCGCCAGCTAGCGGGCGGCGCGAAGGACGTGACCGCCCTTCGCGCGAACATCTTGTCGGCTGTCGCCGACATACGCGCTTATTCGTCGGAGGTTCGCACGAGCGCCACCGCCGCGCAGAGCACCTCAACCCAACCCATGACTGTTGCCTTGGAGCAGGCCAGCCAGGCGTCACGCGCAACGACGGCTGCGTTCATGCACGACTACTATGAACGCAAGATGTTCGAGCCGTACCTGCGCTTTGCCTCATTGAATGACGAAGAAGAATATCGCCGCCGCGAAGACGAGCGCCGGCGCGCTATCGAGAAAGCCCTGGCCGAACACACGCCGGAGGGCAACTTACGCGCCAACCAACTTGCCATCGAGCAGTTGAAGGATGCCGGGGCGCATGGTGCGGACAAGAGCCCGCAATACCAGCCCACATTAAAAAGCCTTACCGGCGCCGGCAACGCATTGGCCAGTCAGATCGCGGCCGCGAAGGGCGAAGGTCAGAGCAGCGACGTTGCCGCGGAACCAACCGACAAGGCGAATCCATCCTCCCAAGTGCCGGAAGATGTGATCGCACGACTGAGGGCGGCAAAGGCATCGGCGGCAGACGACCTCGCAAAGGGCCACGGACTCTCTACGGGGAATAGCCCTTCATCAGGCCTGTCGATCTAGGAGGTCAAATTCCGACGCTTTCGCACTTCGCGATCTGCGACTTGAGATAGTTCACGTCATGGTCGAACTTCGGCACTTCGGCGGATTGGGTCAGGCCTAAATCCTCGTTCATGCGGGTGCCGCTGTAACCCAGCTCGTCTCCGAGCTTCATGGCGGTGTCGAAGGAGACACGCGCGCGCCGCTCCAGCGCATCAGCCCTGGCGGTATCGCCGACGTGCAGATCGTAGCCGCGCGCGACGCCTTCGGCCACGAAGCACTCCATCGCGAGCCTATAGGCCGACCGGTTGGCGCGGGCGACAGCGTCGTCCGTGCTGTCAGCCCAGGCCACGCTGCTGCAAAGGCAGAGTGCCACGCCGAGTTTCAGCGCTTTCTTCTCCACGGCAAAATTCCCTCACGTCGAGCGTTGCGTGCAGGGAATTCGTAACACTATTGGGAATTTCGTTGCGTCGTAAGCAAAGGCGTAGCAGCGATGAGAGCATGTTTTCGCATTCTGAATGTGAGCGGACTGTTACCGCCGATCAGCGGAGATCAGGTAAGGCTACGCGCGGTTTCCCGTGCTCCGCATCTTGCAACACTATTCCCAATAGTGTTGCGGCGTCGGCATGAGCGCGGCGGGCAATCAGATTGTCTTGTTCGACGACAATGGCAGGCGCAAATATCTCTGCGCGCGCGAGTTGCCGCGCTTCCTTGCCGCCGCTGTGGCGGCCGACAAGCGAACAGGTGCGCTCTGCCAATTGCTCGCCTACACAGGTTGTCGCATCAGCGAAGCGCTGGCCCTCACACCGGCACAACTCGACCCTGAAACGGGCCGCGTCGTCTTTCGGACGCTGAAGCGCCGGAGGCGAGCGTTCCGAGCCGTGCCGGTTCCGGCCGAGCTGATGAGGCTATTGCTGACTCTGGGCGCGCACGCCGACGCGCGCCTCTGGCCTTGGAGCCGCCAGACTGCATGGCGTCGAATTAAGACCATCATGGATACTGCCGGGATCTCCGGCCCGCAGGCCATGCCGAAAGGATTGCGGCATGGGTTCGGCGTTGCTAACGCCGAAGAAAACGTACCGATGGCGACAACGCAGAAATGGCTCGGTCACGCCAAGCTGGAAACAACGGCCATCTATCAGCAGGCGGTCGGCCGCGAAGAAACCGCATTTGCGCGGCGTGTCTGGCGCAAGTGGGCGAGTTGACTGATCGCTAGCTTTTCCTGCGAAACAAGTGGAAGAAGCCAAGCAGACCCGCCGGGCCCGCCACGATGCCCGTAATGGGCACGGGAATCGCCGTGAGCAGACCGATGACGAGCGCTTTGATGAGCGCGGAGTCGTGATCGTCGCCATACCACGCGCGCTGGATTTTGTAAGTGATGAAGGCCAGTACGATGCCGGCGCCGATCTCGACTATATACAGCGCGCCCAAACTGACGATATCGCCACCGAAGGCTAGAAAGTCGATGACCACAGCGAGAACCGCAACGCGGACGTCGAGCCCGAATGTTTGAATAAAGCCGCCGCGATGGGCGGGAACATTGTTGGGCGAAGTTTGAAGGCTCATTGGATTCTCCTATCGATCAATATCAAGCTCGTGTGATCTCTCATGCTCCCGCGCGGGTTCGCCGCGCTCGCGTGGAGCCCATCGCTCTTCGAAAGAGGGACGGTGTCCGGCGTCGTCCGGCTTCAGGCCTTCGATTTGCGCGCGATCCATTTCGACGACGGGCGCGGCGGTGACGACCCGGCCGAACCAGCCTTCTTCAAGCGCCTTCTGCCGTACGTCCTGGAAGGCTTGCCGCAGTTCCGCGAACAGATATTCCGCAAGACCTAAAGGCTTGCGCTTTGCCCCCTCGTCGCCCTGCATTGCAGCCCCCACCGCATTCGCGAGTCTAGATAAGTATTCAAAAGTATTATATTGGTTGGAGTCAAGTAACGGCCATGTCTGTGGCCGATACAGGGGCAAGCTGGGGCTTTTTTCTCCAATGAAGTTTGTGCGCGACCTTGATACGCCGCTGTTGCGGCTTTCGGCGCGGGACAACTTCACCCTGCGTGATGCCTGCCAGGGCGTCCATGTCTTCGGCGGCATCGGCAGCGGTAAGACCTCGGGCTCGGGCAAGGCCATCGCGAGCGCTTATCTTCGCGCCGGCATGGGCGGGCTGGTTCTGTGCGCCAAGCCCGAGGAAGTCGAGCAGTGGCAGCGCTACGCGGCGCAGAACGGCCGCGCGAATTCACTGGTTCTCTTTGGCGAGCATGGCGGCGGGTTCAACTTCATCACCTACGAGCTGGCGCGCCAGGGCGCGAGCGGCTCCGGGAGCGTCGTCGAATGCTTGATGCGCGTGCTGGAAGCATCGCGCCTGTCCAACCCCAGCGGCGGCGGCAGCGAGCAGCACTTCTGGCAGGACGCCATGCGCCAGTTGCTGCGCAACACCATCCCCATTCTCTACGCCGCGACCGGAACCGTGCGCATACCGGAGATCATCCGGTTCGTGGCGTCGGCCCCGACCAGCTTGCAGCAGCTTCGCGACCCCGACTGGCAGGAGCTGTCCTTCATGTTCGCCACGCTGGCGACGGCCAAGCGGAAACCGACGTACCCGTTGCCCGAGGAAGATTTCGACAAGATCGCCAGCTACTGGCGCGACGAGTTCGCCCAGCTCGACCCAAAGACGCGCAGCAATATCTCGATTTCGCTTTCGACGGCACTGGACCGCTTCAATCACGGGCGGCTGCAAAAGGCGTTCTGCACCAGCACGACGCTCGTTCCCGAGCTTACTTTCCACGGCGTCGTCATCGTCATGGATATGTCGGCGCTGACTTGGAACGAGGACGGCATCATTGGCCAGCAGCTTTTCAAATATATGTGGCAGCGCGCCGCGTTGTCGCGTAACAAGCTCGAGCCGAAGCACCGCGAGCGGCCCGTGTTCCTCTGGGCCGACGAGTCGCAGTATTTCGTCAACTCATACGACACCGACTTTCAATCGACGTGCCGGGGGAGCCTTGCCTGCACGGTCTACCTGACTCAATCGTTGCCGACCTATCATGCCAAGATGGGCGGCGATCAACCGGTCTCAAAAGCGAACACGCTGCTCGCCAGCTTCATCACCAAGGTATTTCACAACAACGCCGATCCCGAGACCAACAAATGGGCGGCGGACACGATCGGCCGCATCATCCAGCGGCGCGGCACCTATAGCAGAGGGACTTCCACAAGCCGTTCTTATGGCATGAGCGAGGGCGCAAGCACCAACATGGGCACGAGCTCAAGCGTCGGCTGGTCGCGCGATGCGCAGGGCAACACGTCGATCAATTCGAGTTTCGGCAGCTCGAGCGGGACCGGTGAAAACACGGGTCGTAACCGTGGGCTCACCCGCGGCGAGAGCTATAGCGGCGGCTATAGCGAAACGATGGACTACGAGGTCGAGCCCGCGGACTTCGCCCGCGCGCTCAAGACCGGCGGTCCCGCGAACGGCAACAACGTCACCGCCATCTGGTTCCAGGCAGGCAAGACGTTCAACGACAGCGGCCGCAATTATCTGCTCACAAGGTTCGAGCAATGAGGCGGCCGAGTATCCTGACCTATGTACTCGGCAATGTGGTGAGCATGGCAGCAATCATGCTCACCACCATCGCCATCCTTTGCGGATGGTGGTTGGGGCAGTTGCCGGGCCTTTTGGCATTCGTCGCCCTGATCGTCGCGTTTAACGCGATAAGCGCTTTTGACCGGCTGCAGGATTACCTCTACTGGAAACGCGATTGGCGCGAGCTTGGCGGCACCGTTCCCACCTGGAATTGGCGATGGTTGACCCGGCCTTCGCCGCGAACGCGACTGCTGATTGGGCTTCCCCTATGGTTGGGCTGGGGCTGGTACATACTCGCCCACGCCGACGACCCAGACATCGGAGTTCAGGTTCTTGCCTTCCTGGGCGTAACAGTGCTGACTATCGTCGTCGCGCTGTATCAGGTCGGACGTTATTTCCTGTCACGCCGACGCCCGCGCGACATCGCGGTCTCGGTCCTTCTCAAAGCGCCCAGCGGATCGCCCACGCCAGCACAGGCCAGCGCTGCGCTTCCGTCATATTGCAAGGTGCTGATGGGACTTAGTTAGCTGTTCTTTCCGAAAGCTGTGGATGGCTCAGGGCGCACGATGTCGATGCTCTCGACAATCGGCTCGCCCTGCGGTCGCGCGTTCGGCCAGACCCGAGCGCTGTATTGCTGAACGAATGTTGTCTGTCTGCGAGCGAGTTTCTGGCGCAGGTCGCGCAGATGCTGGCCTTCGATGACGACGATGCAGTCGGGCAGAAAGAGCTTGAGCTGTTCTTCGCCGACGAAGCCAACCTGCATCAGGAAGCGGTACTGAAACTCCAGCCCTTCCGGAATCTCGGTTCCCTCGATCCAGCGCACCACCTCGCAGGTCTCATTGATCGTCCCGGTCGGGAGAAAGCCATAGGGCTTGTACGCGCCCGAGCCGATGGTCGCCACCTTTGCTTCGTCGCCTGGCGCAGCGGGCTCGGCCTTGCCGACGCGTTGCGCGAACGAGGTCGGGCGCGCGGCGGAGCCGAACACGTTGTCGAAGTCGTTAGCGGTCAAGCGGCACCTCCGGGATGGTGGGGGTTGTTCGTCGGTAGTGATGGGCGACATCCTCGGCCATGTCTGAGAGGCGCAGGATGAACTCGGCGAGCTTCACCGGGTCGCGGCGCTGGTATTGCAGCCCCTCTTGGTAGAGCTGGGTGCGTTTGCGCACCGCGACCCATTGGGTGAGCTTGTCCTTGAGGTAGTCGTAGGCTTTGGCGATATGGCGGGCGAGGCCGATATGCGGCTGCGGCGGACGCTTGATGCCCTGGGCCTCGAGCGTCCGGTGGTCGATCCGCGCCGGCGAGCCGGCCGCGTCGAGGGCGCGATTCGCATAGCTCGCCCATTCCCGCCGCCAGACATTGACGTTGCGCTGGCCCTCGGCGGCTTCCAGCGCCGTTTTGTCCTCGGGCGAGCGGGTGTCATTGAAGCGCTTACGAGCTTCCGCCACGGCCTGGGCGACCTCTGGCAGCTCGTTCCAGTCGCGCTCTTTCTTGGCCGAGAAGCCCGTCGAGGAAATGGGGTCGAGGCGGCGCAGGGTCAGCAGCACATGGGCGTGCGGCTGCTCCTGGCCGTCCGAGGCGTCGGGCCGGTGGATCGCGACATCCGCCACCATGCCCTTGGCGACGAACTGCTCGCGGACGAAGGACCGGACCAGTTCGATATGCTGCGCCTCCGTCAGCTCCCGGGGCAGGGTGATTTCGACCTCGCGGGCGAGCTGGGCGTCAGCGCGCTTCTCGGAGCGCTCGACGATGTTCCAGAGCGCCTCCCGGTCGAAGACCCAATCGGCCGCGCCCTCCGGCGCGAGGATCTCCTTGAACACCACATCGGGCTTCTCGAACTCGAACCACTGCTTCTGGGAATCGTCGTACAGTCTTTCGCCCGAGCGGTAGGCGGCCGCCGCCACGACCGACCGGCGCGTTGCGCCGCCGGGTCTGGCAGCTCTGCCAAGAGACCTCGACAGCACCTTCAGACGGAGGTGGTAGATGGCCAAGTCCCAGGTCCCCTTCCGCCCAAAACGAAGCGAGTAAAAAGACAGCTAAACCGCTAGGTGTGCACTTATACATTGCTACGCAACGTGGTGCCTTCAAGGACTCGCTTCTAAGTTGACTATTGCGTCAAGTATTCGCGCAGTTGGTGCAGAGCGACAACAGTGCGAGGACTTGGCAGGGGGTTCTCGCCACCCCCGTTTCACCCCGGCGATCCGCCTTGCGGCGGCTACGTCCGCCGTAGCCTAGGCGGAAGCGGGACCGACCGCGTTCCCGCGACCCTTCCGGCTCAGGTTCGGGCCAACCCGAGACCCGCCTTCTCAATTCGAGAAAGGCAATGGCCGGTCGGGCGCACTCGGTCCCGCCGCTAACGCGGCTCCTGCGGGTGCGCTGCTTCGCGCGGGCTTCGCCCGCCGACCGGCCAGCGATCCGGCGCGTCCCGCCCGCGCTATGCGCGGGCTCCTTGCAGCCTCTGGAGACTAAGACAGCGATGTCCGGCCTAGGCTGGTCGCGGCGCGACGTGCCACCGCGCCGCGACCAGCCCGGCCTTCCGCTGCGTTTCATCCCGGCGAATCCTAGTCTCACAATACTGGAATTTTCGTCGTCCAAGGTTGTCGATAGGCCGTACCGCCGCGTCGATCCGGCTGATGCGCAAGACCATAGGACGGACGGTGACGACTCCCTTATGATCTGGTTGGCCAAACGCTAGGGCTGTGTTAAATACGAACAAAGAGAGAACCTTCGCGTGCGCGCTTGGGCATCGGGATCGGACAGTGGACACCCAAATGACAGTTCTGCCGCCGTCGGCAACAAATGAGCGCCCTACGGAATATGCCGAGCGCCTGGGTCGCGCGTACGCCGAGGCATTGCCCCCGGAGCAGCGCAAAGCTCAAGGCCTCTATCTGACCCCGAGCGCAGTGGCCCGATTTATGGCGGCCCAGCTTCAAATGAGGGGTGAGCACTTGCGGCTGCTCGATCCGGCCGCGGGTTCAGGCGTGCTTATTGCCGCCGCTATCGAAGCTCTGGCCCTTCGAAAATTACGTCCCACGTCTATCGAAGTCGTGGCTTACGAGATTGATCACGGCCTGCTGCCTCATCTACGAGCCGTTCTCTCCTTTGCAGAGGCATGGGCGCGCGATCACGGGCTGTCGGTCAGCACTCGCGTTAAGTGCGGAGATTTCGTTCTTGAACACGCATCCGCGCTCCAAGCGCTGGGCGGGTTCCTCCCTGCGTTCGCCGAACCGTTCGACGCAGTTATCGCCAATCCGCCCTACTTCAAAATTGCGAAGGACGACCCCCGCGCTCGTGCGGCGCTGTCGGTTGTCCATGGCCAACCGAATATCTACGGCCTGTTCATGGCGGTTACGGCGGCCCTGCTGAAGCCAAATGGCGCCTTCGTCTACATCACTCCTCGAAGTTTTGCTTCAGGCCCATACTTTAGGCTTTTTAGGGAGCGCTTCTTCGATCTGATCCAGCCCAAAACTGTGCATGTGTTTAATTCGCGCCGCGACGCATTCAGCCGCGACGACGTATTGCAAGAAAATATCATCTTCGTTGGTGAGCGCAGCGACCATTGGCATCGCAAGCCGAGCGATGTGTCGGTGACAATCTCAACGAGTCACGGTACGCGTGATCTGGATCAGCCGGAGATTCAAAAAATGCCGTTGTCCTCATTGCTCGACATGGACAGCGCCGACAAGGTTTTGCGTATTCCAGCGAGCGAAAATGACGCATCCGTTCTCAGTCTTGTAGACGGTTGGCCGAGACTGCTTTCACACTTTGGCATGGGAATCTCCACCGGGCCGGTTGTTCCTTTCCGTGCCCGAGAGCATTTGGAGGAAGCTGGAGACATTTTAGTTGACCATGCGCCGATGCTTTGGATGAACCACGTCCAACCCATGTCGACACATTGGCCCAATGGCGCGCGTAGACCCCAATACATCAAACTTACGGCTCTTGAACGCGGATTGCTCGTCCCAAACAAGAACTATGTGCTTCTCCGCCGGTTTAGCGCTAAGGAAGAGAAGCGCCGCTTGACTGCTGCGCCCTATCTCGCAAATCAGTACGCCACGCCATTTGTAGGGCTCGAAAATCACTTGAACTATATTCATCGACCAGGTGGTTCGTTGACAGAACCAGAGGCGTGGGGACTTGCGGCCCTGTATAGCAGTCGCCTACTTGACACTTATTTCCGGGCGATCAATGGAAATACACAGGTCAGCGCAACCGAACTGCGGATCATGCCCCTGCCCGAATATACAGTCATCGAGGATATAGGTCGGAGAGCTTGCGGAATTGACGATCCCGACGTGTTGGACGAACTAGTCATGGACGCGATCGCGCAGCCTAACCGCAAACGGGTAAAGGCGGTTGCGCATGCCTAAGTTGGAAGAAGCAAAGGCGATCCTCAAGTCCCTCGGATTGCCAGGTGCCCAGCAAAACGAGATTTCAGCCTACACCCTGATAGCGCTTTGCGGCTTGAGGAAAAACCAACCATGGTCAGCGGCGGAGCGGAGCCCGCGCACCGTTACAAAGGGTGTCATGGATTTTGTGAGCGCAGAATATGACAAAAGCTACGCTCCCAACACGCGCGAAACTTTTCGCCGGCAGGTGCTGCACCAATTCACGCAGGCGCGTGTTGCCGACTACAACCCGTTTGAGCCGAACCTGCCTACTAACAGCCCGCGCGCCCACTACGCGCTGACTGAGGATGCTCTTGCGGCGATCAAGACATTCGGCACGTCGAAATGGCAAGCAGCGGTTCGGGAATTTACTGCAAAGAATGGGTCTCTTAAAGAGAGTTATGCCCGGCACCGGGAGCAGGACATCGTTCCCGTTACGCTGCCTGACGGTCGGGAAATCAAGCTGTCGCCGGGACGTCACAACGAGGTGCAACGCGCCATTGTAAGCGAATTCGCGCCGCGTTTCGCAACTGGAAGTCAGCTCCTCTATCTCGGCGATACCGCGAAGAAGAATCTCGTTGTGGAGACCAAAGCACTTGCTGCCATCGGCATCGCTATCAACGATCACGATAAACTCCCCGATGTGGTTTTTTACGACTCGGAAAAGCGTTGGCTGTTTCTAGTCGAGGCTGTGACCTCACACGGCCCGATGACACCCAAGCGAGTCCACGAACTCGACAAAATCCTCGGTGGCAAGACTGTTGGTCTCGTGTTTGTCAGCGCGTTTCCCGACCTGGCCGAGTTTAGGAAGCATCTGCGCGACATCGCGTGGGAAACAGAAGTCTGGCTCGCGGACGTGCCAGACCATTTGATTCACTTCAATGGAGATCGTTTCTTCGGTCCGCGCAAATAGTCGTCTGGCACAATGCCGAAGAAACTCCTCCCGGGAAGTGCATCTAAGGGCTCGAAGGCAAATCATCGGGCCGTTGGTGCGCAGCTTCATACAGCGCATGACGAATTACGACACCTCTTGCAGACGTCAACGCCCGAGCGTAAGTGGCAACAGTTTTTCGCAGCGAATCCGTTTGTATTGTCGCGTTCTCTGCCACTTCAACTATTGCCATGTGACATTGCTCCGCTTGGGCGCCCTGGCAAGAGTGAGCCTGATTTCGTCATATATCCCGGGTCTTCACGTTCCCATCGAAACTACGGCCTCATCGAACTTAAGACGCCAAGTGCCAGAATTCTGAATGAACCAAGGCGACATATCCTCAAGTTTTCCGCAGTGGCGGAAACGGCAATGGCTCAATTGAATCGATACGACCAGGACTATGACCTGTTCTCTCCTGTAACGAGAGCAATGTCGTTCTCTTCCCCCTCGCATTTGTTCGTCATCATGGGCACAAGCGGCGAGATCGAGAAACTCGACGCAGATTTAAAGCGTCAACTCAGGAGTTTGCTTGCAGGGCGGGCAAGGATTTTGACATTTGACGAACTGGTGCAAAGTTACAGTCAAACATTGCCCCCGCGTGTTTCGGTGTTAGTGCCCAATCGATCTGAAATCGCGGCTCCCGAAGGAGCTTTTATCGAATTTGTGGGGCGGCGATTACCGATGGTGTCATTTGACAGTACGGGTTTTCAACTTCAGCTAGCGCTTGGAGAGAAGTATTTTCAAAGTTTTGTGGGGAATATACACCAGGCGCGATCAATTGCGCTGTCGCCTTTTGGCAAAGCCAATTCGAACCCCCGCGTCTATATGGCAACAAGTATGGAAACGGCAATGAGTGAGGCTCGTTCTTGGTTGCGTGATCGGCCAACAAATGAATTGCCCCCGGACCGCGTCCTGTTTCGGGAAGTGATGTATTCAACAAAGGGAAATCTATGTGATGCTCGAGAGCTGTTCCCCACTCGGGAACGGACATACCTAAGCAATTACGATCTCTCTCAACACTTAGGGCAGTTTCTTGTAGAAAATGGGGTGGATGGCGTCCTTTATCCGTCGCGATTTGGTCCAGGGGACTGCATCTGCATCTTTCGTCCAGCGTGCATTCAGAGAGAGTACAAAGGCAGATACATCAGGCTAGATGAATTGCCATAGTGCGTTGATAAAGATATTAGTCGCGAGCGGACATTATCACCTCGACTGCACAAATAGCGCTTTGGATCCATTTCTGATCCTAGTCTCCGTTACTGCGTTAATGATGGGAGGAGGCCGCTCATTGCCGCAATCCAACAACTTAGGGCTGTTGCTCGCCGCGAATTTCGACGAATATGGCGGCCCCCAACACTCGAAACGGAGAGTTGGCGCAAGTCGCTGAGCCGTGTTCTGATCCCTCCGTCGGAGCCCACCGATGTTTCTGGCGCACTTTCTCCTGCAACCTATTCACCTTCGCGCAAAGGTTCAATCTCCTTTTCTCAAGGCGGAGGACTCGGCGTTTCTGTTCGAGTTGGCCAACATCGAAAAGAAACTCTCGGCTCTCGAGCCGACTTCTCACAATTCCCTTGCGTCCCTAATCAGCGCGGCTCAGGAATTTGAAGTCGTCATTCGTCAATCGTCTCAGCTTGGGATGCAGAGCTTCGGCCTTTCAAGCGGGGAAATCGCTTTGGGCATGCGGCCGGAGGTCGACGAAGCCTGCAATCAACTGGGAGGCGGTGATTGGATGGCGATGAGGACGTTGACCGGGCCGTTGAAGTTGATTGAAGACGCCTACAAGGCACCTGCTTCACCAGCTGAGACCGCATCCTGCCTCGCTTTTCTGATCAAGAGAGCCTTCCTCGCTATCCAGTCTGCAAAAGTCGTCAATGCCGAAGTGACTGCACATCACGAGTTTCTCTCGGCTCAAATCGGACCGTGTTGGGACGCGTTCGACAAGGTTTTCCGCACTCTTTATCCGTTTCGCGTTGACAATCTTGACTCGATTCCGAAATTCCTGAGCCGCTTCATTCACTTTTGGAGGTGCTACGCGGACTCCGCCGAACTTACAGACAGGAACATGCGTCATGCAGAAGATCTAGCCCCGCACATCTATCTCTGCATGTTGAAGCACGCGATGTCGGTGCCTGCTCACAAGATCGGCCGATACTATTCGGGTCAAAAAATGGCGCGCGAGATTCTAAGCGCCTTGGCGTTGCGGTACCCAGCGAGCAAACCTCTCAAGGAATTCATGTTTCACGCACTTGAGCACGCTCGCGAGTACTACGTCGCAATTTCAAAAGACGCTCGGAAGTTGAAGGTCGCCAATCTGATCGTCGGGCTCCGTCAGCTGACAATCGACAACTTTATTGAGAGCATGGGCCCGAATGTTAACGCTAAGGCTCACGACGCCTCGGCACATCCCTCGGATTTTCTTCAAGGCGAATTGCTCACCGACCTGGCCCAGTGTGCTGCCAGCAACCGCTTCGGCACGGCAGGACCGTTTTCGTCCTTCAAAGAGCCAGGAATCCTACACCTTCACTACGCGGTTCACAACGAAGCTTCGTTGGGACTTTACCTTCACATGATCTACGAAGGACGTCCCCTATCAGTCATGATCCGCCAAAATCACGCACCTGTCCTCAGCCTCGTATCGTTGGCTCTGCAGAATTCCATTGATGGCAATCGGCGAGCAATGAAAAGGTGGGAGCAGCTTGGAACGCAGCTCGCCATCTCAGAGATTGCAGAACACTTGGCCGAACTCGAGGTACCCCTGGAGCAGGTGCGCGGCGTACACGTCTATGCCGACGCGCATCTGGCAAACGCGCCATGGAAGAGCCTCTTTGCAGCGAAGGGCGGCTCCTTGGCGCGAGCTCCAGTGGCGGTTCGTGTTGGTTCTCTGCCAACTGACAGTCTTCTCCGGGCTGAAACAGCCTTCGTTTCCGGTGCTTGGCTCTATGACGTGAACCCGCATAAGAGCGCACGCCGCCGGGGAGAGCTTCGCGAAGGAGCTTTCGGCAATCTACCCGGCGTACAACTTGAAACTGGGCGCGTCGAAGGTTTGATAGCGAATGCCGGCCTTGCGGTTGATCGAAGCGACAATCTCTCCGCAGCGGACATTCTTGAACGGATCGACAATCTCTCTTCCCGAGCGATAATGCACCTCGCGTGCCATGGGGTGGCCGCAACGGGTGGGCGCCCGGTTGTCTGGTTGCCGCGCAAGCCAAGCGAGGTGGGAGACCGCCCCCAATACTCCGCATTGCACGCCGAGCGCATCTTCCGGACAAATTGGGAGCATTGCGAGTTCGTGTTCATCAACGCCTGTTTTGGCGGATCATCGGCGCCCTTCGTCGGTGGTCCACCTCTCGGCTTCTCGGAGCCATTCGCGGCCTCAGGCGTAAGATCGATGGTCGCGCCTCTTTGGCCGGTAAACGACGAAGTAGCTGCAACATTCGCCGAAGCATTCTATACGAGCCTTGCAATGACACGTGACTATTGTGTCGCTTACAACGCTGCATGTGACGCCCTTGCGGCCGATCCATCTGCGGACCAATTGACCATTGCCGCGTATACGTTTCTTCTTTTCTGAGATGCCTCAATACCGCGCCAAGCTAACTCCAACGTAGCCGGCGTACGCGCGAAATGCGCTATGGCGCGGACGGCGAAAGCGAAGTGGTACGGAAATCCGCTGGGGGAAACCCTGTGCCAGTTCAAGTCCGGTCGCCGCACCTTAGTTCAGTTCACAACGCATATTGAATGACGGACTGGCCCTGCGCGTCGAGCAGATCGCGAGGCATGAGATGTAACGCAGGAAAAACCGTGATGCCTATCGAACAGGGTATCGCACTTGCGATGCTTACCTAACGTTTGGGCGGTACGGCTGAGGGTGAACTGCTCGGAGCCGCGCCAAGCCCGCCAGAACCCAAGTCAGCGCCCTGAAGTGGTGTCGCCTGAGGATACGTCACAGGATCCTCGTGAAATTGATAAACGCTCGACACGAACACGAGAAAGAACGCGAACGACACCGTCAAGATGAGTAGTCCAGTTACTGACGACCGAACCGATATGCGCCCGGCTTCAAGCACGACTTCGGTTGCATCGCCGGTAATTGTCTGCCGGGTGAGGACCGCGAGCTTATACGATGCAAGCAGCTGAATACCCGACAGCACAACGCCCGACAATGTGATTGCCACCACCATCCACAGAAGTACGCGATCGTCGGAGTTCTGCTGTTGGAATTTTGCGCGCCGCGCGTCGAAATCCCGCATCAAGAAATTCCAGTAAGTGATATTGGCGCAGAAGGTACCGGCGCTCTTATAGTACGCGATGTCCGGCGCCGGATTCGGAACCTTCTTGGCGAAGGTATAAATGCATGTCTGGATTGCATCCGTCGAACCTGAATCCAGGCTCGGAGTCGGCGTGCAACTCGCCAATGCCATGATCGCGACGAAGAGTGTGACGAGGGCCCGGATAGAATTCAGCGACATCATTGCACGACGCCGTTATAGGTACCGCAATGGCAGGCCGTGCCCGGAGCAACAAAGCCAACACTGTCGTCACTGTCGACCGTGCAATGTCCGACGTGGGCGACAACACAAACTGGAGTTGGCCGAGGCGGCGGCGGCGGAGGGCTTGCTGGTAGCTCGGTCATCGTCAATAGTTGGGATATGTACTCGCTCGGCTTGATTGCGACTTCCGAGCCAGCGCGCAAGCTGCGCGGCGCCAGTTTAAGCCCAAAAATCAGAAAACTATCGCTGCAATTTAAGCAGGTGACCGAATACGTCCCGTCCGGTGGGATATTGAGATCAAGAGACCAAGAGCTCGAGAGGTCGCGCCCAGCGTTCACGATCCAGCTTCCGGATGTCTTGACGACGGTAAGACTGATGCTTGTCGACGTGAAGTTGCGCACGTAGGTAGTGGACGACCCCTGAGGAGAATCGTCAACGCCGGTGATGTTTCTGCGCTCGTCATACATCACATAGTGGAACCGGTCGTAGCCGATATGAATTGTAGCACCTGAGGCGATGGTCGCGACTTGTGCGTTGTCGGGAAATACTCTTCCGATCTCGCGGAACTCGCCGCTGTTTTCAAGAACGACTACTTGATGGAGGTTCAGGGGAGGGCAACCAGCGCACTTGAGCTCGGCGGTGCTATGTGGGGCAACGTCGATGTTCGGGCTGTCGTCGAATATCGGCGAGCTGAAGTACACAACCAGCTTTTGATCGGTTTCGTTGACTACCGTCGGAGGCGCCGGTTGTTGTGCACGAGTTGAACCAGAAAGGAAGACTATCACGAAGACGAGCACGGTAATCGTTGCCATGAACGCAAACCGATGCGGAATTGTGCCCATTCCCCTATCCTCGGTTCAATCGAATTTTGTTTATGACTGCTGCTGAAACGATCTGTTCAAGAATATGCCAATGACTGAGACTTATAGTCAAGGGCATGGGGCGCATTGTACCCCCGCGATCTTTCTCGCACGTTCTCTTCGATATAAGCATTAGATGGTGTAAAATAAAACAACGAAAACAGATGATTCTGATAGCGCATAGCAGACTCGGTACCGCCGCTAACCGGGCTTCTGCGGGTGCGCGCAAGCTCTTTCAGACAAAAGAATGAGGAACTAGAAGTCTATCGGACTGCTTCTATTTTCGCTTCTGGGAAGCCCCTTTGGCCGCTTTCACTTGTTTCATGTGGTCTTCGAACTTGTCGATGTTTTCGAATTGATATTTCTCGTCGGAAATCTCAAATTGCTCCACAACTCCCGACTCCATTTTCTTGTAAGCATGGATATTTCCAACCTTTCCCCCGTATATTTGAGTCAAGTTGGCTTTGACCATCGCCGCCATGGATCGGTCGTCATCGAGAACAATTGCACAGCCGTTTGAATGGGTGAACTGCACCATCCGCTTCGATGAGATGATGCATCCGCCGGTAGCCCCCCACTTGGGCGCGCGCGGACTGTTAATTACGACAAAATTTGGGTTCCTACGCATCTGGCTATGCTGCGAGTCCAACCAACTGAGATAGCGACGGCGAACGCTTGCGCTACGGTGATCGAGTTCGTCACTGGTAAGCAGATTTACGAACCTAGCTACCGGGACTGCTTTGCTTGCCAACTCCTCGAGAGCACCATGATAAACTTGATGCGGGGATAGATTGTCGTCGTGAGCGGACTCTCGGCGCCAATCGTCAGGCGCGACTTGAAACCCAACTGCTCCAAAGAATACCAGTTGGTATTGATCGATCGGCGGAGAAGATATGGCGTCACGCACAACCTTAGCCGCTGCCTTCGCAATCCGCTCTGTCGATGTCTCCAAGCGCACCAGCGGTTGTTTCCGCGATACCACCTTGTCTAGCAGGAAGGCAAAATCCCTCATCGAGAATCTAACGTTCCGGATGTAGTCGCGGCTTAGTGATAAGTCTCGCGCTGCTAACCGCTCAATGAGAGATGCGGCAACCAAGATACTAAAGCTCGCCGCAATCAGAAATGTGCCCTGCTCGGTGCGCAAAAACGCAAGCGGTCCAATCCAGATCACCGTGCCAACGAGCCAAAACCATGTCGTGACTATAGCCGCTGCCACGATCCAGTCCTGGACATGAGATGCTATCCGAAACAGCTTCGTCACGGGTCCGTTCCCAACAATTCTTCGCGAAAGAATCGCGTATCGCTTCGAGAAATCGATTTTATGTGAAGGTCTCGTTGCGGATAAGGGATTACGATCCCTTCTTCGTCAAACCTGTCGTATAGGTTGATGAGTATCTCAGAAATTACCGGACGGATGCCCTCGCTGGGATCTGGAAGCCAAAAGCGGAGGCTGAAGACTAGCGCCGAGTCACTGTACTCTACAAGCAATGCTTGCGGTGGCTTTTCAGTCAGAACCCTTGGCACGTCGTAGCAGACAGACTCCATAATCTTCTGCACAAGTCGCAAATCAGATCCGTACGCCACGCCAATGCGCAGCCCAAGTCGGACGCGATTGTCTTCGTGCGTCCAGCTTTCAATGGGCGCGCTCGTAAGTAAGTAGTTCGGGATAAGGCGCCTGACCGTATTTCGATCTTCGACGACGGTGTAGCGCATGCGGACTTGCTGTACGATCCCGTACGTGCTGCCGGTGTCTCTGCTCTCCGCTGTCGGAATCGAAATCACATCCCCCTTCTTGACGCTCCCATCCCAAACAATTTGCATTCCGGCCATAAGATTTCCCAGCGTATCTCGCAACGCTATCGATAGGCCGGCCGCGACCAAGCCAGTCAACAGCCCTAAACTGGCAAAACTCACGTTCATGAGCATTAGGGCAAGCAGCACGGACACTATTAGGACGCCTGAGGCACTCATTTTCGAAACAGCGTCGCTTTCAAGGCCGAGGCCGCTTTTTCCGCCTCGCCGATTCAGTAATTCAAATTGGCCGATCAGCGTGAAATATCTCAACGGCGGCAACACCAGGAGAAAAAGGAAGCAAAACCGGTAGAACAGGTAGAGAGGATGGGATCGCAGGTCATCCGATGGTCCCCCCCGCTTGGGTATGTTGATTTTAGCGACGTCGCCTTGTTGATGAAGTTCAAGGCTATCCTGCGGAGGGTTGTAAAACAGCAAGTCAAGCGTATCGCGCAATGAATTTGACACGACTACGGTAGCCCCAGAATTGACGCCAACGCCCTTGTTTTCGGAGAGGGCATAGATGTGCATCACCGGCGTCACCGTGGCCAGGACAACAAAGGCGACAAGCAGCGCAATACGAATAGGTCTTGCCGCATTGCTTGCAACGAATTCACCCCGCCTCACGTCGCTTTCGTGTTCACCAAGAACCATTCGCAGGTCGCTCACGGCGATGCGCCCTTCCTTTCGTTCTCGTTGAAAATACTCTCGGTAGAGAGCAGGAGCGGGCACAATTGGAGCTCGGTCAAGCACCGACCGTCTATATGCCAAATTAAGGTCGCCGAAATCCGAATTATTGAGTACGAATTCTTTTTGTCGATCGCACCACTGCATAAAGTTGGTGGCAAATCGAAGTTGGGCCGGATTTATCGAGAGCATGATTAAGCAAGAGCTGACATATAGCGCATAAACCACCGCAAGGAAAATCGGTTTGGCAGTTCCGGCTAGTGACGCGTCGAAATAGATAAAGCCCAGCAAAATGGCTGCGCTCGCAATCAGAGCAAGTACAGCGGGAGTTTTCCAAGCAGATATGACGTCAGCTATAGGAGCAAGACGCGCCGGATCGAGCCCGCGTTGGGCGGATCTAAAATTCAGTCCCAGAAACAGGATTGCTATTGGAAATATCAGCGAACTTCCGACAAAAAAGTTCGCAAGCCCAAGCTGTGCTGCAGAGGCGAGCAAAACTCCGCCACTAGGCATCGGGCTTGTCCCCATCCAATTCGCGAGAAAACTCTGACGGCTTTCTATTCTTTGAATCGCACAGTGCGAAGATGAGTGCCCTGAGTTTTTTCATCGCGGCTGTATCGGAACGCGAATATTCCGTGCGATTGCCTAGTCGCGCCGCATTGAGTTCGGTTCTCATCGAGCGGCGCATCGTAGCTGCTATCGCAGGATCATAGACGGCCAGTGCAGATTGTCCTCCAGCCTTGATTTCAAGTAGTCCTGCGTTTGTCACCAAATTCGCGTTCGCAGCTCCCCACTGCGGAGCGCGGACGTTGTTAATCAAAAACGCGTCAGGACTCTTCATCAATTCGTCGTATTGCCTTCCTATCCAGGCCAAGAACGTATTTGCTATAGGATCGCTTCGCCCCTTGAGGTCGTCGGGCGATAGGAGGTGCACGTAACGGCGTACCCTCATGCCAGAAGACATGGCGTCATCCACTGCCTTCCGATAAAGATGGGCACCTTCGGTATCGCCTTCACCTATTGCGGCTGCGCCGTAAAATACGACGAAATCGTTTTCCCTGTAGTCGCTCTCCGGTTCGGCTGCGGAATCTACGTGAGAGCCGCCGAGTTCGGAGCTCTCCTTTTTCTGAAGCCGGTCTTCGAAAGCTCGCCGAGCTGCATCAACTAGGCTCGCGGCTTCTTTGGCTACGTCTTCGGGCGTAGCGCAGAAAACAATTCGAGGAGAGACGCTGCGGATAAGTTCGTGCACAAGAACTGACAGCTCTTTGTGCCTATCAGTTTCGGCACTCCTCACTAACCTTTTGATACGAATGCCATTAAAAAATAGCGCGAGCACGGCCAGCAGAAATACAGTTAAGGGTGCCAACAGCAGCAAAAAAGTCGGCAATTGAACAGCTTGATTGAACGGCACGGCGCAATATCCATCAAAATAACGCACGCGAAGTATATTTGAAAGTTGATATGAAACTGTCACATAACTGCGACGGTAACGTTGTTTCTTATCAAGGGGTTGATTTACCTTGCTTATTCTTTGCGCTTGGTGCGCCGATATTGATCTGCTCAAGACCTGATTGGATTCCGCTTCACACTTACCGCCGAAAACTGCTCAGTGGTGCGTCGACAGCTGCTTTTCTTGGACACCCAGAATCTTCCCACGCGCCGCTGCTCGGATATAGGGCACTGGATTTGACAGAGCCCTAGATGTTTAGCTTGAAAAATTTTCGTTGCGTGACGCGATAATATCATATATGATATAGCAATTGAATACGAATTGGCCTGTTTTCTTTGTGAATGCCGCCGCCCGGGCAGAGCTCGACGCTTTGCCTGCCGACATGCGCGCGAAGTTTGAGCGGATTGTTGCGCTGATCCAATCCCACGGCCTGGAGAAGGTGCGCGAGCCCTACGTGAAGCATCTCGACGGCAAGCTCTGGGAGATGCGGCTGATAGGCCGGGATGGCATCGCTCGGGCCATTTATGTCACGGCGTCCGGCAAGCGCGTCTTTGTGCTGCGGACCTTCGTCAAAAAGACGGAGAAGACGCCGAAGCGGGAATTGGAACTGGCGCGGGAACGCGCGAAGGAGGTCGTATGAAGCGTAAACCGATTGCAGTGGAAAAGAGCTTCGCCAAGTGGCGCAAGGACCCGGCCTACAAGAAGGCGCACGCGGCCTTGGACGAGGAGTTCGCACTTGCCGAGGCGCTCATTAGGGCGCGCGCGACGGCAGACATTTCCCAGGAGGAGATCGCCAAACGGATGCACACGTCCCAGCCAGCGGTGGCGCGGCTAGAGGGCGGGCGGGGCAACACGACCGTTGATACCCTTCGGCGATACGCCAGCGCGACCGGCACGCGCCTGAAGATCACCTTCGAGCCCAAAGAGGCCCGCTAGATAGAAGCGGGTGACACCTTCTTATTGCTATAGATATCGGGCTTCTTGGAAAAAAGAAGACTAAGACCGGTCAAATCCATAGAAACCTGATCCTATTTTTCTTCGACGAAGGGATGTAAAAGGTCGCGGAGGCGGTAGCACTATGAGGAAACCGACGGTCTTTCTGTCCTCGACCATCTATGACTTCCGTGACCTGCGGTCGGCACTCAAATATTACCTGGAGCAGCAAGGCTGCGAAGTGCTTGCCTCTGAGTTCAACGACTTCCGCAAACCGCTCGATGCCCATTCTTATGATGCATGTCTGGCAGCGTTGGACCGCGCCAACTACTTCGTTTTGCTGATTGGATCGAGGGTAGGCGGCTGGTACGACTCCGCTAACAAAGTCAGTATTACCCAACAAGAATATCGCTGTGCCTACGAGCTGCACAAGAAGGGACGCCTTAATATTCTGACGTTCGTGCGCAGCGAAGTCTGGCAAATGCGGGAAGACCGCAAAGCGCTCGAACGGTATCTGGCAGAGCTCAACAAAGAGGAGTCCGAGAAGAGCGATATTCTGGCCTATCCGAACAAGTTCGCGACGGATGCGCGATTCATCTCAGCGTTCATTGACGAAGTGGGGCGCAACAACGAGACCAAGACCGCCATTGCGACAGGAGGCGCGCGGCCCACCGGCAACTGGATTCATGTATTCCGGGAATTTTCCGAAATCATTGGAGCGGTGCAGCCGCTCATCTTTGCGGGCCTCCCGGCCGATGAAGCCGCATTCCGAACCGCGCTCGAAGGCGAGCTGCTCGAGATCCTTGCCACCGTCATGTTCAGACACAAGGACAAGGCTCTCAATCCCATTGGTGCGCTAATGCGAATGAAGGAGCGCTGCCCAATAACTGAACGGCCCGAACCTGGCTCATTCATGAGCCTTCCTACGGCCGAATGGGACCACTATTCGACCACAATGATCGGCCTGCTGGGGAAGGATATTCCTACCATGATACTTCCCCAGGCGCTGACGTCTTCGACTTTCCTGCAGTTCGATCCGGCGGACGGCATGTTCAGGGAGACACCCGTGCGGAAGTTGATTTTGCGCCTTATCCAGGAAATCTCGTGGTTCAACGAGAAGAATAATTCTGAGCACCTGGGCACGATCTTTGAACACACACCCAAACGCCGGCCACGAGGCCTCACGGAAGTACAAATTGATGCTGCAAAGGTGGCCATGCTGTACCATCTGGGTTATCGGTGGGGGAACATCCTGTCACTGACCGAGGCGATTCTGCACTATCTCCAAACCGGGCAATTCTACGAGCCCTTCACCTTTCCGTACTCTCCCATCGAAGGGTTCGATGACAAGCTTGCGCAGGAAAGGCCGACCACGACCGATGTCAGAGATTATTTGACTGACAGACGAAAACCTCGCCCGAAAGACTAGATGCCATTGGGACGCGACAACTTTACAGCTGCAACAAAAACGCTTCTCGCCATGCGGGTGGGGTATCGTTGCTCTAATCCGCAATGTCGTGCGCTGACAATTGCACCAAGCAGTGCTCCGAATGGCGCCGTGAGTATTGGTGTAGCTGCGCATATCTGTGCCGCGTCACCCGGCGGCCCGCGTTATGACACCGCCATGTCGTCGCAGCAGCGTTCGGGCGCTGACAACGGTATCTGGCTCTGCCAGACTTGTTCCAAACTCATCGACTCCGACTCGAAATACACTATCGAAATGCTGGATGGCTGGCGCGCGCAATCGGAGCGCGCAACGGTGCGGGAAATTCAAACCCGAAAGATCGTCATTCCTAGAGAAGCAGCCCCCATGCTTGAGGACATGGAGGGCAATGTTATCGAGCTTGCACAGCCTACCAGCGATGCCACGCTGGCCGCACGGATTCATGCCGCGTCGAGCGCGGATATCTCAAGGCTCAAGCAGGCCGACACTTGGCCCAAGCACGCGGTGAGCTTGGGCCTCACGGGACGCGATGAAAAAGGCGAATATCAGATAACCGATCTTGGTAGCACCATCCGAACGGTGCGCGAGCTCTCCATCATCTCGCAGCCAGGTACAGGCAAGACGACCACCCTCATCCAAGCAGCAGAAAGCATTTTGACCGACCCCTTCGAGGCGGTCGGCTTCGTTCGCCTGGGCAATTGGGCACATGAGGGTCGCAGCCTCATTGATTCCATAGCGAATAAGGCCGCCTTCGATGGGCTCACTGCCAGAGACATTTTGAAAAGGGCCGAAGACAACCGGCTAACATTGCTTCTCGACGGATGGAATGAGCTTGACAGGACAGCGCGCGGTCGTGCCGCTTCAGAAGTTGAAAATCTGAGGATGGATTATCCGTTCCTGCGCATTGTGATTAGCACGCGCCGGCAAGCGACCGAATTGCCCATCTCCGGCGTGATGATCGAGGTCCAAGCGCTCTCAGATGACCAACAAATGGAGATTGCGCAGAACATTGCCGGAGATGATGGCGTCAGGGTTGTCGATAGCGCTTGGCGGACGAAAGGTGTGCGGGACCTTGTGGCGATCCCTCTCTATCTGCATGCGTTACTGGCCAACACCCCCGGTGGCACTCTCCCGACTACCAAGGAAGAGGTGCTTCGGCTCTTCATCGAAGGCCACGAGCGCAAGCGCCAGCATGCCACCGCGCTACGCGATATTCTCGAAGATAGCCATCGGCCCGTCCTTATCCGATTGGCCGTCGCGGCGACACCGAGCGGTAACACTTACCTGTCCGACGAAGCGGCGAGAGCCATTGTCAGTACCGTCGAAAGGGAACTAAGCGACGCCGGTCAGCTTTCTATTGCCGTGCCGTCACCAACGGTCGTTCTCGACACCTTGGTCAGCCACCATGTGATTGTTCGTTCTAGGGATGGCTCGGTTGGCTTCCAGCATCAGCAGTTCCAAGAGTGGCACGCCTCGTTCGATGTGGAAAAGGCCATTCTGGCGTCGAGCGCTGGTGACTACGATGCAAATGAGCTGCTCGTGAGCATGCTGAATGCCATCGCGTGGGAAGAGCCCATCTTGTTCGCGTGTGAACGGCTCTCTCGCACTCAGGACCATGAGCGGGATGCGGTGGCGAAGGCGATCATCGAAGCCATCTCCATAGACCCCATGCTTGCCGCCGAAATGATCCATCGTTCGAGCGCCGAAGTGTGGAGTCGAGTAGAAGCGCATGTTAAGGCATTCGTGGCTAGATGGCACGCGCCGGACAGAATCGATCGTGCTATTCGTTTTGCCATCGTGACAGGGCGGCCAGAGTTCTCGGAGCTCTTGTGGCCGTTCATCGCGACAACGGACAGTCAATCCTACCTCCGTGTGCTCCGTCACGCACCGCAGTTTCGGCCCTCCGCGCTCGGCGTGGATTGTGAGCGCCGCCTCGCGGGGCTTCCGGCCGATATCAGAAGCGATGTGCTGAGCGAGATCGCAGGCAATAGTGGCATGGACGGGATGGAGCTGGTGACGAAGCTTGCGAAGGCGGACCCTGATGTCTATGTCCAGCTTTCTGTCGTCCACGCGTTGTTGTTTCGCCGGGGCATTCGCCTTGCCTCCGAAATTTTACGCAACGGACCTGACGAGCTCTGGGAGATGGTTGCGATGGACCGATGGGCGACAGATTTTCCCGACAGAGCCATCTCCGACCGCATAAGAAAGTTGCAGATCGACCAGACGAAGAGAGAAAACGACAAGCCGAAACTTCTACTGCGTCTGATCGAACCAGAGAACCATGGCGATTTAGCCGCTGGCAGTGACGTTGAACGTGCCGTCTATGACATCATCGTCGCCCCGACGTTCCCAGTCGACGACGGACACGCCATGTACGCGGTTGGCAAGGCCCACGAGAAATTTCCCGGTACCGTGCGCGACGCTTTGATTCAGCGGTTCATCGCTGGCGCGTCCCTTTCCTTTCGGGGCGACGAATTGCTGCACGGCGGAAAGCCGATAGACACGGGCCCCATACCCGAGATGGTTTTCTCCAAAAAGAGCCATGATCGCAGGGCGGCCATTGCAACTTCACTTATTGGGCGGGCCACCGCGCTACGAATGCTAGGCCGTCTGTTCGAACTGTTCGACGAGGGGCACGCGACAGGGCGCGGGCTGGAGACAGAGGGGAAAGCCGAGTATTGGGCCGTCGAGCGGCGCATGGACCTCGTGCCAGCAGGTGCACTAGCGCGCGCTTGGCTAGCGCTGTGCGATAGGGCCGAGCCCAAACATTATGCGTTTATGGCGGATCTCTGGGCCACGCACGGTGAGGAGGTGGGCAAGAAGGGCATGCTTGTTCTCGAAGAATCCACGCGCCGTGAGATCAGCAAAGTGCTGCGGCGTTGGGCCGAGGCGCTCATTGCGGACGCTTCGGCGAAGCGCAATACCATGGCGGCCGTCGCCAAGGCGATTGGGCGGATGGGTCTGCTCGAAGACTTGGATATCGTCGAACGGTTGTTGGACGAGGACATATCCAGAAAAGCAAAGCAGCTAGCCGGCTTCATTGCCGGAGGAGGGCGTTCGGACCCTACGCAAGAAGCGCGGATGGGGTATGGTAATCAATATCGCGAAGCGTTCAGCCATTTTAAGAGTCAGGCCTCGTCCAAGGTGCTCGAGAAATATCTGACGGTTCCGTTGATGGCAAAAGAGGCGGCTTTCGCGATGAAGGACATTCAGGATAAGCGGAGGCCGCCGGAAGAAAACCGGTGGACCTCTGGTGAACTGAATGCCTCCGAAATCAATGAGCGCAGGCGCGCGATTGCCGAAGGTAGACACGAGGCAGAGCCGAGAGAGGCGACGGCGATCTTCGCAGTTGTGGACCGGCTAACCGCCAACGGTACGACTGAAGACCAGCACAAGCTAGCGTTCCAAATTGTCAGCGCCGCCACCTACATGCCTCACAAGCGCCGGCCGGAGCTAACAGCGCGTTTGTTGACTCTGCCTGTGCCTTGGGTCGTCAAGCTGGAATATATGCGTGCGCTAGCGTGGTCGGGAGAGACCCTGCGTGCGGACTACCTGATGACTGCCATAGCGGAGCTTTTCGAGCGCGCCCAAAAGCAAACTTGGCTGTTGCAGCACAATCAGGCATATGAACTTCACGACTGGCTAAGGCTATTTCCGTTCTCTGACCACCCTGAGCGCATTCTGGAAGCCTGGAATATGCTTCCGCCGCAGTTGAATGACGTTCATGAGCTTGAGCGAATTGTTCGCCCGCTTGGCAAGATAGACCACCCACACGCCGAGGATACGCTCTTTGCTATGGCAGCGCAGAACCCCGCGCTTTACGGGGCCCATGATTGGGTGAGTGCGGTGCTCGGTAGAGGGAGCGAGACTGCCATCATCAAACTATTGGAGATGGCCGACGCCGACCCGAAAGTGATGGGCTCGTATGGGGGGTACGCCCATGAGCGGCAACTCCAAGAATTGCTAGTCAGCAAACCCACCCTCAGGGCGACCCTGTTGACGCGGTATAAAGCTGGCGAATTCCGGCGGGCGGATGGCCCTGTGGAAAAGTCGCTCGCCGCGACCGCCGACGCTGAAACAGTCCTCGCATTTGTCGAGGTTAACGGACGCCAAAAAGCGACGAAGACACACTACTTGCACGGCGCGGTCGAAGCTGCCGTATTGGAGCATAGGCCTCTATCCGGTAACTCCTATGAGATTCACGGAGTGAATGCATCAGTGCTGCGCAAGGCACTCTTCGCTCTGCTCGATGGGGCCTGTGGTGAGCTGGCGAAAGCCTGCTTGGTCCGTATCGACAAACTGAGAGATGAACACGGCCGAGTTGAGTTCGAACCGCGGCACCCCGATATCGACAGCAAGCGCCCTTGGCCTTTGGAGGCGGCCCAAACCTAGATGCCGGGCGCTTATTGCGCTTCGCGGATGCCAAGGCGCTCAAGGTCGGCGTGACTTAGCACGAAGTTTAGGCCAGTGCCGCGTTCGGGCTCCGAGAGCCGTATCAAACTATCGAAGGCGATGCTGTGCGGCACGTCAGGACGACCTAGCGAAAGGACCGCCTTCACATAGCGCATGATAAACCCCGCGATGGCATCGGCCGCTTGGATGCCAGCGGACTCGTGAGAGGTTGCGAATTTCAGCTTCGCGGATTCAGTGAACCGAAAGTTCGAATGCGGCAGGACGAATTCACCGCCGCGCGCCGCTAGGTTTTCCGCCAATGTCTTTCCATCTCGCAAGATGCGCTCAAATTGGCGCTGCTCGTCGTGCACAAGCGTGACATCGCTAACTTTCGACTCGTGCAGCATGTTGATGCGACCGTAGATATTTGCGAATGAAGACAAGTTAGGGAGAATCCAGACCGGTGTATTCCGGGTGCTCTTATCTGGGTCTGGTAGAAACCTCCGATACGCTTGCACGTCCGTGCGAAGTTCTGTGGTAAGTTCCGCGATGTTCTCTCTCACAAAGTGAATGATGGCTCCCGCCATCTGGTCGCTCGGTGCGCGCTTCGCCAACCAATTCTTCAGGCAATTTAGCGTGCGCCTCACATTCTTGGCAGACGGGTCGTCGCAACTCACGACAAAGTACTCCAGTATCTTTTGTGGCATCCAATGATGCAGGTATTCGGCGAAGAGGTTCTTCATCATCCTAACGTAAGGAGAGTAGTCTATTTCCGCACCGAGTGGCGTGAGGATGAGAAGGCTAACGATATAGGTGACGAGGCAATACCGCTTGTCGACGATCTCGACCAAGAGTGGGTACTGTTGCTCACGCATGAATTGAGCGAGTTCGGTGATGAAAGCCGGCTTGGAGACCAAAGAGCTCGATTTCAACTCTGGCGCCTGGACTTTATAGATAGTCTTTAACCGCTCGATCTCTATCGCGAGGTCTTCACCGTCATCGCAGCCGATGCACGCCAGCACAAAGACCGGTTGGCTGTCAAAATTGGACGTTCCGTGCTGCCGGGCGAGGTCGCCCGTATTGCCGCTCTCGTCGATGTAATAAGTCGACGCCACGCTAGGCCCGGCTCGTTCCGGCGGTCGCTTGAGTCTGGGTTCGCTTAAAGGCTCCACAATCCTTGCTGAACGGGCAACCCGGATTACCGGGTTGTTGAAACCACGTATAGGAACGGCATATCCCGCTATTGAAGGTGAGCTCCTCCGCCGGATTGACTATCCGCATCAGGATTCGACCTTGGGTGAAACCGCAGACCACATCTACCTGGCCCGGGAGCAATTGTGAATTGAGATAGTGGAAGAGCTGACCGAGGAACCGATTGACGGCTTCTACAATCGCCCCCAGCCACACGAAAATATCGTCGATAATAAGGGCGCGGTCTCCCTGCTTCATGCCGTGGTGCATGTAGAACACAAGGCCTGTCTTCTCGTCGAGATTGACGGTTCCCGTCTGCCGATGCGTGAGCTCGTCCCGAATGGTCCGCAATTCCTGAAACCATGTCGTGGAGCGCAAGGCCGCGCGTATCTCGTCCGGAAAATTCCTTCCGAAGGATTCAAAGTCGCGGTACATGCCGCTCGTGGTCTGCTTTAGATGGCGAATATGTTTATGCCGGTAAATGGCGAAGATGACTTCGGCGACGCAATCCACGCAGGAATAGAGTTCGAGAATAGTCGCTTCGATGACAGCCGACAGTTCTTGCGCATTCAAGCCCGGCGAATGGCCGCGTTCGCGCATTTCTCGGTTGTCGGTTTCGAGGCCTGGCTTGATTCGCAATGCTAAGCCCTGCAACGTAATCGCCTTGTTGAAATGAGCGCCGACCCCACCCAGAAATCGCCTCTCAATGTCGGTGAATTTGAAGGTGCTTCCGTAAAGCATCAGGAAGCGGTCCACCTGGCCCATGTTCTCCGGCCAGAATGATAGGACGTTTGGTAGCTCGCTTGCCCGCATTACCAAATGTATCACACGCAAGGCTAGTTGGCTTCGCTAAGTGGCTGATGGGCGGTAACGAAGCGTTTTCCACAAGATCGTTTAACTACGCCTTCGAAGGCCTGCGCATTGACTTCTTAGGGCGCTTTTCAGTTTTCGTGTGACCCGGGTCTTGTTCGGCATATGGAGCGAGTAGCTCCATTATCTCATCTTGAAGATAGAAACGAACCCAGTCTGGCGGTATCGCAAATCGCTTCGATGCTCTGTGAATGATCGTGCTAGGATCGGTTTTAGCTTCCACCTCGAGACGTTTGCATTCCAACCGGAATGCGTATGGGAATAACGCCTCCATGGCTGCAATTTCTGCCAAATGTTCTCCAACGCTAGAGAATGCGTCGGGAGACTCGGCCCTGTGCTTTGCGCGGTGCCATGTGTGTCCCAGCGCTCGATGGATATTCCTCTGATCGGAAACTTGGCTGTCCAACATGGCCTGGAAGCATTCTTTAACAATCACAAGCCTCTTCGCATCATTGCTCACGTGCGGATTGATATAGATCTTTGCATCGGAATTGGAGCGTATCAGTATGCCAAATACGACGGCGTCCTTGAGCTTTGGACTTTCGGGCAAAAGTTGAAATGAGATTTGCAAATCCAGGTCACTGCTACAGCGCTCTTTGATGACATTACACAGGTCGTCTGCGGAGCGCGGCATCTCTGTTGGACGATAGCTCCGAGTCAGATATTCCGAGACTACCGTGCGTGCCAAGGCGTATACCCACCCGAGCAAGGAGCTCAGCGTTTCATCTTTTGGAACAGGCAAATTGCTCACAGCTAGGCTTCTCCAATGGCCACGTAGGCCTGTTCGTCATGCGGATAAGGACGTCGATAGCGCACGACCTCCGTTACCCCTTCTCGTTGGGCGACAAATTGTAGCTGTCGCCGACGCCCTCAATTGGTACTGCTCGTCCGCTTTCTATCAAGCGCAGTATTTCTTGCCGCAGCTCAGGAGAAATACTGAGATATGTGGACGTCGCGCTCCTAACAATCGGAGTATCGCCAAGGCTATCGCTCTCCCGCGTGCCAATAGAAGCCGCTGTATCGAACTGCGACAGCAACTCCTGATGGCTAGCAATAAACTCAATCCACGCTGCGAGGAATTCGCTCGGAGAACAGCTGAAATCGTTCGCTGCTCCTTTCAGAAGCCCGACCTCCACCTCTGAAAGCGGTAGTGTCGCAATCGTCGGAGTGCTCTCCGGCAAAGCGCTCTGATACCGCTTAATGAGTTGCGCTAGCTCGCCGCGCAGCTCTGAAGAGAAAGCACTAGACATCGATCACCACCCTCGACTCGCCCTCTCGCGAGACAACTTGCACTTTTTCATTTACGCAAAGGGCGTATAGGTGCAATGCGCGCCGTATGACTTCTGACTGGCTGCGCGTTTGCAGTTTCTCTTGTATATCATACAACGCATCGAGCGCTGTCGGCGGCAGCTCTACGACTACTTGCTCTGTTCTGTTTTGGGGGGCAAATTTTTGATCAGCAAACTCCGATCCAAGCTCCGGAATTATGCGCTCGATAAAATGTTTGGTATTCGCGTATACATTTATTTTCCGATTTAATGGTTTGCATATCTGGAAGTGATCCGCATTAACGCCTATCGTTCTTACAGGGGGCATAGACGGGTCAGCACTGGCTTCCGGAACGACATGGAAACCGTTGGTCAGGTGGCGTTCATAGAACGCGTATGTGTCTATATTTAGACCGGGTATTGTTTCGCGATACCAATCGCGCAGCTGCTTTATCTGCTCGGCTGTGGTCGTAAGTTCTTTTGTAGCCACCGAAGCGTTGAATAGCTTACCCAGCTTTGTTGCATAATCCGCGAGTTGTGAACCGTTGTGCGGCGTAGCGATGAAAACCACGCCACGGGTATTTTTTACTATCGTATTCCACTGGGTGCGCTTGCAGGTGTGTGCGATCCGAAGCATTTCTTTTATGAGAAGGCCCCCAAGACTATGTCCCACCAACACGAGTGGGTGCCGCCCAAAACCTCCCGCCTCAAGATCGCCTAGTATCTCTGTCGCAACATCGGAGATTGGCATCGCACTACCGAACCATCGAGTAGGGCTAGCGTCGTAGCTCGCGGAATAGACATCCAGCCCTGCTAGTTCGTCGCCAATCCATTTAGGCCAGAAGGTGGTAGAATCGCCTTTTTGTTGCCAGGTCTCTTGAGCATCGCCACCCACGCCGTGCACGAAAAGCACTCGTGCGCAGCGATCAGCTTTTGAGGTGGAGATTTGATCGACGCTCATCCGCTGTTTGCTAGGCGGTTTCAATGAAACCATAGCGGGTAAGATCACTAACCCGCAACATGGGCGGTTGCATGCGGATTACCCAGTCGAATCCGAGCGATAGCGCCTGCATAGATGTGGGAAGGCAAATAAATTGGGGCTGCGCCCCTTTGCCGTCAAGACCAAGACAAGCGCATCCAAGTGCCCGTGTAGTCGCTTCGCTCCGGCCCGCGCCAGTTCACTCGGCTGCGGTCTGTGACGGCTTAACCCCGCTCATTGCCGCAAGGCTAGTTCGGTTTGCATTGCGCAAACCTTAAAGGAGCTAGCCATGAAAACAGAGAACCCCATCACCACCGAGACGTTGGAGTGGCAGGGCATCACCCTGTCCTTGTCCTGTCAGCGCGGATACGCAAGGCAAGAAGGTCTGACCCCAACTTGCCATCCAAGTGCTGGAGCCAAGTACATCGAAGCTGCCCACAACCGAGACCGGCTATCGCTCGCATTTCTTGAGCGAGGCAGCGGTAGCAGAATTGGGCGGCCCGCTCGCCTACGTTCGCGCGTGGCTCGACGCCGAAGCCGCGTCGCCGAAATGGCAAGCGCAGCAGGCCGCGCGGCGTCAGTTGTCGCTATTCTGAGCGCCGAAGATATGTTGCTATTGTAGAAGCAGGGGGGTCTAACCGCCACATGCCGCCCGAGCTGTACCACAAGGCGCCCGCCAAGTGCTCCCCGCCGGAGCGTGCTGAGTTCGCGGCGCTCGTGCTGAAGGGTGGCGAGGTAAACCCAAAAGGGCTTCAGGCCCGCATATCCCGCGCCGCGCAGCTTGTGTTCCTCAAGCAGGACAACAAACTCCAGGGTATAGCCGCGATCAAAAGACCGCTCGATGGCTACCGTATTTCCGTCTCTGGAAAATCTGGCGTCGCCCTCCCTTCGGCCCAATTCCCCTATGAGCTTGGCTGGGTCTTTGTTGAGCCGCCCGCAAGAGGCAACGGCTATTCACATGCGCTGGTCAAATGTGCGCTCGCGCCGCTCGCCCATACAGGCTTATTCGCTACGTCGCGCAGCGACAACGCGCCGATGCACCGAACGCTCTGCGCGTTCGGATTCGTCGCGCAAGGCAAGACCTATCGCTCGATGCGCAAGGGCCACGATCTGAAACTCTTTGTCAGGCTCGCGAATTCAAAGCCGGATTAGTGTTTACCCGTGGGGCCATATGGGGCTGTTACTCAAGCTCTGTTCGGCGATATAGGGCCTTGAGAGGCCGTAGCCAGAAAAAGCGCCAGTTTTATGCCGTTTCCGCTATGATCGGGTTCGGACTGAAAATCGCCGAATTTTACACAGTCACTTACACATTAACTCGCCACTTCAAAAATATACTTGTAATAACATTAACTTATCGTACCATATAGCCGACTCAAAATCTGTTGCCCTCACGGGCGTGCTGGTTCAAGTCCGGCCAGGGGCACCAGCATTCGTGGGCGGAGCGCGGCGAGGCTGCCGCGCCCCGGGGGGTGAAGCCGCGCCGGCCGGCCGGTGTAGGCCTGGCGAGCCAAGCGTGGCAGGTTTCGATCGCGTGTCTTTCCTCGACCTCCTCACCCTCGGCTGGATCGCGCTGGCGCTGGCGCTGGTGCCGGTGCAGGTGTTCGTGACGGCGCCCTATGGGCGGCACGCGCGGGCGGGGTGGGGGCCTGCGATCCCCAACCGGCTGGGCTGGATGCTGATGGAGGCGGTGTCGCCGGTTGTGTTCGCCGGGCTGTTCCTGGCGGGATCGAGCCCCAAGACGGCGCCGATGTGGGTGTTCTTCGCGCTGTGGACGGGGCATTACATCAACCGCAGCCTGATCTTCCCCTGGCGCACGCGCACCGCCGGCAAGTCGATCCCGCTCGCCATCGTGCTGGGTGCCGCGGCGTTCAACGTCGGCAATGCCGGATTGAACGGCGCGTATCTCGGCTTCGCCGGTCCGGCCTATCCGGACTCCTGGCTCGCCGATCCGCGATTCGCCGCCGGCTTGATCGCGTTCGTGACGGGCGCGGCGGTCAACATCCGGGCGGACAACCGGCTCATCGCGCTGCGCGCCGGCGGCCGGGCGGGCTACGCGATCCCGCGCGGCGGGCTTTTCGAGCTGGTGTCGTGCCCGAACCATCTGGGCGAGATGGTGCAGTGGTCGGGCTTCGCGCTGATGTGCTGGAACCTGCCGGCGCTGAGCTTCGCGATCTGGACCGCCGCGAACCTCGTCCCCCGCGCGCTCAGTCACCACGCCTGGTACGGGACGCATTTCGCGGGATATCCGCCGCGCCGCCGCGCCGTGATCCCGTTCCTGCTTTGACTCACGTCACTTTCAGCCGCCGGTGAAATTGCGGCGCGTCCCAGGCGCGTGCCTCCATGATCGCGCGCAGCACGTCCACCGCGTCCCACAATTCGGCGAAGCCCAGATACATCGGCGTGAAGCCGAAGCGCAGGATGTCGGGCGCGCGGAAGTCGCCGATCACGCCTCTTGCGGCCAGCGCCCGCATGATCGGCCAGCCTTGCTCATGGGCATAGCTGATCTGGCTGGCGCGGCCGCCCGGGCCTTCCGTGGCGGCGAGGCGGAAGCCGTGGCCCGCCAGGCGCTCGTCCATCAGTGTACGGAAAATCTCGAACTGCCGCATCGCCTTGGCATGGAGCGCGGCGATGGGCGCCTCCAGCATCAAATCGACGCCCGCTTCCAGCGCGGTGAGGCCCAGGACCGGCGGCGTGCCCACGGCGGCGCGCTCGATGCCGGGCGCGGGCGCGTAACGCTCCTCGAAGGCGAAGGGCCGGGCATGGCCGAACCAGCCGGAGAGCGCGGGGCGGAACGCGCGGTGATGGCGCCGCGCCACCGCGAGGAACGCCGGCGCGCCGGGCCCGCCGTTCAGGAATTTGTAGCCGCAGCCCACCGCGAAATCGTAGTCCGCGCGCGTCAGGTCGACGGGCACGGCTCCGGCGGAATGGCACAAATCCCATATCGTCAGCGCGCCCTCCGCGTGCGCCGCGCGCGTCACCGCGTCCATGTCGTGGACGCGGCCGGTGCGGTAGCTGGCGTGGGTGAGGAGCACGGCGGCGGTGCCGGCATCGATCGCGCCGGCAATCTCGCCGGGCGCGGCGAGGCGCAGCTCGTGGCGGCCGCCGAGCTGGGCGATGAGGCCTTCGGCGACGTAGAGGTCGGTCGGGAAATTGTCGTGCTCCGACAGGATCACGCGGCGGCCCCCGGCGATCGCCAGCGCCGCCGACAGCGCCTTGTAGAGGTTGATCGACGTCGAATCCGTCACGATCGTCTCGCCTTCGCCGGCGCCCACGATGCGGCCGATCTTGGCGCCGACGCGCGCCGGCATGTCGATCCAGCCGTGGCGGTTCCAGCTGCCGACGAGGCCCAGGCCCCATTCCCCGCTCACGGCCCCGGCCACGCGGCCGGGCGTCGCGGCGGGCAGGGCGCCCAGCGAATTGCCGTCGAGATAAATCACCCCTTCGGGCAGGACGAAGCGGCTGCGGAAGCCACGCAGGGGATCCGCGCGGTCCAATGCCTCCAGGTGGGTGCGGGCGAGCGCCATGGCGGGCGAGGCTAGTCCAGCCCCGGGCGGCGCGGAACGGGCATTCCGGCCCGCCGCACCCGGCAATTGCAAGTGTTCCCTGCCGGGATTGTGGCGCGGACCAAGTCTTGTCATGAAAGATGGGCAACAAATCCGGCACATGGCCCAATATCATGCTAATATTCGAAGGGTCGTTCACAGACGAACCCCTCGCGCGTCTTCAGGCATGGAGCACCGCGCCCAGGGTGGCGCCGGTACGCCCCGGCGCGATCAACGATGGAGGGACGGCATGGCTGGATCGGACCGCGAACACGAGCTGGAACTGATTTCCGAGCGCGAAGCCCTGGCGGTGGAGCGCGAGGCGATGGCGATGGAGCGCGAGACCGTGCTGTGGTCGGACGCCGTGGTGCTCTCCGAGTTGCCGCACGCCCCCACGCTCAGGGATCTGCTCTCCGCGGCCACGGTGCTGGACGCGCTCGCCACCGCCGCCGTGGAGCGCGGCGGCCTCGGGGGCTCGGACCTGAAATGCGCCCAGCGCGTGCAGACCCAGGCGAGCGCCATGGTCGAGCTGCTGAGCGCGCAGATCGCCGAAGACGAAGAAAGCAGCAACTGACGAGCGCGCGATGAGCGGTTCCGGCGACGATACGTCCCAGACGCCCCCCAATCCCCTGGGCGACTCCATGGTCGACGAGGTGCGCGCGTCGCTGGGCACGTTCTTCCAGCAGACGATCACCGGCCTGGGCGCCGACATCCAGGCCACGCTGGCCCTGCAGAAAAGCGAAGCGTCCAACACGGCCAAGGCCGTGAACGCGCTGACCGCCAACATGGTCCAGCTCCTGGCGTCGCGCGTGTCTTCCGTCCTGTCGCAGGCGACGGGTGAGGCGCCGCCTTCGCCGGCGCCCGCGCCGTCCCCGGCGCCCGCGTCCTCCCCGAACCCGGGCGGCGCGCCGCCGGCGCAGAAAGCCGCGGCGCCCAAGAAGAGCGGCGGCTCATGACCGGCGCGGCCCAGCAGGCACAGGCCAAAGGCGCTGCCGTGCCCCTGCTGGATGCCGTGGCCACCCAGCGGGAGAGCGTGTTGTCCACTTTCGACACCCAGCGCGAAGCCATCATCAAGGCGGTGGACGAGCAGCGCCGCGCCGCCATGAACCACGCGGGCACGGCGCCGGCCCGCCCGGCCGCGGCCAGGCCGGGCGTGCCGCCGTCGCAGGCGCAGCAGCTCCGTCAGCAGGAGGTGGTTCGCGACATCGTGGCGACCCTCAAGGCGCTGGTGGCGGAGGAGGTGCGCTCGCAGCTCATCGCGCTGCTCTCGGCCGCCGAGGCCCGGCAGAACCTGCCTCCCACCGTGACGCCACCCTTGGGCTGACGATTATTTGCCGATTTTGAATTTCCAGTATTGGTGGCCGGAACCTGTCTTTTTCCCGCCTTCGGCATTAACAAATGACTGCAACCGCGAATTGCATTGGTAATATTCGCGGGAGACTGATTTCAGGAATACAAGTAAATATTTTCGATCATTTCGCTTTTCCTTGCACCTATGTTCACAGCCGGGGTATCCGATTCGTCTTAACCATAAATCTGCAATCGAATGGGCCATCCCGTCGCGATTGCTGGGGGTCGACGATAGGGAGGAGCGGACCAGGGTCCAAAGCCATCAGCCGAACCGGTGGTGTGCAGGCGGGGCGCGCCAGACGCGTCTGCCTGCCGATGGGACGCCTTTGTCCGTCACGGACGTGAAGGTTGTACCGTTTCGCACCGCGCTGAATCGCGCCCCTCGTGGCGATGCTGGCTTCGCGCCCGAAGGCGAAGAGGGCGGCGAATACGAGAACGCCGAATCCGTCGGCGCCGTCCGCCCGCGCAGGAAATTCCGCAAGGCCCCCGTCGCGCCGTCGCCCGCCATGGTGATCGCGCGCGTGCTGGATCCGCGCCGCCCGCCGGCCACGCCGGTGCAGGCGCTCGAGCGCGCGCTGGCACGGCCGCGGAACGAAGAGGCCTTCAGCGACGAGGAGATCTTCTGGCGCGTCTGGCTGCAGCACCGTTCCTACCTGCGCGCGCACGCCTTGCGCTTCTCCAGCGGCAACATGGCCGACGCGGAGGATGCGCTGAGCGAGGCGATGCTCAAGGCGGCGCAGACCTTCTCGGCGAGCGCCATCCGCAATCACCGTGCTTGGCTCGTGCGCCTGGTGCACAACGCCTGCATGGACCGCCACCGCTCCAACCGCCGCCAGAGCCGGCTGGCGAAGGACATCACCGACGCCGACGCGCAATCGGCGCCGGCGGTGGCCATCCAGCCCGACCGCTCGCCGGAGGATCTCCTGGCCGCCATCCAGCAGATCGGCGATCTGCAGCGCGCGCTGACCGCGCTGCCCGATTTCCTGGCCGAGCCGCTGATGCTCTATCTCGACGAGCATTCCGACGCCGAGATCGCCAGCCACCTCAACGTCACCCGCGAAGTCGTCCGCAAGCGCCGCCAGATCGCCCGCGCGCTGCTGCGGCGAAGCATGTCGCACTGACCGCCGGATCCCGCCCCGGCGGCGTTCCCGGCGCCGGCCCGCCAATCCGCCCGTGACACGATCTTCCGCCATCGCAACGCGCTGCGGATGGGGGTAGGCTGTGCCGGCTCCGGGGGAGGCATCGATGGCCAGGTTTGTCGCGGGCTCGCGGACGTTCGACATGACGGATTGGGATCTGTCGGATTTCGGCGATGGCGCCGTCACGAACGATACGGCGACTGAGGTCGATGTCACCGGCGCGCAGTTCCACTATGTGCTGACGGGCACGGGTCTGGGCGACTTCGACGGCCAGGGCTTCCCGCAGTCGGGCACTGTCACCGGCTTCAGCATGGGCATCCCCGACCGCTCGCAGATGACGATCACCGGCATCTCCATCGACGCGGCGAGCTTCATGTCCTATGTCCACGGCAACGACGCGGCGGGGCTGGAGGCGACCCTGTTCTCCGGCAACGACAGCTTCGTGGGCCGCGAGCACGACGTGACGCTGCTGGGCTATGGCGGCGCCGACAATTTCAACATCAGTCGCGGCGGCGACGACACCATCCAGGGCGGCGACGGCAACGACGTGATCAACCCGGGCGCGGCCTTCACCGCCGCCGACAGCATCGACGGCGGCGCCGGCACCGACAAGCTGCATCTGGACGGGGACTATTCGGCGGGGGTGACGTTCGGCGCTGCCACGCTGACCAATGTGGAGACCGTCACGCTGGCACAGGGCTTCAGCTACAAGCTTGTCCTCAATGCCACGAGCGACACCATCGGCCAGTCGCTCGCCATCCACGCCAACACGCTGCTCTCCAACACCACGCTCACCGCCGACGGCTCGGCCGTCGCCGGCACGCTGTCGCTGGGCGGCGGCGCGGGCAACGACACCCTCACCGGCGGCTCGGGCAGCAACACCATCGCCGGCGGCGACGGCAACGACACGCTCTACGCCGGCGCCGGCGACAACATCATCTCCGGCGGCGACGGCAACGACACGATGGTGTTCACCAACTGGAACGCTTCCGACATCGCAAAAGGACTGACGGGCAACGACACGCTTATCTTGAACGGAGACTTCTCCAGCGGCGCCACGCTCGACGGCGCGCAGCTCAAGAGCGTCGAGACCGTGAAGTTCGCCGCCGGACATGACTACAATATCGCCGCGGACGCAGGATTTACTGACATCCACATCGACGCGTCGCAACTCGGCTCCGGCAACAATCTTCATTTTGATGGTTCTGCGGTGGCCTCTGGAGGATTCATTGGCGGCGCCGGCGACGACGTATTGTCGATCGGAACCCAGGGCGACTTCGATCTGTCGCACGGCGGCAACGACACCGTTACGGGCGGCAGTGGAAGCGACACCTTCTACATGGGCGCCGCCCTCACCGCCGCCGACAGCATCAATGGTAGCGGAGGCAACGATACCGTCGAGCTGCAGGGGAACTATTCGTCCGATCTCGTCCTTGGACCGGCCACGCTGCTGAACATTGCCAATCTGACGCTCGAAAGTGGAGGGAACTACAGCTATTTCCTGACCACTGACGACGCCACGGTCGGAGCGGGCAAAACTCTGCAAATCGATTGCGCCGACACGCCGTTCACGTTCGACGGTTCTGCGGAAACGGACGGCAATTTCGATATCTCCTTGCATGGAGGCAATGCATCCATCACCTGCGGGGCGGGGAACGACACGATTTCCCTGCGGCTTTCCGATGCCGCGACGGACACCGTGACTGGTGGAGCGGGAAACGACACACTGATCGTGACGGGCGAAGGTAATCAAACCGCGTTCACGCTGGGCACAAATGTGCTCGATAGTATCGAAAGCCTCCAGATCGTCTCCGGCTATGTGCGCACGTTGAATGGGGACGTTGCCGCCGGGCAGACTTTGAATGTGACGACAGTATCTTCATCCGTGTTCGATGGCTCGCGGGAGACCGACGGAACATTCGATGCGACCGTGAACGCGGGCGGGAAATTCACCGGTGGCGCCGGCGACGACACGATAAACTGTACCTCGCTGGTCACGACCGTCAAAGGCGGCCTTGGCGCGGATACAATCCGAAGCAGCGGACAAATCTTTTACGATGCCGCTACAGACTCGACGAGCACCACGTATGACAAGGTGGATTGCAGCAGCGCTGTCAAGTTCCATTTGTGGTTCGCCGTCGCTGCCGTCGATCCTGCGGTTTCAAGCGGCGCGCTCTCGCAGGCGACATTCGACAGCGATCTCGCGGCGGACATCGGTACCGCGCAGCTTGGCGCCCACCACGCCGTGCAATTTACGGCGAGCTCCGGTGACCTGGCCGGGGATCATTTCCTGATTGTCGATGCCAACGGCACGGCCGGCTACCAGGCGGGGCAAGATCTCGTGATTCAGCTGACCGCGGGCGTGCTGCCCACGATCACGACGTCAAACTTCGAACACTAGAACCGTCCCCTACGCCTGCGGGAATTTGCTCAGCATCGTGGTCTGGGCGATGCCGACCTCGGCCACCACGATCGGGGCGACGATGGAGGCGACGAGGGCGAGCACGAAGCCGATCGCGGCGTCCTGCACGTTGGTGCCGGCCAGGATCATGGCCAGCGCCTTGCCCTGGGCGGCGCTCGAGATCGAGAGGATGTTGCGCTCGTAGTCGGTGGCGTCCTGCACGCCCAGGGCCGCGGCCTGGGCGGCCTTGTCGTAGGCGATGGCGACGCCGGCGGAGGTGCGGTACTTGCCCTGGTCCGCCATCAGCTCGGTGGTCAGCCCGAGCGCGAATTCAGTCGACGCCTGGACGGCGCCCATGATCTGGCCGTTGACCGCCGAGGTGGAGACCTCGACCACTTCGCCGCCGCCCGTCGGCGCGTCGCCGGCCGGCTCCGTGCCGGAGGGGGGATCGGTGGGTTCGGGTTCGGTACCGCTTCCACTCATGACGCCAACTCCTCGTGCGATTTATAGCGCGGATCTTCGCCCGCCGTCAGCTTTCGAACTTCTTGGCCGCGCTCATGATCATGGTGATGGAGCTCGAGGTCACGGCGTTGCCAATCTGCTGCAGGCCGCCCTGGGCCTGCTGCGCGTTCTCCATCGCGAGCGAGATGGAGTGGGCCATGGTCTGGTAGACCAGCGCCATGGATTGCGCGGGCGCCTCCGCCAGGACCTTGACGTTGGTCTGGGTGACGGCGTCGGTGATCTGACCGTTGACGGGCGTGATGTCGGCCATGTGGCTGTGCTCCCTCTATGCCGTCATTTCAAAAGACGCGCGAGAACCAGCGCGGTGATCAGCTGGTCGGTGGTGCTCGAGCGGGCGATCTTCGCGGTCGCGGCGGCCGCGGCCATCGAATTCATCGAGTACATCTGCATCACGCCCTGGTTCGTGGCCGCCTGGCCGCACATGGCGGCCTGCTTCTGGGCGAGCGTGGTATTCTGGAACAGGATGCCGATCGAGTGCGCCGAAGCCTGGTAGATCGTGCCCATCGCAATGGCGGACGCCTGGCCCAGCGTGGCAACGCTGGACTGCGTCACGGCATCCGTGATCTGGCTGTTCACCGGCGTGCGATAGGCCATGATCCTTCCCTTGCTTCGTCCACCACGGACTCATGCCGTTCCCGATTGAGGACGCTCCGGCCCCGGAATTGTGAAATGCGCCATCCATGCCCGGCCGATCCTTTCCCCGCTCGCCCATCCTCAGGCCTGCGTGATGAGCGAGATCATCGCCGCGGTGGCGGTGTTGTTGACCTGCTGCATGCCGCCCTGGGTGGCCGTGGCGTTCTCCATGGCGAGGCTGGTGGAGTGCGCCATGGCCTGCACCTCGACGGCGACGGCCTCGGCCGGGCTCTCGCCCACGACCTTGACGTTGGCCTGGGTGACGGCGTCGGTGATCTGGGAATTGACTGTGGCTGCCATGAGGAATCTCCGTCAGGTGACCGCGAGGGATTGCGGCCCGGTGCCGCTGGGATAGTAGGCGTTGGTGAAGCTGCCTCCGCCGCTGGTGCCCGAACCGCCGGCGGTGTTGGCGGGGCCGGCGCTCGGTTGCGGCGCCGGCGGGCTGAGAAGCTTGTGCGCGGCCAGCGCCATCGCCGCCAGCGAGGCCAGCGAGGCCTGCGAGCTCTCGTTGTTGGCCTGGTACAGGCGCTGCGACGTCGCCGCGGACAGCGAGAACAGCGACTGCAGCACCGGCGTCAGCGCCGCCACCGTCATGGTGAGGATGGCCATGTCGCCCGACACCTGGCCGAGCGACAGCGCGCGCAGGAATTCCTGCGGCGGAAACTGCGGATAGGGCGAATAACCCCCGCCGTTCCAGGGCGGCGGAGACGGCGCAAAGCCGCCGCCCTGCTGCGGCGGCGGCGCCTGCGGCGCGCCGTTCTGCGGCGCCGCGCCTTGCGTGAAATCCGTCTTCGGGTCCGCGGACGGCTTCCCAGTGCCGGCGTCGGTCGGATCCATCAGTTCAACTCCTCGTTCAGGATGGATTCGTCGAGCGCGTCCGCCGCGTTCGGATCCATCATGTAGCGCACGCATTTGGCGGTCATCGCCATGCCGAGCAGATTGGTCTTCTGCTGGTGCGCGACGGCGTTGTGGTACATCAGCCCATTGGAGGCCTGCGCCGCGATCAGCGCGTCGAACGCCGCGATCGAGGGCCCGGAGCCCAGGATCAGCAGCAGCGACTGCGTGATCGCGTCGGTCACCTGCGGCGAGGCGCCGCCGTCGCGGTAGAGCGCGGAGAGACCCATGATCGCCTGGCCCAGCGTCTCGGGCGTGTAGGGCGGGGGCGTCTGCGGATTGCCGCCCGCCGGTGGCTCTTGCGTGCCACCGCCCGGCGGGGGCGCGTTCTTCGGGTCGTTTGTCGCCATGTCCATTCTCCGGTGTTGGACGGAGCCCCAGCTGGTCGTTCTCTAAGGCGCTTCCGCCAGCCTCGGCATGGTGATCGCTGGGACGGCCATGCCTCGGCCGGCGGAGAGCCGCGCCGCTACTGCGGTATTACCGCCGTGCCGGCCCTGAGCGCCGAAAGCAGCGCCAGCAGCGTGTCGGGCGTGTCGCTCTGGGCCAGCTTGGCCGTCGAGACTGCGCCCGCCATGGTGTCGACGCTGTAGATCTGGATGACGCCCTGGTTCGTCGCGGCCTGGGCGGCGATGGCGAGCTGCTGCTGCGACGAGGTGGCGTTCTCGAAGAGGATGCCGGTGGAATGCGCCAGCGACTGGTAGATGGCGCCCAGCGCCATGGCCGGCGCTTCGCCGACGACCTTGACGTTGGATTGCGTGACGGCATCGGTGATCTGGCCGTTCACGGGGGTTGGGAGTGCCATTCGGTTGCTCCTTCAGGTTCGGGACGGTTTGCCCGTCGGGGTTAAGACGGCCGCGGAAGCCGGTTTGTGAGCGGCAAAAGCGAAACGGGCGCCTCCTCGCGGAAGCGCCCGTTGCGGCGCGGGCGGACCCGCATTCCGGCTCAGACGACAGGCAGGTTCGCCGTGCCGGCGCGCAGCGCCGCGAGCAACGCGAGCAGATTGTCGGGGACGTCGCTCTGGCTGATCTTCGAGGTCGCCACGGCGCCGGCCATGGTGTCGACGCTGTAGATCTGGATGACGCCCTGGTTCGTCGCGGCCTGGGCGGCGATGGCGAGCTGCTGCTGCGACGAGGTGGCGTTCTCGAACAGGATGCCGGTGGAATGCGCCAGCGACTGGTAGATCGCGCCCATCGCCATCGCGGGGGCTTCGGCCACGACCTTGACGTTGGACTGCGTGACCGCGTCCGTGATCTGGCCGTTGACCGGAGTGGGAAGTGCCATGGATTAGTCTCCTTCGGTTTCATGAGTCGGCGGCGGATCGATGCGGCCGTCACGGGAAAAGACGAAAGCCGGGCGAGGATTGTGAGCGGCCGGGCCGGGGGAAATTCGATCCAGGGACGGCGAAGCTCCGCGGGCGGGAAGGCCGGATTCAAAAAAACGGGCGCCCCGTTCGGGGGGCGCCCGTTTGCAAGGCCGCGGTTCGCACGTTCCGCGGCGGGGGGAAATCGTCAGACGACCGGCAGGACCGCCGTGCCGCCGCGCAGCGCCGCGAGCAGCGCCAGCATGTTGTTGGGCACGTCGCTCTGGCTGATCTTCGAGGTTGCCACGGCGCCGGCCATGGTGTCGACGCTGTAGATCTGGATGACGCCCTGGTTGGTGGAAGCCTGGGCGGCGATCGCGAGCTGCTGCTGCGACGAGGTGGCGTTCTCGAACAGGATGCCGGTGGAATGCGCCAGCGACTGGTAGATCGCGCCCATCGCCATCGCGGGCGCCTCGGCCACGACCTTGACGTTGGTCTGGGTGACCGCGTCGGTGATCTGGCCATTCAGCGGGGTGGGAAGTGCCATGGGTATTCTCCTTCGGTTTCGAGGCCGCCGGTACCGCCCTCAGCGTGCGCACCGCCCTCACAGCAAAAGACGACGCTCACGCCGCGATTGTGAGTGGCCGGGCTCAACAAAGATGCTTCGCGCGAGCCACTTGAGGCCAGGGCAGCGATCCGGCCCTTCCGGTCCCTGGGGCGGGCGGCGAATTCCCGGCCCGCGCTCCCACCGGGCCCCCATGCGAAAATTTCTCCGCGTGAAAATTTCTTTGCCCGCGGCGACCGGCCGGGAGAGTCCAAAAAAAACGGGCGCCCCCGGCAGAAGGCGCCCGCACGCAATCCGGCCGCTTGGCGCGGCCCCGAACCTTCAGACGGTCGGCAGAACGGCCGTTCCGGCCCGCAATGCCGTGAGCAGCGACAGGAGCGTGTCCGGCGTGTCGCTCTGCGCGAGCTTCGCCGCAGAGACCGCGCCCGACATCGTATCGACGCTGTAGATCTGGATGACGCCCTGGTTGGTGGCGGCCTGGCCGCAGATCGCGATCTGCTGCTGGGTCGACGTGGCGTTCTCGTAGAGGATGCCCGTCGAATGGGCGAGCGACTGGTAAAGCGCGCCCATCGCCATGGCGGGTGCATCGCCGACGACCTTGACGTTCGCCTGCGTCACCGAGTCCGTGATCTGTCCGTTCACGGGGGTTGGTATGGCCATGTGATGTCTCCTTCACGTTTCAGGCGTGACACCGGAAGGAGCGATCGAGATTGCCGTCCCAGCGGCGCACATCCCTCAGACGCGCGCGGCCGCGGGCTGTGAACGCGAATGCGGGGAAGAAGGCGGCTTTCCCCGTCAGACGTAGTAGGCATCGGGCAGCGCGGGCGCCTCGTCTTCGTCGATCTGCACGAGCGCCGTGCTGAGCCAGGGCTGCGGGCGGCCGTTCGGGGGCCGGCCCAGCGCATAGGCGCCGACATAGGGCATCATGCGCGTGATCTGGTAGACCCGCGGCGTCCAGCTCGCTTCGCCGGCGGGCGCCAGGAATACGGTGGTGCCGCGCTTTTCGCTGAACGGGCATGCGCCGAACGTCGAAATGTTCCACAGCGTGCGCTGGTACGCGGCGAAATCCGCCATGTGCCGCGTGTTGCGGAAATTGGGCGTCACCACCGTCTGCCAGCCTTCGAGCTGCATGAAGGTGTTGTAGGCGCCGAACTTGGAATTGACGGTTTTGCCGAACAGCAGGGCGAGAAGGAAATTCGCGTTCCGCGGGGCGAAATCCTCGCTGATGTCCAGGTAGTAGTCGCCGGTCAGGTTCTTGCCGTAGTGCGAATTGAGCGGATCGATGCACCTCGGTAGCCCGGAAGTGCGGAATTCGCGCAGCAGGTTGCGCCCGGTGTTGTTCAGGCCCTGGTTGGCGAAATCCGACGGCGCGTGGATGGCGACGAAGTGCGCGCCCGACAGCAGGAGCTGGAGAAACGAGCGGATGCCGTTGTCCACCCACTGGATCTGCTCCTCCTCGTAGGTGGCGAGCGGGATCCGGTCGTAGCCCCGCAGGGCGTAGCCGGCCAGCTGGCCCTCCGGCGTTTCGACCATCTGGGTGTATTCGATCCGCGGCACCCACATCTGGATCGGCGGCCGTGGAAACCCGGGCGCGATGTAGTTGGCGAGGAAATTGAGAATCGCCTTGTCGCGCGCCCCCTCGGGCGGCCCGCCTTCGACCGTCCACGCCGCATAGAGCGTGTCGATGATCTGATTGAGCTGGTCGCCCGTGTAGTCGGCCGGAGTGTAGGGATTTTGCAGGCCGCCGGCGATGATCTGCTCCGCGCGCACGCCGGGATCGAACAGGGAGTTGGCGAAGTCCTGGCAGTTTCCCCGCTGGGTATAGGGCGCGGGGGCCAGAGGCACGACGACCGGAAGCTGCTGCCCGTCCGGCACGGGAACACCCTGGTAGAGGTCGAGCCTGGCGTTGACGGGGTTGCCCGGATACGCCGGCAAATCGGTCTTGCCCAGGAAACCGGGCGTCGCGGCCGTCAAGGTGACGCGGGAGTCGCGGGTGCGCGGATGGTAATAGGCGATCGTGAACGCCGGCTGATTGGGCTGCACCTCCGTGAAGTTCAGCGTGAACGTGCCTTCGCAACTGCCGGTCAACGACGGATTGCTTGCCGTGATCGTGGTGGTCCCCCCGTTCGGCACCGGCGAAATGCTCGCGGCGGCGGCCGGGCCCTCGCGCGTGGCGATGACCTGGAACGTCAGGGGAAATCCGGTCCGGTTCGTGACTTCGATGGCGATGGTTCGCGGCATCCGCGGCCTCCGTGCAATCCGTCGGTGCGCCTGCGCTGCGAACAGGCTCAGATACGACGTGGGCTGCGTGGCGATGTGAACGGCCGCGCGCCGCGCCAAAACAAAAAGCCCGCCGGTTTCCCGGCGGGCTTTCGCTGTGCGGCGTGCCGTGGTCCTACGGCACGTATTTCAGGCGCATCGCGCCGATGCCGGCGGCGACGTTGAGGCCGGTGGAGCCGGAGATCGACAGCGGCTGCAGCGTGATGGAGCGGTCGAAGCCGCCGACCAGCACGTTGGCGCCGGCGCCGACGCCCACGGTCGCCGAAGCGGTCGCTCCGCCATAGCCGCCCTGGAGCGCGCCGCGCTTCATGCCGGAATTCGGCGCGAACACTTCCCAGATGATCACGGCCGAGGAGGTGTAGCCGATGTCGACGCCGAACTTGGAGATCGTGCCGATATAGTGCTCGCCCGGGCCGTTGGAGGGGGCGAAGTTGCAGCGCATGTCCTTGGAGGAGCCGAAGACGAAGCCCCATCCGCTGGCGACGTGGCAGGTCAGCGTGCCGATCTTGACGCCGTCCGCGCTCGCGGGCGCGGCGAACGCCATCGCGGCGGCCAACGCGGCCGCTCCGGCCGCAAGCGAGAATTTCTTGAGCATGTCGAATCCACTCCTTGAGGGTTTGCCGAGGGCAGGCGCCAATCTCCGGCATCTGGCCGGGGCCGCCTTGATCTGGATCAGGCGCCCACGGCGCCCAACCGCGAGGAGAATGCACGGATGGGGCCAAAGTTCCGTGAAACCGGCGACAAAACCGTGTAACGAGTAGGGACATCAACCGGAATTCCCGCCGCTTTACTCGCCGCGCGCCCGGCCGCTAAATGACGGGCAGTCAGGAACAGGGAGTCTCGCCATGGCCACGGGCATCAAGGACAAGGTCGCCATCCTCGGCATGGGCTGCTCGAAGTTCGGCGAGCGCTGGGAATCCGGCGCCGAGGAGCTGATGGTCGAGGCCTATCTCGAGGCCATGGCCGACGCCGGCATCGACGTGAACCAGATCCAGGCGGCCTGGTTCTCCACCGCCATGCCGGAGCAGCATGTCGGCAATGGCGGCACGCCGCTGTCGGTGGCGCTGCGACTGCCGAATATTCCCGTGACCCGGGTCGAGAATTTCTGTGCATCGGGCTCGGAAGCGTTCCGTGGCGCCGTCTATGCCGTGGCCGCCGGCGCCTGCGACATCGCGCTCGCCTTGGGCGTGGAGAAGCTGAAGGACACCGGCTATGGCGGCCTGCCGCAGCGCGAGAACGGCACGCTCAATCCCTTGTGGAGCGCCAACGGTTCGGCGCCCGGCAATTTCGCGCAGCTTGCGAGCGCTTATCGCACCAAGCACGGCGTCTCCAAGGAAGAGCTCAAGAAGGCCATCGCCCATGTCTCGGTGAAGAGCCACGCCAATGGCGCGAAGAATCCCAAGGCGCATCTGCAGAAGCCGATCACCGAGGAGATGTGCCTCGCCGCCCCGATGATCGCCGAGCCGCTTGGCCTGTTCGACTGCTGTGGCGTGTCGGACGGGGCGGCGTGCGCCATCGTGACGACGCCGGAGATCGCGCGCGCGATGGGCAAGAAGGACATCATCTCGGTGAAGGCGCTCCAGCTTTCGCTGTCCAACGGGCTCGAGAGCCAGCACAATTCCTGGGACGGCAGCTACTTCCACACCGCCCGCATCGCCTCCAAGAAGGCCTACGAAGAGGCCGGCATCAAGGACCCGCGCAAGGAAGTCTCGATGATCGAGGTGCATGATTGTTTCTCGGTGACCGAGCTGGTCACGATGGAAGACCTCCACATCTCTCGCGAGGGCGAGGCGTGGAAGGACGTGATGAACGGCTTCTACGACGCCGACGGCCAGGTGCCGTGCCAGATCGACGGCGGCCTCAAGTGCTTCGGCCATCCCATCGGCGCCTCGGGCCTCAGGATGCTCTACGAGATGTATCTCCAGCTCCAGGGCAAGGCCGGCGCGCGGCAGCTCAAGGACCCCAGGATCGGCCTGACCCACAACCTCGGCGGCGCCCCGATGATGAACGTCTGCTCGGTCGCCATCGTCGGCGCGATGGGGGCGTAGCTAAAGCGGGTTGCGATCATTTGGATTTACATACAGCGGTGTCATGGCCCGCGGCTGCGGGCCACCCAGGTGAAGCCCGTTTCGCTTTCGAAGAACGTGCCCGGAGCAAATATATCGTCAATCGACAAGCCCAACTGGTTGGCCTGATGCGCGGGCCATGACAGGGAGTTTGGTTGCATCCATTTGATGGCAACGGACTCTAGATAGTTCTGTCCACGCGCTTTGCGCCGCGGCGCATTTCCTTGCGAAGCGCGTCTGTGACTTGGCGCAGGAAGGGGTCGCTGAACGTCCCAATTACGTCTTTTGAGCCTTCAAAATAGTAGGACTGTTCGGCGATATCATAATTGTATTCGCTGACTATGATCCATGCCCTCGGGTAGCGTGTGAGCTTTGCGCGGACCCGCTCGGTATCGGGCACCTCGACCGCCGCCTGATCGTCGTATGGCGGTTTGCTCGTGATCGCGACAAGCATGAGGTGATGAATGTCGTTCTTTGGATCGAACAAGGCCAATGCGAGACAGACCGGTCTCGCCTTTCGCCCTTCCGTCTCGCCGTGCGTCTGTTCCTCGGCCCAGAGATAAGGATAGTCGATCACCGATCCTTTCTTCAGGATCTTACTCATCCTCGTCCCGGCCTTCGGCAATCCTGTCGAGGCCTTCGAGCAGGAGCGCTTTCAGTTCCGGCGGGGTTTCGCTCGTGCGATAAGCCTTCCGTGGATCGGGATGTGGATTGCGCAGCTTCTCGAATTCCTCCACCGCCATCAGCACGAAGCGGGGCTTGCGGTGCTGGGTTATGGCGACCGGCGCGCGGGCGGCCGCATGCGTGACGGTCTTGAGATCGCGAAGCAGCTCGACGGTCGTGAACTGGCGCATGGATTGGACTCCGAATAGTCAAAATATACGAATATTTTGACTATTTTGCAAGAGGCGGATGGCTCTGTTAGAGCCGCGCGCCACGGAAAGCGGCACGCCGCAAGCCGAGGCGGCCGACGTGACGTTCACGCCCCCCGCAGGAACCGCTCCGCCACGGCGCAGTGCAGCGCCATGCCGGCGGCCATGGCGTCCTCGTTGAGCATCATGTGGTTGGAGTGCAGCGCATGGGCGTGGTCGTGGGACTGGCCGTCCGGCGTCACGCCGAGGAACATCATGCAGCCGGGCATGCGCTCCAGCACATAGGAGAAATCCTCCGCGCCCATCATCGGCGAGGGCAGCGGCAGATAACGGGCCGCCCCGAAGAGATCCTCCGCCACGCCGCGCGCGAAGGCCACGAAGTCCGCGTCGTTGCGCGTCACGTCGTAGCCCGCTTCGATGGTGACCGTGGCCTCGAGGCCGTGGGCGCGGGCGATGTTCTCGGCCACGCGCGCGAGCCCCTCCTGCGCCGCCTTGCGGCTCTTTGCGGAGAAGCTGCGCAGCGTGCCGCGCAGGCGCACCTCTTCGGGGATCACGTTCACGGCCGAGCCCGCGTCGAGCTGGGTGATCGTGAGGATGACGGGATCGAAGGCATCGATCCGCCGCGTCACCAGGCTCTGCAGCGCCAGCACGATCTCGCACGCCACCGGCACGGGATCGAGCGTGTGATGCGGCTGCGAGGCGTGGCCGCCCTTGCCTTTGACGACGATCTGAAGCTTGTCCGCCGCGGCGAGCAGCGGCCCGGGGCGCGAGGCGACCATGCCGGCGGGGATGTTCGGCGAAACGTGGATCGCGAAGGCCGCCTGCGGCTTGGGCGCCAGGTCGAGCAGCCCGTCCCGGATCATCTCGCGCGCGCCGTGATAGCCTTCCTCGCCCGGCTGGAACATGAACTTGACGGTGCCGCTCAGCCGGTCGCGATGGCGGTGCAGCAGATGCGCCGCGCCCACCAGCATGGCGGTGTGCGCGTCATGCCCGCAGGCGTGCATCGCGCCGGCGACCCTGGAGGCGAAGGCGAGGCCGGTGTCTTCCGGCATCGGCAGCGCGTCCATGTCGCCGCGGAGCAGGATCGTCGGGCCCTGCTGGGCGCCGCGTAGCGTCACGATCAGGCCGGAGGTGGAAGGGCCCTCGGCATAGTCGAGGTCGAGCCCCGCCAGGGCCTCGCGCGCCAGCCGCGTCGTCTCCGGCAGGTGCAACCCCTGCTCGGGGTTGGCATGGATCGCGCGGCGCAGCGCCACGACCATGGGCATGATTTCGGCGGCCTCGTGCTGCCAATCGGTATCGTTCACGGCCTCTCCCCCACCCGAAAATCCCTGCGCTACGCTGCGCGATTTTTCGACCTCGCCGCAAGGGGGAGGTCGATTCCGACTGAACAGAAAATCCACCTCCCCGCAAGGGGAGGTCAATTCCGATTGAAGCGAAAATCCACCTCCCCCTTGCGGCGAGGTCGAAACGCGCAGCGTTTCGGGTGGGGGCCTGGCCGGCATCTCAATAGACCACGACGGATCGGATGCTTTTGCCCTCGTGCATCAGGTCGAACGCATCGTTGATGCGTTCCAGCGGCATGGTGTGGGTAATCATCTCGTCGATGGCGATCTTTTTGTCCATGTACCAGTCGACGATGCGCGGCACGTCGGTGCGGCCTCTGGCGCCGCCGAACGCGGTACCTTGCCAGACGCGGCCGGTGACGAGCTGGAACGGACGTGTCGAAATCTCCTGGCCCGCGCCCGCCACGCCGATGATGGTGCTGACGCCCCAACCCTTGTGACAGCACTCCAGGGCCTGGCGCATGGTCTTCACGTTGCCGATGCATTCGAAGCTGTAATCGGCGCCGCCCTTGGTGAGCTCGACCAGATGGCCGACGAGATCGCCGCTCACATCCTTCGGGTTGACGAAATGCGTCATGCCGAACTGCCGCGCCAGCGTCTCGCGCGCGGGATTGATGTCGACGCCGACGATCTGCGCCGCGCCGGCCAGCCGCGCGCCCTGGATGACGTTGAGCCCGATGCCGCCCAGCCCGAACACCACCACGTTCGCGCCCGGCTCGACCCTGGCGGTGAAGATCACCGCGCCGATCCCCGTCGTCACGCCGCAGCCGATGTAGCAGACCTTGTCGAACGGCGCGTCCTTCCTGATCTTCGCCACGGCGATCTCGGGCAGCACGGTGTGGTTGGAGAAGGTCGAGCAGCCCATGTAATGCAGCACCGGCCTGCTGTTCCAGGAGAAGCGCGAGGTGCCGTCGGGCATCACGCCCTTGCCTTGCGTGGTGCGGATCGCCTGGCAGAGATTGGTCTTGTGGCTGGTGCAGTAATCGCACTGCCGGCATTCCGGCGTGTAGAGCGGGATGACGTGATCGCCCGGCGACACGGACGTGACGCCCGGCCCGACCTCCAGCACCACGCCCGCGCCTTCGTGGCCGAGGATGGCGGGGAACAAGCCTTCGGGATCGTCGCCCGACAGCGTGAACGCGTCGGTGTGGCAGACGCCCGTCGCCCTGATCTCGACCAGCACCTCGCCGGCCCTGGGGCCTTCGAGGTCCACGGTCTCGATGACCAGCGGTTTGCCCGCCGCCAGCGCCAGCGCCGCGCGCGTCTTCATCGCTTCGCTCCCGCGTAGTTCGGCTGATCGATCGCGACCTTGTCGCGGACGGTACGCTCCAGGTGATCGCGCAGTTCAGGACTATCGAGCCCGCCGCGGATGGCGGCGCACAGCTCGCGGTTCAGCGCCTCCAGCGTGCCGTCATGGCCCAGGAGCGCGGTGAGGCGCGCGCGTTCGACCGCATCCATCGCAGCACCGTGCTCCAATTGCCGCGACACGATGCCGAGCGCGTTGGCGGCGACGCGGGCGTGGAACGCGGTGTGGCCCTTCAATTCCGGCATGGCGCGCTTCTCCAGGAAGTCGCGCACCGCATCGACAAGCTCCTTGATCGAAGGCTGGTCCATCATGCTTCACACTCCTTGTCATCCCCGGCGAGCGCGCAACGCGGGGGAAGGGGACCCAGGTCGTCGAGCAATCGAGGTATTGGACCACCTGGATCCCCTTCCCCTCGCTTCGCTCGGCCGGGGATGACAAGTGGAGCATGTGACATCACAGCTTCCCCTTGAAGATCAAATTCACCAGGTCGATCTCGGTCTCCGACGAGCGTCGCCCGATGGTCGCGCGCTCCACGGAGCCGTCGACCTTGAAGCCCTGATACATGCTCATGCACATCACGCCCCATTTGAGCGAGCCGTAGACGATCCAGCTGCGCACCTCGTCGGGATCGATGTCGCCGCCGCCGGCGTCGCGATAGCCGGCGAGGAGATCGTCGAGGTCGCCGAAGCCGCCCACCACCTTTTCGGCCACGCCGAAGCGCCAGGAATTGGTGCAGATCCAGCCGATGTCCTCCAACGGATCGCCGACATGGGTCAGCTCCCAGTCGAGCGCGGCCCCCACGCCCCTGGGCGAGATCATCAGATTGCCGTGCCGGAAATCGCCATGCACCAGCGTCCGCCGCCTGGCGCCGGCCATGCGCGGCTCCAGCCATTTGAACGCGTAGTCGAACATCGGGTGCGGATAATCGTAGGCGTCGTAGAGATCGCGGTAGCGGCGCAGCTGCGACGGCCCGTCGATCACCGGCAGCAAATCCTTCAGCGGCGCGGGATCGACGGCGTGGATGCGCGCCAGGATCTCGCCGCACTGATAGGCCAGCTTCGGCCGCACCGCGTCGAATTCCGGATCGCGCAGGATCTTGCGCGCGATGGTCTCGCCTTCGAGCCGGTCCATGACATAGCCGTGCCCCGCGCCGTCCCCGGGCTTGAGCACATAGCGCACCCGCGGCGCCTTCACCCCGGCCGCCCGCGCCGCCTCGATGACGACCGCCTCGGTCTCCAGCGCGACCGCCGCGGAGCCTTCCATCACCCGCGCCCCGCCGCCGGGGCTGCGCCGCAGGATCAGGGGTTCGCCCGCGCAATCGAACGACCACGTCTCCTGGCTCGCGCCGCCGGAGAGGCGGACGAGATTGGCCGCGCCCGCGAGCCCGGCGCGGGCGAGGGCGGCTTCGAGTGCGGGAAGAAAGTCGGGGGTCATCGAAAAGGACTTTCCGACATTCTCCCGCCCTTGTCATCCACGCGGCATTGACGTTACGGCCGCGAACAACCTCCCCCTCGCGGGGAGGTCGAAAACCTGCGCGCGCAGCGCGCGGTTTTCGGGTGGGGGCGCGGTGGATAGAGCACGGCACTCCCCCCACCCGAAAAATGCGTTCCGCATTTTTCGACCTCCCCGCAAAGGGGAGGTCATGCATGCCTCAACCTGTGCGCAGGTACCGCACCGCCTCGTCGCGCTCGAAGAGGTAGAGCAGCACGCGCAGCGCTTGGCCACGGGGGCTTTGAAGGTCGGGATCGCGGGTGACGATCAGCCGCGCGTCGTCGCGGGCGGCGGCCAGAAGCTCGCCATGCACGGCGAGGTCGGCCATGCGGAATTCCGGCAGGCCGCTCTGGCGCGTGCCGAGGAGTTCGCCGGCGCCGCGCAGCTCCAGATCCCTCTCCGCGATGACGAAGCCATCGTCGGTCTCGCGCAGGGTCTTGAGCCGCGCCTTGGCCGTCTCGCCGAGATGACCGTAGTAGATGAACAGGCAGCTCGATTTCGCCTCGCCGCGGCCCACGCGTCCGCGCAACTGATGAAGCTGCGCCAGCCCGAAGCGCTCGGCATGCTCGACGACCATGATCGTCGCCTCCGGCACGTCGACGCCGACCTCGATCACCGTGGTGGCGACCAGCACCCTGGTCTCGCCCGTCTTGAACTTCGCCATCGCCTCGTCGCGCTCCGCCGCCTTCATGCGGCCATGCACGAGCCCGACCTGGGCGCCCAGCGTCTCGCGCAGCGCCTTCGCGCGATCCTCCGCGGCCGTCAGGTCGATCTCCTCGGACTCCTCCACCAGCGGGCACACCCAATAGGCGCGCGCGTCCCTGGCGATGGCGCGGCGCAGATGGTCGACCACCTCGCCGATGCGCCCGGCGGGCAGCACGCGGGTGTCCACCGGCTTGCGTCCCGGCGGGCGGCCGGTCAGGCGCGAGACGTCCATGTCGCCATAGGCGGTGAGCGCCAGCGTGCGGGGGATGGGCGTGGCCGTCATCACCAGCACGTCGACCGGCCTGTCGCCCTTGCCCTGCAGCACCATGCGCTGATGCACGCCGAAGCGGTGCTGCTCGTCCACCACCGCCAGGCCGAGATCGCGGAACGCCACGTCGTCGGAGAACAGCGCGTGCGTGCCGACGAGGATGTCGATCTCGCCCTCGGCCAGCGCGGTCAGCGTTTCGCCGCGGGCAAGCCCGCGCTCGCGGCCGGTGAGGCAGGCCATGCGCACGCCCGCCACCCTCGCCAGCGGCTCCAGCGCCGCCATGTGCTGGCGCGCCAGGATTTCCGTCGGCGCCATCAGCGCGCCCTGCGTGCCGGCTTCCACCGCGTTCAGCAGCGCCAGCATGGCGACGACCGTCTTGCCGGCGCCGACGTCGCCCTGCAGCAGCCGCAGCATCCGCGTGCCCGCCGCCATGTCGGCCTCGATCTCGGCCTCCGCCTGCTTCTGCGCATCGGTGAGCGCGAAGGGCAGGGCGGCGATGGCCTTCGCCTTCAGGTGCCCGTCGCCCCTGATGCTGCGGCCCTTCTGGCCGCGCAGCCGCGCGCGGATCAGCACCAGCGCGAGCTGGTTGGCGAGAAGCTCGTCGTAGGCAAGCCGCATCCGCGCCGGCGACAGCGGCGAAAGATCGCCGTCGCTCTTCGGTGCGTGGACGGTCTCAAGAGCTTCGTTGAATGTCTGCCAGGCATGCGCGCGGCGGAATGCCGGGTCGAGCCATTCCGGCATCTGCGGCACCTTGTCCAGCGCGCCGCGGATCGCCTTCGCCATCGGCTTCGCCGGGAGATTTTCGGTCAGCCGGTAGACCGGCTCCTGCATCAGCACGTCCGCTTCTTCCGGCGGCACGATGTGGTCGGGATGGGCCATCTGCAGCCGCCCCGAGAAGCGCTCGATCCTGCCCGAGACGATGCGCCGGCTCCCGGGCGGCAGCGTCTTCTGCAGGTAGTCCGCATGCGCGTGGAAGAAGACGAGCTCGACGGTGGCCGTGTCGTCGGAGCAGCGCACGCGATAGGGCTGCCTGCGGTCGCGGGGCGGGATGTGGTCGAGCACGTTCACCGTGACGGTGGCGATGCGGCCTTCCTCGGCATCGATCAGCCGCGGGCGATAGGAGCGGTCCACCAGGCCGGACGGCAGGTCGAAGACGAGATCGAGCAGCCGCGTCCCCGCCGCCCGCGCCACCAGCTTCGCCAGCCTGGGCCCGATCCCCGGCAGCGTGCGCGTCTCGGCGAACAGCGGAAACAGAATCGCGGGGCGCATGGGAGGGGAGGATAGCGGGAAAGCGACGCCACTTAAGCTCCGTTGTCATCCCGGCCCGGCGCGATGCTGGCGCACCGCTTGGCCGGGATGACAGTCATTTTGTGTTTTGTTTGAGACTGGAACCGCGCGCTCCCCCGCGCTATACACGGACCATGAACAAATCCTCGGACGCTGGCTCGAAAGAGGCCCGGCGCAAACGGCTATTGTTCCGGGCGCAACGGCGCGGGTTCAAGGAGGTCGACCTGATCTTCGGGACGTTCGCGGTCGCCGAGCTCGCGAGCCTGTCCGAGGCGGAGCTCGACCAGTTCGAGGCGCTGCTCGAGGCGCCCGACCAGCCGGTCTACGACTGGCTCTCCGGCGCCGCCGCGCCCGATCCGGCGTTCGACACGCCGGTATTCCGCCGCATGAAGGCGCTGTGCGCGCGAGGCACGCCCAAGTGGAGCGTCTGACCTATATCGGCCGGCACCCCGGCCGCTTCGCGCTCACCGGCATGCCGGGCGGCTACGATGCCTATGTCGCCGCCGAGGCGGCCAGGCGCGCCGGCCGGCTGCTGCTTTTCGTGGCGGCGGACGACGCGCACGCGCAGGCGGTGAAGGACGCGGCCGCGTTCTTCGCGCCCGATCTGCCCTGCCTGTCGTTTCCGGCGTGGGATTGCCTGCCCTACGACCGCGTCTCTCCCAAGCCCGACATCGAGAGCGAGCGGCTCGCCACGCTGGCCGCGCTGGCGCGCCGCAAGGACGGCGCCGCGCTGGTCGTCACCACCGTCAATGCGGCGCTGCAGCGCGTGCCGCCGCGCGCCGCCGTCGCGGACGCGAGCTTCTTCGCGCGGGTGGGCAACAATGTGGAGCACGACCGGCTCGCCGGCTTCCTGGTGCGCAACGGCTACGCCAGGGCCTCCACCGTGCGCGAGCCCGGCGATTTCGCGCTGCGCGGCGGCATCGTGGACCTGTGGCCGCCGGGAACGGACGAGCCGCTGCGGCTGGACTTCTTCGGCTCGACCCTGGACGCCATCCGCAAATTCGACGCGGAGACGCAGCTCTCCACCGACCAGATCGCCGAGATCGAGCTGTTGCCCGCCGCCGAAACGCCGCTGGACGCGGAGTCCATTTCCCGCTTCCGCGCCGGCTACATCGCCACCTTCGGCGCCGCCACCAGCGACGACGTGCTCTACGAATCCGTGAGCGCCGGGCGCAAGCAGCCCGGCATGGAGCACTGGCTGCCGCTGTTCCACGACCACCTGGAAACGCTGTTCGACTACGCGCCCGGGGCGCTGGTGTTCCTGGCGCACCAGGTGGAGGAGGCGAAGGACGCGCGGCTGGAGCTGGTCGCGGATTACTACGAGACCCGCCGCCAGTTCCTCTACGGCAAGCACGACGCCAAGGAGAACGCGGGCGCCGCGCCCTACAAGCCGCTCAAGCCCGCGACGCTCTATCTCGCCGATGCGGAGTGGAACGCCGCGCTTGCCCATCGCGACGTGCGCGCGCTGTCGCCGTTTTCGGCGCCGGAGTCGATGAACTCCGTGGACGCCGGCGGCAAGCCCGGGCGCGATTTCGCGCCGGAGCGCGCGCAGGCGGGCGTCAATGTCTTCGAGGCCGCCGCCGCGCATGTGAAGGCGCTCATCCAGTCCGGCAGGCGCGTCGTGGTGGCGGCGTGGAGCGAGGGATCGGCGGAGCGGCTCGGCGGCGTGCTCGCCGACCACGGGCTCGCGGCCATCCGCCGCGTCGATCACTGGCACGACGCGCGCGCCATGCAGGCGGGCGCCGCGGGCGTGGGCGTGCTCGCCATCGAGCACGGCTTCGAGGCGCCGGATTTCGCGCTGGTCTGCGAGCAGGACATCCTCGGCGACCGCATGGTGCGGGGGAAATCGCGGCGCAAGCGGGCGCAGAATTTCCTCCAGGAAGCCTCCAGCCTCGCGCCCGGCGACCTCGTCACCCATATCGAGCACGGCGTGGGCCGCTACATGCGGCTCGAGACCATCGAGGTCGCCGGCGCGCCGCACGATTGCCTGGAGCTGCATTACGACGGCGGCAAGCTGTTCCTGCCGGTGGAGAACATCGATCTGCTCACGCGCTACGGCGCGGACGAAGGCACGGCCCAGCTCGACCGGCTGGGCGGCGCGGGCTGGCAGCAGCGCAAGGCCCGCGCCAAGCAGCGCGTGCGCGAAATCGCCGAGGAGCTGATCCGCATCGCCGCCGCGCGCCAGCTCAAATCCGTCCCCGCCGCCGACCCGCCGCAGGGGCTCTACGACGAATTCTGCGCCCGCTTCCCCTGGCAGGAGACGGAGGACCAGGAAAAGGCGATCGCCGACACCATCGAAGACCTCGCCAGGGGCACGCCCATGGACCGGCTGGTCTGCGGCGACGTCGGTTTCGGCAAGACCGAGGTGGCGCTGCGGGCGGCCTTCGTGGAAGCGATGAGCGGCAACCAGGTCGCCGTCGTGGTGCCGACCACGCTGCTGGCGCGCCAGCATTTCCGCAATTTCTCCGACCGCTTCCAGGGGTTCCCCGTGAAGGTCCGCCAGCTGTCGCGCTTCGTGGAGGCGAAGCAGGCGCGCGAGACCAGGGAAGGCCTGAAGACCGGCGACATCGGCATCGTCATCGGCACCCATGCGCTGCTCGCCAAGTCCATCGCCTTCGCCAATCTCGGCATGGTGATCGTGGACGAGGAGCAGCATTTCGGCGTGGCGCACAAGGAGCGGCTGAAGGCGCTGAAGGCCGACGTGCATGTGCTGACGCTGACCGCGACCCCCATCCCGCGCACGCTGCAGCTGGCGCTCTCCGGCGTGCGCGACCTGTCGCTGATCACCACCCCGCCCGTGGACCGGCTGGCGGTGCGGACCTTCGTGACGCCCTTCGATCCGCTGGTCGTCCGCGAGGCGCTCCTGCGCGAGCATTATCGCGGCGGGCAGAGCTTCTACGTCGCCCCCCGCATCGCCGACCTGCGCGAGGCCGAGGAGTTCCTCAAGCACACGGTGCCCGAGGTGAAGGTCCGCGTCGCCCACGGCCAGATGGCGCCGGGCGTGCTGGAAGACGCCATGACGGCGTTCTACGAGCGGCAGGTGGACGTGCTGGTGTCCACCAACATCGTGGAAAGCGGGCTCGACATCCCCACCGCCAACACGCTCGTCGTCCACCGCGCCGACATGTTCGGCCTGTCGCAGCTCTACCAGCTGCGCGGGCGCATCGGCCGCTCCAAGAGCCGCGCCTACGCCTATCTGACGACGCCGGCCACCTTCAAGATCACCGAGACCGCCGAGCGCCGGCTCCAGGTGCTGCAATCGCTCGACCAGCTCGGCGCGGGCTTCTCGGTGGCGAGCCACGACATGGACATCCGCGGCGCGGGCAATCTGCTCGGCGAGGAGCAGTCCGGCCATGTCCGCGAAGTCGGCATCGAGCTTTACCAGGAGATGCTGGAGGAGGCCGTGGCGCAGCTGCGCGCCGGGGGCGCGGCGGAGGACGTGGCCGACCAGTGGTCGCCCCAGATCTCCATCGGCACCTCGGTGCTCATCCCCGAAAGCTATGTCTCGGACCTCAACGTGCGCATGGCGCTCTACCGGCGGCTGGCGGAGCTGGAGGAGCGCGAGGAGATCGAGCGCTTCGCCGCCGAGCTGATCGACCGCTTCGGCAAGTTGCCGGAAGAAGTGCAGCACCTGCTCGACATCGTGGCCATCAAGCACCTGTGCCGCATCGCCTCGGTGGAGAAGATCGACGCCGGCCCCAAGGGCGCGATGCTGACGTTCCGCAACAATTTCTATCCCAACCCAGAGGCGCTGGTGCGCCTGATCGCCGAGCACCAGTCCACCATGCGGGTGCGCCCCGACCAGAAAGTCGTCATCGCCCGCGACTGGCCCACGCCGGAGCAGCGGCTGAAGGGCGCGCAGAACCTGCTGGGGCAGTTGGCGAAGCTGGCGAAGGGCTAAAGCCGTTTCGCCTTGAACTGAATCACCGAAATTGTGTCACGGCCCGCGAATGCGGGCCGCCCAGTTGGGTTCTGCACAGGGGTGCGGTCGTCACCTGGGTGACCCGCATTCGCCGGCCGTGACACGAACGGGACGGATCAGAGCGAGCAATTTGCAAAAAAGCGCACCCCCGCGAAATCATCTCCGCCCGAATCCCGCCGCAATGGTGCCCTCAAACCGCTCGGGCGGCTCGCGATGCTCGTGGAAGCGTCCTAGGATTTTCGTGACTCGGGGAGTGGCGCGCATGAAGGCGGCGGTTCTGGTATGCGTGGGCGCGGTCCTCGCGGGATGCACCACGGTGGTGTCGGACAGGCCGGTGTTTCCCGCGTCGATGGCCGCCGGCGGGCCGTCGCTCGAGGGCGCCTATCTGGTCTACGGCGAGAATGGCGAGAACGTCATCACGGTGAGCCGCCGCGACGGCGGGCGCTACGAGGCCATCGGCTTCGGCACCAGGCCGCATTATCGCGAGGGCCTCGCCATGGAGTTCGCCGCCGTGCCGCTCGGCGGCGGGGATTTCGCGCTCCAGGTCTCCTGCCTCGCCAGCCGCAACGACAGCGGCGCCTGGAACAAGGAGAAGGACGCGGCCTTCGCCTACTGGACGCTTTCGGCCTCGCGCGCCCGGGGCGACTGGTTCGCCGGGATCATCGTGGCGGATGCCGACCGCGACGCGCTGGCGGCGAAATATCGTCTGGCCGCCGGCAAGAACGCGCTGAAGATCGACGGCCTTTCGCCCGGGCGCGCCCTATCGTTCTTCCGGGACTGGCAGGCGGCGCAGCTCGCGGTGGGCGGCGATCGCGTCATCCCCGTGATCCGCGCGCTGGACTGGACGGCGCCCACGGGCGAGGCGGAATTCGATCATCCCATCGCCTGCCGCGACGTGAAAGCCGAATAGCGACTTCGCAGTCTTATGGCGCAAACGCCGCCGTCCATCTCAGCCTGATCAATGCGTGCGCCCGGGCGCTGCCGTCCCGGCGGCCCCATTTTGGCCCGATTCCGGGGGCGTTTAATTGGCAGGTCACCGCTGTGGCCCGCGAGGCACGAGGCGGCCGATTTGGGAACCCGGGCGCCGCCGCCGGGCTTATCAGGGTGGATATTTGCTAAGCTTGCGCGGCCGAAACGGGAGGATGCGTCGTGTTGGGATGGTTGCTGGGCGCCGGCATCTGGTGGGTGATCCTGCCCGCGGCGGTTGCCGTTTTGGGCCTGCTCGTGTTCCTGCGCGGCTTCGGCCACCTCTTCGGCGGCGAGGCGGGCCGGGGCGTGCCGCGGGTGGTGATCGGCGCGCCCATCGCCATCATCGGCCTGGCGTTCGCCCTGCTCGGCGTCAACACCCAGAGCTTCGCGCGGCTCACCTACGAGGCCCCGGTCGCGGACGTCACGGTCAGGGCCGTCGATCCCGCCCGGAGCGTCTACGACGTCACGGTCAGGCGGCTGGACGGCCCGAACGAAACCGCGGACTGCAAGATCCAGGGCGACGAATGGGAGCTCACCGCGCGCGTCCAGAAATGGAAGCCCTGGGCCAACGCGCTCGGCCTCAACGCCACCTACACGCTCGACCAGCTCGACAACAAATATTTCGACGCCGTGCGCGGCAACGGCAAGACGATCACCGCCTGCGACCTGCGCGGCGCCCCGCCCGCGGTGAACGCCTACGTGCCCAGGTCCTGGCTGTTCTGGATCACCGACCATTCCTATGAAGACCGCAAATTCGGCTCCGGCGCCTACATGCCGCTGGCCGACGGCGCGACCTACCGCGTGATCATGACCCAGTCCGGCCTCAACGCCGAACCGACCGACGACATCGCCATCCGGGCGAACAACGCGCGCCCGCAATAGCGCATCCGCCCCGGCGTCCCTGCCCGCGACAGCGGCGGGCGTCGCGCGGGTCGGCGTCGCGGGTCGGCGTCGCGCGGGAGGGGAGGGGCGTGCCGGCAGCCTGACGGCGAGGACGCCCCGGCCCCTTGACATTCCGCCTCTCCCGTCAGATATTTCTGTCATGACAGAAACATCTGACACGATCGAAGCGCTTCCCCCCGCCATCGAGCGCTTCGTGCTGAACTGGGGGGACATGGGGGACCGCTGGGGCGTCAACCGCTCGGTCAGCCAGATCCACGCGCTGCTCTACCTGTCCGACCGGCCGCTGACCGCGGAGGAGATTGCCGACCGGCTGGGCATGGCGCGCTCCAACGTCTCCAATTCGCTCAAGGAGCTTCTGGGCTGGGAGCTGATCCGCCGCGTGCCGGTGATGGGCGACCGGCGCGATCACTTCGAGGCCGAGACCGACGTGTGGACCATCGCCGCGCGCATCGCCGCCGGCCGCCGCCAGCGCGAGCTCGATCCGGCGCTGGCCGCGCTCGCGTCCTGCGCCGCGGCGGCGGAATCCGATCCGCGCGTGTCGCCCGCCGCGAAGAAGCGCCTGCGCGAGATGGAGGAATTCACCCGCACCGCCGTCGGCTGGTACGACCAGATGACGCGCGTGCCCCGGCCCACGCTGATGGCGCTGATCCGGCTGGGCGGCAAGATCGCAAGCCTGCTTCCCGCGAGGAAAGCCAAATAGGGGCGGCACATGGCGGCGCGCGCGATGCGGCTCGACCCGGTTCCCACGCTCCGCGACGAAGCGGTCGGCGATCTCAGGTTCCGCAACCTGCTGTCCGCGAGCGACTGGGCCGCCTTGCCGCCGAAGGTCCGCCGCCGCTTCTCCAGGCGCCTCGCCGACGGCGCCAGCGTCGTCTATGCGGGCGAAGTGGTCGAGACGCGGATGAGCGCCGCCGGCCGGTTCTTCGCGCAGCTCTGCCGGCTCGTCGGCGGTCCGCTGCCGCTGACGATGGACGCGGGCGTGCCCGCCGTCGTCACCGTCACCGAGGACATGGCGGGCGGCGGCCAGAACTGGACGCGGCTCTACGCGCGCCGCCGCGGCTTCCCGCAGATCATCCACTCCGCCAAGCGCTTCGGCGGGCCCACAGGGCTCGAGGAATATGTCGGCCGGCGCGTCGGCATGGCGCTGACGGTGCATGTGGCGGAGGACGCGCTGATCTTCCGCAGCGCCGGATGTTTCGTCCGTTTCGGGCGCGCGCGCATCCCCATCCCGCGCTGGCTCACGCCGGGAGACATCGTCGTCACGCACGCCGAATGGGGCGAGGGCGGCTTCATGTTCGTGCTGGAGGTCCGCCATCCGCTGTGGGGACCCATCATCCAGCAGATCGCCACTTTCCGGGACACGCTGTCATGACTTCGCCGCTGTTGTGGATCCTCCTCACCGCCCAGATCTTCATGGGTGGGTTCGACACGCTGTTCCACCACGAGCTCACCGAGCGGCTGGCCTGGCGGCCCACGCAGCGGCGCGAGCTGATGCTGCACGGCGCGCGCAACCTGCTCTACGCGCCGGTGTTCGCGGCGCTGGGCTGGAGCGCGCCGCACGGGCGCTGGGCGCTCGCGCTCCTCGCCATCCTCGCCGTCGAGCTTCTCATCACGCTGGCCGACTTCGTGGAGGAGGACTTGACGCGCAAGCTTCCCGCGAGCGAGCGCGTCACCCACACGCTGCTGGCGCTGAACTACGGCGCCATCCTGGCGCTGCTTCTGCCGGTGCTCGCGGCCTGGGCGCGCGAGCCCACCGCGCTGGCGCCGGCGCGGCATGGCCTGCTCACGGCGCTGACAAGCGTGGCCGCTTGCGGCGTGATCGTGTCGGGCGTGCGCGATCTCCTCGCCGCGGCGCGCACGCGCCGGCTCGCGCCGCCGCCCGCCGCCGATCTCGTCCGCGCGCTGGGCGATTGCCGCTGCGTGCTGGTGACGGGCGCCACCGGCTTCGTCGGCCGCCGCTTCGTCGAGGCGCTGGTGGCGTCCGGCCGCGAGGCGATCGTGCTGACGCGCGATCCCGCAAAGGCGCGCGCGCTGCCGCCGCCGTTCCGCCTCGTCACCGCGCTCGACCAAATCCGTTTCGACACCCGCATCGACGCCATCGTGCATCTCGCCGGCGAGCCCGTCGCGGGCGGGCTGTGGACCACGAGGCGCAGGCGCGCCATCGTGGAGTCGCGCGTCAGGCTCAGCGCCGATCTGCGCTACATGATCGCGCGGCTGAAAACGCGGCCGTCGGTGTTCGTGGAGGCGTCCGCCGTCGGCTGGTACGGCCTGCATGGCGACGAGATCCTGGACGAGACCGGCCCCGCCAATCCCTGTTTCAGTCACGAAAGCTGCGCGGCGGTGGAAGCGGAAGCCGCGAAAGTGGAGCAGGGCTACGGCATCCGCAGCGTGGCGCTGCGCATCGGGCTCGTGCTGGGCACGGAAGGCGGGATGCTGGGCCGGCTGCTGTTCCCGTTCGAATGCGGCCTGGGCGGGCGCATCGGCAGCGGGCGGCAATGGATGTCGTGGATCGCGCGCGACGATCTGGTGCGCCTGATCGCGCACGTCATCGCCACGCCGTCGCTGTCGGGCCCGGTGAACGCCACCGCGCCCGAGCCCGTGCGCAACGCCGAATTCGCCCGCGCGCTCGGCCGCGCGCTGCGGCGCCCCGCGCTGCTGCCGGTGCCGGCCGCGCCGCTCCGCTGGGCCGCCGGCGCATTCGCCGAAGAACTCCTCCTCGGCGGCCAGCGCGTCGTCCCCGCCAGGGCGCAGGCCAGCGGCTTCGTGTTCCGCCATCCCACGCTGGCGCCGGCCCTCGCCGCCATCCTTGGCCGCGGCGCTCGCGCCCGTCCCAAACCGTGGCAGGAACACGTGCCGCTCGCGGCGGAGTGAGACCGGGCCGGGCCGGACCGGACGGATGATCGCGACGGGCCCGGCCGTGGCGAAATCCGTTCAGGCGCAAATACTTAAAGTAGAAAAATAAATTCTCAATCTGTGGTTGACAATGGAATTCCTCTCGCCTATGTTCTTGTTCCGTACAGGACACGCGAAAGCCATGACACTGCGAATTTGACGCGAGGACATACAGGGCAAGGGATGCGGGCCTCGCGCGCATCCGGAAGGGATCGGAAGACGCGAACCCGCGCTGGCGCGGGCAGACGCATCCGGTTCCGGCAAGCCCGGGGAGAGACGCAACGACAGTGCCCGCTGCCGCAAGGCGGCTGGCCGGCTCTCGGCGTCGGGAAGAGGCGGGAGCCGGACGCGGCCTCCGCCTTTTGCGTGTCCGCTACGCCACTTCCGGCACGTAGGCCATCAGCGCTTCGCTGCCGGCCTGGATGCGCTCGAACAGCATCGGGCATTCGGGCATCAGCCGCTCCATCCAGTAGCGGGCGGAGACGAGCTTCTGCTCGTAGAACTGCCGGTTGGCCGGCTGGCCCGCGAGCCTGGCCTGCGCGAGCCTGGCCATCCGCGCCCACATCCAGCCCACCACCACGATGCCCATGAGGCGCAGATAGTCGTAGGCGCCGGCGCCGGCATCGTTGGGATTGGCCAGGCCGTGCTGGGCGAGCCACATCGTCGCCTGCTGCAGCGTATCGGCGCCGCGCTTGAGCGGATTGACGAAGGGCGCGAGCGCGTCGTCCTTCTCGTTCTCCGAGACGAATCCGTTCAGCACCGCGAACAGCGCCATGGGGGCGGCGCCGCCCTTGCGGCCGAGCTTGCGGCCCACCAGGTCCATCGCCTGCACGCCGTTGGCGCCCTCGTAGGTCTGGTTGATGCGCCCGTCGCGTACGAACTGCTCCACGCCGTTGTCGCGGATGTAGCCGTGGCCGCCATAGCATTGCATCGCCATGTTCGCGGCCTCGAAGCCCATGTCGGTGAAGAACGCCTTGATCACCGGCGTCAGCAGGTCGGAGAGGAACCCGGCCGCGTCCTTCTCCGGCCGCGCCGAATTGGCGATCGCCATGTTGAGCGTGGTCCACATCGCCACGGCGCGCGCGCCCTCCACGAAGGAGCGGCAATGCAGCAGCATGCGTCGCACGTCGGGATGCACGAGCTCGATATCCGCGGACTGGTCCGGCTCCTTCGGTCCGGTCAGCGCGTGGCCGACGCGGCGGGTCTGCGCATAGGCCGCGCCGTTCTGGTAGGCGACCTCGCCGATGGAGATGCCCTGCACGCCGACGCCCAGCCGCGCCGCGTTCATCATGCCGAACATGCCCGCCATGCCCGCCGAGGCGGAGCGCTTCTCGCCCGGCCTGGCCGGCTCCGGCTTGGGCCCCAGCCGCCACGCCACGGCATCGTCGAAATTCAGCACGCAGGTCGCCTGCGCCTTGATGCCCATCTTCTTCTCGATGCCGCCGGTGGAAACGCCGTTGCGCGCGCCCATCCTGCCGCTCTCGTCCACCAGGAATTTCGGCACCATGAAGAAATTGACGGTGGAAAGATCGTCGTGGATCTGCCCGTTCTCGTCGGGGATCTTCGCGATCACCATGTGGACGATGTTGGCGGTCAGGTCGTGGTCGCCGCCGGAGATGAAGATCTTGGTGCCGGTCATGCGATAGGTGCCGTCGGGCTGCTCCACCGCGCGGGTCTTCATCAGGCGAAGATCGGTGCCGCAACCGGGCTCGGTCAGGCACATCGTGCCGCACCATTCGCCGGAGATCATCCTGGGCGCGATGTTCTCCTTCATCCACGGCGCGCCGGTGGCGAGCAGCGCGCCGGCCGCCGCGCCGGTGAGGCCGGGATACATGGAGAACGACTGGTTGGCGGACTGCATGATCTCCGCCACCGCCATGGTCACCATCATCGGCATGGCCGAGCCGCCGGCCTTCTCCGGCGCGGCCAGCGCGCCCCAGCCGGCCTCGGCATAGGCCTTGTAGGCTTCCTTGAAGCCCTTCGGCGTGCGCACCACGCCGTTCTCGAAATGGCAGCCTTCCTCGTCGCCGGACTGGTTGATGGGCTGGAGCACTTCCTCGGCGAACTTGCCGGCGTTGGTCAGGATGTCCTCGACCAGGTCGGGCGTGAGGTTCTCGAAGCCCGGCAGGTCGGCCTGCTTGCCGGCCTCGAACAGCTCGTTGAACAGGAAGCGATAATCGTCCAGCGGCGCGCGGTAGATGGGCATGGGAAGCTCCGGGAGGCGCGAGTAGCGAGTAGCGAATAGCGAATAGCGGGTGGCAGGGCAACTGGCCGGCCCCGGCTCCATTTCCCTCCCTATTCGCTACTCGCTATTCGCGTTCAGATCTGATCCCGCAGCGTCACCTTCACGTCCCCGCCGCCCTTCACCGCGAGCGTCACGACGGTCCCCGGCGGGTCGTCGCGCAGGCGCATGCGCAGATCGTAAAGATGGATCCGGCCGGCCGGCACGCCGTCGACCGCGGTCACGAAATCCCCTTTCTTCAGGCCGGACGCCTCGGCCGGCCCGCCATGGGTGATGTCGATGACCTCGAAGCCCTCCGGGCTGTCGTTGAACCAGGCGCCGGCGCGGTCGAAGGTGTCCAGGTCGGCAACGGGGGCGTCGATGCGCTTCAGGTAGAGCAGGCCGCGATCGTAATCGAAGGTGACGACGAAGCGCTTGAGCACGCCGCCGCCGACATTGTTGGGGAACGCGTCCGAGCCGCCGGCGCCGCCCTTGTCCGTGGACAGCATGGTCACGGGGTGGGGGATCGTGACGCCGCCGAGCACCAGGTCGCCGCCGCGCTCGACGAACGACCGCGTCGGCCCGCCCACGCCCCAGCCCGTCATCGCGTCCACGCCCTTCGCGGCCCCGTCGCGCAGCTTGTGCTGTTCCGCGAAAGGCCGCGTCAGCAGCAGCGGCGAGCGCGCGCCGGTATCGATCCCGAACCGCGCCGGGATGCCGTCATAGCTGCCGCGCACTTCGGGGAACTGATGATAGAGCGCCATGGGCACGGGCGTGCCCGCGGTCTTCGGGTCGAAGGCGCGCTTGTCGAAGAAGGTGAGGGTCTGCCTGCCGTAGTCGATCCGCATGACGAAGCGGGCGAAGAACTCGTAGCCCACCATGCCGGCCTCGCGGATGCCTTCCACGCCCGGCGCGCTGAACTGGAGCACGCTGACCGGCTGATCGGTGATCGTGGCATCCCCCACGCGGATGGATTCCACGCGCGCCTCGCCGCTCTGCACCACGGCATCGCCGCCGCCCGTGGAAGCCGTCGCGCCCGCGGAGCGGACGTGCAGCATCCTGGCCGTGTCGGGCGTCAGGATGTCGTGCCCGCCCGTGTCGAAGATGAACGGCATCGGCGCGCCGCCATCGACCGACACGTCCGCGTAGATGTGGTTGTTGAGCAGCCGGAACGGCACCGTGGTCGAAGGCGCGCCGCCCGCGATGGCGTAGTCGTGCAGCTCCGCCTTCGGCCGCGCGTAGGCCGAGGCGGGCAGGGCCTTCGAGAAGCGCGCCGAGACCAGCGTGTAGGTCTGCGCATCGGCGACGCTGGTCCCATCCGTGACGATCAGCCGGTGCGCGATCATCGCGCCGTCCACTGGCGAATAGTCCCTGTAGGAGGTGGTGTAAGTGAGCGTGACCTGCTTCTCGACGGTGCGCGCGAGCAGGTGGGTCCTGGAATCGAACCATGCCTCGAAGCTCTTGCCGCCCTTCGGCGTCACCGTCAGCACGTCGAACGTGCCGCTCATGTCGGTATTGCTGCCGGCGCCCGTAACCGTCGCGCCGCCGAAACCCGGCCTCCACCAGCCGTTGCGGTCGCGATAGGCCTCGTTGACGGCAAGCGGCAGCACATCGCCGCCGGCCTGGTTGGTCACGGTGCCGGAGGGTTCCTTCTCCCATGCGTGCGCGCCATCGAAGCCGCTCGCGCCGGTGTCGGGCGCGATGTCGTAGGAATCCACGAAGCGGCCCTGCCGCACATCGATCTTCGATTGGGATGTGCCGTCCAGGCCCTGGCCCGCATAGGAATAGGAGAGCGTCAACGTCTCCTTGCCGGACCAGTTGCCGCTCGCAGCCTTGTTGGCGGCGAGGATCTTCGCGGCGTCATTGGCATGCGCGGGCGAGAGCACGAGGAACACGGCGAGGAACGCGGCACCGGACTTGAACATGGGATCCTTCCACGGGCGGCGGCCATAGCAGCGGCCCGGTGCCCCAAAGTCAACGCAACCGGTGCGCCGCGGGAATGGCGGCGCGGCCCGGTCCCGCCCGGAAGCGGGAAAAGGCCGCGCCCGTCCCTCCGGAACGCCGTCAGATCAGGTCGCGCAGCGTGACCTCGGTGTCGTGGGTGCCCGCCGCATTCCGGACCCTGAACGTCACGGTCGTGCCGGCGGCGCTGTCGCGCATCTGCATGCGCATCTGGTAGAGCGGGATGTCCTTCGCGGGCGTGCCGTTCACGGCCAGGATGGTGTCGCCGGGCCTGAGGCCGGCCGCCTCGGCGGGCGTCCCTTTCATGACGTCGATCACCGTGTAGCCGTCGGCCGACCGGTTGTACCACATGCCCGCGCGGTCGAAGGTGTCGAGGTCCGCGGGTTGCCCCGCGATCGGCTTGAGGTACATCGTGGAGTGCCCGTAGTCGAGCGTGACGACGTAGCGCTTCAGGATGCCCGCGCCGATGTTGCCGGCGAGCGAAGCGTCGGAGAAGGCGCCGCCGCGATCCGTCGAGATCTCCGCGACCGGGCGGTCGACCTTGAACGACCCCATCTCGAAGTCGCTGCCGCGCATGGCGATGGCATGCGACGGTCCGCCCACGCCCCAGCCGGTGACGCCGCTGACACTCTTCATGCCCGCGCCGGTGATGCCGTTCTTCGCGGCCCAGGGCCCGTTCAGCGTCAGCGACACGCGCGAGCCGGTATCGACCGTGAAGCTGCCGCCATGGCCGTTCAGCGATGCCTGGATGGCGATGCCGTTGCCGTAGAACACGAAGGGCAGGCCCACGCCCGCGTCCCTGGGATCGAAATGCCTGGGATCGATCAGGGTGAGGGTGTGCGTGCCGTAGTCGACGCGGGTGACGAAGCGGCGGAATGTCTCGAAGCCCACCATGCCCTGCTGGTCCACGCCCTCGACGTCCGAAAGCTGGTCCAGCGGCGCCACCGGGAAAACCTGGTCCCTGATCGTGGCATCGCCCACCTGCAGCGACTGGATCCTGGTCAACTGTATGTCGATGTGGCCTTCGCCGGCGCCGTTGCCCTGCATGTGGCCTTCCGCCGAGAGGCCGAGCAGCTGCGCCGTCGGCGGCGTCACCAGATTCACCCCGCCCGTGTCGAAGATGAACACGAACGGTTTGCCGTTCACCGCGACATGGGCGTAGATGTGATTGTTGATGAGGTCGAAGGGCAACGAGGTCTGGGCCACCCCGTTGGCGATGGAGAAGTCGTTCACGGTCACCTTGGGCATGGCGAAGGCCGCGGCAGGCCGCGGGCCGCCGAAATCCACCGAGGTGAGCGTGGCGTTCTGGTCGTATTTCGCGTCGCCGATGCTGATGTTGGTCTTGTAGGCGAACATCGCGCCGTCGACGGCGCGGTAATCGGTCAGCGTGGTGACGCTGTGCTGCATGCCCTGCTGCTCGACGATGCGCCACAGAAGATGGCTCTTCGCGTCGAACCACGCGTCGAAGTCCTTGCCGTCCCTGGGCGTGACCGTCAGCACGTCGTAGGTGGAGCCGCCTTCGCTCTTGCGGCCGTCGTCCACGACGGTCGCGCCGCCGAAGCCCGGCCGCCACCACATGTTGGCGCGGCGATAGCCTTCGTTGACCGAAAGCGGCCGCGCGTCGCCGCCGTCCTGCTGCGTCACGGTGCCGGACTGGTCCTTCTGCCAGGCGTGGCTGCCGTCGAATCCGTTGGCGAGCTTGGCCGGGCCGATCGCGACGTCGTCGACCCACGCGCCGCCCCCGAGGTCGTCCACCGATTTGATGGTCCCGGTCATGCCCTGGCCGGAATAGGCATAGGTCAGCGTCACGGAGGCCTTGCCGTCCCACGCATGGCCGCCCATGGCGGCCTTGTTGGCGGCGAGCACGCCGGCGGGCGACGCGCAGGCGAGCGTGACATAGGATACGGTCGCGGCGAGCACGGACAGGGCGAGAGCGGACTTGCGCAAGAGGAACCTCCGGGGTTGTCTGGCGTGAGGTGGGCGGCTGGAAGTAGCGGGTCAATATGCGCATGGCACATGGCTGGCATGTAGGATTGATCGCCGCGCTGCTGGCCCTTGCGCCGCCCGCTTTTGCCGCGCCGCAGCATGTCGTCTCGCTGCTCGTCTGCACCGATGAATATGTCTATCGCCTCCTGCCGCGGGAGCGCATCGCCGCGCTGTCCTACCTCGCGGCGGACCGGCATCCGGTGGTCTCCACCATCGCTGGCCGGGTGAAGGGCATCCCGCTGATCCACCAGGACGCGGAGTCGGTGCTGGCCAAGCATCCCGATCTCGTCATCACCTATCGGTATGTGAACCAGAAGCTTCATGCGGTGCTCGCCGCCGCGGGCATCCGCGTCTACGACGTGCCGATGGCGAATTCCCTTGCCGACATCCGCGGCATCACGCGCGCCCTCGGCGAGGTGCTGGGCGAGCAGACGCGCGCCGAAAGGTTGATCGCGGACATGGACGCGAAGCTCGCCGCCGCGCGGATGCGCGCGCCGGCGCCGCCCGTCGCCACGCTGATCTACGAGCCCAACGGCTATGTCACCGGCGGCGGCGTGACGGACGAGGTCCTGCGCGCCGGCGGCATGCGCGATGCGGGACCACGGATGCATCAGGCCCGCAACGGCACGGTGCCCGTCGAGATGATCGTCGCCGATCCGCCGGAGCTTCTGGTGCTCAACGACGCCAAGGAGGCCACGCCCGCGCAGGCCGACCTGATCCTGCGCCATCCGGCGCTGGCCGCGCTCAAGGGCCGCGTCGCGGTCGCGCATCTGTCGCTCACGCCGCTGCTCTGCCCCGGGCCGTGGTCGGCGGATGCGGCCGCGCCGCTCGAGGCGCTGGCTGAGAGAGCCCGCTTGCGGGCGCCGGCGGCGCGGCCTAAGAACTGAGCCGACGCGACGGTCAAGGGAACGCGGTCCAATTCCGCGGCTGTCCCCGCAACTGTAGGCGGCGAGGCGCGCTCCACAGGCCACTGGCAACGGGAAGGCGGAAGCGCGGGCCGCGAGCCAGGAGACCTGCCGCCGCGCGTCGTCCATCCTCCGGCCGGGCGAGCCGGGGCACGCGGAATCCCCCGCAGAGCGGCGACGTCGATGGACGCAACGCCGATGGCCGCATCGTCGCGAACCTTGTCCCTGGCGCCACGCCTGGTCTCCGGCGCGAGCCTGATGACGCTGTCGCTGGCGGCGCTGGCGCTGCTGTTCGCGGCGTTGTCCTTCTTCATCGGTCCTTCGGGATTGCCGGCGGGCGATCTCGTTTCCGGATTGCTGAACGGGCACGGCGCCGCCGGCATCATCGCCCGCGAAATCCGGCTGCCGCGCGCGTTGCTCGCCCTGGTCGCGGGCGGGGCGCTGGGCGCGAGCGGCGCTTCGCTGCAGGGACTGTTCCGCAATCCGCTCGCAGAGCCGGGCGTGACGGGGGTGACGTCGTCGGCGGGGCTGGGCGCGATCCTGGCGCTGTATTTCGGGCTTGCCGCCGTTTCGCCCGCGCTGCTTCCGCTCTTCGCCATTCTGGGCGCGCTGGGGTCGGCGGCGATCCTCTATCTCCTGTCGCGCGCGGGCGCGGGCGTGATGGCGCTGGTGCTGGCGGGCGTGGCGATCGCGAGCCTCGCCACCGCGCTGATGGCGCTGGCGCTGGCGCTGGCGCCCAATCCCTACGCCATGAGCGAGATGGTGACGTGGATGCTGGGCTCCCTGAAGGACCGCACCATGAGCGATCTCGCTTTCGCGACGCCGCTGGTGGCGCTGGGGATCGCCGTCATGCTGACGGCGCGGCGCGGGCTCGACGCGCTGGTTCTGGGCGAGGAGGCGGCGAACAGCCTGGGGATCGACGTCCACGCCGTGCGCCGCCGCGTGGTGATCGGCGTTGCGCTGGCCACCGGCGCGGCGACCGCGGCGACCGGCGCGGTGAGTTTCGTCGGCATCGTGGTGCCGCATCTGTTGCGCCCGTTCTACGACCATGAGCCGGCACGGCTGATCTGGCCGTCGGCGCTCGGCGGCGGCGCGCTGGTGGCGGCCGCGGATATCGCGGTGCGCCTGATCGCGCCGGACGGGCAATTGCCGCTGGGCGTGCTGACCGCCCTGCTCGGCGCGCCGTTCTTCATCTGGCTGATCCTGAAGCTGAGGCGCGAGGCATGAGCGCGGCGCTGCTCTTCGAGCGCGTGAGCGCCAGCTATGGCGCGCGGCGCGTCTTGCATGGCGTCACCGCCGGCTTCGTGCCCGGCAGCGTCACCGGCCTGGTCGGCCCCAACGGCGCGGGCAAGACGACGCTGCTCAGGGTCGCGCTGGGATTTCTCGTGCCGGACTCGGGCGCCGTGAACGTGCTCGGCAAGCCGCTGGCGGAGTGGACGCGCGAGACGCTGGCGCGGAACATCGCCTACCTGCCGCAATCCTCGGAGGCCGAATGGCCGGTGCCGGCGCGCAAGCTCGTGGCGCTCGGCCGCCTGCCGTTCCGCGCGCCGCTGGCGCCGCTGTCACGCGACGATGAAATGGCCATCGATGCCGCGCTGGACCGCTGCGACGCGCGGGCGTTCGCGTCGCGCCGCATGGACGAGCTTTCCGCCGGCGAGCGGGCGCGGGTGCTGTTCGCCCGCGCGCTCGCCACCCGCGCGCCCATCCTGCTGGCCGACGAGCCCGCCGCGCATCTCGATCCCGCGCACCAGCTTCGCCTGATGGAACTTCTGGGCGAGGAGGCGCGGCGCGGCGCCGCGGTGGCCGTGACGCTGCACGACCTATCGCTCGCCTCGCGCTTTTGTCACGCCTTGATCGTGCTCAAGCAGGGGCAGGTGGCCTCGCGCGGCGCGCCCGGCGCAGCGCTGTCGGATTCCACGCTCGCGGAAACATTCGGGATTTCGGCCGTTAGGATGGACTCCGCCGGCGGGGCTATAGTGCCCTGGCAGCGCCTTCCGGGTACTCCATGAGCAAGCACGACGACGAGGACGACGACGACGACGATGGCGGCCATGACCGCCACTACAAGAAGTCGCTCTATGAGCTGCAGATCGAGCTGGTCAAGCTCCAGCGCGAGCTGATCGCGGACGGCGCGCGCGTGCTCGTCATTCTCGAGGGTCGCGACGCGGCGGGAAAGGACGGCACCATCAAGCGGCTCACCGGGCACATGAGCCCGCGCGAGACCCGCGTGCATGCGCCGGGCAAGCCCTCGGACCGCGATGAAACCGAGTGGTATTTCCAGCGCTTCGTGCCCTACCTTCCGGCCGCCTCGGAATTCGTGGTGTTCAACCGCTCCTGGTACAACCGCGCGGGCGTGGAGCGCGTCATGGGCTTCGCGAAGATGAAGCAGGTCGAGGCGTTCCTCGATTCCGTGGTGCCGTTCGAGCAGATGCTGATCCGCGATGGGCTCCACATCCGCAAATACTATCTCGACATCGACCGCAGGGAGCAGAAGAAGCGGCTGAAGGCGCGGCGCGACGATCCGCTGAAGCAGTGGAAGATCTCGCCCGTCGACGAGGCCGCGCAAGCGCATTGGGACGACTATTCCAAAGCCCGCGACGTCATGTTCCGCCGCACCAGCCATGCCGGCGCGCCGTGGCGCATCGTCAGGGCCGATGTGAAGAAGACGGCGCGGCTCGAATTCCTGCGCGACCTGCTCGGCACCTTCAGCTACAAGGGCCAGAGGAAAAAGCTCGTCCACCCCGACCGCGGCATCGTCTTCCCCTGGAGCGACGACGCGCAGAAGGAATTGGCGGAGTAGGGCGCCACCGGCGTCTGCGCGAAATCGCCGATATCGATGTGCGAGGCGGCGACCTCGATCACATGGTCCGGGTTGGCCTGATAGCCGGCGACACCGTTTGCATCCACGACGACAAAATGATGTCCCGCGAGATCGCCCGAGTCGGGGGTGAAAAGCACGGCGTCGCCGGCTGCGCGTCGGGCCGGACCGATCGCCGCCGCCAGGGCGGCGTTGAAGCCCGTGTGCGAGAGCGACCTCGTGGTGACGTCCGCGTCGATTGCGCCGCGATGCGGATTGGCGACCCCGGGGTGATTCGAACACCCGGCCTGCGGTTTAGGAAACCGCTGCTCTATCCGGCTGAGCTACGGGGTCGCGCGGGCGGAAACTGCCACGGCTGCGGACGCGGCTCAACCATGGCGGAATGCGAGGCCGTCAGCCGGTCGTGTGGCCTCTTTCGATCCAGAGCCAGCGGCTGCGGTTGAAGTCCTTGCTGTTGGGAATCCAGCCTTTCACGTAGGGCTGGACCACCTCGCGGGTGACCATGAAATAGAGCGGCACCCAGACGTAGTCGTCCAGCACCATGCGCTCGGCCTGTTTCATCATCGCGCCGCGGACCTTGAGGTCCGTCTGTTTCTGGGCTTCGTCCATCAGCGCGTCGTATTTCGGGTTGCTGTAGGAGCCGTAGTTCTCGCCCGCGCCGGTGCGCAGCAGGTCGAGATAGTTGCTCGCGTCGTTGAAGTCCGCGATCCAGGACGCGAAGCCGAGATCGAAATCGTGCGTCTGCAGGCGATTCAGGAAGGTGCCGTTTTCGGTCGCCTCCAGGTCCACGTCGATGTAGATGGCCTTGAGCATCTCCTGCGTGGCGGCGCAGCCGCGGCGGCTGTCGGGGTTGGTGGAGGAAAGCAGCTTCAGCTTCAGGCGGCGATCGGGCCCGTAGCCGGCCGCGCGCATCAGCGCCTGCGCCTTCGCCACGCGCCGGGCAAAGGGCATGCCGATGAAATCGAGCTCGTTGCCGCCGGGATAGTTCGCGATGCCGGGCGGCACGATGTGGTAGGCGGGCCGCTCGCCGATGCGGCGCACGCGCCCGGTCAGCGCCTCGCGATTGTAGGCGAGGTTGATCGCCTCGCGCACGCGCAAATCGTCCAGCGGCTTGTGCCTGAGGTTCATCACGATATAGGCGGTGCCGAGATAGGGCGCGATCTTGATCGCGCGCGGGATGTTGGCGCGCATCCAGTCGATCTCGTCATTGGGAAAAGGATTGAGCGTGTCGAGCTGGCCGGCGCGGAATTCCCTGAGCGCCGCCTCGGAATCGTTGAGGACGTAATAGTTCACGGTGTCGATGCGCACATGGGCCGCATCGTAGAACAGCTTGTTCTTGCGCAGCGTGATGTGGTCGTTGGGCACCCAGGCGGCGACGGTGTAGGGACCGTTGGCCACGTGGCGGCCGATGCGGGCCCAGGCGTTGCCGTATCTGAGGTAGACGTGGCGCGGAATGGGCCAGGCCACCTGGTGGTCGAGCAGTTCGGGCAGGTAGGGCGCGGGATGCTCGAGATGGACGATGAGGGTCGAATCGTCCGGCGCTTCCACGCCCAGCGCCGCGGGCGGCAGCTTTCCGGCGCTCACGGCCTGCGCGTTCTTCACGACCCAGAGATTGTAGGAGTAAACCGCCGCGGTCCCCGGATCCATCTCGCGCCGCCAGGCGAAGACGAAGTCCTGCGACGTCACCGGCACGCCATCCGACCACAGATGCTTGCGCAGGTGGAAGGTCCAGGTGAGCCCGTCCCTCGACACCTCCCAGTTCGCCGCGGCACCGGGCACCGGCTCGGCGCGCGGGCCTTCCGTGGTCAGACCCATCAGCACGTCGCCCAGGAGCCAGGCTTCCCAATTGCCCTGGATATAGGCCGGATCGAGGCTCTTTATGTCGGCGGGGTTGCCGCGGTTGAGCACCACGCCCTCGTCCGGCGCCTTGGAGCAGGCGGCAAGCGCAAACAGGAACGCGGCGGCCAGCGCGCGGTGCATGCTTACTCCCGGACTGGGCGCGTCAGGCGCTCGTCAGGGTGCGATCGAGCGACAGGAAGCGCGAACGGTTGATATTGACCGGATTGGGAATCCAGCCCTTGACGGCGGTCGAAACCAGATTCCGCGAAACGCCGAAGTAGATGGGCGCGAAGGCGGCGTCGTCAAGCACGATCTGCTCGGCCTGCTGCAGAAGCTCCGCGCGCGCCGCGGGGTCGCGCTCGGCGTCGGACTGGGCCATCAGCGAATCGTATTTCGGGTTGGAATAACGCCCGAAATTGAGGTCGGCGGCGGAGGTTTCCCACAGCATGAGATAGTTCTTGGCGTCGCGATAGTCGGCCACCCAGCCGGACCAGGCCGCATCGAATTGCTGCTTGCGCAGGAGATTGTAGTGCACCTGGCTTTCGGACGGCACCAGCCGCACCTGCGCGCCGACGTTCTTCCACATGGCCTGGAACGCCACCGCGATCAGCCTGGCGTCGGTCTGATTCTGGTAATTGTAGTCGAAAACCAGCGGATTGTTGGGCCCGAAGCCGGCCTGGGCGAGCAGAGCCCTGGCTTCGGCGATGCGCGCGGCCATCGGCTTATGCTCGAAGCCGAGCCGGGGCTTGCCCGGATAGCCGGGCATGTTGGGCGGCACGAAGGCGTAGGCCGCCTTCTCGCCGGCGCGCATCACCCGTCGCGCGATGATCTCGCGGTCGATGGCAAGCGACAGCGCCGTGCGCACCCGCACGTCGTCGAACGGTCGGCGCGTGAGGTTGTACTGGATGTACTGCGTCAGGATGAACGGCGCCACGCGCAGGTTCTGCGGCATCTCCAGCTTCAGCCAGTCGATCTCCTGGGCCGGAATGCCGTTGGTGGTGTCCAGCTCGCCGGCGCGGAAGCGCTTCAGCGCGGCCGAATAGTCCGGCGTCGGGTAGTAGTAGACGCGGTCGATCTTCAGGCTGTCGCGGTCGTAGAATTCGGAGTTCTTGACCAGCAGGATATGGTCGTTGGGCACCCATTCGTGCAGCACGAAGGGCCCATTGGTGACGACGTTGCCCGGATCGATCCAGCGGTCGCCGTATTTCTCCACGATGTGCCTTGGGATCGCGAAGGTGGTGAAATGGGTCAGCAGCTGCGCGACGTAGGGCACCTGGATGCGGAAGTCGATCTGCAGCGTGCGGCTGTCGATCGCCTGCACGCCGACCTGATCGGGCGCGAGCTTGCCGCTGTTGACGGACTCGGCATTTTTGATCGGATAAAGGATCGAGGCATAGGGCGAGGCGGTCTTCGGGTCCAGGATGCGCCGGAAGGCGAAGACGTAGTCGTGCGCCGTGACCGGAACGCCGTCCGACCAGTTATGCCGGCGCAGGTGAAAGGTATAGACGAGACCGTCGGGGCTCACGTCGTAGGAGAGCGCGGCGCCCGGCATGGGATTGCCGGCGGCGTCCTCGGTCATCAGGCCGGCGAACATGTCGGCGATGATGTTGTATTCCCAGTTGCCGTCGACCTTGTGGGGATCGAGGCTGTCCGGTTCCGCGCCGTTGCCGCGATTTAACGTGCGCCCGTCCACGACCGCGTGCCGCGCCTGGGTGCCGCCGCGCAGGGAGAACGCGGCGCCGCCCGCGACGGCCGCCGCCGTGCCGGCGCCGATCAACCCGCGGCGGGTCAAAATCCAGCTCTTGTCCCCCATAGGCGCACTCCAGTCCGGGGACGCTGGCCCGTTCGCGAGGCTCGCCTAAAGCCAAGCCTTGCCCTAAGGTCGGGCGGTTCCCCAACGGCTATTGAGCCACAATCGGGTTGACGAGAGATGAACTTCAGGGCTGCGGGCTTAATAGCCGGCGTGATTTTGCTGGCTCAATGCGGGGCGGCGCTGGCCGGCGCGCGCGACGACGTGCTGGAGAAGCTCGGCGAATGCGCCAGGATCTCCGACGACAAGGACCGGCTCGCCTGTTACGACGCCCTGAGCCCCCGGGTGAAGGACGCGCTCGCCACGCCGCCCGCCACCCTCGACCACGCGCCCACCAAGGACGAGCAGAAATCCTGGTTCGGCTTCGACATCGGCTCGCTATTCGGTTCCGGCACGGAGGCGAAGCAGACCACGCCCCAGCAGTTCGGCCAGGAATCCACGCCCCAGGCGAAGCGGGAGCAGTCGGCCATCGAGACCACCGAGGTCGACAGCATCACTGCGGGGGTGACGGACTATTCCTACAATCCGTTCGGAAAGTTCATCGTCTTCCTCGACAACGGCCAGGTCTGGCGCCAGCAGGAGGGCGAATCCGACCGCGCCCATTTCTCCGGCGACCCCAAGGACAACAAGGTCACCATCACCCGCGGCGCCTTCGGCAGCTACAATCTCGCGATCAACGACAGCCATCACCAGTTCAAGGTGGTGCGGGTGAAGTAGTCACATCGGATCGTGCTCGGCCACGTAGTGGCCGGTGGCGACCTCGATCAGCTGCGGGCGGTACTGCTGGGCGTCCGGATCGTCGATCATCTTCGACTTGAGGAAGGTGAGCTGCACGCGCGTGTCGAGCGGCGAGGGCAGGTCGGCGGGCAGGAGCACGCGGGCCTTGGCGCGCTCCGCCTTGGGATCGGGGATCGGCACGGCCGAGATCAGCGCGCGGGTATAGGGATGGCGCGGATCCTCGTAGATGGCGTTGCGGTCGGCCAGCTCCACGATGCGGCCCATGTAGAGCACCATCACGCGGTGGGCGAGCTGGCGCACCACCGACAGATCGTGGCTGATGAAGATCAGCGACATGCGGAGCTCGTCCTGCAGCCTCAGGATCAGGTCCACGATCTGCGACTGGATGGAGACGTCGAGCGCGCTCACCGCTTCGTCGCAGATGATCAATTTGGGTTTGAGTATCATGGCGCGGGCGATGCCGGCGCGCTGGTTCTGGCCGCCTGAGAATTCGTGCGGATAGCGGTTGATCCAGGCGGGATCGAGACCCACGCGTTCCATGACGCGCGCCACCTCGTCCATGATCTCCGCCCGGCGCATGTCCGGCCGGAGCGACTTCAGCGGCTCGGCGATGGACTGGCCGATGGTGAGCCTGGGATCGAGGCTCGCCAGCGGATCCTGGAAGACGATCTGGAATTCCTTGCGCAGCTTGCGGATCTCTTCGCGCTGCAGCCGGCCCATGTCGCGGCCGCACCACACCACCGCGCCGTCGGTCTTCGGCAGAAGATCGAGCACCGCGCGCGCCAAGGTGGACTTGCCGCAGCCGGATTCGCCCACGATGCCCAGCGTCTCGCCCTGGCGCAGGTTGAAGCTCACTCCGTCCACCGCGCGCAGCGGCTTGGTCTTGCGGAAGGGAAAGCCGCTGACCTTGATGGGGAAGTAGACCGAAAGGTCCTCCACGTCGAGCAACTCGTTCTCCGCGCCGATGGAGGAGATCGGCGCCAGCGCCGCGTGCCCCGCGCGCACCGGCTTGTCGATGCGCGGCATCGCGTCGAGCAGCGTCTTCGTATAGGGGTGCTGGGGCTTGTAGAAGATGTCGTCGACCGCGCCGGATTCCACGATTTCACCCTCGCGCATCACCAGCACCTGGTCGGCGGTGGCGGCGATCACGCCCATGTCGTGGGAGATCATGACGATGGCGGTCTTCAGCTCCTTCTTGAGGTCGCGCATGATGTCCAGGATCTGCGCCTGCACCGTCACGTCGAGCGAGGTGGTCGGCTCGTCCGCGATCAGGAGGTCGGGACCGCATACCGTCGCCATGGCAATCATCACGCGCTGGCGCATGCCGCCCGAAAGCTCGTGCGGATACTGGGCCATGCGGTTGCGCGCCTCGGGGATGCGCACGAGATCGAGGATTTCCGTCGCGCGCTTCTGCGCTTCGCCGTAGGAAACGCGCTGGTGGACGCGCAGCGCCTCGATCACCTGCGCGCCGATGGTCATGTGCGGCGTCAGCGAGGTGAGCGGATCCTGGAAGATGGTGGTGATCTTGGAGCCGCGCAGCCGGTTGAGCTGCGCCTCGCTCACATTGAGGATCTCATCGCCACGGAACAGGACGCTGCCGGTGGCGCGGCCGTTGGAGGCGAGCAGGCCCATGGTGGCGAGGAAAAGCTGGCTTTTGCCCGAGCCGGATTCGCCCACCACGCCCAGGCATTCGCCTTCGCGGATGTCGAAGCTGGCGCGCCTGACGGCATGGACCTCACCGTCATGCGTCGAGAAGCGCACGTCGAGATCGCGGACTTTGAGGATCGGCGCGCCCATCTCAGCGGTCCTTCGGGTCCAGGGCGTCGCGCAGCCCGTCGCCGATGAAGTTGAACGAGAACAGCGTCACGACCATGAACAGCACCGGGAAGGCCAGCAGCCAGGGCGAGGTCTCCATCTGCGCCGCGCCGTCGGAGATCAGCACGCCCAGCGAGGTCAACGGCTCGCGGATGCCGAGCCCGAGGAAGGAGAGGAAGCTCTCCGCCAGGATCGCGGTCGGCACGGTCAGGGTCACATAGACCACCACCGGCCCCAGCACGTTGGGAATGACGTGGCGGCGGATGATGGTGAAGGTGTTCACGCCCGCCGCGCGCGCGGCCTCGATGAACTCCTTCTGCTTGATGGAGAGCGTCTGGCCGCGCACGATCCGCGCCATGGTCAGCCATTCCACCGCGCCGATGGCCACGAACAGCAGGTAGAAGTTCCCGTTGAACACGACCATCAGGATGATCACGAGGAAGATGTAGGGCAGGGAATAGAGCACGTCGACGAAGCGCATCATCAGCTCGTCCAGAAAGCCGCCCAGGAAGCCCGCCACCGCGCCATAGGCGACGCCGATGACGAGGCTGACCAGCGTGGCGACGAGGCCCACGGCCAGCGACACCCGCGCGCCGTAGAGCACGCGCACGAAAAGGTCGCGCCCGAGATTGTCTGTGCCGAACCAGTGCTGCCCCCCGGCATGGCACAGCACGTTCGTGCCGGGCCACCAGTCGGGCGCGCAGGAGACGATGTCGTAGTTCGTCTGGTCGTAGGCATAGGGCGAGACCAGCGGCCCGAACACGGCCAGGAAGGCGATCGCCGAAAGCAGGACGATGCTCGCCACCGCAGCGCGGTTGCCGAACAGCCGCCTGCGCGCGTCGATCCACAGGCTGCGGCCCTTTATGACCGGGGCCTGCGCGATCAGCATGGCGTTGGGATCGGCGGCGATGATCCTCATCGGTCGAGCCTCACGCGCGGATCGAGCGCCGCGTAGAGGATGTCGGCGACGAGATTGAGCAGGATGACGAAGCTCGCGTAATAGATCACCACGCCCATCACCAGCGTGTAGTCGCGGTTGAGTGCGCCGTTGATGAAGTAGCGGCCGATGCCGGGAATGCCGAAGATCGTCTCCACCACCAGCGAGCCGGTCAGCACGCCCGCGATGGCCGGGCCGAGATAACTCACCACCGGCAAAAGCGCGGCGCGCAACGCATGGCGGAACACCACCAGCCGGTTGGGAAGGCCCTTGGCGCGGGCCGTGCGCACGTAATTGGAGCGCAGCACTTCCACCATGCTTCCGCGCACCAGCCGCGCGATGATCGCCGTTTGCGGCAGGGCCAGCACGATGACCGGCAGGATCATGTTGCGCACCGCCCCGCCGTTCCATCCGCCCACCGGCAGCGTCAGGTCCAGCCCGAACATGCTGACGCCGTAGACGCCGAAGATCAGCGTGAGGATGGGGGCGGTGACGAAGGTCGGTATGGTGATGCCGATCATGGCCGTGGACATCACGGCATAATCGGTCGCCTGGTTCTGCTTGAGTGCCGCCACGGTGCCGAAAGTGATGCCGAACAGGATTGCCAGCACCATCGCCGACAGGCCGAGCTTCGCGCTGACCGGCAGGCCGGTTTCGATCAGCTGGGTGACCGTGAAGTCCTTGTTCTTGAAGGACGGGCCGAGGTCGAAATGCGCCAGCCGGCCGAGATAGATGACGTACTGCTCGTAGACGGGCTTATCGAGGTCGTAGGCGGCCTTGATGTTGTGCTCGATCTCCGGCGGCAGGCGGCGCTCGCTGTCGAACGGCCCGCCCGGCGCGATGCGCATCATGAAGAAGGCGAGCGTGACGATGATGAAGAGCGTGGGGATCGCGCCCAGTATCCGACGGACCGCGTAAGACCACATGAAAGCCTATCCCCGCCTCTCGCACGTCCCCGGAACGCCCGGGACGGTCGATGAGTCTCTCCGGCCGGTCAACAACCTGTGACCAGTCCGCGCGGGGAGTTTGGCCGGAAAAGATTTTGGAAAGTATTAAGCCTGATGGGCCAGGGCCGCCGAAGGCAACCGCAATTCGCCCAGCAGCGGCTCGAAGGCGCGGGTGGCGACCAAATCGTGCGCGGCGGCTATGGACGGCGCAAAGAAACGGTCGCGGTCGAAACGGGGCGCCGCGGCACGAATGCGGGCATGCGCGTCCTCCAAAGATTTCGAACTTCTTAACGGCCGGTGGAACTCGAAGCCTTCGGCGGCGGCGAGAAGCTCGATGGCCAGAATGCGGCCGGTGTTCGCGTTCATGCGGGCAAGCCGCCGCGCCGCGAAGGTCGCCATGGACACGAAGTCCTCCTGGTTGGCGGAAGTCGGCAGGGAGTCGACGCTTGCCGGATGGGCCAGCGACTTGTTCTCCGATGCCAGCGCCGCCGCCGTCACATGCGCGATCATGAAGCCGGAATTGACCCCGCTTTCGGCCGCGAGGAACGGCGGCAGGCCCGACAGCGAGGCGTCGATCAGGAGCGCGATGCGCCGCTCGCTCAGCGCGCCCATCTCGGAGATGGCCAGCGCCAGCGCGTCCGCCGCGATCGCCACCGGCTCGGCATGGAAATTCCCGCCGGAGAGCACGTCGCCATTGTCGAACACGAGCGGATTGTCGGTCGCGGCATTGGCCTCGACCGCGAACACCTCGGCGGCGTGGCGCAGCATGTCCAGGCACGGGCCCATCACCTGCGGCTGGCAGCGGATGGAGTAGGGGTCCTGCACGCGGTCGCAGGCGAGGTGCGATTTGCGGATATCGCTGGCCGCCATCAGCCCGCGCAGCGCCGTCGCCGCCGCGATCTGGCCCTTCTGGCCGCGGACCTGGTGGATGCGCGGGTCGAACGGGGTATCGCTGCCCTTGATGGCGTCGGTCGACATGGCGCCAGCCACCAGCGCCGCTTCGAGATTGGCCTCCGCCGCGAACAGTCCCACCAGCGCCATCGCGGTGGAGACCTGGGTGCCGTTGAGCAGCGCGAGGCCCTCCTTGGCCTCGAGCTCGACGGGCGCGATACCGGCCTTCGTCAGCGCGGCGCGCGCGCTCATCCGCTCGCCGCGGAAATGCGCAAATCCTTCCCCGATCAGGACGGCCGACATGTGCGCCAGCGGCGCCAGATCGCCGGACGCGCCGACCGAACCCTGCTCCGGGATTTCCGGCAGCACGTCCTTTTCCAGAAGCTCGATGAGCCGTTCGATCACCACCCGCCGCACGCCGGAATGCCCGCGCGCCAGGCTCGCCGCCTTGAGCGCCAGAACCAGCCGCACCACGCCGTCCGGCAATGGATCGCCCACGCCCGCGGCATGCGAGAGCACCAGGTTGCGCTGCAGGTGCTTGAGCTCTGCGTCCGGGATGCGCGTCTGCGCCAGCTTCCCGAAGCCCGTGTTGACGCCGTAGATCGCCTGACCCGAGGCGAGCGCCCGCTCGATCAGTGCGCGCGACCTTTCCACTTTCGGCCACGCGGCGGGCGCGATGGCGGCCGTGCCGCCTTCGGCGATCCCGCGCCACAGCGACAGCGGCGCTTGTCCGGGAACGATGGTGTGCTGGGCCATGGCGCGCGGCCTTTGGGGGCGGCCTCTTGTGGCGTTCCGCGCGATTCGCCGCAAGGTCCTTGACGGCGCGCGGCGCGCAAGGATCAGTTCCGCCAACCGCCATTCCTGAAAGGAACGTTCATGCCTCTTCCCAAAGCGATGGAGGGCCGGCTGCGCCTTCCCGTCATCGGCTCGCCGCTGTTCATCGTCTCCGCGCCCGAGCTGGTGATCGCGCAATGCAAGGCGGGCATCGTGGGCGCGTTCCCCGCCCTCAACGCGCGTCCCGCGCCGGTGCTCGAAGAGTGGATCGTGCGCATCAAGACGGAGCTGGCAGCCTGGGAAAAGGAGACGGGCAAGAAGGCCGCGCCGTTCGCCGTCAACCAGATCTGCCATTCCTCCAACGACCGCCTGGCGCAGGACAACGAGGCCTGCGCCAGGCACGAGGTGCCCATCATCATCACCTCGCTGCGCGCGCCGAAGGAGGTGGTCGAGTCCACGCACCGCTATGGCGGCGTGGTGCTGCACGACATCATCAACATCCGCCACGCGAAGAAGGCCGTCGACGAGGGCGTGGACGGGTTGATCCCGGTCTGCGCCGGGGCAGGGGCCCATGCCGGCGTCATGAGCCCGTTCGCGCTGGTGGCGGAGCTGCGCACCTTCTGGCAGGGCACCATCGCGCTATCCGGCTCCATCGCCAACGGCCGCGCGATCCTCGCCGCGCAGGCGCTGGGCGCCGACCTTGCCTACATGGGCACGCGCTTCATCGCCACCCGGGAGGCCAACGCGCCCGCCGCCTACAAGGCGGCGCTGGTCGAGGCGGCGAGCGGCGGCGACATCGTCTACACCAACCTCTTCACCGGCGTGCATGGCAACTATCTGCGCGCCTCCGTTGCCGCGGCAGGCCTCGATCCCGACAATCTTCCGCAGTCCGACAAGTCGACGATGAACTTCGGCTCGGGCGGCAACATGAAGCAGAAGGCCTGGCGCGACATCTGGGGGGCGGGCCAGGGCGTCGGGCAGATCGCCGATGCACCCACCGTGGCCGGGCTCGTCGACCGGGTGGAGCAGGAATATCGCGCGGCCAGGCAGGCGCTGGCGGCCTGAGCCCGGCAACGCGCGAGCCCAGGGCCTGCCGGGCCCATAAGCCGTTGATCCGCCGCGCGTCTTGATTTTGCCGGGCCTCGCCCCTAGGTTCCGGCCCCTCGCAACGGGCAGTCGTAGCTCAGCTGGTTAGAGCGCCGGATTGTGGATCCGGAGGTCGGTGGTTCGACCCCACCCGACTGTACCATTCGAATTCCGACAAACCGCGACCATCCATTTGCCGCCGATCTCGTCTGAGCCGTCGGAGAGGAAGAAGGTCTCGGTGACGCCGGTGCCGGATTTGTGCGTGCGGCGGCCGAGCGGGTCGTAGGCATAAGTGGCCGAGACCGTGCCGCCGCTGGTCTTGCCCGTGGTGATCAGCCGGTTCTCGGGATCGTAGGCGTAGGACCAGGTGCCGTCGCCGATGAGGTTGCCGTTGCAGTCGTAGGAATATTGCTGGGCATTGCCCTGGCAGTCATGGCCCGAGGCCGAAGCCCCGTTGATGGTCGTGACCTGGTTCAGGCTGTTGGGGGCGGAGTACGTGTCGGTGCCGGTCGAGGCGAGCTGGAGCAGGTAGGTCGGGTCGGACGAGGCCTCCGATGCCAGCTGGTGGGCGGGCGTGTAGCCCAGGGTAAAGTGCGGCACGCTGCCGGTGCCGGGGACGGTGTCATTGAGGGCCGTGAGATCGCCGGCAGGCGTGTAAACGTATGCCATG